>JAKSTN010000006.1 GCA_024402535.1 Treponema sp.
AAAACCTTATTATTCGTAATTCCATTCCTGCTGTTATTGATATGAATGACAAAAAAAAGATTGATCAAAGAAATATGGTTTTGCACGAATTTGATGCAGCAAAAGATACATTTATAAATGAACTCTCAAATACTCACTCAGAGTTGTACTTATATATAAATGACAAAAATATATCCAAAACAATTTTAATGAATTTGTAACCCTTGATGGGAGATATCAGAATTAGAAAGCTGGCACAGATTTTTTAGGTCTCGTTATACTCTTAAGCCGTTTTATTCTATACAGCGGTCGGTTTTGGTTACTCTGTCGATCGAAGTTTTCTGGTGTTACTAGATTCTTCACTGTTCAACTGAACCTTCCGCAGACTCTCTGATTCTGTCAAATCAGAGTACCACTTTTCCCCAAGACATTTATATCATAGCATCTGTCGAAACCACCGTTAATAAATGGTGTTATTCGACAAGCTCCCAGTTAATAAGCGTAGAGGTATATTCATTCCTCATTTTAGCTCCTTTTGAAGAATATTTAATATGTATCATATCTACATAGCCAGACGGTTTACAATTATCAAACATACCATAACAATCAGCTTTTGTCGTATCAAAATTACTTAAATCCAGAATTTCAAGATTCGAACAGCCTGCAAACATCCAACACATATTAGTAACATTTGACGTATTAAAATTACTTAAATCATGTTCATAAAAATAAAACCCTCTACAACCACAGAACATACCTTCCATATTGCTAACATTTGACGTATCAAAATTGCTTAAATATATAATTCCAATCCCCATACAAGACTCGAACATATAGCTCATATCAGTGACATTTGACGTATCAAAATTGCTTAAGTCTAAAGCCCCCCAAAGCCTTATACAACAAGAGAACATACCTCTCATATCAGTGACATTTGACGTATCAAAATTGTCTACATTTAGCTCTTCAAGATCATAGCAATTATAAAACATCCAACTCATATCAGTAACATTTGACGTATCAAGCCCGCACAAATCCGCATTAGTCAAAGTAGAAGGAAAATGACTTTCTTTTGAAAATTCACCTGAAATTTTAACACCATAAACATTTACAGTTTTACTATCGTCTGATTTTGTGATTCCAGGTTTTGTAGGGTCAGCTGTTATTATTTTTACGGAAGTTCCGATTTCAGCCAAAAATTCTTGAACGGAAAATTCTTTTAATTTACCACAATCACAAACAAAGTTTTCATTGTAATGGTGTTCATGTGTCATAGTACCAGGCAATTCAACTGGAAACTCATAATTACATACTGTACACCAACGCCTTCCTATTGCGTTCTCACTCTCCGTGGCTTCTTGAATCACTTCTGTAGCAAATTCATGCATTAACAAGTCTTTTTTTTCAGAGTGACCACAAACTGTTCCATGCCAATGCTGGTTTTCATCATAAGACCATTCATCTGAATAAGAATGACCGGTCGGTGGTATTGTCCTTTTTTCTGTTTCTCCACAAACACACACATACTCTTCCAGCCCTGAAACAAGACATTCCGCAGGTTTTAAAACTTTATTAAATGTATAAAAATGGATTCCAAATCCATTAATCTGATCAGTATGTTCACAAGTAGCTGCATGCCAGTGAAAATCATCGTTACGGCTCCATTCATCTGAATAAGTATGAACATGTTCATCTTTATTTTCAGCATTTCCTTTCGCCAAAAGCGTCCACTTTTCACCATCATAAATATAAGAACAACCATCTGTTGTATTAAAGAAAGCGTTCAGCTTTTCAGGACTTTCAATTTTCTCTTCAGAATCAAATGAGCCCAACCACTTTATCGAAGTTCCGTCATTTCCGTTTGTGCTGGTTCCGTTTTCGCCTTTATCTCCTTTGGCAGCAAGCAGCGACCACTTGGTTCCATCATAAATATAAGAACAACCATCTGTTGTATTAAAGAATGCGTTCAGTTTTTCAGGATTTTCAATCTCTTCTGTTGAGGCAAAAGAACCGAGCCACTTTATTGACATACCATCATTTCCGTTTGTGCTGGTTCCGGTTTCACCCTTATCCCCTTTAGTGGTAAGCAGTGTCCACTTTTCACCATCGTAAATATAAGAGCAGCCGTCTGTTGTATTAAAAAATGCATTTAACGCTTTTGGATCTTTTATTTCATCAGCTGAAGCATAGGTTCCGAGCCAGACAATGGAAGTTCCTTCCTTTCCGGTGTCCCCTTTATCTCCCTTATCACCTTTTTCTGGTACGGATATTATTTCTGATTTTTCAAAATTGATTGAGCCAACAGATTCTGTTTCAAATCCCTTTACTTCCACCCCTTTCTTCCAGAAATAGGTATAAGTTCCATACATGATAATAATTTCATAGTCTATTCCGGCAGGAATTCCTGAAATTATAAATTCTCCAGAGCTCCCTGTTGTGGCAAGATAACTTGTTCCCGCAATACTGACAATAAATCCTGCATTGTTTGATTCTGAATCATCAAGAGTAATCTTTCCTCTGATTGAGCCAACTGGTGTCAGTTTAAGGTCTTCTGCAGTAATGGCTCCTCCACCAGATACTACCACATTTGTAGTAACAGCTTCTTCAAGACTACTGTCTGATTTTGCATAGATTGTATAAGTTCCGTCTTCAAGATTTTCAAATTTATAAGAACCGTCTTTTGTAGTAAATCCGTAGGAAACGATAGATCTAGCAGTTCGGCTATCCTTAAGACCTTCTTCATTTAAAACTTTTAAGGATCTGAGTCCGTCTGTACGGTCAATTACTACTGTAATTCCTGAACTGTCTTCTATATTATCATAGATAACTCGTCCGGAAATTGAGCCCAGAGCTTTTTCTGGGATTTCTTCAGGCGGATTAATTCCTGTTTTACAGCCAAATAAAAAAATAGATAATGCGAAGAGCAGACAAAAACTTTTTTTCATATTCTCGTTCCTTAAACTTTATTTATGACTATTTTACAGGCGATTAGAGCAGAAAACAATATGAGTAATTTAGCTATACCTTCAGAAGTTTCCTTTTTTTTATCTGAATACAATTATTGTTGTCCTAATTTATATATGATATATAATTAAATTATGTTCGATTTTAAAAATGTTTTAAAAATAAAAATAAAGTTATTTTTTCTTGCTTTTTTTACAGCAGTTGTTTTCACTTTTGGATCATGTTCTGATAAGGTTAAAGAAATGGATTATGACACTTCAGACAGTGAACTAACAGAAGAAATCGAGAAACTTCGCGATGAATTAACAACAAAAGATAATTCCAATGCGGCTGAAAAAGAAAAACTTGAGCAAGAAATTGAAGAACTTAAGAAAATCATAGAAGAATTATCAAATTCTGTAACAGAGCAGCCTCTGATTGGGATTCAGGGTATTGAAGCTTTATTATCTGATGCAGACACTACTGAAAACACATATTTAAAACTTGATAATTCAATAACTAATACAGACCTTACAAAAGTTGCAGAAGTTCTTAAAGAGAATCCCCAGATACCAGTAATCCTGGATTTTAGCAAATCTGTTCAGCTTACAACAATTAACAATGAAGCCTTTAAAGACTGCATAAATATTACTTCAGTAATATTTCCGGAGACAATAACATCAATAAAAAGGAATTCTTTTGCAGGCTGTATTAATCTTGTGACTGTAACAATTCCAAGATACACAGAAACAGTTGAACCAGCTGCTTTTAAAGATTGTTCCGGCTTGAAAGAAATAATCGTTAAAAATTCAGAGACTTATATTTCTCCTTTTGCCTTACAGGGCTGTACAGATATTGTAAAAATCGAAGGAAACAGTGCTCTTATCAAAACTGTAGATTCAATTATTAACCACAAATTTGATGCAGTGTTAGTAAAAGGCGAAGACTCACTTCAAGAAAAATATTTTAACAGTCTTAAAAATTTGGATAAATTGACAGTTAATTTCGGTCCAAAAAGAATTAATGAAAACTGTTTTAAAAACAGTAGAATTTCACAAATTAATATTCCAGCAAGTATAACTGAAATAAGAAAGAACGCTTTCGAAAATTGCAAGAATATTACGAATATTGAAATTCCTGAAAGTGTTATTCTTATTGAGGATAGCGCGTTCTACGGCTGTTCTGGTATTATATCGTTAATTGTAGAAAAATTTATTGAGACTCATATCCTTGCGGATTTTTTTAATGTTGAGAATATTACTTCTATCGTAGTAAGCGATACTGTATCTTCAATTTACGAAAACGCATTCTCAGGTTGTTCGAATCTAACTTCATTAATTTTACCTAATTCTATTACATCAATCGGAAAAAATGCATTCTCAGGTTGCTCGAGTCTAACTTCATTAACTTTACCTAATTCTGTTACATTAATTGAGGAAAATGCATTCTCAGATTGTTCAAGCCTTAGGTCAATTAATATTCCAGATTTTGTAACTAAAATTAGTGATAGTATGTTCTCTTCCTGTGCAAATCTTGAATCTATTAATATTCCTAGAAATATTGCCTCTATTGGAAATAAGGCCTTCAAAGATTGTAAGAAATTATCATCAATCGAAATTCCTAATTCAGTTATTTCTATCGGCAATAGTGCTTTTAAAGGTTGTGAAAGCCTTACTTCTGTAGTTATTCCAAACTCTATTACCTTTATAAGTTCTTCCATGTTTGATTCTTGTAAGCTTCTTAAATCAATATCACTTCCTGATACAATTACTTCTATAGGAGAAAATGCATTTGCTCGGTGTCCTAACCTAATATCAATAATTATTCCAGAATCTGTAACATCTATTGGAGCCGAAGCTTTTTACTGCTGTCATAAACTAAGTTCGATAACAATTCCTGATTCAGTTACTTTTATAGGAAATGAGGCATTTATTAATTGTCATGCCCTTACCACTTTAAAAATTGGCAAAATAATTGAGACTGCACCTATTTATCTATTATTTTCTGGAGTTCAAATTCTTGGTGACCGTACAATTTATAACCGTGGTCCACAAGGAACTTTAGAGTCAATCATACTAAGTGATTCGGTTTCTACTATCCCAAGCGGAACATTTTGGGGGTGTTCCAACCTAAAATCTATAGAAATCCCTGAAACAGTCACCTTTATTGGTTATCATGCATTTCTGGGGTGTATTAGTCTTGAATCAGTTGTAATTCCGAAGTCAGTAACCTGTTTCCATTATTTGGCCTTTGAGGCTTGTAGTTCTGCTTCAATAGTTTTCGAAAATGATACAGAACAATGGTATAAAATCGAGGCTCCTGGTCCTGATTATTTTTATACAACAATAAGACCAGAATACCCAGAAGGTAAAGTAATTTCACTAAACAGTTTAATAGAAATGGTTAAGGAATTTAACATAACAACGGAGTCCATGAGTTCCTACTCTGTTGACGACATCGATTATGACTTAAATTGGGAAGATGAAGAGGATGATAACGAAGCCCCCGGTGAATTAATTTGGTAGATATTTGTATTCTTTTCTATACAGCCTTATAACTTTTCTAACTTATTTCCCCTACACTGCTTTTTACACGTTATGAGCATGGTATCTAACTTTACCGATGACACGAAAATCCTCATTTTCGTTTTTTTCAATCATTGGTTTGTAAAACTGGTTGTCTGAGATGATTTCGACGCCTTCGGCGATTAAATGCAGTCTTTTAACGTAGCCGGAACCTTTGTATAAAATGGCGTAGATTCCGTCAGTTCCGTCGTAGCCGTCATTATCAAAAACGATGATATCTTTGTCGGCGATTGTAGGAACCATGGAATCCCCGGTAACAAAAGCTGCAGTCAGGCGGCCTTCATACTGGCGTAAAGAGTTTGGAACGATGATGTGATCCACAACATCAGCATAGTCAGGAACAAAGTTGCCTTTTCCGGCTGAAAACCGCAGGTCTACAACAGGAATTGTCAGTAAATCGGGAGTTTTTGCCTGTTTTTTTTCTGGAAAAGTTTCGAATTCTTCCCAGGTCATATCAAAGGCCTTAACTATGGCCATAGTGTCGGAAAAAGAAGGAAAATGCTTGTTATGAATTTGATTTCTGATAGACTGAACCGCCATTCCAGTTTTTTCTGAAAGCCAGTCCTGTTTGACTCCCCTGTCATTCATTAAAATTTTTACTTTATCCCAGAATTCCACCGCTTCCATAAAATCACCCGTTCGATAGCATTTAAATTTAAGTATATTAATGAGTAGATTATACCTAAATTTAAATGAAAAATCTATGTTTTTACTGTATCATTCGTTGATACATTGACCGCATATAATGATCATAAACTGATTAACATGGAGGTTTTTATGGATATATTGTCTGAAACACCTTTCAAGATTCTGCATCAGGGTTTTACAGATACTATTGTTGAATATAAGAACATTGAGACTGATCTTCCCCAAAATGAACAGGATTCGAATGAATTTTCAAGTGCGGAATCCTATAATCAGGAACGTCGGTCAAAACACTCGGAAATCCCATCTTATAAATTAGAAAATCTTTCTGACCTTTATAAAACCAGAGAATTCAAGGAATATAAAATAGAACAGATTATCCAGGTCACAGAGTATCTTTTGAAGGTCTTAAAGCTGATTTTCTCTATTGATAAGCAGATTTTTAAGGTAGAAAAGAAAATTGACGGGGTTATTTCTGAAAAAAAATTCCCGACTGGCCTGGAAAAAGAAATTTACAGGTCCAGATTGATTATCGAAGATCTTTTGGACCTGCTTTCGGATCTTAAAGTTTCAATTATCGACCTTGAAACGGATCCGTATAGTGTGAGAATTGATGATTCTGTAAAGGAAATTTGGGATTCTCTCCTTCTTTCTCTGACCATCTGCTATGTACCGGACGAACTTGCGTCCAAAGTAGATATTCTGTTTCCTGGGATTGCCCTGAAGAAATTCAGCAATTTGTATGACAAAAAAGCCGTTTTACACCATTTTTTCGAGTTAAAAGACCGGTTATTCAGGATTATCAACTTGTTTATTAAGAATCTTTCAGATCAGTTCTCGTTTTATGTGACTTCAGACCAGTTTTTGAATAATCCTGCTGGACGTACTATTTTTGTCATACCAATGAGTATGTATATTCTGTTTGATTTTAGTCAGAGTGGCTTGAATAGTGCTGAAGTTTTAAAAAAAGACTCAAAAAGTCTGTATTCCATAGATGTAAAACAGATGAAGTTCTTCAGGAATGTGGAATGTTATCTAAAGGATCTTTTAGAGGAAGCCTGTTGTATGAAGCAGAGAATTCTGAATGAGAAAGAGTTCTTTAATATCAGAATGCTTCTGGATTGTTATGAGAAAAAAATTCCGAATATTCGTATCAAGCCTTTGGAACAATATTTTTCCGATCCGGTTGTTTTTGAAAAAATGACCGATATGGTTCAGAAAGTGAAGCAACCAATGGTTTCTGCCATGACAAAAGGTGGAAACCCTTGGGATATTATGAATCCAGTTACAGAATCAAAGGATATAGATAACAGCACGATTTATTTTCTTTTGAAACTGCATGAAATGCGGTTTGGGGATTCTGTGAAATTGCCCCAGTCTCAGCTTCGGGATCTGCTGAATTTGTGTTCTTATTCAGCCAGGTCTTCCTGCGCCTGTATGAATGAACATGTTAGCCGTTACAGAAAAGGAAAATATCGGGTTTCCGCTTCTTTTGAAGCTTTGTTCCAGCCAATTTTAATGGGATAAAAAAAATTACCCCTTCACCACTATATGAGTGACCCTTTTCAGTATATTTTTTTTATCAACTTAATATGGGAGAAGAAATGGATATAGCTGAATTGGAAAGACTCCAGTTTGATACTGCATTATGTAAGATGTTTGCTCAACGGAATCTTTGTTTGAAGGATTGCAATCTCTGTAAATTAAATCCAAGTGCAAAACTTGTGAAGCTGCCGGGAAGTATAAGAAAGGCTTTACTTGCAACTATTGATTCTGAGGTAGAAAACATTGTTACCCGCCTTTCCGAAAAATATCATATGGAGGAAGCTGTTCAAGGGAAACTGGAAGTAATCAAATTTCCTGAACTGGGTAATCTTTCAGATAGTGGCATTAAACATAATAAAGAAGAAATGCCTGGAATAAACAGTATTATTATTTCAAATTACATGACTGATCCTCTGAATGTATATGTTTCCCAAGGAGAAGGCATTAAGACTTTGATAGTACCAGGTATGTCAGGTTTTAAAATTGAAATAAAATCAGCGGAACCGTTTGAATATCTTTTAGGAAATCCAGAGACTTTATATAAAACAATAAATCATGTGTTTCGTGGTATATGGCAGCTGGAAGTATTTGGTATCTTACCGAAAAGTAAAGCGTAAGGTGTGTTTAGAATCGTTAACAGTAATAACGAAAGGATGGTGAAGAAATGACAGAATCAGAAAAAGACTCAGAGCTTGCGTTGACCTTCTTAAAACAGGCTTCTTGTAAATTTGGAGCAGAACATAATTTCTGCTGGAAAGATTGTTCGAATTGTGGTTTTAATGTTTTTGAAAAAGTGAAAAATATATCTCAGGAAGAAAGAAATTTTCATGAGCCTATTGCTCAAAAAGTATTTGAAGAATCAGAAACTTATACACTACTTCATGAAATATCCGATGATGTTCAGGGAAATATTCCACTTAAAGATTATTCCAGTTTTGATTCGCTTGAAGAAACTGGGGAATCAAACTTTTATAAAATCGAAAAAGGATTTTCTAGAATTCAGGTGGTGAATATGATGAAGGTTCCTTTGAATTTTTATTTGTCCCAGGGAGACGGAATTTTAGCCCGCCAGATTTCCCCTTTCAGTGGTGAATTTTTGGATATAAATTCAGAAAGAGACTTTGAATGTATTTATGGTTCTTCACAATTTAAGTATTTTGTGAAGATTTTGACTAAGGCATCTACCTGGCGCTTGGTAGTCTTTAAAGTGGAAAAGTTTAATAAATATCATTTAGGTCTTGAATAACCTTTTTTACCATATCAATCAGCTCCGGCGGATTCAGAACTTTTACGGCATTTCCAAATGGAAGCACCCAGTTACGAATCCGCTTAAGCTGTTTTCCTTCAAATGAAACCTTGAAACTGCCGTCTGAAAGAGTTTCGATTTTCTGGCCTGGGTGAATAATATGAGTTTCCAGATAGTTATCCATTCGGGCATCAAACCAGAGTTCAATCTTCTTAGGCTCTTCTCCCCCGCCCCAGATTCCAAATACGGGATCAAAATATTTCTCGGCTTTAAAATCCGCAGGTATTTCAAAGCTCTGGTCAGTTTCTTCAATTTCACTAATTCGAGCCAGCGAAAAAATTCTGATTTCTTTATGATTATGACAGAAAGCAATCATGTACCAGTCTCCCTGGTCACAAACAATATGAAGCGGATTTGCATAACGCCGGGATCTTTCAGTCTGTCCTACAGATTTGTAAGAAAAGCAGATTGTGTGGCGATGTTTTAAGGCTTCAAAGACACCGTAAAAGGCTTTTTCATTTATTAAGGCAAGAGGTGCATTTACCGCACTGAAACGCTGCTCCAGAAAGGCAGTATTTACTGTGATTTTTTCTGGTAATAAGTCTGCCAGCTTTTCAAAAATGCCATTTATAGAATTACTTAAAGGGGTATTCTGATACTGTTCCAGCATAGGTTGAATCACAGACATAGCGAACAGTTCTCCTTCGGAAACCTCAATGCTTTTTACAAAGAAGGTCGGGTCAGAGTAATACCAGAAATGTTCCTGTTCGTTATATTCCAGAGGAGCACGAAGGTAGTCCCTGAGATAATCCAGATCTCGCTGAACAGTAGAAGCGGAAACTTCCAGATAATCTGCCATTATTTTTACTGTAGGACGCATGCCGTTACAAAAACCGTCATGAATAATACGGTCAATGGCTGCAATTCTGTTTGCTTTTAATTTACCTTCACGACTCATATTTTTATTGTATCTTTCTTTTTCCTAATGGCAAGATTAATTTGCTTTATAGCGTAAAAGCCATTTTTCAGTTTCACCATAGTAATTGTACTTTGGATTATAATCCTTCCAAAAATTCTTCATCAAATAATCACAGTCAGTTCCTGCTTGAGGTTCAATGTAAAGCCAGGGAGCAGAATTATTTTTTCTTACTCGTACAAACAGATGATTCAGTCCGCTGTTTCTGACTAATTCGCAGGTTATTGCCCCTTTCTGATATTCAGAGGTTTCCCATAACTTATAAAAAATTAATGAATAATCTATGCAGTTTATTTCCCCATCCCCAGTAACATCCCGAACTGTATTTTGGGTTTTTCTTAAGATTGTTTTTATTTGGGATTGGAAGTCTCTTTCGTCAATTTCTTCTTTATGTTCGTCTTCATATTTCTGAAGGTTGGACTCCCCTGTTTTGAAGTTTTCTGATGCTAATGCTTTTATTGCACTTGCTTTATTTGAGTAAAAATCAGTAAGGTATCGATTATATACAGGATTATAAGTGTTCCAGTAATCCTCCATAAAATAGGGGCCATTTTCTGGTGCAGATGGTTCAATACATTCCCAGTTGTAGAAATGAGCATTTTCTCTGATTCGTATGAATACATGATTCATTTTCCCGTTGGGGTTTACGTTGTGAACTAGTTCGATATTAACTTCTGATAAACCTTCCTTTATCCAAAGATTATAGAAAGTCAAAGCATAATCAAGACAGTTAATTTTTCTGTCATTGTTAATGTCTGAGATATACAGGCTGGTTTTTCGAAGAACTTTTGAAATATTACTTCTGTATTTTTTTTCAGAATAACTTAAGTTTTCAGGAAATTCATATGGTTCAAAGTCTTTAATGGATTGGGCATGAAATCCGGTAATCATAAAAATAAAAAGCCCGAGACAGATTAATTTTTTCATTTATACCTCCAAAGAATCGATTCTGAATAAACAATACTTGAAGGGGTTACTCAGGCAATGACAAAGCCCTTCACTATTAGTATGGGTTCACCACTCTATGAGTGACCCCAAGACTTATACTTCAAATTAATAGAAGGAGGATTTATGAATAGATCTGATTTTAAAACTCTGGCATTTCACCTGGCAAATTGTCTGCAAAACCGGCAGGAAGGTCGTTGTAAAACAAATGGCTGCAATAATTGCAGTGTAACGGATATGAGAATTTTTGAAGGCTTAACTCCAATTGAGTTAACCCAAATTCGGGATGAGGCAGAAGCCATTCTTAAGTATTCAAAAGTAAGAGCAGAACATGAAGAGAAACGATTAAAGAAAATAAAGAAGGCCTGGACAGTTTTCTGGATTACTGTTGTTATTGGAGTATTCCTAATTGCCCGGGCCTGGATTATTGCTTTGACTTAATAGAAACTTCCGTATATTACGCAGATTTCCAAGCACCAGAAAAATATTACCCCAACGGTTGTTAAAAAAGCTCCAAACATTTTGTGCCTCCTGATATAAGGAAGTTTACGACCTGGGGTATGTCAAATAGTGAAGGAGTAAAAAATAATATAAGTGGAACTATGTTGACTAAAAGGTGATTGAAGAAGAAAGTCCCTCGGATAATTTTCTATGGTTAATAAAATTTCGTGCGAATTTGCTCCTACAGTAAATTTCCTTGTACTATCTAAAGAAATTGTGTAATCTTTTGAAATTGTAAGTATATTTTAATGATACTTTGGAGGTCTTTACTGTTTCAGTGGTTTTATTTTTTTATTGTTTCGTTAGTAACTTCTGTTAGTGTCAGTAGAAAATTACTATTACGATTTTCCCTTTGCGAACTATGATATGAGTGAGTTTTAACACCTTTTTTTTTAGTTAAATTTTCAAAACAACATTCTTTTCTTTCGTGTTTCTCTTCTTTATCATCCAGCCATATTCCAAGAGTTCTTTCTTATATATGAGAAGAATAATTCAGAGGAAAAACAGCAATGTCTTTGATTTCATCGTATGTGGATTTGAGAGTATCACTACTATGCTCTATTATGTATTCCCAAAGCTTTACTTATTTGCTTATATCTATTCTTTCATAAAGATATAATCTAGTATTTTTTTTATGATTTCTTCATTAGGTTTTTGTTTCATTCCTCTGATACGGATTCCATAATTTCCTTGATTTTTACCTTTGGATACTTGAGTTATGCTAATATTCAGATTATTTGAAAGGTCTAACCATCCTGGAAAGCTAGAAAAAGATTTTTTTGATTTATATATGATACTCCACATTTTTTCAATATTTGAAGCTTTAGGTTTTCCAAGCCATTTGTTAGAATGATTAAAACAGATTACAGAGATATATTCATTCTCATAACTCAATAATTTTTCAGAAAAACCTTTATCGATAGGTCCTTTTTGATATTCAGCTAATTCTTTATAAAAATCTGAGTTAGCAACAAATGTCTTGTTGTTAGGAGCTGAAGCAACAATATAAACCTTTTTATTTTTTTTCTGTTCACTGCTAATATTATGCTTTGGCAGGATGGGTGTATTATTTGATACTATTGATGAGCTATAAACAAAATTTGGTAAATGAACAGAACCTAAGGAGCTGATAGACTCAGAAGATATTAAAGCTGGGTCAGATAATGCAGCTTTCAAAAAATCAAGATATATATCTCCATATATTTCATAAGCACGTCTTCGCATAAAATTTATCAGATATGGATTCTCCCCTATTTTAGAAACAGATATATGCTTTGAATTTGGAACCAAGAAATAATTTATAGGATCTACGAATCTCAGAAAATGAGCACGTGCTATTTTTTTATCTTCTTCACTTAATTGATAATCCAGATATCTTTCCATGAATCCTCTTTTATTAGTTTCCCAATCATGTTGATTTCCAGCAGTAAAAATATCATTTATATTCTTTGATTCAAAATGAAAAAATGGTTCATCATTTACAGCCACAATATGTGCTAAGTACCAATTTTGTGTATAGAACCTTTGATTATAGGGAGAATTAGTAAAAGCTGCTTTATTTTTTTCTACATTAGTCTTACCCATAAAAGAAAATAAGGAAAATTTTCTTTCCGTAAACATTTTTTTAAAATCTTCATATTCTGGCACAAAGTCATAATATGCCATGGTGTAAATAATTCTTGCAAAGAAATTTGTAGCAAATGCATATGTGAAACCATCTTTCATTTTAGTTTGCATGCCACGACGAGTATCCCATTCTCCATTTAATTTTCGACTTTCGTAAAGACGACAAAGTAAAACTGATTTAGGATCATTAGCATATTTAACAAGAAGTTTATGCCATTTTATAATGGTATTAGAATTTTGGGGTAAGATCGGTGAAACGCATTGGTTGAAAAAATCGATTACTGTTTCAGATTTGCCAGTAGGGACATCAGGGAATATAAACCTATTATTATCAGATATAAATTCTTTAATTGTATTAATCATTATTTATTCCTATACAAAATAATTATGACACAAAAACTACAAAGGTATTAAAAGAATGTGATTTTTAACATATTTTATTATATCCTGAATGTCTATTGCCACCTCTTGTTCTTCGAACCAAAGAATATGAAGGGATTGTACTGGTATATATATCATGAATGAAATTTATTAGATTGGACCTGATAAAACTTTTTATTTCGGCTTTAAGTTTATAATCTACGCTATCATTTCTCAGTAAGTTTTTTAGCCATTTTTCACATTCTTTACGGCTTACATATTTATATTGAAATTTTGCTATTTCGAATTGAGTCTTGTAATCATTATTGTTTATTGCGTTATCCAAGAGCATGTTATAAATTTCTTTGTATAGAGACCACACTTTCTTGCAGATTTCATCTTTAATTGAGAAACTCTTATTTTCTCGTATATTTACTATCCAATATAATGCGTTCATATAATTTTTTGCTTCTAAATAATGATTTAATACCTTAATCTGTAAATTTATATTCCAAGGTTTTCCATATATTATTAATAATTCTTCATCGTAGTAAATCCAGTAATTTTCATTGTCAATAAATCTTAAAATTTTCTTTGAAGCTGTAGTTTTTAAATTTTCTATATTATTTTTAATTTTTGGAAATTTACTTATGTTTGTGTTTTTACTTATTTGTTCTAGATAATAGTAGGCTGCAATAAAATCTTTTTTTTCGAAATAATACTCTTTTGCAATTGAATAATGTGAGAATAAATTTTTCTTATTTGTATATACTGTATTATTATTCAATAATTTTCTCCTATTGGTTTTATGATAATAAATATATTATATAATCAATTAGAGAAGGTCGGAAAAATACGACTTTTTAAAATTTCTTACAGTATTGAATTTCCTAGGGGGGGTAGACCTCTTTTTTCTAGTTCATTATTAATATTGAATATATCGAATTTATGATTACAAATATAGTATTGGATTATAAGGTCTTTTTCTTCTGAATTCGAAAATGCATAGCCATATGAAGCTAGAAAGGAAACCGATTCATTTAATTCTAAGTTAAGAACAATGGATATGCTTATAGTCTGGTACTTTCTTTGTAATATTTTTTCAGGCTGTTTTGAATAATTTCCAAAACGATTTGAGTAGTCTTGTTTTGAAATACCAGCTTGTTTATAAACTCCAGATGTTTTCTTTTCTTTTTCTTTTATATATTTATTTAGTAAATCGTAGGCAGAATCATTTTTAAATTCTTTTATAAATTCATTTAATGAAAGTTTTTTTGCTTTGTCTATAATATTTTCTATTTTATTTATGATTACTGTATCTGGCGTAGGCAATGAGTTGATAGTTTTAAAACAATTCATTGTGGAGTTTATATTTTCCTTGGTTCCATAGAAATAAACTTTTATATCAAACTTTGAAAATTTAAAAAAATCTATTCCTTTATTTATGAATTTTGATATGAAGTAAGTGTCATAAAAACTATTATTATAGATAGATATAGGAATTGCTATCGTGAAATTGTTTTTATGACTTTTTGAAAAGAGAAATGAAATAGTATCAATTACAGATAATGCATGTATTTCAGAATTTAATAAGGATAGTGTATCTTTTTTTAATGATAACTTGATGTTACATTTTGGGTTATTAGAATTTTTTAATAAATCAGGATTTTCTGGAAAAATAACCTGTATTTGTGTTTTCATGAAATCATAGATATTTGGGGATTCATGCGGTTTCTTATCATGAGAACAGGATAGTAAAAAATCCAGGGGAATGTTTTTGAATTTTTGATTATCTGAAAAAAATATTTCCATGAACTATAATGCTAGTGATTAGGATTCATTAAGTTATTAAATCTAACCACTTACATTATAGTCTTTTTTTAATATTATTGTCATTAAAAATATTTTTATTTATCCTTCACCGCTTCCTCCATCAACCTCATTGACCGTCTCACCACCCTTTTAATCGTTTCTCTTTCCTGTCGTTCTGCAATAAAAAAGGTATTTCCAAATACCTGCAATTTGTAAATTTTGAAACCGTTATGTTCAAAAAGGAATATTGCATTTGAGGTCATGAGGCCTCCGTTATTCCGTTTTTGATGAAGGTCGTTATTTCTTCCAGAAATGCGGCGGGGTTTTCGAAAAGTTTCTCCTCCCATTTTCTGGTTTCTCCGCTGTTGGCCAGAGTTTTAAAATTGGTTTCGTTTAACATTTCCAAAAGTCTTTCCCCGTTGCTGGTGATCAGTAAATTTTTACCTTCCATCTGGATGAAATTGTTCTTTATGAGTTTGGGAATAAAAATATGGCGGGTTGCAGGAGTTCCAAGTCCTGCAATTTTTTTTCCGTCCTCATTTTTAGGATTTTCCATAAAACTCAAAATGGAAGCTTCATTAAAAAGCTTTTTTGGTTTTGTGTATTTTTCCAGGGCTTCCACTTTGTTTAAGTGAAGATTATTAATGTCAAAATCCAGAAGTTCCTGTTCTGTTTCAGTTTTTTCTTCGGGTTCGGATTCTTTTTCAATCCGGCGAAATTTTTTCCAGCCTTTTTCTAAAACCTTCTGCCCTTTTACTTCGAAATTGTTCCCCTGAATTTCCAGCTTAATTTCTGTTTTTTCCACTTTGCAGGCAGGTGCAAAGGCCAGCATAAATCTTTCAAGAATCAAAAAGAAAATTTGTTCTTCTTCTACGGTAGCGTTTGCCGGTATTTTTTTAAGGGGAATAATGGCATGATGAGCTTCCAGCTTGGAATCATTAAATATTCTTTTGTTTGTGCCATCTACAATTCCAAAAGTATGAAGACAGAAATATTCCGGGCATTCACTTATAAACTTCATAAAAAGATCAGAGCAAAGCTGAACATTTTCTTCTCCCATTACTCGGGAAGGTGTTCTTGGATAAGAAACACATTTATATTTTTCGTAAAGATTCTGAATGATAGAAAGTGTCATTTCTGCAGAATATCCATAAACCTTAAACGCGTCCTTTTGAAGATCATTCAGGTTATAAAGCAAAGGAGGATTAATTTCTTTCTGCTCCTTCTTTACATCAAGAACTTTTGTTTTATGCCCGTGCAGACTGTAAAACTCTGGCAGCTTGGAAGTATCAGAGAAACGGGAATTTTCATTTTCGTTATAAACTCCCCGAACTTTAATATCAGTCTCTGGAATTTCAAAAATTGCTTCGTAGTTATAATATTTTTCCTTTTTGAAATTCTTTACTTCCTGGCAGCGATCTTTTATGGCAGAAAGCACTGCAGTCTGTACTCTGCCCACTGGGAACAATGTCCCAGATTTATTTGTAATGAAGCGAGTCACATTTATTCCAACCAGCCAGTCAGCCTTTTGTCTTGCAAAGCCTTCTTCTGCAAGTTTGTCATAGTTCGAAAGTGGTTTTGCATTTTTGATACCGTCAATAATTACGGAAGGAATTAAAGCCTGGGAAACCCAGAAACGAAAGATCTTTGAATAGTCAGTAATTCCAGCTTTTAAAAGGCATTCCCGGGCAATAATTTCACCTTCCCTGTCGGCATCGGTAGCAATCAGAATCGTATTATTTTTATGCTTTTTAAGAAGTGCAATAACATTTTTTTCCACATCTTTTGCAGCCGGATTTACAACATAAGAAAATTTATCTGGAAGAATCGGTAGGTTTTTCCAGCTTTTAAAACGGGAATCGTAAAATGCAGGTTCGGCTAAATTATAAAGATGCCCTACGCAGTTTGTGATGATAGTTTTTCCATCCTGAGATTTATAAATTTTTTCTGATGGACAATAACTGCAGTTAAGTGCCGCTGCAAAGTCTTTTGCGACGCTTGGTTTCTCTGTGAGAATTAACAAATCAGCTCCCCACCTGGGCAGGCAGAAGAACTTGCTAAAAATCATAGTAGTACATTCTAGAATCTTTGACAATACAAATATAAAACTATCTCCCCTTTTGAAATCCCCCCCGCGGATTTCGACAAGATAAGGGTGTAAAGTGACAGGCTCTGAGCCCAGTGTTTTCGGGCCTTCTCGTGTAAAGTATTGATATGCGTGTAAAGTTGATGAAGAATCTGAAAAATTGACTTAAAAACAATCTTTCAGTAGATTATTTCCTGCCCGAATTTTGATGCATGCCCATGTAAAAAGGATTTTATATGGACAAAGTAAAAACATTATTTAATCATCCCCGTTGGAATTCTTCAGACAGAGATCCTGGTTTATACGAATGGAAACGTCCTGTTTTTCACAAAGACGATATAGGTCCGTTGAATAGATTCTTGAAAAAACTTGGCTATTCAAAGCGTGCTGCCCCATTGAAATCTTTTTCGGGACATGGAAGTTTTCATGTTCGCTCTGAAGGATTTGAATCCAATCGCAGGCAAAGAGTCATTTCAAAACTTTCCTATGGGTGCTCGAAGCATATTCATCTGGATTATATAAAACGATATATGCCACAACTTCAGAAAGAAACAGTGACTGAGAAACCTGAATTGTTTGGAACTGACTTAACCGAATATGAGGAACATCTGGTTCCCTTTCATTATAAGATTATTATTTCCCCCGAAAATCAAAATGTGGATTTAAAAGTTTTATCCAATCATTTTATTCGTCAGCTGGAAAACCTAACCGGCTATCATTTGTATTGGGGGGGGGCCATTCATAAAGATACGGGTCATAAGCATGTCCATCTGGCAATTAATGGACTCGATAAAAATGGTCAGAAGGTTAGGTTTTCAAAAGAAATAGTAAAAGAAAAGATGCGTGCTATTCTTTGTGATGCTGCTACTAAAATGGTTGGAGAACGGACATATGAAGAAATAGCAGCGGAAAAATTTCGGTTGCCTCTTTCCCCCAGATGGACAAAACTGGATGAAAAACTTTTTGCTTATAACGGACCTCTTTATACCAGAGTGCTTGATGTCAGTCTTCAGAAAAGGCTTAGCTTCTTATGGCAGATTAGTCTGGCAGAGAAAAACGGTGAACTGTTCACTTTGAAACCTGGCTGGAAAGAAAAATTGCAGACCTTTGGCCGGTACAATACTTTTATGACAGAGTACCTTAGCCATAACGGGAACCTGAAATTATTCCAGGGGGGATTTTTAAGAGGCACAGTTGAAAAGACTATTACCTTTGATAAAGACGAAAGCTGGAATGATGCAGTAGTTGTACAGACTGAAAACGGCAGAGTTTATGTTCCGGTATTTAATTTGTATAAACGGAACCTTGAAGGAAAAACTATTCAGATTGATATGCCTTATTTTGATTCCATGAGAAAAATCTCAGATAAAGAAATATCCGTACAGAAGATTTCCGGTAATAGTAATGGGATTAGTTATTAATACATTAAAATTCAGAATGTATTTATATGATTATTGACTAAAAAAGAATTTCTAAGGTATATTGAGTGCAGTATCTTGCCTGCCCAGGTGGAGGTACAAATTTGAGTTCAAAAACTTATTATCCAAAGGGGACAAATGATACCCCTTTCAATCCTCAGCTCCAGCACTTTGATTTTATTTGTGGTCAGATAATCCAGGAAAACCGCATTTTAAAATTTGTAGTCATTGCTGCTGTATTGTCTTTCTTTTTGTCCGTGGGAATCTGCATTTATGCTGTAAGTCAGCCGGATTCTATTCCAGTCTTAGTCACTATGAATGACTTTGGAGAAACGGAATATATTGGTCCTGTTTCCAGAAAAAACTATCAGAACTATAACGTTCCTGAAGTTGCGGTTTCGGCTCAGGTAAAAGAATTTATTAATCTGACGAACACTCTTTCTACCGATAAAGCGGTAATGAAAAAGGCAGTGAACAAAACTTATCACCTGCTTACTTCAACCACCGCCTCAAAGTATACCACTCTGGTAAAAGAGAATAATCCGTTTAAGGATTTTGGAAATAGGACAAAAGAAGTGCTTTTCCAGACGGAACCATTAAAAGTTTCAAATGACACCTATCAAATGGATTATCAGGTTATAACACGTCAGCTTTCCGGCCAGATTACAGATAATGAAACTTTCAGGGCAGTAATTAGTGTGAAAATGCTTCAGCCGGCGGAGGAAGACATTAAAGATAATCCCCTTGGAATTTATATCACCGCTTTTGATATGAAACCCATAGAAACCAGAACATTGAATCAAAAATAATCAGCAGGAGGAACACGACATGAAAAAATATTTTTTGATTTTAGGAAGTGGGCTTTTCTTTACGGCCTGTTCAACTACTCAGTATCTTGGAAATCCAAATGATTTTGAACCGGAATCCAAAGCGTCATGTATTGAAGAAGAGGAACAGTTGAATGAAGCAGAAGAAAAGGCTTATCTGATTCAAGAAGAACTGAAAGTACAGGATGTAGCAGAAACTGTTATTTATGTGGAACGACCAGTATATATTCCGGAAGAAAAATCCGATGAAGTGGGCTTTGTCCGTAAAACTGGGATTGATGCGGTAAAAGAAAGCCTTAAAGAATCTGTGAAGATTCCAGAAAATTACAAGAAAGGAACTTTTTATTATCACTATGATAATGATTTTGTGTATGAAGTTTATGCAGAACCCTTTCATCTTACAGATATTGCTTTGCAGCCGGGAGAGGTAGTAATTGGAACGCCTCTCCTTTCAGAAGACGAAGCGGTTTGGGAATTGACTGCCGGTGTTGGACGGGACCCTGAAACAGGAGAAGATGTTCAGCATCTTTTCGTGAAACCAGCCTATTCAAAACTGGATTCTACTTTGATTATCATTACTGACCGCCGGGTTTATCATTTTCGTCTGAAGTCATTTTCCAGTACACACATGGCTATGGTGAAGTTTACTTACCCTTTTGAGAAGAATGTCTGGGCAAAAAAAGTAGAGGCAGCTACTGGCCGTAGTGTTGAAAACCGTTATTTAAGAACTTCGAATCCAGAATTGCTTTCTTTTGATTATAAAATTAAATATTCCAGCTTCAAAAAACCGGAGTTTCTTCCAGAAAGAGTATATGACGATGGTCAGAGAACTTATATCCAGGTGAACAGCATTGTACTTCAGAAAAAACTGCCAGTACTTTTCAATGAGAAAAATGAAATCTTGAATTACACAGTAAATGAAAATGTGTTTGTTATCCCCCGTCTTGTAAATAAAGTGACATTAAGGCTCGGAAAAGAAAAGGTTCTGGTCGAAAAATGCATCACTAAAAATCTTGAAGAGGTACCGGCAGAATGACAGAAGAAGAAAAGGAAAACGATCTTCTGGAGGAGCTGGAAGAAAACGAGGAAATTGAAGAATTTGCTCCACCCGAAGAAGAAAATGAGGCAAAAATCTTAAATACGACCAATATTATTGGGGTGATTTTAGGAATCTTTCTACTTATTTTTATCATAGTTTTTGTTGCATTGAATATTGGTGGCAAAGGTAAGAAGAAGGAAGTTTCATCTGAATTGGATAAAGCGGGTACTAAAACTGTTTTCGATTTTAAAGAAACTAAAACGCCTGAACCTGTTTCTGTTGAATATGTTTCTGGTGTTCCTGTTCAGGAAAATTATGAAGCTGAAACCCATAAAGAAGAATCGGACATTGATGCTGCCTTGAACTCTCTTCCAGAAAATATTCGAGGTCCTGTTCAGGGAGAAGTTGGAAAAGCTCCTGTAAGCCCGGTGGGTTCAAGTTCTTCCAGTCGTTCTTCGGATCGTCCAGATACCAGAAATTCCAGAAGCCCTAGAAAGATTGAAGGTCTTTCCGGGCTAAATTATTCTTCTGCGCAGCAGGGAAAAGATCTTGTAAATCAGATTTTTGGTGGAAATTTGACAGGAACTTCCGGGCAGAAAATGAACCGTGATGAATTTATTTCAAATCAGATGGATAGAACTAAAGCGCTTCAGGAACAGTATTATGGTTCTGAAACTACAAATAATTATTACGGGAATCAGAAGGATGAGTTCTTTAATGAGTCCAGAGGAAATTCCGGAAACGGGACTTTTTTAAGTCGGGCCAGTTTATGGGACGGTACTATTATTTCTGGCGCTCTTATAACAGCCATTAATACTGATAACCCTGGAATCGTAATGGCCCGGGTTACAGAGAACGTTTATTCCAGTCAGGATCATTCTTATCTTTTAATTCCCGAAGGTTCTGTTCTGATGGCTACTTATAACTCGTCTGTAGAATTTGGACAGAATAGTGTGCAGGTAGCCTGGAATCTTCTTATCAGACCAGATAATTACAGAATTCAGCTGGGAAATATGAACGGAGTAAATAGTCAGGGAGCCAGCGGTTATAAAGGAAAAGGATCAAATCATCCTTTTGCAACCCTTAAAGCTCTTGGCTTGGTTGCCGTTTACAGTCTTATTCAGACTGAAGTTTCAAATGATATTCAAAGTCAAAAAAATGAATATTTGCAGAACGCCATGACAGATGTTTATTCAGAAGCCTCAAAACTTGGAAACAAGATTGTGGACCGGGCACTGGATATAAAACCAACTATAAAAATTAAGGAAGGTACGGAAATAAAACTGATTACCAATACTCCGCTGGAACTGCCGCCGGTAGATATGGTACAGCCAACAGAAAAATACGTACGAACCCGTAAGTAATCATCATTGAGGAGTACTAATTTATGAAAAATAAATCTTCAGGGGTAACCGCCCTTTTTATTTTGTTTACCAACCTGCTTTTTTCCTGCAACTTTTTCAAAAGTATTGAAGAAACGGTAATAAATAAGGAAGAAAATAAAATAACAATTACAGCCCTGTCACTTTCCAAAATGACACTTGAAACCAAAGTGGGGCATATGGAATATCTTCAGGTAAGTGTAAAACCCGCAACCCTTCAGAAAGAAGTAAAACTAAACTGGACCTTTGATTCAGAAATAATTGAATGTGATACTTCTTCCAGCTGGGGTGTTATTGTAAAAGGTCTTCAGGAAGGCCAGACTACTTTGCGCTGTTCTTATGATGGCTATGATGCTTCCTGCCTTATTTCAGTAAAAGGTTATTCAGAAAATTATACCGCTGTTACAGAACCTTATATCTATTCAAATTATTCAATTCTTCAGACTACTCCCGGAGTAAGTGAAAAAGTATTTGTTTCACTTTATGGGGGTGATGCGTCTGATATTGATGGGTATAACTGGTCAGTGGATAACTCCTCTGTTGCACAGATTAATCCTACCGGCCAGTATTGTGTTTTTACTGCAAAGGAACCGGGCTATGCCAGAGTGAAAATAACTCATCCTAAAGCGGCATATCCATATTACATGGGAATTTATGTTTTTGAGGATGCTTCAAAAATCAGTTATATCACTACCTCAAACAATATTGTCACTTTAAACCAGGCAGATGGAGATTCGAAGATTTCTGTATCTCTGGTGAATGGCAAAGATACCAGCAGGGATTCTGATTTTTCCTGGGAGACTATCTGGGAGGAAGGTTCACATGAATGCGCAACTTTGCATACTAATGGAAACAATGCCGTAATTACTCCAAACGAAAGCGGAAGCTTTACAATCCGGGTAACTCATCCTGACGCAGTTTATCCTCTGGATATTCTTTGTCGTGTAATAACTATTGTTAAGAACGTTTACATTAATCCAAGTGATTCGGTGGTTAATCTGAACGGAGAGAATACTTTCACAGTTACCAGTACTCTTGAAGGGCTTTCGGAAGGTAGTTTCAATATCGATAATTTCTCTTATGAACTGGATAGACCGGACGTTGCAGAAATAACCGGTTTTGTAGGAAATAAGGTAACCGTAAAAGGCATTGCAAATGGTTCCTGTAAACTTATTGTCTCTCATGAAAAAGCGGCTTACACTCGTGAAGTTTTACTGATTGTTACAGGTCAGTTGAAGGATGCTATTGATGCGGCCTGTTTCATTACTACAAGTCAGAATTATATCAGAACAAAAGTTGGAGCAGACGAACAGAAAATTATTGTCTCATTAAAAGGTGGAACTGATGGAGATGAAGCGGATTTTTCCTGGTGTATAAAAAGTAATGCTTCTGATGGCAGTACAAATGAAGTAATCAGTCTGGATACAGTAAATGGTCAGGTACTTGCCTCCCCTACCCGTGCAGTAAGTCAGTCTTATTCTTATGGATCTGCTTATCTGAATCCTTTATGTGAAGGAACTGCGATAATAACTGTAACTCATCCTAAAGTAGTCTATCCTACAGAAATTCTTGTGAAAGTTCTTCCGGAAGATGCTGTTCTTGAAGAACCATTGTATTTTACAGGTGCAGGACTTATAAAAATCCTTAATGGAAATTCTTATGAGTATGAAGTAAATCTGAAAGGCGAAAATAAAACTGCCTCGGATAACGCAAATATTCGTTGGGAATGTGATAATTCTTCTATTAATATTGATGCAAATGAAAATGTCTGCCAGATAAATGCCCCAGCCTATGGGAACGGGAACGTTAAGGCTTTACTTAATATTAGTCATAAAAAAGCAGAAACAGATAAAAAAGTTTTAATCCTTACTGCTGATAATGAAGAAGATTTGAATTCTTTCAAAGTCCTGTATTCTGATAAACTTGATTACAATCTTGCAGTTGGGGAAAGTACTACTTTATATACTTATGCTGCCGGTTATGATGAATCTATTCCTCCGGACTTTTCTTCTATTGTCTGGTCTGTAAAAGATTCATCAGTTTTAAGTCTTACACGATCAGAATATAATCCACTGTCCTGTACAGTAAAAGGATTGAAAAGCGGAGTCACAAAAGTAACGGTTTCTTTTGAAGGTTTGACTTGTGAATATTCAGTAACAGTTTATCCGGAAGGTCTGGTAGCAGTTTCACCGGAAGTTTATTTTACTACTGCACAGAATGTTCTCTTTGCTGATAAGACTGGGAAAACCGTTAAAGCTTCTGTTACTGCAGTAAATCTGGAACCTGAAAAATATTCAGATATTTCCTGGAACGTAGAAGATCAGTCTGTTGCATCGGTTATTGGGAACGGAACTTCTGCTGTAATTACTTCATTAAAAGAAGGCGAAACTGTAGTCACAGTTTCTCATCCGGACAGCCAGAATACATTAAAGCTTTATGTTCGCATTGGATCAGAATATGTAATCCCAGAAACTGCACCGGAAGTTTATATTTCCTCAGAAGATGTAATTACCCTTCTTAAAGATGATTCGCCTTATATTCTTCATGCGGTTCTTGTGAACTTTAATGAACAGGATGTTTCAGGTTTTTCTTTTGACAGTGATAATTCTGCTGTTGCGGCAATTTCTGCTCAGACTACCAGTGGAACTGCATATATTAAACCCGCAGGTTCAGGTCAGGCTCAGATTACTATCCGTCACAAGAATTCTTCTATAGAAAAGAAGGTTTTGGTAGTGGTTGGCAACAGCCGGGAAGAACTTGCTAGTTACAGGTATCTTACAACTTCTTCAAATGTAGTTTCTATTGGAGAAGGAAATACCAGAAGTATTTCTGTATCGATTAAGAGTTCTGAAAGTACAATTATAGACGGATATACCTGGGAATCCAGTAACCTGAATGTGGTAGATATTACTTCTACTGGTTCCACTGCCCTGCTTCGGGCTAATTCCATTGGAACTGCTTTTGTAACAGTCCGAAATAAGGAATGTAAATATCCGCTTTCAATTATTGTTCAGGTAATCGATCCTATTGCGGCCAGTTCAAATCCTTATATTCAGCTTTCTTCTTCTGTTCTTACTTTGAATGTTGATTCGGGTTATACCTCTGTAACCGCAGATCTCATTGGCGGGAATAGTGATGATTATTCCAGTTTTGTATGGACGGTAAATGATTCTTCAATTTGTGCTGTTTACGGTCAGAACGAAGTGGGAAAAATTAGAGCATTGGAAAATGGTCAGACTTACGTTACAGTAACCCATCCTAAAGCAAATTATTCGGCTCAGCTTCTGGTGGTTTGTGACAAACAGACTGAAAGCGAATGTTATATCAGCGTTCCTGCCAGTATCCTAAACATAAAACCAAATGCTTATGCCCAGACTATTACGGCCTCTTTAGTAAACGGATCTTCTACAGATAAATATAATTTCAACTGGTCTTTAGATGTATATGACGTAATTGATTTTCAGTATTCTGCCAATATTTGTACTGTTACTCCAAAACAGACGGGAACGGCGACAATTACAATTTCGCATCCAAAATCGGCTTATGATCAGAAAGTGATTGTAAATGTACAGGAATATTCTAGCTTTGCATTCCCTCAGAATTCCGTTTCATTAACTCAGGGAACTGTATCGTTCCAGAGTATGCAGGTACCAGTTACTTCTGTAAGCACTCGAGTCGAATATTCTGTAGATAATCCTGAAATCTGTTCTGTAACCGGAACAAAAGCAGTGGCTCAGATTACTGGAATAAATCCTGGAACAACTACGGTAAGGGCAAATCTGGTTGCCTCCAGTACGGGTGTAGTACAGGCTTCCAGTGAGATGCTTATTTATGTAAAAGAAGCTGCAACTTCTGCTGTTTATATCAGTTCGGGCTCTACAATTCTCACTGTGAATAAAGGAAAAAGTCAGACATTAAGTGCAACTTTAAGCGGCAGTGGTATTACTTCGTCAGATCCTTATAATCTGACATGGACAACAACCGATTCGGATATTATTTCTATCACAGGAATTTCTTCGGATGGAAGTGTAAAAGGACAGTCCATTTATATTACTGCTCTGAAGCCTGGAGAAGCCCTTATTACCTGCTCTCACGAAAAAGCTGCCAGTGATTTACAGTTTTATGTTGTAGTTCCGGGGACTGCAGAAAAACTGGTGTCTTTAAATAAGTCGTATATGACACTGGTAAAAGGTTCTTCTGGTATTTCTATTAAGGCATCTATTGATAATGCAGAAAGTTCTGCTGATTATTACGATCTGGAATGGAATGCAGAAAGAGTGAATGGTGTAGAAATTGTACGTATTATGGGCTCTGGGCAGACTGTGACAATCTATCCTCTTGCAGTAGGTGAAACAAAAGTACTTTGCCAGTTACCTAATTCAGAAAGAGTTGCAGAGTGTACTGTCTTTGTTGAAGCGGGGAAAAGTTTTTCTTTCGAGACTTCCAGCAGAAAAGTCCAGCCTTTTCATTCAAAACGTGTGAAGTATCTTGTAAGTCCTCCTGATGCAAATCTTTCCTGGACAACTTCTATGGATGATGATTACTTTATGTTCAATGATTTGGGGTGCGATTCCGAGGGCGTGGGGTATGTAGAAATCTCTGGTCTTAAAGAAGGTTCTGGCACTTTAGCCTGCGTAACTGACGGATCCGTAAAAGCTTCAATAACAGTAAAAGTATTATGGGAATATATGTTTGAAGTCAGCCAGACTAATTTAAGCGGTTCACCGGCCAGTGCTTATTCTTTTGATTACTCTGTAACTCCGGAAGATGCAGTCATTACTATTGATTCTTCTTCTGTAGCTACTCTGAATATAAAACAGGGTATGGGAGATGTAAATGGAGATGGTGTTAAAGTTTTGACAGGAAAAGGAACAGTACAGGTTACACCAAAAAAAGAAGGGACAGAAAGCGTTACTATAAGAGCTACAAATAAAGATAACGGGGAAGTAATTGGAAGCAAAACTATAAAAATGAGTTTTGTTTATCCTAGTGTGAATATCAGAGCTTCCCTGGTTTCTAAGAACGGTAGTTTTTCATATTACGATAGTGATAATGAGATTCTTTATATTGGAGATGGAGAACAGATAACTTTAAATTTTACAGTGGCAGAAAAAGTTGACTGGAGAATTACTTCTTCTTCCCTGGATAAACGAGTCAGTTCTTCCTATAACACAAAACTGACAAATGGAATAAATAGTCAGGTGGTCATAAAAAACACTAATGACGTAGTAACTCAGGAATATTTGATCCCAGTATGGTATGTTCCAATGCTTGTTAAGGAAGTAAAAAATGTCATTCATACTCAAGGTGGTACGGTAGAACAAATTACCTATGAAGAGTCAAACAGTCAGCTGGATCCAAAAACGGATTTTTCCTGGAAAGAAAATCTGACCGGTTTTCTGGATGGTTATGCGGACTGGTATCTGGAACCGGAACATTTCTGGAAAAGAGAAGATCCTTCTAAGGCAAATACTCGTATGAGTATCAGTGAATATCAGTCTACTCCATGGTACTGGCAGCCTGCCCATGATGCCATTCATAAATGGATTGGAAATGGAATTGCTGCAGGACCTTGGGCCGCTGAGCAGACAGGAAATCAGCCTGCAATCCTTGTGAATACAAATTCTACAAAGATTGTTTCTACTGAAAACACCGATCTGCTCACAGTAACCATTGAACACAGTGGCGTAAAACAGTCCTGCCAGATTAATGTAATTACTGATACCCGAAACTGTGTGTATAATCAGTAAATAAAAAAGCTGCCATTTTGAGATTTTATTGCATCTCAAAACGGCAGCTGGCTTTTATATAATTGATTCTTTAATTTACCGCTAGATTCTTCATAAAAGACAAAATATTAAAACATTATAACAAAGCATAATAAAAATCTTTTTTTTATCTTGATACCTGAATATACTTGGTTAATTTGAAATAGATCACAGAAAATTGGGCCTTATATAAATCATATTGATTTATATAAGGTTAACGACCCCCAAATTGCCGGTCGTTATACATAATTATAGAGAAAAAGACTACTGTAAATCGATACATAAATCGTAATGCAAAAGCTTATGCTTATAGTGTAGAAAAAATTGAAGTGCTCACAGGTAAGTTAGGTAATGCTAGAAGCACGACCCCCAATGCAAGCACTTCAATTACTGGTTTCAATTTACTGCAGGATGTTTATAAGGTCAATCCTGAAAATGGAGAAAACGGTCCTCTTGCATTAAATGATTATTCGGTCGACGACACTCCAAACATTGCCGGTCGTTATACCTGTCCAATACCAATATCAATTCCTGTTTGTTAGTATTTCCGCTCTGTTCACTTAAACACTTTCTGGAAAATCTTCAAAGCGGCGTCCAAGCTTTCTTGTGAAGCGTGATCTATCAACACAGGATTACGGCGGATGTAGCTGAAGCTTGCCAAAGTCTGAATAGAAATATAGCCTTTTGTGGTTTCACCTTTTATAAAGAGGCTTCCTTCTTTTTCTTCTTCTAGAACGGTTCCTATAAAACAGTCATTCGCAACATTGTCTTTGTTGGTAGAAAGCACCAGGATGTTTTTTCTGCTTAAAGAAACAATATCTCCCCGCTCAGGGTAAAAAAGGAATTCAACAGGATTTTCTGCTTCAATAAAGAATTCTTCTGGATTTACTTCTGATGCCAGTTTTCGAATCTGGAATAAGGTCAGGTTTGCACGTCTGTGCAGGAATACGTTTTTTGCCCTTACTTCTGTCATGTCCAGTTTTTTTGCAATGTCTTTATAATCCAGTTTGTGTTTTTTCAGAAAAACTGAAAAGGCTTTTGGATCTAATGCCGGCAGAGTTTTGTGTTCATAAGGGATTTCTTCATCAGTAAAATAAACCCATTCTGCAGGTGAAAAATATGGCAGCATTTTGCAGATAAGGGCATATGGAGGCAATTCATCTCCAGTTGCCACATAATAGACTGTTGTTCTTGGCAGGTTACGTTCCTTGCACCAGCTCATAAGTTCTCTTTTTTCAATTAATTCCTGAAGAGCTTTTTGTACGTAAGTTATTCGTGGTTCTGAAGTTTTTGTTTTTTCCATTTTTGTTCCTTATATTATGCTGATTTTTCGGCGTTCTTTTTTTCTTCTTCCAATTCCTGTTTACTATAGAAAAATTCTTTTCCATTATTTTTACTTAATTGAAGAATATTTTCTATATAAACCTTTCTGGTTCTGTGGGAATCAATAAGAACTCCCATCTTATACCAGAAAGTCAGTGGCAGCTGAAAGACTTCATTATTATAATTGCTGGTAAGATATTTGATTATCTTTTCCAGAATCAAAGCTCTTTTTCCTCGTACAGAAAAAAGAACACAAAGTTTTTCATCAACGCCTGGAAGAAATACCGGTTCCCCGTCCCTTTCATTCTGCCATCCAGTTACTGCATAGGCTTTTTTGAATTTACCAAAGTTGTAGAACAAAAGAACAGTTGTTTCGCCATAGAATCGGAATAGTAACTCTGATTCGTCTTCTGAAAGTTTGGGAATGTCTATGTTAAAGCCTTTGGCAAACAGAGTGTAAGATATTTCATTTGTTTGCGGCACATGTACGGTAATATTGTATCTCACTCTCAAAGTTATACACTTTATTTTTCAAAATGTACATATATGAATATTGATTAATTTTTTATCCTGTATTATATTCTTAATTGTACACTATAATTTTTATAATGTATTTTTATGAATATTTGTCTCCCAGCAAATACAACTTAGTTCAACACCAAAAAGGAGATTTTATTTATGGAACAGAAAAATCCATTTGAAAATCCAGTTTCCAAAGAAGAGTTTAATGGATTCTGGATTCCCCGTCACAACGCAAAAGTGATGAAGCAGGGGCTTGAATCAAACAATGCCCCATTCCTTCCAGACGCTTCTGGAAAAATCTACACCGATCCTATTTATAATGTGGCTACTGGTTACTGTCTTCCTGCAGGTCGTCTTATTCCCGTTCAGTTCGCAAAGATGGAAAAAGGATACATTTCAAATGTAGTAGCAACTCGTACTGCTATCGGTGCTATGGGAAATGCCCTTAAAGAAAATGAAAAAGGCGTATTTTACAATTTCAAAGATGAAACGGGAGATATTCATACCGCTTCTCTTTTCTTCCCTGAACAGACTCAGAATCCTGATGATTTTATTAAACGTGCACAGGAAGTCGTTAAAGGAACTTTGCTGCTGCCCGAAGTCTCAATGGTAATCAGCAATAGTGATCCTAAGGAATATCTTGCTACCTACATTGCTGCTTGCCGTACCGAAATGAAGCTGTCTGTAGACCCAAAAATTGCAGAAGAGTTCAAAACTAAAATCATGCCGATTCTCGAAAATGATCTTCAGGAACCTTCAAAACGTGATAAAAATCTTCCTTCCCTTTCAAATATCCTTTTTGAAGCAGAAAAAAGAGGAACTGAAATCGTAAAGTCTTTCACTCCGGAAAATGCTGACAAAATTGCTCCGGAACAGGAACAGAAGAAAAGCATCTATAACATGGATATGTGTTTCTAAATTCAGCCGGCAGGTAACTGCCGGCGTTTTTTACTTTCCACTTACATCATAGGAGTACTTAATTTATGGAAAAAAATAACACAGAAGATCAGAATGAACTTAAAGCGAAATATGAAGAAGAAAAAATTCCTTATGTAATTCTTTATTATTCAGAAAGCTCTAAGTTTCCTTCAGAAAACAAAATCTACACATTAAAAGAATTTAACGAACTGCTCACACAAGCTGATTCGGAATTCCATAATCGTAAAAAATATGCAGAAAAAAAATATGGTTCTGCAGATAAATATTGGGAGCTGGAAGATGAAGATAAACTTCCAGAAGAAGATAAAGGCATTCAGTTTGGATACGACAAAACCAGTTTCAAGCTTTGTAATATTCCGAATCCAAAGAATCCCGGAGATACTTTTTCTTATGAACCAACTCGTTATGACATTGGGGATGGGAATGGTTCAGTTTTCGATTTTGTCAGAGCAACCTGTTCTCATGACGATTTTATTGAAGCCTTGAATGCACTGGAAACTCAGCTTTATTTTCCTGGGGTTACCGAATTTCAGAGAAAGTATGTTGAAAAAGTTATCAGTGAAGAAACCTCAATCCTTAAATCAGCTTTGAAAGAAAATATGAAAGGGTTGGATAAAGCTCAGGCGGAATATAAGGAACTTCATAAAAAATGGCTTATTGAATCTACTGATGCAGATCGTGTGGATGAACAGTTGAAATCGTCTCTTCAGGATATTAAAAGCACTTATGACAGTTCAATGAATAATGTATTTGCAAAAGTTCTTGAAGAATATCCCTTTGCTGCTGACGATCCCGCCGGAAATGAGTTCCTTTCTTTTACAGCTAATGAAGTCAAAAAAATGATTGTATCGGAGTTGTATCTTCCAGGCAGAGAGGCTCAGAAGGCAATGAATGCCGATAATTACAAAGTTTATAATTCTGTAGACTGGTCAAAACTTCGTCGTATTTGGGAAATGTTTCCTGCAAATGTGAATATGACCAAATATATAGAAGAAAAACTTGCATTGAAATATGCAGAAGAAAAAATTCCAAAGGTAAAAAAATATCCAGAATTGGAAGCCTCAGAAAAAAGTTCTGGGGAATTAACTCAGGAAGACCTGGAAATCTGTAAAAAAGTGATTCCTCCAGTTCAGCTGGAATTCACTATGGATCTTATTAAGGGCGAAGACGGTCAGTTTTTCAGAAATAAATTAAAGGAAATTGCTGACACGTATCGCAGGATTAATGTTGATGAAGAACTTATTAATGACGATGGAACTCATACATTGGGCTTTCGTTATTTTTTGGGAAACACAGAAATCTTCCTTTCTGAAATTGATTCTTATGGAATTGGGTTTGGATATAACATTCTGAATGGTGATTTCCAGATGTCCGAATGGGGATCTACTTCTCTTGATGAGATTTTGAGTATCCCTTATATGGAAATGGATTATCATGTTCCAGAAAATATCACAATCGAAGCTATGCTCTACAAAGAGCATCCGGAAGAATTTCCTGAATATGGTCCAGCCGAAATTATTCAGACGGAGCTGGATCTTGAAATTCCTCAGCCAGAAGAACCGGTTAAACCTCTGGAAATTTATTCTTTCTCTCCATTTGGTTACGAAGGAACAATCGTTCATGTTGAAACTGACCTTAGGAAAGGAATTCCTGCTTATGATATTGTTGGACTTGCTGACAGTGCAGTAAAAGAAACTAGAGAAAGAATCCACTGCGCTTTTGTAAACAGCGGGCTGAATCTTCCATCAGAAAGAATTCTTCAGTCTCTTTCCCCTGCAGATTTAAGAAAGGATACTCCTATGGATTTATCTATGGCCGTAGGTATCTTAAGCCATACAAAACAGTATCCGGTAGATGAACCGATTCTGGTACTTGGGGAACTGGACCTTTCAGGAAATATCAGACCTGTTCGTGGTGCTGCGGCCGCAGTGAATACTGCAAAAGCTGCCGGTATCAGGCATATTGTATGTGATCCTGCCACAGCCGAACTTTTGAAAAGTATTGATGACATCAAGATTCTGGAATGTTCAAATCTTAAAGAAGTTGATGAAAAACTGATGGTAGCAGAAAATTTCAGAAAGACCGAACCAAAACTTTATAAAGCAGAAACCATTCAGTTTAATGAAGACTGGCTGGAAGACTATAAAGACATTCTTGAACGTCTGCCTATGGAAGGCCATTTTGAAACAATTCGTGCTATTGAGGTTGCAGTTGCAGGGAAACATAATCTTCTTGCTGCAGGAGCTCCAGGTTGTGGAAAGACACTTCTTATTCAGTCTTTGGTACCGGCTTTAACTCCAAATCTTACTGAAGAAGAAGCAGTTCAGCCTCGTCGTATTGCAAGTCTTGCAGGTCTGGACAGTCCAGGGCGGGACAGTTTCATTCCCCCTTTCCGTATGCCACATCAGACTGCTACGGTGGAAGGTATTTGTGGTGGCGGTCCTAACTGCAGACCAGGCGAAGTCTCTCTGGCGCATAAAGGTGTTCTGTTCATGGACGAAGCTGCAGAATTCAGAAGTTCCGTAGTTCAGATGCTTCGGGTTCCGCTTGAAAGCCGTCATATTACTTTATCTCGCGCTGGTCGTTCTACAACCTACCCTGCTGATTTTCAGCTGATTATGGCTATGAATCCATGTCCCTGCGGATGTTATGGGTCTCCCGATAAAATCTGTCTGGATAGTGAGCGGGCTATAAATCAGTACTGGAAAAAGATTTCAAATCCTCTTTTGGATCGCATTGAAATTAAGGCCTTTGTTGAAAAGGATGAAACCGATACCCGTAAACTTTCAATCGAAGAAATGAAAGCTCATATCGCTCAGGCCTTTGAAATTCAGAGAAAACGTGAAGTTTATAACAGTCACCTTACTCCGGAAGAAATTCAGCAGTACTGTAAACTGGATAAAGACAGTCTGACTTATTTAAATAGAATAGAAGAAAAACTTTCTCCGCGGGGAAAAGACAATCTTCTTAAACTCTCTTTGACTATTGCTAATCTGGATGGTCGTGAAGAAATCCGTCTTAATGACATTAAGGAAGCAAGGGAACTTTCTGCTCCAGTTTTTGAAAAGCCAAGACAGTTTATCTATCAGCCTGGGGAAAAACAGGAAGTTCAGCAGGAAGCTAATGATGTTCTTGAAACTGCAGTTCCATTTCCTGATGACGTGAATATTTCCCGTAGTCAGATTACGGATGCAGAAGTAGAACGAAAAAGAATTATTGAACCTATACTGAACGGCGAACGTACTGGAATGTATAAGGCGTTCAAAGATTTTGAAGACAAGGGAGTGTTTGATATTCAGGGGACTCATATAAAACTTTCTAAAAACGGTGGACTTACAGAAACCGGCTGGAAACAGCTTCAGGCCGCAATGGAAATTTATCGTTCCAAGAAGTTTGAAACCTTCAGATATATTCTTATAGATCAAAAGACCGGGGAAATAGCAGACCAGCTTGCAATCACAAGTCATATGCCGAATTTTTGTAATGTTTCAAAGCCAAATGATGAAACCTTAAAGCAGGTAATTTCCCGTGCAGAAGAAAAAGATTATCTGATTGCAGTCTGTCATAACCACCCAAGTGGGAATATCATGGAAAGTTCTTTTGATCGGGACCTTACCAATTCTTTGGACTGTTCATTGCGCCGTAATGATGGATTAAATCGTTTTGCAGGTCACATTATTCTGGATCATGATTCCTTTAATCTTGCGGTTCCTAGTAAAACAAAACCCGGACACTGTCAGTGGAAAAAAATTGATCCAATAAAAGTGCTCGAGGTTGACCGTTTTTCTACAATACCAAAGCCTGAATGGGCAGAAGCTTATGTTGGGGGAACTACGGCACTTAAGGAAATTGCGCAGAAAATAAATGATACAGAAAGCTGGAATGATGATTTTATTCCTGTTGTTTTTACAAATTCAGACAGGAATATTTCTGGAGTTCAGTATTATTCTAAGAATTTTTTTGAAAATAAATCAGAAATAATTCGAACTGAATTCCAGTCTGCCGCTATGGAAGCAGGAGCTATCAGCGCTTTTCCGGTTATCACAGATTTCTTGTGGAAAAAACTTGGTAATGAGGCTGAAACATTTGAAAAAGTAATGAAAAGCCATGTTTCGAATAATGTATTTACTGATGTTGCCATAAATCATACGACCATAACAGAAAAGTATGATATTGAAGCCGGAAAAAGTTATTATAGTTTCTTTCATGATCAGTCTGATAAGAAAGTAGAAGTATTTTCAACTTGGGAACCAGAAGTAAATCCACGTCTCTTCCCGTCTGAACCTGCGGAATCAAAAGAAAAACGGGATATGGGAATAGGAAGGTAACAATGGAAGAAATTATTCCTGAATTTGCATTGATTACTCAGCATGGCCTTAAAACTTTTAAGAATATGAAACTGCTGAAAAAAAATGATGAGGAAAATTCTTTTGTTGTGGGAAACGGCGAAATAACCGTTTCCCTTTCAGAAGAGACTTACAGAGAAGTTACCGCGCCTGAACGTTTTGAAAAAATATTCGATGAGTTTACCCCTGCTTATGAAAAACTTACTGAAACTCAGTATGAAGATTTTTTCCGGCAGAGAGAAAACACGGCATATAACTTCAGACATAATTTTGGAGTGTATTGCAGAAAAGAAGCTTCAAGTCCTGTGGATGCACTTAAGATCGCAAAAGAACTGGTTTCAAGAATGTCTAAAGATGAAAAGCAGAAGACTCAAGGTTTACTTCAGAATCTGGCTCATAACGGTGAATCATTGAATCAGTTCCTTGTTCGTACTTATCTTGATTCGGTAAAGGAAGTTCCTTTGAATGAAGAACACATAAGAAATACTAAGGTCGAAAAATTTATTGCCCGTCCTTTTTTTGATACTCTTTCAGATAAAGGGCAGCTGGTAGATAATAATTCAAAACTCTGTATTGGAGATACCATAAAAGATCTGGTTTTCAATGTAGAAAAAGTTTTTGGCTCTGGCAAAGAAAGCCTTTCCGAAAATCTTACTGTTATTTCTTCTTCTAAAGAAGCTAACAAAATCGTTCTTATGGATAAGGACAAGTCTTATTACGAAGTTCCCCGGGATGTGTTTCTTGAGGGCTATAACCGGCAGCAGGAAAAACTTCATAAATTGGAATCCCGACAGCATAAATCTACCGGAATCGAAATGAGCTGGTAGCGGTAAACTGATACCACCTGGGCGTTTGCCCAGGTGGTACTGCTTTATAATCACGCTAGATATATTATTAATGTTAAAAAGAATGACCCCGCCACCACGAACTTAATCGCTATGCAGCAGGGGCAAAGAAAAATTAGCGTATCTCTTAATAATGTCAATTCCCATGTTTTACGACTTGGAGAGAGTTCATATAGTCACGTGGAGAGATGGGGTTTGAGGAGAAATGTAAAAAAAAAAAGCACCGCAAAATACGGTGCCCAGGCTACCCAGGAGACTTTTCTGCCTCCCCGGTAATTTAAATATAAAACAATTACATCTTTTTGTCAAAATCTATTAAATTGACCTTATATATTTTATCTTTTTTTCTTAGGATAATGATCTTCCAGTTTTGGAGGGTTATTTTACATAAACGTGAACTTGTAGCGGAAGCTTTCTTTGAATACTTTTCTCCTAAAGAACCGAGACTGATTGCTCGATCCCCTGAACTTTTTTTTAAGAAAATGTAAAACTGAGGAAAACGTCACATTATTCGACCGAGACGCTTTTACTAAGAACGGAGCCCTTGTATCTATAACCTCATTAATCATAATTGTAATAGAAAAAATAGCTTTAGAAAATAATAACTTTTCTAAGTTATTAAAATCAAATCTATCTTTTATTTTTTGGTTTTTATCAGATTTTTTAGTATATTTCTAATAGTCATTTTTTCCCTCCGGTGAAAAGAAATGAAAGAAAAAAAATCCGGAAAATTAAAAACAGAAAAGTTTGTTCGCCAAACTTTTTAAGGACAAAATCATGGATATATACGCAGTTATTCACAACCTTAGGGGTGACCATCTGGAGCACTTCACAGAAGAAAAATGGAATGTAATGAAATCTAAAATTGCACCCCATAAAATCATTTATGTGACTCCTGACTTATTGGATGAGAAACTTCTCTCTTTCAAATTTGAAGAAATAATTTGGGACAGAATTTTTAATCCTTTTACCAATTCTTACGCTAAAATTATCGTTCCTTTTATGCCTACTGGATATTATGAAATGACAATTTACGCAAGAGAAAAGATTGCAAGTAAAATTGCTTTGTATAACGAAAAGCAGGCAGATGACGCAAAATACAGAAAAAAATCTCTTGAAGAACTTGAACAGGAAGAAAAGGAATATAACGAAAAGCTTCTCATTCATATCGCAGAAACTCAGAAAATTGATAAGGATTACGAAGACCTTACAACAGATGAAGAAGTGATAAAACGGTGGATGGACAACGGAATGGCTTCACCGCCGCATAAAGTTATTGCCATCAAAAACCGTACGGAATTTTCCTGGAAACAGTTCAAAGAATTCTGTACTGCAATTTATGGTAAGAAATAAAAAGTTAGTTCAGCAAAGTTTTTAATGCAATTGGAAAAAAGTGTCTTTAAATCAAATGAAGCGGATCTGATTTAGAGATCCGCTTCACTATTACTGTATCTTGAACAGAATGATTTCTGTAACCAGGTACAGCATAAAAACGATAGTCTTTATGTTCATCTTTTCCTCCTTAGTTCCTTGATAATGAAGAGCTGGATAAAAGAAGGAATTGGTTATGGCTAAATTCTATTTTGGAGTTCAAACTAATTCAAGTGGTTTTCAGAAATTGTAACAGTGAATACAATAGAAATTTAGTCGGTACGTTTTTTACTTTGTATAATTTAATACAGGTACAATGATTTTTCAATTTTTGAGGGTTATTATACTTAAAAAATACGTGAAGGAAGAAAGAGAAAAACACGATCGACTAAAAAACTAGTTGAAAAAATTTAATTGCTATTTCGCTAAAGAAACATTTAATTCAGTAAAGTGAATTGAAACTCAGTTACTGAAATAAAATCGAGTTAAGGTTTTTCCAGAGAAAACCGATAAATAAGTAATTATAATTTCAAGCTTCAAGGGCGCCGGGTTCGTTGAACAGGCGCCCTTTTTTTTGTTTTGGGTATAATGAGCTTCCAATTTTTGAGGGCCATTAACCAGAATTTTAAAGATGCTGGATATAATACAGCAAGAGATTTTGTTGAAGATGTTTCTAAAGATTATGATGCAATATATCAGGGAGAAGGAACTACTTTGGTTATTGTAAAAACTAAAAACGGTTTACTTGCTGAATATATCTCATTAAAGCCTGCAGAAGATAATGACTTTTATACTGTTGAAACAGGATTGAAATTAAGAAGTGATTATTTTAAAAACAAAGAGCCGTTATGGATAAATCCAAATGGCTCAATGGCATCAATGTCAGGAACGGCGCAGTCATTCCAGACTAATATCCCCCGCGCTAACTTAGGTAACATTGATGCTATTAATGTAAACGGAGAAATAAGTAATGTCAATAATCCATCTATTCTTTCCCAGGAAGAATATGATCCTAGGAAAAATATTCTAAAGGTAAGATGCGGATGGAATAAAAACAAGAACCAAATGGAATGACGTTATTAATGGAATTCCGTGCTGGAAAATATGAATTGAAACTGCAGACAGCCTACAGAAAAAAATAAGCACTCCGAAGAGTGCTCATGTGTGACTAGGCAAACGTCCGAAACGTAACGAGCCCCAAGCTCGCGGCGCTATCCACGGTTTATGATTAGTTCTTAAGTAAATAAAAGTCAAATCAATTATGACTATAAAGACATGGAAGTGAAATGCAACGGCAGCGCCACCCTGCCACTTAAGGAATTAACAGAGTTTCAAGGCGGACTGAAAAACAGGACCAGAACCGACGTCGACAAAATAATCACATCTATTCATAAATTCGGATTTGTTACGCCGTTCTTTGTTTGGAACTATGACGGAATAAACCACGTCCTGGACGGACACGACCGCTTAATGGCCTTAAAAATAATGCGCCAGCAGGTTCTCCTCATAAGTAAAAAATAAAAATAAACCTATACATTTTCACTTTTACGGCAATTAAGCGAGCCCGTTCATAAAGATTTTTAATGTTCTTCATGGTCTCTTTGTGCTCTTGTGATTACCGAATTTTCTTCTTTTGGTACTCCTTTGTCCTTTCGGAATATTTAAGTTTCGTTGATGTTACGTTAGTAGAACCTGTCTTGAAGTCAATAGTTAATATGGATTTTTTTTCAATTCTTCTACAGTAAGGTTGTTATCTTTAAGAAAATTAAAATATTCTGTCTCAGTTCCGTCTATGAGAATTGAAAGTTCTTCTTTCTCTAAATCTGAAATATTAGACAAGTTTTGATAAAGATAAAAATACCTACCCATTAAGTCATTTTGTAATACCCATTGAATATTAAAAAAACTTAATACCAAATTCTGCCCTTTAACAAACATGTTATTCTCTTAGTTTTGATATAGAATACACCAAAGTAAACTTGTTAGTAAGTTGACTTAAAGGATAATCAAAAAAACTTTTCATAATCTTCCAAACTAATTCTTGCGGAACTTCCAATGAACTTTTTCATTCCTTTTTGTATAATGGCTTCGGGAAACTCTTAGGTCAAAGATGTCGTTAAAAGAATGGGTAAAAATATTTTCCTTTTGCAGCACTGAAAGGCTACGAAGAAAGTCTTGATGAGGGGCGGCAGCTGGTGGAAGAAGATTCTAGTGATGCAGATAGATTATGTTATTAAGAAAAGCCATCGTCGCTCCATAAGTTTGCATGTAGATTCGGATGGAAAAGTTATTGTAAAAGCTCCTGTAGGAATGCCTGCGTATGTGGCAGAAGAGTTTATTCGTGAAAAACGGAATTGGATTCTAAATCAACTTACAAAAATTGAAAATCAAACCAGACTTGCCGAACAGCTTGGATGTTTATCTGCTCAGGATATAAAGAATTTGAAGATAAGAGCAAAGGGTTTGATTCCTGAAAGGGTAAAGTATTATGCCAATCTATCAGGGATTACTTACAATAAGATTTTTATTAGACTGCAAAAATCCAGATGGGGAAGCTGTTCTGCCGATGGAAATCTAAACTTTAATTGCCTTTTGGCGCTAATGCCGCTTGAAATTCTGGATAGCGTTATAGTCCATGAGCTGTGTCATAGGAGACATATGGATCATTCTAAGGCTTTTTATAACGAAGTCCTTACAATTTATCCTGATTATAAACGGTGCAATAAATGGCTCAAGGAAAATGGTCCTGCCTACTTTCGTCGCATAAAATAAGATGGAGAATAAACGCATGAAGCTATATATTTCAGATTTACATTTTTTTGGAGAACAGTTGATTTCAAATCTTGACCACCGTGATTTTCCAGATATCCGAACTATGAATCAACATATGATTGAACAATGGAATGCCACTGTAAAAGGTGGTGATCAGGTGATTGTTCTTGGAGATCTTTTCCATACTAAAGATGTAGATTCTGTAAACTGGGTTTTAAACAGACTTTCCGGAAAAATTTGTCTGATAGAAGGAAATCATGATTGTATATGGCTGAAAAAAGAAGGGATTAATTTAAATCGCTTTGAATGGATTAAGCCTTATGCAGAATTTGATGATCATGGATATACGGTTATCGCCAGTCATTATCCAATCTTCTGCTATAATCATCAGCATGTACGTAAGCCGGATGGTTCACACAGAACTTATATGCTGTACGGTCATGTTCATAACAGTCCTGACGAATTACTTGTAAATCAGTTTCAAAATATTACCCGACAGACAGTGGTAACGAATGCTCAGGGATTTACGGATAATATTCCTTGCCATATGATAAATTGCTTCTGTATGTTCAGTGATTATAAACCGTTGAATCTTGAAGAGTGGATTAAGCTGGATGAAGAGCGGCGAAAATCTGGTGAGATTAACGGGAATTAAAAAAATAGACATTCATAAGTATAACGATCCGTAATCTCGCAGTGCTTTTCTTATTTTATTAAATTGTCAAATATATAGCGGCTGACTGTTTTCCCTGCAGCTTCTGCAAGTTCTTTTAACTTTTCAACTTCAGTTGGTGTTCCTGAAATTGAGATCGTTTTACGTCTAGCTTCTTCATCTTTTTTAGGACGGCCGCCACCATGATACCCGTAACCGGAATATTTTTTTTCTTCCCCTTCTTCCAGGATCTTTTTCATTTCTGGTGATATATAAGCTTTGGGTTCAACGTATTTTTCCATGAAATGACTCCTAATAAATGTTTGTATAGAAATTGTAACAGATTTTAAAGAGTTATCCACAAATTTTATAAATATGGTTGTTTTGGAAAAAAAGATTAGGCTTTGATGTCGTGCCGGGTTAGTTTATTTTCGGAAAAGTATTTTACTTAGGATGCCTATCTTTAGTCCTGTCTTTAGAACCTCCTTACTATTCTTCTTGAATGAGTCGTCTGGATTTGGTTCATCAAATAGAAGTAATTTGGTATGTATGAATTTCATATCTTTTTCGTGAACCTTCATCCAAACAAAGATCATTACAGGTACTACAAAAGCCAAGAGTATAATGTTTAATACTACGGCAACAGCTATCAGATAAAATGGTATCCATAATATAGGAGAAGATTCTGGAGGACCACTAAACGCTTCTTGAAAACCTCGTGGATCGGTTATTAAAAGATAAAGAAATAAAGATATGTATGAAAAGAGAGACAAACATAATAATTGGGCCCAAATACTGCTAGAGTAACTAAAAACAGTAAAAGCTTTATCTTTATTTAATTCTATAGCTATAAATGCTGATATGATTGAATTCCTTACTTTTTTACAGTCTTCTTCATATTGTTTAATATCTTCATAACTCATGTTTTTTATATGTGTAGTTATGAAGTTCAACTGTTCAAGTTTCTCATATGTAATAATTTCTGCATTTAAATACTCATTACATTTCTTAAGTCTTTCTCTGTAATTCGGATCTTTAATGCCTGGATTATTCTTTGCCGTGATTTCTATGTTATTCTTTATAGCCATTAATGTTGTTTGAAGAGATTTTACTTGTTCTATAAAGTCAATATTGTCTCTATTCTTTCTAAAATATGGGAAATATTTAATACTTCCATGACAAGCAATTGCATCTTCGCCCCATTCATCAAACCACTGCTGAGAAGGATTCATATTAATGAATACTTCGTGGAACCGAGAATAATCAACTATTTTCCTTTGCTTCGCCATAAGCCCCCCAGTTTTGCATAGTGTTCATTCTGTGCATAAGAGAATATGAAATCATAATCCTTAAGAATAATGATATGGTCCATTAACTTTACTTTATGTCGTTTGCATACTTTAGAAGCTGATATAGTAAGGTCATTATCATTTTCGCTTGGGAATCCAAGGTTCTTTGGATGGTTATGTACAAGAATAACACCATTTGGTTTATAGTCTAAAAGATGCCAGTCGAATTTATACATCTTGAGTTCACAGGCATTTTCTTTACCTTTAGCAAGTGTGATAAAATGTTCCGGCTCTCCATTTGAATTTAAATCTACAACCATAATATGTTCTACATCTAATGGCTGCAGTTTCCGTTGTAATTTCTTTACGATTCTGTCGTAAGTTTCTTGATTAATTTTCATTAGACCTAAATAAATTATACTGGTTTTTATTATATAATGACAAAAAAATTAAAAAAATTAAAATATCCCGCTTTGTATTAATTATTTCTACAGAAATTTATAGTACACTAATAAGTGAGAAAATTAAGGAGTTCCCCAAATGAGCGTCTGGATTATCGGCTGTATCGTTGTGGCGATTCTAGTACAAGTAATTGTTAGAAGGATTTGGTTTAAAAGATTTCAAAATCTAGCAAATGATTTGAAAGCCAAGTTTCAAAAAGATTTAGATGAGATTTGAAAAGATATTTAGTGTATTAAGCAAAACACTTTAGATCCCATTTATTAAATAATAGTACCGTAAAGGAGGATGAAAATGCCAGAATTAAGGGACCTTGATCTTTATTGGAATGATAACGATATTGTTTTTGGTTTTGACAAAGACCGTAATGAGTATGTCTTAGATATTCATGGCGAAATTAAACCTGTAGAAAAAGGAAGTATTGATCCTATGTGGGGCGGTTGTCCTCTTCATGAAGCTGAAAGAATTCGTCAGGATTTGATCGAAGAAGATATGAAGTCAAAATAAAATACATTTCTTTGAGTTAAATCTGATTCAATCAGTTTGTATGGGAAATGTAAAACTGAGGAAAACGTCACATTGTTCGACCGAGACGCTTTTACTAAGAACGGAGCCCTTGTATCTATAACCTCATTAATCATAATTGTAATAAAAAAAACAGTTCTGGAAAATAACTAGAGCCACAAAAAAAATCTAGCCAGAGAAGCAAACTCTGGATCAAAGAATGCTTTATAATCAGAATAAGATAGAAGCTGGCACGTATAATGTTGCTTTAAGAATTACACCCTATACTTTACGTCATAAACGATACCAGTGTGGGTAAAGTGTAACATAGCAGTTACAAAAATACACCTAAGTTCCTAATAAAGCGATTAAAGTATTTGTTTTTTTTGAAAAATACAAGGTGGGAGGCGCACTCTTCTCTATCGATAAATCAGCAAGGGAAAATTGTAACAGTTTTTAAAGAGTTATCCACAAAACATGTAATATTGATGTAGAAATAAAAAAAGCGCCAGTTCAACGAACGTGACGCCTTTTAAACATATGAGAGTTACTTTATATTTCGGTTGCATTTGGAAATTCTTTATACTGTAAAAACTGTTAATATTTTCTTTGAAGAAAATGTCTGTAATCAAAATTTGGGCGATATGATTTTCATTTAGTATAACTTGATGCAGGACAATAAAATGCTGTCGGTTATAAGATTAATAAGTACGGAAATTTTTTATGCTAGAAGAAAAAAAGAAAGAAGTTCGTAAATTATACATTCAGTGTATTAAGTTTTTGCCGTTGGCTTGGGTTTATAGTTTCGATGTAGAAAGTGAAATGCTTTTAGATGAAAAGATTGAGTTTTTCACTCGATTATTGAATGGTGGGAAGTTAAAAGAATCAGATATTAACCTTTTTGAAAGTATGATAAAAACACAATTTATGGATAAAACTTATTGAATCCTAGAAATCTTGACGGAGTATTATTTATCCTAGCAGAATGGAGATAGTAAACTATGGAAAAAAAAATAGAGTTAACAAAGCAGCAAGAAGAAGAATTAATAAAAAAAATTGAGAAAAACAAAGAAAATCTTCTTTCAGTTCAGAATAGTTTTAAACATTACCTAATCAGTATATTTTCAAAAACAATAAATGAATTTACTGAAACAAGATTCTGGAAAACTCTCGAGTTTTTTAATTATAAATGTCCTTATACAGGAACTGATCTTACTGAAGCCATAAAAACAGGGACTTTTGAATTCGATATTTTATTCTCTTATCGTGGGTTTAATTTTTTTTCATTTGGAAATGTTATTATTACAACACAAGAGGTAAAAAAAGAGAAAAAAAATAAAGCTTATATCGCTTATTTACACGAAAAATATAAAGGCAATTCCTTTTTAGTGGCTGGAATAATTCAAAGTATTCGGGAATTTCAAGATTTATATTTTTGGAGCCAAATTGGAAAATCTGAAGATCTTAATAAAGTTCTAGAGTATATTGAAAATGAGACTAATCGTTTTGGTAAATGGTTTACTGAATATTCTCATTACATAGAAGAATTAAATAATACGAATGAAACATATCTTCCTTTTGTTCCATTCAAGCCCAAATTCAGCTTTACAAAAGAAAAAGATTCGGGACTAGAAAGAATTATTGAAGAAAGAAAATATAAACTTCTAATAGAAGATGCGATAAAAGAACTAAGAGACAATGGAGTCGAAATGAATGAGAAAACTATTTATTTCAGACTCGAACCACAAGTAAACAAATATATAAATTTTGGAAATAAATCTGCAATAAATTCTTTTTCCTTCAGTAAAGTAAGTTTTATATTAGATGATACAAAACGACAGATTCTTCACATATTAAATATTCCTGAAGATATTTTTTCAGAGAAAGATTTCCAATTAGGCATACAATTTAAGTATAATGATGACTCATATATTGAGTTAATTTCAAGAAAAAAACTAGAAGAATATTTTGTCGGAAGACTGAAATACACACTTCTCTAAATCAATTGAACGAGACTTTTTGTAGGAGAAATATATAATTGATTATTCCGCGTGAATTGCAACGGTGAATTCAGCATTGCAATTCACGCGGTCAGCAACACAAATATTCGGTGTAGTCGCAGTTGAGCTTTTTTCTCAGGGACTCATTACTTGTTACAGATTACCAGTCGTCAGATTCACCGCCAGTATACTCAGACCATTCAGCATCAGTCCAGTTTGTTTCATAAAAACCATCGATTTCGATTTCAATCTCTTCTTCTGATTTTCCTTCTTCCCTAAGGCGTGCTTTCAATGCGCAAGCTTTTCTGTATCTTTCTTCTTCTGTCATAATAAAAACCTCCGGGCATTCTAAGCCCAATGACAATTCAATATTTCCTGGCATTTACCCCAGGAAAACCAACTACTTACCTGAGATTTCAGGTGCTTTTTCAGATGAACTGTCTTTCCCAATAGAAAGTTTCTTTTCAGCTGCATCCAGCCCAATCTTTACTCCACCTGATACGGCTTTAAGTAATACGGCTGAAGCTGTTACGGCGACAGCACCTACTGCAAAAATTCTAGCGATGTCCAGAATCCCATCGAGATCGAAGAAATCATCCATATTTTATCCTCCATTATGAATATAATTTTATGCCGCTTTTCGTTCCACAATAACTGCATTAATTCCATTTCCAGCATATTTTGTTGAAATTGTTTTTTCAGGTGTAAAGGTAATTTTGTAACCATTTGGCAGATTTGGTTTTTTCTCACCTTTTTCATTCAATACAGACCAACAATCTATGGCGTATTTCTTGCCTTCTGATTCAACAACATAATAAGGGGCTTTTGCGCCTTCTTTTCTTGACACAATAATACCTTCCTTTGTTTCTATGACTTCATCTTTATTTCTATTGATAAATAAAGAAAAATCATCTCTTATTATTTTGCCATTATGAGCAATACCGGTTTTTTCAGAACGATTCTTTTTTGAAGCATCAAAAGGAATTTCAACTTCAAATTCAATACGATCTCCGGTTTTTACAGTTCCACCTTCAATCAGGTAGCCTTCTGAATCTGTAATGCCATCCGAGAATTGATGCTTATATTCAGCCCCGTTGTCTTCTCTTATGAACAAACGGAATTCTTCTACTTTATAAACAGTACCAGTATGTTTTTTTGCGATTTCGGAAGCATTTTCTTTCTGGATTATGGTTTCGATGCTCACAAACTGAGAACATGCTGTTTTCCATTTTCCGCGAGAATTTGTACAACCGATTCCAAGTACTTTGAAATGAAGTCTACGGGCAGCTGAAGCTACATATACGAAGTCGCAGTCTCTGGAAATTAAAACTAACGTAACGTCTGTCGATGTTTCCCGAGCAATGTATTCCATCATTTCAACCGAAAGCATTATGTCTGCTTCCTGGGGCTTGGATCCACATGTTCGCAAGCTGATTGCTTCTTTATAACTCGCAAAGGTAAGCCATGGGGAAAGCTGTGGCATTGCAAAATTGCCATAAGCCCTAACTTCCGAAATCAGAAAATGATCTCTCAAATATGAAAGAATCTGTTCGACCTGCTGTGTAGACGAAAAGTTATCTGAGTCGATAAAAACTACAGCATTGGGTTTATTGATCATATATGCCTCCTTAACATCACTTTACTAATGATGTATCGTACAACTTTAAGATAACTGACTATAAATAACTTGTCAATAGTTTTTTCTTACAAATTTAGTAAAATTTTATAATATAACAAAGGTAAACTAATTGACATTTATTTTTTGTTAAATTTATACTGATGCTATGTTCGAAGAAAATTACCATTTTTTAGTTTCATATAACGATCGTGAAGCAAAAGAAAATGTGATTAAAAGCGTTTCAGGATTTATTTTGTATAAGTTCTCACAAGAAATTTTACTTCAGGAATTGCAATCATTTCGCAAAGACTTAGGTATTACAGCTTCTTCTCTAGGAGAACTATCAAATATTTCTGTACAAACAATTAGAAATATTGAAAATAAAAAAATTGTAAATATTTCTCACCATGATTTCCTTGAATTATATTCACTTTTTAATGAAAACTTTGTTCTTAAAGAAAAATATGAAAACCTCATAGAGAAAAAACTACAAGAACACTTATCCCATAAACCAGATAATTTATTTATTTTGAAAGCATTAGAACTTCTTGAAAATAAGGATATTTTTTTCAAGACTATTTATCCAAATATGGATCAACTTCCACAATTTTTAAAAATTATTCGTGTTTTATGTGATGGATCATTATCTGATTTTTCACAATTATTTGAGTCAACGAAGCAGGGATATCAGCATTATGAAACAAAATTTTTTAATCTAGATACTGAAAAAATTATTACCTTATTTTCATACATTTTTGAAAAGCCAAAATCTTTTTTTGATACAAATGATGGAATTATACTCGTCAATTTATTATTCTTTATAACTTATACCGCACAGCCTTATTCAGCGCGAGAAAAAAACATTTCTTCTTATCTGGAAAAACTTAGGCCACTTTTTTCTGATTATATAAAAGCCAAAGAAGCTGAAGTATCTAATGATTTATTAAGCATCCTAGCAGATAATATTAGAGAAAATTCAAGAATAGGCAAGTTTCTTCATTACGCTTTAATACAAAGATTAGAAAATCCTTATTTTAGAGTTTCAATTCAGAAAACATTCCAGAATTCGATGGATACCACGAATTGATTCTTTGAAAAATGATTTTTCAAACTAGTCAAAATAACCTTTGTATCCACAATCCTCAAACAACGATTGTAATCCATTCTTTAATTGTATTTTTATTCCCTCACGCTGTTGCCTGGCATTTTCATCATCTAATAATTTTTTAGAAAAAATTTCTGCATTTTTTCCATTATCAAAAGGAATATAGGCATCCCACTCAGGATGTTTAGTATTCAAATAATACCACTTCTTATAAGTGTTTTTGTCTCCAACACCTAACCAACAATATAAAGGGAATGGTTGAAATCCCAAATATATACAAACTGAAGGTAATTGGTTCTTAGATATTTCAAAAATATACCCTTTGCTATCATCATCTATATCAGATTCATTTTCCAAAAATAAAACAGAATCAAATACTTCCTTTAAGCAAGTTTCTATAAATTCCTTAAAACCGTTTTCTAAAATCTCTCTCTGATATTTTGATATAATTTCTTCTAAAGTATCTTTCATATTATTTAAATCTTTCAAAGAATATGAATTAACAATATCTTTTTCTTCGTCGTTCATAGTTTCCTTCTCTACTAAATCTTCTATATTTTCACAATATTTTTCTATATCATTTTTTATCGACATACAAGAAACTTGTTTATCTTCTATAACACATTTCAACCATGGCAATATATCTGTTTTATAAGAAATATTTTTCCAATACTTCTTATCAGGGGTCTCCTTAATATTTATTCTTGTTGATAGTAAACTAGGATTTTTTCCTGTTAATGTTAAGTAAATCAAATGCTTAATTCCCTTTTCTTCTGAAGTGGGGAAATATTTATTTATATAATTAGAATATCGAAATAATTGGTTTTCTTGGTCTTCCGCGTAAATTTTATTCTCTATTATAAAAACTTTTGAACCTATATAAATTACAATATCTAAATAACCACCTTCTTCATTTGTTTTCTGTCCTAAGAATTGTTCGGTATAAACTGAGGAATAACAAAAAGGTAAATTTTCAATATACTCTTCCCCATATATATGTGCAAGAAATGATTTCAAAAAGAAAGTTCCCATCCGATGAGAACCATTTTGATTCAATAAATTTGCAAGGAAAGCGGAATGTATTTTCTCTTTATTTGATAATCCTAAATAAGAAAAGTAATTTCCATCTTCTTGGCGTTTATTTGTTATTTCATTTATCTTTGCAACTAACTCTTTATTCATTATATATTTACTCACACGCAAATAATCCTATTTATTTTTCATTCTCTTAATTTTACAACTACTTTTTTTATTTGTTAAATATCGTTCTATCAAATTATTTCATATCCTTCTACCACAAACTCAATATTCTTGTTACACGCAATATCTAGAGTTTCTTTCCCTTCTCCCATCCCGTGCAATTTCATAAGAACAGATTTTTCATCGTTTTCATTCAGACAAGAATATAGCACCACCATATCTTCATGGAACACTGTCTTACACCCCCTAGAATCATAACGTACAATAAAGGCTGCTCTAATAATATCACCAATCTGCAATTCTTCCGCTTTTTTTACACTCACGTTGTTCATTCCGAACCTCCAAAAGGAAAAATACAACAGGTGGTTGCGGGGATATGGGGTACTTATAAATTTGCTGATTTTTATTTCCTTTAGTAAATTTAAATACATAAGAACCAGAGGTAAGCATGGCAACAATAACAAAATCTCATAAACGAACTTCCCCTACACCTAGTAAAGAAGAAATGCAAAGAGCATATGTTTTTGATTCTCTTCTTTCAATTCAAAAATGTACAAAAAGAAAACTCATTGAAACTTATGAGGATCAATGTGAGCGAACATGTGGTGATAACGTGTTCGCATCAACAATTCGCTTTATGCAGGATAAGTTTAATGCTCCAATTGAAATAGAACGATCAGGAAATCAATATTTCTATTACTATACAGATAAAACCTATCGCCTTCCGGTTCTTGTTGTAAAAGAAAGCACACTTCAAAGTGCAAAAATTCTTCGAAATTTGTGCTCCACATTCAAAGGAACTCCTCTTTATGACTCATTCAGAATTCTGGAAATAATGGAAGAATCTCCAATTAAGAATCCTATGACACTTCCACTTACAGACAGAAAAGATGGAGATGCCTCTGATGTTCCAGACTTCTCTTCTCTTAAATCAAGTTTTGTCTTCCTGGATAATTATCAAGAAGAAATAGACGCACAAGTATGGGAAAAAGTCCTAAAGGCTATTTCTGAAAAGAAAACCATTACTTTTACATATAATAAAACTGATAAGGATATTTCTGAACGCCTAGTAGAACCATACCAGCTTATATTTTCGAAAAATATCTGGTACTTGTGGTGTAAAGAAATTCCAAAAGATGATTACCGGGTTTTCTCTCTAAGAAAGATTGAAAACATCCGGACCAAAAACAAAACTTTTATTCTTCCACCAGGTTATGACTGCAGAAACCATGGCAGCAATGAGTTTGGTCCATACTACATTGAAAACGGTGAAGAATGGAGTTTTAAAATTCGCTTCCGAGAAAAAGCCATCCAACGAGTCCTGGGCCATAACCTTGGAAAAGATATTAAGGAAGAATGGGATGGTGACGACCTGATTCTTTCATTTACAAACAGTAATTACTGGCCGGTCATGGAACTGGTTATGGCTCTCAATGCATGGGGGGCTTTAGCAATTCCATTGGAACCAGAATGCTTTGTAAAGGATTGGAAAGAAACCGTTAGAAATATGGCAAAGAGCGCAGAAATCATGTAAATCTGTTGCGCTATCTAAGTTAGGTAAAAACTAACATAGATTATTTTTTTTCTCTTCCCTATGTCCCCGCAAGCAGCAGGTCTATGCTACTTGCCATGAACGATTACTTTATACAAAACACGGACCTTAAAGTCCAAATCGCACAGGGGTTCTATAAGAACCCACGACTCACAATTCATCCCAAATCTGGTGAATCTGTCCCAGAAATCCACCTGGAACTTCCTTACCATTTAACCGAAGAAGATGGCATTCTCTATATTCAGAATTCTCTGGATGAATTGCAAAATCAAGTCAAATACTTGAACTTGCTGAGATTTCATAATCCTCCAGTATTTGAAAGAGGTGAAGGACTTTATTTTCTGGGATATTATTACAAGCTCGAAGTTATTTGCAGTTCCCATGCAAAGAAACCTTATGCTATGGTAAATGAATCCACAATCTTCCTCTTTATTTCTGAATCAGAAACTCTCGATTCTGAAACAAAAATGAGACTCATTGAAGATTGCTTTATGGATGATCTTGCTTCGCTAATTAACGAAACAATTAACATATACTCAGAAAATCTCAATGTAGAAAGCAAAACTTTTTCAATACGTCCTGTTGATAATGCTTACGCTTGCTGCGATAACAAAGGACATCTGACCTTCTCTCCTTTATTACTTCACAAACATCAAGATGCAATTAAAACTGTGGTCCTGCACGAACTCTGTCATCTTGTGGAATTCAATCACTCAGATAAATTCTTTTCACTTATGGATTCCAATATGCCTGAGTGGAAGAAATATGATGCCCTCTTGAAAGAAGTATTTCCACCTATTGAAATCAAACAAAAAAATATAAACATAAAGGAAGCCAACTAATGGTCACAATCAATTCTAAAGAACTTTACGAAGTCTTAGCAAAAACCCCAGCCGAACAGAACATCATGCTGGCTGGGAAACATGGTATCGGTAAAAGCCAGATTCTCACACACTACTATGAAAGTAATGGAATCCCTGTCATTTCTTTGTTTCTCGGTCAGATGAGCGATCCCGGAGATTTGATTGGGCTTCCGGACCGTAACTCAACAAACCAAACTACAACCTTTCTTCCTCCTTTCTGGTTTCCTCAGAATGAAAAACCTGTGGTTCTCTTTCTGGACGAATTGAATCGAGCTCGGCCGGAAATTCTTCAGTCTGTTATGGACCTGGCCTTAAATAAAAAAATCGCCGGTCGTTCTCTTCCCAAAGGCAGTATCATAATCTCTGCTGTAAACAATGGTGACGAATACCAAATTACAGATCTTGATCCTGCACTGATTAGCCGTTTCAATATTTATGATTTCCGCCCTTCAGTGAGAGAATGGCTTTTGTGGGCAGAGAAAAATATGATTGATGTAAGAATCATTTCTTTTATTCAGAAAAACCCTTCTGATCTGGACGGAGATTCTATATCAGTAAACGATGAACAAAACCTTGAGAAAACCCCAGACCGCCGTGGATGGGAAAAAGTTTCCAATATAATTAAAACTATTAATTCTCTTTCCAAAACTGATCAGAAAATTATTGCCGGAATTATCGGAAGCAAGACAACTGCCAGGTTCTTTTCTTCCCTTAATAATTCAAATCTCCTTAGTGCAGAAGATATTCTTGGTCACTTTTCAGAACATACTGAAACTTTAAAAACTTACAAAACGCCTGAACTTGCTTTACTCAATGATGAAATTTACAGATATCTGGAAACACAAAATCCTGTAGCCAATGCTGGTAAAAATTTGCTGGCTTATGGACAGTGGCTCAAGAAATCAAAAAAGAATGAAGCTCTAGCCCATCTGGCTTCAAACTTCACTGATCCTAATTACGAAACGGCAAAAGAATTCATTGTTTCTGAATGCAATGAACTTTATCTTCTCTTTATCGATTTTATCCAGAATATGTAGGAACCTTATGACTCACAAACAACTAGACAACATCCATTCGATATTAAAGAAAATCACAGAATCCTGGTTTCTTACAGAGCCGCTTTTCTTCTCTGTATTTTGTACCCATAATTTATGTCAGAACATCCAGCAAACAGTTCCATTCCGCAGTGGTTCTGCCGGGGAAGGAGGAATGCGCATTGAATACAATCCAGAAATCCTTCGCTTTCTCCCTGCCAGTAAGGTTGAAGAATTATTTGAAACCGAAGTCATTAGAATTCTTCTTAAACATCCTTATGCAAGAAAGCCTGAACCCTTTGACTGGGAACGGGCCATACTTTCATCAAATATTTGTATTCTTCAGGATTCCTCTTTTGATCTTGATAGCTTAAGTCTTCCTCCTGATTTAAGTTATGAACAGTATTATTTATTGTTAAAACCTGAACAGGTCATTCTGGAAACCCAGAAAGCAGATATCAAAATTCCATGTCCAACTGATTCTAAAGGGAATCTCGATTCCGACAGAAATACATCTCCCGAAAGTAAATCGTCCCCCCAAGAAATAAATCATCTTGCAAATGAAGTGTATGGACCTGCAGGACTGTGGGAAGAAAATGACCTTGCAAAAGAAAAACTTAATGAGCTCATAAGAAATATGAACGGAAAGAACTGGGGCAAAAAAGGCTCCATGTTTCAGGAACAGATTCAGGCTTCCCTTACAGCCACGATAGATTACAGAAAGGTGTTGCACGGATTCAGAGCCTCCATTCTTTCTGATGAAAAAAATCTTACACGTTTCAAGCCCAGTCGTCGTTTCGGCTTTGACTTTATGGGAAGTAGGCGTGCATTCACTACAAGCCTCCTTATTGCAGTAGATACTAGTGGGTCTATAAACAATAAAGATTTACAAAATTTTTTCGGAGTAATAAATAAGTTTTTCAAATACGGAATCAAACAAATGGATCTGGTCTGTTTTGACACCGACATTAAAATCAGTCCGATTTCTTTTCATAAAGCTTGGAAAAACTTCAAAGTAAAAGGAAGAGGCGGAACAAACTTCCAGTGTATCTTTGATTATGTTTCAAAACATAACTATGACGGTGTAATTCTTTTTACAGATGGAATTGCCCCAGAACCTGTGAAAAGAAAAACAAGAACACGATATGTATGGGTTTTAAATACTCAACATCAATGGAAACAAAATCATCTTATACTCGAAAAAACAGGAAAAACCTGTTTCTTGAAACCATAGAAAAGAAGGGAAAAAATGAATTCTGAAAATCAGTTTGTAGAAACGAATATATCTATCGCTAGCATTAACAAAAGTTTTAACGTCACTAAATGGGAAGGAACGTTAAAAGAACTATATGTGTTATTTGATCACTTGGACATACTGACTCAAAAACTTAAAACCATGAAAACAATTCTTCTTTTTAAATTGACTGGGACTTACACTCCTGATTATTCCGGAGAATTGGACGGGTTGAATTATTTTTTTTATCATGTTGATGAATTGAATAAACCGTATGCATTGGATTTGTCTGACCTTATTATCAGTCGCTTTGCACCTAACATTTCCTTTTCTAAAATGAAACAGCCGAACATATCATCCAGTCATATCCGTTTTGTTTTTCTTCCGAACACTTTAATATCACTTGAAGGGGCCTTTATCGTTGACTGCACCCAATTAGAATATATCTGCATTCCTGAGTCTATTAATATATTAGGGGAACATGCAGTATGTAACTGCCCAAAAGCACTTGTCGATGTGAAAACAGATACAAATAACATTCATGGAGTTTTTGCGAAGAATGTAAAGAAGCTTTTGTTCAAAAATCCAGAACGGGTTATAAATGATCAATTTTACGTTTCATCAAATGGTAAAAAAATTCTTTCATACCTAAAAGACAAAGTTTCTGTAATTAATATTCCAGATCATATTACAACTATTGGAAAAAATTGTTTTCACTATATTCATACAGATAAAATTATTTTCCCTTCTTCATTAACAAAGATCGAAAGCCAGGGACTTTATGCGAATCCATTGAATAAAGGTTATGTTGAACTGTTCTCAAAAGAAGAACTAAGGATTCAGACTGTAGTAGACTCAATCCCTCAAACAATATTTATCCCTGCGAACATTCATACTTCATTTCAACCTAATGACAAGATAAATTTTTGTGCACCGAATTATTCCTATGAAATAGGAATCTTTTATGACAGGAAATGGAATGGTAAAACAGGTGAAGAATTAATGAGTAAACTTAACTCCCACAATCAAGTACTTTTTATGCGTTACGCTTTTAGGAATAATGCCACTGATTTACTGATTCCTTTATTCACAGCATATCCCGAATTACAAAATGCATTTCTGGAGACGGAAAGATTCCTTCAGAAAAAAGAAAAACTGGAAGAAATGACTGCTGAGGCAGCAAAATATTATGAAAAGCTAATGCGTGATTATATGACGCAGATTGTAAACGACCACCTGTATGAAAACAGTATTACTTATGAAACCACCGACAAAGGTCTTTGTTTTATCAGATTAATTAAAGGATCTAAAGGTTGTGCCAAACCTGATGCTATTACACCACAAACCTTTGAGTTTTGTTATTCGTTCATTATCGATTCAAAATATAAAGAAAGACTCGAACCTGTCATTCAAGTAATGGAGGCACTCTCACATGTATAATTATGTAAAGGAAGGGTGTTTTATTCTTTCCGAAAATAGGGAAAATCTGATTGCCCTTGACAGCCCTCAAGGGGCCGACCTAATCATCCCGAATCATGTGAAAGTCATTTGCTCACAAGCACTTTATCATTGTATTAACATGGAGAGACTCTTCATACCAAAAACTGTTGAAGTTATAAAACAAAATGACAGGCTTATTGATTTTCAACTTTATATTCCAGAGCCAAATCCTTCATTGATTCTGGAATCAAACGCTTTTTCTAAAAACATCTTTATTCCGAACAATGCTGAATTTACCCCTAAAGAATTTAACCCTCTTCCATTCATACAGACAGATTCCTACTGGTCATGGATAAGTCAAAAGAACAAAGAAAAAGTATTGCCTCAATTTTTGAATCACCTAATTTCTGAAAATAATAAAATAGAAATCGAAATATTTAACGGAGTTTCACTTCATAATGCCCGTTATCTTTTTGAGAATAATTTTGATTTAGAAGATATCGATTTAAGGTTCTTTGAGGAATACCCTGAAATCAAAAAGTCTTTAGATATTTTCATTTTTGAATTTTCAAAAAAACAGCTGATAAAAAAAATTACTGATGATGCTATAGAAATCCTGCAATCAAAGCAAAGAAAAATTCTAAATAAAAAAATCAAACCTTTCAGGGGAAAAGGGAAAATTCGTATTTCAGTTTTAGAACAATCACAGTTCCAAATCAAAATATCTGGTATTACGGAACATTGTATGGATTTCAAAATGACCTTATTTATTCCGATTGAAAAGGGTTTTGAAAAAGCTTCGGATAATCTGGTGAGGATGCTTGAGGGATTATAATTTTTTCAGATTTGAATTCACTAATCACAAAACAACAGGCTGAAGTCTCATAAAAAAAAGCGCCAGTTCAATGAACGTGGCGCCTTAAAATTATTATGAGGCTGTATTTATATTTCGGCCTTATCTGGAAATTTTTTATATTAAATTAACATTTCTCTATTATTTTTTATTGTTAGTTTATAGCGTAAGAAAAACTTCCTTTAGTTCCTCAATTGAATGGCAGCGATTTACTTCTTTTTTATCATCATTATAGAAGATTACTGTAGGGGCTGCGAAAACCCCGTTTTTTGCTGCCAGCTGAAGACCTTCTTCGGAATCAATATTAATGGGAACTGCAGGCAAATCTATGCCTTTCATAAATTCTTTTACCGGAGGACAGTTTGGACAGGTTTCCCGGGTGTAGATTTCATAAGAAGAAATGGAATTGTTTTTTTCTGCTTCTTCTTTTTTTATGCTATCCTCAAGAAAACGAAACATTTTTCTAAGGTAAAATTCATCTTTCTTTCCTTTATTCCAGTTTTTCACTGAACGGTAATATCCCACAATTCTTGCATAAACTTCTGTGGCCGATCCGTGAACATTTTCCAGCTGCTGTTTTACATCCATAATTTCTGCATCAATTTCATTAAGAGTACGTGTTTTATTCATTTTGTTCTCCTTCAGAGTTTCATTATTAATATACCGATTCTTTTAACCCAACCAGTCATCCTGGTGTTCACAATCTCCGTAAAGTAAATCATGTTCACAATCAGGACAGAGATAATCAAACTCATCCAGGTAGTCTGGTTCCGGAGTCCAGAAATTAGTTTCTGATTTTGACTGTGCTATTTGCCTTTGAGCAAATGCCATACTAGCAGCTTCCATTGCTTGTTCGTAACCTTCATTATTGGCTTCGTTTATGTCATACCAGTTATCTTCGTCAAAGTATCCTTCTTCTTCACAGAAATCCCTTAATTCATCAAAGAGAAGATCTTCTCTTGAATATTGTTGAGATGGCTGTGGATTAGGATGAGGGTATGGCGGGACTTTGTATTTTTTAGGTCTTACAAAAATACATATCAGCAAAATACTTATAAATAAAATGGGCTTCCAGAAATAAATAAGAATAGCTAAAAACATTATCATTCGTATTTCCTCCAGTTTTAAGCTGATATTCGTATTTTGTGTCCTGGCTTTTCCCTGTTGTCACCAATATAAACCATAAATTGCCTCCTTCAGGTTTTATGGTTTATATTGTATAAAGTCACTGTCTCAACGAACGATACAGTGTTCAAATATCATGCCCAACAACCATACTAAAGAAAGTCCTGCTATAACAAAATCTTTCCAGTCGTAGCGGTGGCGGGCAGAAGGAACTTTTCTTATGAGGGTTTCGTTCTGCTTCTGGCATGATTTAAGAAAACCCAGCACCGCATTTTTTATATCTTCTACTGAGTTTGTATTTTTAATGCATTCTTCCTTGTATTCATTTTTCAGAATTTTAAATTCATTGGTAGAAGCCTTGGTCATATCTGTACGAAACTGATTCAGGAGTTTCTCTATTGTTGTTTCAATTTGCAAAAAGTCGTTTACCTGTTTTTCTATATTCTGGATTCTTCCGTCGAAATCTTCATTTGCAGATTTTTCCCGGTTATCTATATCGTTAAGTCTGAGCTGCAATGTGTTGTTGATTTTTTCCAGAGTTGTATTCAGCTGAGCCCGGTCTTCTGCCAGAGTTTTCTTTAACTCAAGATATTCCATATGATATTTTTTCCGGTCAATTTCTGACTGAAGAAAACGGGTATATGTGACTTCCTTTTCAATTGCAGTATTTAGTCTTTGGGTCTGCTCATTTATTGAGTTATATAAATCACAAAGGATTTCCTGAGGACTTTTTTCTGTTTCTTCATTCTGTTGTAAATCGGATTGATTCATCTGGTTTTCCTGACTTTTTTCCATGTACTTCCTCCCCTACCCTATTACTTCCTGTGATACTGACTGAACCTGATTTCCTGAAATCCACCATTCTTCGATATTTTCTGAAAGGTTAATGATGGCAGGTTCGGTTTCGCAGTGAAGAACACCGTCTTTCCAGTGTTCAATATGAGTCCCATTCTGTGCTTCTACCGCAGGAAGAATTTTTGTTTCTTTATCCTGGGGATCATAAGATGTGGAATCACATAAATACCCATTTTTTATACGGAGAATAAATCCGTCCCGAATGAATTCACCGTTTGCAATCATACCCTCAGATGTAACAAGCCGAAGGTGCTGGTACGATTTGAAACTTTTCACAGTTTCCTCCTTACATTTCAATTTTTTCCATGCATAAAGGATTAACTCCGTTTATTGCAGATATGATTTCGCTAAGTTCTTCAGACGATTTTTTTACACTTTCCAGATATTTAGTAGCAAAAGAGCGAAGTTCTGTAGAAGTTTCTTCCTCTTCTTCCAGCAGCTCGGAAATCATAATTACATCTTCAAGTCCTACATTGATGATTACAGGAATTTCTTTCATCTAAAAAACCACCTCACTTAAATATGGATTTTCAATTTCTGGAACCGGAATTTCGGGTTCAGTTGTTTCATAAACCGGGATTTCTTCCTGGATATTTTCATTCTCATTCAGAAGCCCGTGTTTGATCTTTTCTTCCCGGCTTAAGGGATCAAAAATCATTTTTTCTACCCGGATACGTATTTCATCATGCTTTCCGCCGTTCGTATCGAACCATTTGTTCTGAACCAGCCGGCCTACAATCAGTACTTTTCGGCCTTTAAAAAGTTTGGGCTGATTTTTTACGGCGTAATCATCGAAAATTGTCAGGTTAAAGAAATTGGCATACTCGCCGAAAGTCCCGTCTTCGTTTTTTTTGGGCGCATTGTTGGCTACAGTAAACCAGCAGTATTTTCTGTTGTTTACAGTTTCCTTAAGCCGCACGTCGTCTGTTACCCTGCCCTGCAGAATAACCTGATTAAAATCCCACATAAAATCCTCCTAAATTACCTTGTATTTTTTGTCGATGTCATCAAGACACCGGTTACGTTTTAGCATAGCCTGCTGATTCCAATATTCTGATATTGGGTAAAGTTCATAAACTTTGCGGATTTCTTCTTCCCGTTCCTGGCGTTCCTGGGGAGGAAGAATAAAAATTTTCCGGGCTTTTTCTACTTCTTTTTTGTCGTGACTGTAAGAAAAATCAAAATCACAATGAGTACAGTGATAACTGCCCGGAGTGTTTTCTTTTCCGCATACAGGACAGATCAGTCCTTTTGCTGTTTTCTGAGCCGAATGTCTTATAAGAAAATCTGCCAGTACGTCTTCTTCAAGAACGATTTTTTTGAAAAAGGCAGGAATGCTTTCTGGTTTTTTTGCAATTACTTTTTCAGTTACTGCGGCCAGATACTCCCCTACCCTCTTTTCATCAAAACCTTTTGCAGTGAAGGTTTCTGACATTTTTGAAATGAAAGCATCAGAAAAAGGATTGCAACCCAGATTTTCTGTTATTTTGGAAATGAGAAATGCGCTTGCTGCTTTTTTTAAATTTTTATTTAAATTATTATTGGGTCCGAATTCTGAACTGTCTGCGTTCAAATTCTGAACTGACTCAGTTCGAATTCCGGACTGCATGGCCTGTTTTTCCCCTTTTGAGTTCAGATTCTGAACTGCTTTTTTTTCACGGCTCGCAAAAGAAAAATAGACTGGAAATTCTTTTCCACGGTAAGTAACAAAATCTTTACCAATCAGGTGTAAATCTAAAAGTTTACGGATTTTTTCAAAAACACAGGTTCGGCCGCAGAAAGCCCATAATCTTAAATAGTTTCGGCTTCCTCTGAAAACCGAAACTCCGTCCTGAGAAAAACTATGTATTACGGCATAAATCATCAGCTCATTTAATGACAGGTCGTATGTATGAGCCAGTTTAATCATCCAGCCCTGAAGCTGTACGTAGCAGAAATCTGGAATTTCATCATAAGTTTCTGCGTCATTGTGCTGTATGGTTTCAGTTTCCCTGTTTTTTAATGACATGGGATACTCTCCTATTTTGAATCTTTATTTGAAGTAAAAAAAAGGCTTTCCGCGGAAAGCCTTTTTAAGATCTGATTTGATGCATGCCCAGGTGTAATATCACTAAATTTCAGATCTTCTGTTTCCAGCGGATTGCCTTATGTAATTAATCATACGTACAAAAAGTTTTGAAAAATACTCGATTTTAAATTTTTAATACTGATTTAAAAGTTTTTATGCTGATTTTTTCTGAAAAATACTGATTTTAGATTTTGAGGCGAAAAAGGATCCTTTTATGAAAATTCCAATAATTTACGTGGATTGGAAAAAAGTGCTGTTCGTTTATAGAATGGCAAATTATAGCAAATTGCTAGAAAAAAGATATAAAATATATCATTTGTATAGTAGTTTTGCTAGTAAAAGTGCTACTGTTACGATATAAAATTTCTATAACGCTATTTTGTCTAAAAAAATATAATCAACGTAAAATGTTGGAAAGTTGTTGAATTTGCCAGATGAGAAAAGTCAGATTTATAATGATCTTAATTTTAAAAGTTATGGGAGTTAAAAAATGAGATTTAATTTTTTTAAAAGTTTGAAAAATGATTACGGACTGTTTTTGTCGTTTACAGGTTTTCTGATTTCAACAGCATTCTTTTTATTTCTGTCTGTGGGGCCTGCTTCCTATAGGCTTATCGATTTTCAAACTATATTGGATAACGGATTTAAAGATTTCAGGTTTACAGATTCTTTTGCAGCTATAATTTTCGGATTTTTAATTTTGATTTCTCTTTTTTGTTTCATCAAACGTATTTGTTATGTCCGTTCCTTTGGCCAGGAAGAATGCACAAAAGTAACCGCTAAAGTAACAGACATTAATTATGTAAAAGACAGATGCGGTGTTGATATGGAATTCATATTCGGTGGTGAAACTGTAAAAAAACATTTTGCTCTTATGAATAACGGTCAGACAAAATACATTCACATGGATTCCGAAGTTGAGCTTCTTGTAAAAAACTGTAATCCCAAAAAGGCAATTATTATTTCTCTGTTTTTTGATGAAGAATAATGGATTTTATGAAAAACCCTGAAATTTGCTGAGAGCGCCATAGCGGGCTTCTGAGAGGCTCTTTCAAAAAAACGTGAAATTACACTACCTGATAAGAAAACCCCTCTCAAAACGCTTCTGACGGCGTGTTTTGATTTGTATAGCATTTGTATAGCAATTTTATACAATGCTATAATGTTGCTATACAAAATGCTAGAGATAGTGCTATAAGTTATGCTATAAAGTTGCTATCTTTCTATAAATCTGCTATACAAATTTGAAAAACTATGTTATTATGAAATCATAAAAGATGAGAGTTCTTGGGAGGAAATTTCAGTGAAAGTAATCAGTTTTTATAATCATAAAGGTGGCGTTGGGAAGACTTCCCTCACTACTGCCGTTGCAGGACAGCTGGTCGTAAACAAGAAAAAAGTGCTTATGATCGACTCCGATTCTCAGGCAAATCTGACCAATCAGTTTATGTCTTCTAAAGAAGTTCAGTATGAATTTGCAGACTATCTTTTTGCAGACAAGAATTCTAAGCCAGAAATTTTGCAGCGGGCAATTCAGAAAACCCGTTACAAGGGACTCTATTATTTACCAACAAAAAAACTTTCTGAAGGTGGTCGCATTGATCAATGGGCCCGTACTCAGGCCGGCGAATCGGAAAACCGCCGTACCCTTCCCAACCTTATGATTTATCTTCAGCAGCTTGGTTTTGAGTACGTCCTCTTTGATATGCCCCCATCCTACTCTGAACTCGATAAAAAAATTCTTCTGGCCAGTGATGAAGTTATCCCGGTTTTGAAAATTGAAAAAGACTCTGTTGAAGGACTGGCAGACTTTTACATCCTTCTGGACGCTCTTCGAGACGGCGAAGAAAAACCAATTGTAAACAAACTTATTTTCAATATGCGCAACAAGTCTATTGGTGAGCAGAATAAAATGATGCCACAGATTGATGCTCTGCAGTCAACGAAATATATCATTCCAATGGAACAGGCTGTAGAAACTGCTAAAAAAGAAATGAAGCTTTTACAGAACTATAAAGTGAAGGCAGAAACAAAAGATGTTCTTCATAAGTTAACAAAAGACATTATGGAAGATCAGGAATAGGAGCGAAAAATGGCAAAATTATCTAAACAGATGGAAGAATTTGAAGACGACGATCTTGCTCCTCTGGTCCCACTTAAAGAAATTGCTGAGACTGCACTGGAACAGAAACTTTCTGCTATTGATACTCATATGCAGGAACAGAAAGAAATTAAAGAAGATAAACAGGTAAAGAAAAATACTCAGAAACAGGTTAACTTTCGTATTACCGAAGAAGAATTTGAGAAATATTCAAAGCTTTTTGGCGGTAAGGGCGTTTCTTTCTCAAAGGCTATCCGTATGTGGCTGGACTTTGGTTATGATGCCATCAAAAACGGGAAGTATGATATGTCTCCTTACGGAATAAAAGAAAACACACTCCGTTCAATTTAATATTTTTCGGAGGTTTCGTAATGGCAGAGACAATAAATGAACTGATTAGAAAAAGATATCCAAACGGGCATGACCTGGGAAAACTCTTTGTAGAAACCACTGTAAAAGATATTGAGTGCTGGCGCAAAGATAAACCGGTAAAACATGCGTATACTCAGGATATGCTGAATAAAGCTTTTTACGAACTTCCTCCAGAAGATCAGAAGATCTTTAATAACTATGCAGATGTTCATGAAACTTTGATTTCAATTTATGACCGTAATCAGGCTTATCTGCAGCAGTTCTATAATGGTTTTTATCGGGTAAAATATACTTTGGATGAAATCATCAGAAATGAAAGATTCTATGAAAGTAATCTGAAATTTAAGAATTATCTTGCAGCGGAAGAAGGTGAAGTTTATATAAATAACCTTAAAAAAGATCTTCTTCGGCTTTCGAATCTTAAAAAATCCGGCAGGGTAGGGGAGATAGAAAAAGCCTATTCTCTTATGGAAGATGCTTTGTGGGACTTTACAGCCTGTAAGGTGTATCTGGATACTGCAGGTTCTCTTTATGGTCTGGATTTTAAGAGAATCAGTTATTCCCACTTTGAAGAAGCTGCAGACAAGGCTTCAGAACTTGCCGTCCTTTATGAAAAAGCGTCATATCTTTCAAGAGACGTGAAAAAATATTTTGTGAAAATAAATGTTGACGATTATCACTGTAACGGTGAAACAGATAAGAATATTGACCTTCAGATTGCACAGGCAAATACCTTTATAAAAAGATATAAGCCTCAGATAGAAGCAATAAAAGTGACTCTGAAGAATAAACAAAAAGAAATGGGAGAGTAGGAAATGGCAGAAGAAATTAAACCTCTGGATACTCTGGAAGCTCCAGAACTCAGTATATCTCAGGATTCCCATTCTTATGAACATACACCAAACTCTGTTCCAATTGATTTGATGCAGCGGGCTCTGGCAAACAGCGGAAACCTGGAATTAATGGAACAGCGACAGGCAGAAATTTCTAAGAGAAATGGAAAGCTTGAAGTAATCAATGCAAATGATGGCTCTATAAAAATCCGCCAGGAAACTGATGATTATTCGACAGTCCTTACTTTTTTCTTTCAATCTACAAAGAAACTGCCACAGCCTGCCAAAAAGATCCTTCGCTTTGTAATGACAAAGGTTTCTGAACAGGCTTTCAGTAATAGGGAACTGTATTCAGATAAGATTAAATTCCAGCTGAAAGATATTGTGGATGCAGGGATTTACACAAATATCGAATCTGCAAGAACAGGTTTTAAAGCGGGCTCAAAAGCTCTGGTAAATATGGCGATTGAAGGGGAGCTTAAAAAGGGAAAAGGGGCCAAGCAGGAAAAATATATGTGGTCTTACGGTCATATTTTCAGAAAGGCTTCCATCATAAATGGAGTATGTCAGATTGATCTGGAAACTGATAATGACTGGAACTTTATTATTCCAAACTACGAAATTACTCCCCGGTATATTTATCAGCTGGCAAACCGAAGTTTTGACCTGGCAGAAGCAATTTTCTATTACGCTCGTGTAAACTGCCGTCAGATTGCAGATGAAGGCTATTTTACATTGAGTCTTAAGGTTATTCAGCAGAGACTTGCTTTACCTGATGAAACTCCGAATCCGAAAAGAGATATTCAGAAGCCTATTTTGGATAGTATTCAGGAAATTAATGATCGGGAAACAAAAACCCAGAACTTTAAAATTGAAGTAGAAGGTGATAATGATCTGCCAATTAAAGGCTGGATAGAAACCGGAAGAATTAAGATCACTTTTTATAATGACTATCTGGAACAGTATAAACGTTATTCTCATGCTCGGGCAGCAAAAATTGAAGAAGCGGCTTCGGCAAATAAAGCATAATGTCAACATTTTACGTTGAAGCTTCTGTGAACTAAAGTCAACTTTTTCGCAAAAATCCCACATTTTACGTTGATATAACCTTTCTGGAAGTTTCAGGAAGGTTATACAGAATTCCAACATTTTACGTTGATTGCATTTTGTTTTGAGAATCGAATTTACTATAGAATTTCAACAATTTACGTTGATTAAAATATCAGATAAAAGCTAATTATTCGCAAAATCCCCACATTTTACGTTGATAAGAAGGAGCAGATAGCGAAACTATCAACGTAAAATGTGGGAATAGAATTCCGGAAATTCCCTGAGAATTCCAACATTTTACGTTGATGCCTTAAAAATTCCCCCTAAATTTAAACTACTTTACAAATTACAAGATAAAACTGAATTTTGTTAAGTAGTTTTTGCTGAAAAATGATTTTTTCTTAATGTGTATAATAAATTTGACAGTTAACTCTGGAATTTTGGTAGACAGAATTAATTTTTCTGAGCAAAAAAAGTATATTTTACGTGGAAAAATTGCAAAAAACAGAAGAAAATTCGTAGAATTCCCACATTTTACGTGGATTACCTATAATTTACGTTTAAATTCCAACAATTTACGTTGATAAGGACTGTCTTAATTCTTGATTGTATAAAGAATTAAGAAGGTTAGAAATTCGCAATTGAATTTAAGGGAATCTGGTGGTTCTCTTTAAAAATTTCCCATCTGACTTATTATGATATTCGGGTATAAAAGGAACTGGGGAGTTCCGTTTAATTAAAAAGTCATAGCCACGGGTGGGAAAATTGGCATATCAGAATAATTGGGTTCCATTCTCCAATTTTGAAAGGGAGAATCCGGATGCAGCCCGAGAAATCTACAAAAGACTTCCTCGCGAAATGCTGGTCTCAAATGACCTGAAGTATGGTGTTCATACTGAGGCCAAGACTACAGGGGTACGTCGCCGCTATATTCAGATTAACCATTCCAACGTAACCAAACTCATGGTTTTTGATGTAGATAATCCAATCAGTTTCTATGACTGGAAATATCTGGATGTTCCGCTTCCTAATATACTGGTTATTAATCCTCAAAACAACCATGCACATCTTATTTATTTTCTGGATGACGAGAACTTTGTGTGCCGTACAGAAAACGGTAAATTGAAGAATATTCTTCTATATGAATCAATTTATTCCCAGCTTTGTAAGCTTTTAAATGCAGATTCCCGCTACGTTCAGAAGATCATGAAGAATCCTTTTTATAACGGCTGGAATACAGAAGTACTTCATGAAGATACCTACACCTTTGAAGACTTTGCCAAATTTGTTGATGTCAATGCTCTTAAAAATTCTTCCGATAACCAGAAATCCCGTACTGCAAAAAGCTGGCTCAGGGAGGGAGAAGGCCGTAACTGTACAGTTTTTGAACGAACCCGATTTTATGCTTATGCAGTATTAAGAAGTTTTAATAATGGGGCCACGGAACAGGACGGTCAGAATTTTTATGATGCCGTTTTAAAATATGCAGAAAACATTAATGCGGGGTTCAGTGAAATTCTTGGAGAAAGAGAAATTGCGGCAACTGTAAGATCTATTGTGAACTGGACTTTGCTTCATTTTGGTGCACAGGCTGAAAAAAAAGATTTTGAAAAAAAAGATATTTGGGGTGAAAAAGCCAGGGAAAAGAGCCTTGAAACCAGAAGTTCCAGAAAAGAACAGAATATTACAAAAGCCGTAGAGCTCCGTATGGAAGGAAAATCCATTGAAGAGATAATGAAAATTCTGGGACGTTCCCGCCGCACTATAGAATATTATTTTGCAGAATATCGGGAAATGGTTCAGGAGAATCCGGAAACAGCAAAAATTGTACAGTCTCTGGTTGAATTCTTAAGTCAGGGATTTTTTATGCAATTTGTTATATCAGATATAGGGGCTTTTAGTGGGTTTGTATATTTATACAGGCTTTTGCATATATTATCGGCATGGCCTTAAGTATTTATAAAGTTTTTCTGGAAGAATTTTGTGAATTCCAATATTTTACGTTGATAGATTTTAAGGGGGTATATTTAGAGGAAACGTGATGTACCCACCCACTTAAATGGGCAGGTAGGTGTTTTATTATGTTATCTTTCGTTGCCGGTAAGATTATCTGGTAATGGGGCAGGGGTTTCTTTTTTCTTTTCGGCTTCGATCATCATATCAAGGGCGACCTGTGAACCAATATTTTTTCCCTGATTATGTTTTTCATCATAGAATTCGGAACGACGCATATTTGTTAGCGTCTGAGTAGTTTCATCAAATCTTGTGGCAGTTTTGATGTTTGGATTTGAGAAATTATTCAAAGTTCTTGAATCCTCTGGTCCCAGATTATGACTGGTGTTTTGACCGCTTCTCTGATGTGCTTGTGCGCCGCCAGTTTTTCCACCACTACCGCCAGAAGTTTTTCCGCCTCCGTGAAGGAAATTGTTACCTGCATTATGGATTTTATCGCTCATATTTCCAGTGAAGGTTGCAAACATTCCTTTTGCGGCGGCCTTTCTGGCCTGGGCTTCTGTTCCTCCCAGTTCTCGAACTCCTTCACTTGCAGATTTGGCGGCTCCTGCAAGTTTTGAAATTCCACCGCGGGTATTAACATATCCCTGAGCTGCTTTTCTGGTTCCTTCTTTTGCAAGATGACCTGCACCTGCGACAGCTTTTCCTGCAATAGCGGCTCCTTTTGTAAGGGCTCTGGCTCCAAAAGCTGCGGTTCCCAATGCCTGGACAAATTCGCCCATAGAAAGTTGAGGCTGTCCGGTAAGGATTGTCTGTGCGATTTTTGGAGCATTCTGAGTAAGGACAAAACAGATAAGTCCGTTGAATAATAAAGTGGCAAAGGTTACCCAGTTCATGCCTCCGTTGTCGGCCATAATGGTTACTGTAGTCTGGATAAACAGATAGAACACGTAAAACAGACAAAGGGTAATGACAATCATTTTTATGAAAAAGCCTGTAAATACTGGAATAAGTTTCTTTGGGATTTCTTTTGTTCCGTCAAAAAGGATGAAGGGAATAAAAAAGGCTCCAAGACTCATGATGATAGTGTATTCCAGAATAGTCATGACATATTGGATTTCCGCAAAAATGGTACAACAGATTAAACCGATGCAACTGAGCATGGTCATAATCATGCTTGGAATATGGGCAATTGAAGCAGACATTTTATTGAAGCTTTTTTTCATAACGTTTACGTCTTCCGCATTCATTTCATCCAGTTCAATATTAAAAGACAATTGATTCTTTTCCCAAAGTACCTGGCAGCCTAAAAGGGTAACTCGGAGTAAGGCTGCAGGGGAAAGATAAATAGAGTCTGTACCGTTTCCGTTTTTAAGCCAAATGTTCAGATCGACATAAGATTCAATAACCGGGCTTCCATCAGAGCCATCAATCATTTTTGGAATCAAAACTGCGTTCAAGGCTTCAAGAGTTTTTCTTCCATATATTGAGTGGTATCTGTTCCTGCTGCGATATTCTTCTATTTTATCCTGTGCTTCTTTTTTTGCTTTACGGGAATCGAATTTTGTGACGCTTATCTGATCAGAAACTTTATCCAGAAAATCATTGTAGTCATCGGCATTGGCGAAGGGAGTTTCATAAGAGAAGTTTTCAATATCTGCCTGAAGTTCTCCCTGAAGTTCATAGGCCAGCTGTTCCTGTGTCTGAAGATCTTTTTCTATAGATTTTTTCATTGAAGAAAGAGAATCTATAATGGCCTGTTTACCGCTACCAGCCCTTATTCCTATTTTGTTTCCGGCTACAGAAAGTCCGGTGGTAAAAATAGGATAGGCTGACATCATAAGAATAAACAGGAGCCATTTATATAAAGTGTCCCACCAGAACTCTTTAATGGTGAAACGGCTGTTTATAAGTTTAAAACAGGACCAGGAAAGCCCTATAATTCCAATAACCAATGCATAGTGATTTGCCCAGCTGTAGAAGGTTTTAAGGCAGCCACCAAAATATTCAATGGCTTCGATTACCGGAATATCAATCCATGTTGTATATGTATCCATATATAAAATCTCCTGATATGTTTATCTGATAAAGGAATCTGGAAGACGGTTATCAAAGGCTTCCTGTCGTTGAATTTCCTTTCTCATTTCATCTGCTTCCACCTGTTTTTCGTTTTCTTCTTGTATGAGTTTTGAAGCAGTTAAATCTGCCAGGTCATTAATTGACTCCTGAACTCCCCCCAGTTCTTCAATTACCTGCTGGGTAAGATGAAGGGAAGCTTCGTTTGCGGCAGCTTCTGTCATGTTTCCGTTGGAATCAGTCTGGGAATAGGCAGCCTGTAAAACAGTATTGGAACGGGCCAGCTGATCTGTTCGTTTTAGTTCCACTGCCTGCTCGGTGACTTTAGCAAGAACTTTTGCAGATGCATCTTTTACTTTGTTTACTGACTGAGTAACAAAAATATAGTTTCGGGGACTGATGCCATACTTTCTCCAGATGGCCTCTTTTTGTTTTGGTGTAAGGCCTTCTGTTATTGCCTTTATAGAATTTACCATGGTAGATGTCATAAAGTTCCCGCTGTCTTCTATGGCTGTAATAAAATTTTTGCCGTTTTCCCCAAGTCCACATAAATCTGCGATGGAATATCTGTTTCCGTTTCCACAGTCTATGCTTTGTAGGGTGAGGGTTTCTTTTATTCGGCGGGACTGGGTCAGAAGGGCATTAACTCTTTTGTTGGCATCTTTAATGTCATTACGGATATCGAAATCACCATCAAAACTGATGTTATCCCAGTCTATGGATTTTGCTCTTTCTACTGCCTGCTGAATCTGCTGGTACTGATTTTCTATAGTGGTGATGGTATTCATAACCATGTCGTACTGACTGTAAAGCTGGTCTAAGGCCGTAAGCCAGCCGGAAATATCGAATACGGGGTAACCGGTGGCTGAAAGTTTTGTGACGGTCATAATGACTGCAGTGATGGTAATTAAAAGTTTTTTTTTCATTCGAAGTGCTCCTCATGTTGTAAATTTGATTTAGATTCAGGAAATCATTTCCTTATATCTTTCATAATTTAGTGTTCTTGTGTCCTTTCCTAAGGCTTTCATTTTCTGTCTTGTTGCTTCAAGGATTTCAAAAGCTAAAGGTGTCATGGTATTACGGCCTTTTTCTGCTTCAATTTTGTCCAGCATTTCGTGGTCTGGTGAAATTAACGCCAGTTGAAAAGGGTCTAAATCCAGAGTGAACATACGGCATCCGTCTGGATTTTTGAAGTAATAGTCTCTTTTCATTGTGGCGTTACTAAGTGCCAGGATTTCTGAATCAGTAAGGCCAAAGTAACGGTAGCTTTCTAAAAGTCCCGGGGTTGTTGCACTTTCATCTGCAAGGTAAATCTTTGTAAGGCACTGTTGGGCGATGGTGTCGCTTAAAGAAGATTTGGCAGCTGCCGCAACTTCCTGAGTAGCGAAAATACAGAAGACCTTTTTCTTTCGAAGGGTTCTGAGCCATTCCTGTAAGAAACCTGCAAAAACAGGATGCTGAAGATAAAGCCAGGCTTCATCCAGAAACAGAAAAGTTAATGGTTGCTTTTTTCCTGCAGGTACATTCCATAATTTTTCCAGGTAGCGGAAGATGTACATAAGTGCAGGCGCTACGGCTTTTTCAGACAAGCGCATCAGGCTTCCCATTTCTATGGTTACCAGTTTTGAAAGAGGGAGATTGGTTTCATCAGCATCAAAGATAGAACCAAACTGGCCTCCGGCACAGTAAGGATCAAGTCCAATGCGGATTGTATTGCTTCCAGTTTCAGGATCAGAATAAGTGGCATACTGCTGGAATGTGGTAAGCGTTCTTCTGTCCGGTTCTTTTAAAGAAATAAGGCGAAGCGTTTCGGAAATAACTTTACTCATTTCAGGACTAACCTGAATGTTCTGCTGTGAAAGTAATCCTTCAATAAACTGCTGGCACCACATAAGGCTTTCTGTGTATTCTGCTTCACTGACTTCCTCAGGACCTTTTAGTTCTGAAAGAGGCTGGAAAGAAACAGCATCTTTTCCCGGTTCGATGTAAATGCCTCCGGCTGCTACCATAAACGCGCGGCTTGAAAGCTGTTTATCAATACAGATGATATTTGCGTCTTTGTATTTTGTAGCCGATGCCATAAGCAGGGCCAGCAGGGTAGACTTACCGGCACCACTTGGTCCAAAGCAGAAGGTATGTCCTACGTCTTTATAATTGAGATTCAGAAAGAACGGTGTTCCGTAGGAAGTGGAACAGGTACATAGAGGAACTGCGCTTCCACAGGTTTCTTCTGTGAAATCGTTGTACAACATACCCTGCCAGGCAGAACTTAATGGAATAATATTTGAAAAGTTCTTTGTGGAAATAAGTGGTCTACGGATATTTGCATATACGTTTCCCGGCATCATGCCAAGCCAGGCCTGAACATTGTTGAAGCTTTCTTCCTTTACGGAAAATCCACAGGAACGAACTACTTGAGAAAGTTTACGGGCTTTTTCTTTTGCAAGGTCCAGTTTCTTGTCCCAGACCATAAGGTTACTGGTGTAGTAACCAAGTACGTATTCGCCTAAGGCAATGTCTCCCTGAATGTCAGAAGCCTGAGCTTCCATTTCCAAAGCCCCTTTGTTTTCCTTATCGATTTCTACATTCATGGCCATTTCGGTAAACAGGGTCATTCCGGATTTACGGGCAGAATAAAAACGGTTCTGATATTTTTCAGCCTCTTTTGCAGATTTTTCTTTTGAAAGAGGAATGAAACGGGTAGTCCAGCGAAACTCTGTCATGGCACGGTTTAACCCGTCAAAGATTGCAGGGTAGGTTCTGTTTGGGAAATCCATAATTCCTAAAACCGGCACATAGTATTCACCAATTTTCAAAGGCTGACTGGTTTGGACATCCATATCGCAAAGGTAGTTATCCAGAAAGAAAAAAGTATCTTCCGGATAAATCAGTTTCTGATTATTAAGAGAAACAGAGCTTTTGATGTAAGAGAATAATTCTGAATTATTCAGGCGGCTAATCCATAGTTTTACAGAAAGAGTTCCCATTACCTTCTCACATTCATCCAGAAAGGTTTCGACTTCTTTCTGAATTTTGGGAAGATTCCCGGTTTTTGAGAAAAGTGATTTTGGTTTATTTTCTTTTTTCTTATTGTTTTTAAAGAACAGTCCGGTGGTTTTCGAATCAAGGTCACTTGGGAGCTGATAAACAAAGGTAATATAATACTCTGTAGTGAAATGCTCTCCAAAGTTGTGATAGTTTTCTGCACGTTTCTGATCCATGAGCCAGCCCGCAAGATTTGAAAATTCTCCTGCAGGATATTCCCTGGTCTTAAAACGCTTTACGTCAAAGAAAAGGGCCCAGCCTTCGCTTTGTGCTAAGGTCATGGCGCTTCTATTAAACAGAGAAGCCATACTGGCAATTTCCGGAGCAGAGGAAGATTCCAAATCTGGATATCCTATCTGATAAGTAACCATAAGGGCTCCGTTTTTCAAAAGGCATACTCCGTCATCAAGAATAAAACTCCAGGGAAGAATATGTCTTAACTGATTCTGAGGTTCTTTGAATTTCTGTAAGTCTAAAATTGGTATTTTCATTAGTCAGCTCTCCACAGGTCCGGTGCCATAAGCCGGTCAAAAATTATGGTCAGGGCATAAGGATCATTTTTACAGATCATCTTTGCCGCAACAAATAAAAGGATTCCTACAATGGCGCACCAGACACTGATAATATTCATAAGTACGATGGTGATTATTGAAATCAACATGGCAGGAACTATTCCGATTCCTGCCATGAGATTTGGTTCCAGGAGTACACGATGTACTGGTGTGGAATAGTCATAAACACTTACTTCTTCCATCTGTGTCTCCTGTTTTTTAGACGGTCATGGAAGTGACTGACTGAATGACTGGCGTAATTGCCACTTCAAACTTCAGATCTCCCAGGAAGTAAGAACAGATTGAACTTGCAGAAAGCAGAATAATTGTTCCTATGATCCATGGAGCGAACTTTTTTATCATCTGTCCGCCACCGCCCTGCTGGCCTGCAAGAACCATACCGATGGCTTCAACAATCAGTGCCACCAGAAGGATTGCTTTGATCCATGAGCTCTGGAATAATTCCAGGATTTTGTCAGCCCAGTTGTCCAGTTCTACGATTGATTCCCCGCTTGAAGCGGCGAACATAGGAATAGCACACAGCACAAAGATAAGGGCTGCTATAAAAAGTTTTTTTGATTTCATAAATTAAACTCCTGTAATAGTTTTTGTTTCTACAATCTCATCTACGATGGGACCATGGTCTGTTGGTTTTAAGTGAACCAGCAGCTGAACGCTTTTAGAAATATCAGGAAGCTCTCCGGGAATTACTTCCCGGAGAAGGTCCTGAACTCGGGAAACCATAGAAGAACAACTGTCGGCATGTATGGTACTGACATTTCCTGTATGGCCGGTATTCCACGCTTTTAAGACTTCATTTGTAACATCCCCATAGCGAAGTTCTCCAAATATGATTCGGGAAACGTTACAGCGAAGTGCGATTCCTACGGCTTTAAGGGTGTCTTTACCTTGTGCCCAGATGTTTACACGATCTCTTGCGAGGCATTGAATTTCCCCGGCGTCTTCCACAATGTAGAAGCGGTCATCCGGGGTAAACTCATGCATTTTTTCGATGACGGCATTGAGAAGAGTGGTTTTTCCTGAACCAGTTTCTCCACCGATGATGATGTTGCTCCGTTTTTTGATGTGACTCACCAGAAGGTCGTACTGTTCCTGAGTCATTCTTCCGCCTTCCACATAGCTTTCCATTTTGAAAACTGTTGCCGGTGGACGACGGATGAAAAACATAGGATTTTCCGTTGCCCTTGGGGGCAGAATTCCTTCTATGCGAATCTTCCAGTTAGGAAGAACACCTTCTACAATCGGGTTTTGGGGATCGATAGTAACTCCCAGAATTGCGGCAGAAGCATAGATAATGCGAGTCGTTGTAGCAGCGTCGAAGTATATACCAGTAAACTGCTTACCCATGCCCATACCCTCAACAATAACTTCGCCCCCCATTCCGATTGCGATGTCGGTAACACGTCTGTCTTCGATAAACGGGATCACAGTTTTAAGATCATCCTCCAGGTTTCGGATCCATTTATCCATTTTCACCTGCTGACTAAGTCCGTCTATCGAATTCAATTAATCACCTCCTTCAGCGCGTTCAGCACTGCGTTCATAGATCTCCATGGCAAGGGAATCCAAGAATCCGTTGTTTCGGAGTTTTGCTTCTGAAGAACACTGGTCAAGGAACTTTTCGAATTCCATTTCCTGAATTTCTTCATTTGCATTCAGCCTTGCCGGGAGGTCTTTTATTATTCTCTTGGCAAGTTCAATAATGAGAATTGCCATAAGATCTTGTTTGGTTTCCAGGTAGCCGATTTTTCTTTTTGCATCATTTAAGGATGCGTAAATCAACTGGGAATCCTGGACGTCTTTATCTAAATAGTTCATGCAGGCAATCCTTACGATTTCAGAAAAGTTCGATTTTTTTTCTTTTGCTCTGCATTCAATCAGTTCGCCAATCCTTTTGGGGAACCGAATCTGTTTTATGGTTTCAAGTTTTGAATATTCTTCTTTTTCCATTTATGCTCCTTCAGAAAAAAGGTCCTGGTTTGAAGAAAGGATTTTTGACACTTCAATTCCTTCAATTCGTTTGATTTCTGCTTTCAGACTTTCACGGACGGTAAGTTTGTCTGAAAGCAGGTTTCTCATTCTTTTATTTCCAGGAAGTCCATTCAGTTTTTTCATAATCAGTTTGTGGTCCGGGACTTTCTGAAAAGCCTTATCCTTAAATCTTTTGTCTTCGTAATAGACAACTTTCTTTCCTTTATATGGTGGCATTCCCTGGTTCATAACGATGACTCTGGAAAATTCAAGTTTCATAAGTTCATCAGGACTGATAAGGGATGTACTGGTCTCCTGACTGCTTCTGGAAATATTGTTAAAGCCGGCCTGATATTTACTTCCGCTGGCGCTGATGTTATCTAGAAGTACGGAACGGTTTCCTATGGCTTCACTGAACATACGAGCATCTTTAATAGAACCTGGTGCTCCGATTACTACAGTTTTACAGTGGTCCAGAAATGGATGGTTTTCGCCGTATACATCTACAATCTGATTCAGTGCCTGGCAGATAATCATGAAGGTAACCCCATAACCGGCCAAAATTCCGGCATTTAACGCGATGTCAGGGAAGTAGCCAAGCACAGGGAATTCATCAAGAAGAAAAAGACAGGGATTTTTAAGTTTCACTGCATTGGCATTTGTTTCTCCTGAACTGAATTTTTTAAGCATGAAGGAAATCAGCATGCGGAAAACCGGGCTGATGCGTTTAATGTGGTTGTAAGGCACAATCAGATAAAGGGAGATTCCATTTTTGGAAGTAATAAAATCATCTGTACTGAAATCAGAATAAGCGGTTGCATTTGCAAGCAGGGGATCCTGAAAAAGGGAGATCTTACTGAAAATAGTGGTATAAGTTGCAGCCCTTTCTTTAGGATTTTGAATCTTACTTCGGTTTGCTGCTTCTACAATCAGATTATGAATCTGTTCGTTTCCATGATCTGCGTTGATCATCTCTTCAAACATCTTTTTTCCAGGACCTTCTTCTTCTTTTGAATCTTTTTGTTCTTCTTCGTTTACCGTGCTAGAAAAAATATGTAATACAGTGGCCAGGTTTTTATTTCCCCATGGAATGTCTTTTGAAAAACGGACATGCATGACGACAGCTGAAAAAATATCCCGTGCTGTATTATTGAAATAAATGGTTGCTCCATCACTGGCGGCTTTTGCAGTATCGCCTCCGAAAAAGATTTCACCGATTAAGTCTGCCCAACTGAAGGCTTCTGATGGATTGTCAGGAATTTCCCAAAGAGGATTAAAATGGGCGGTGTTATTGTCCGGGTCCAAAGGTCTGAAGGGAATAACATGACTGAACTTTGAACGGTAGCCTGCGGTAGCGGCAAAGTTTTCGCCTTTTGGATCAAAAACCAGAACACTGCCTTTGCCACAGATTTCACCCTTTCCTCCATAATAAGGAACTCCGTAACTTAATAGAGTTGGAATAATAAAAGAGACACCTTTACCGGCGCGTGTAGGAAGCAGAATAAGAGTATTAGTTCTTCCTGAATGGCATACCAGTTCTGACGGTTTCTTACTGTGAAGAATGAGAGAACCTTTTTCTGCGTCGATTTTGTAAGTTATTCTGGCATCGGAAAGCTGACCGCAGATTACGCCGCGTTTTTGAAGCATGCCGAAGCGTTTTAAATCATTCTTTGTGGCAAAGCGGGCGGTGCCGTGAATATGCTGGTTTTTCTGATGGCTGTTTACAAAAATGCTTGTAAGAATAAAAAGCATGGCGGCCAGAACAAGACAGATAAAGGTGGCCGGAATAGCCTGAAAAAAGTAATACGAATAAGCATCACTAAATGCAAACTTTAGTATTCCGATGAGGAAAATCAGAGGATTGTATAAACGGTAGCCGTTCTTTGAAATGAATATAGGAGTCCCTACAACAGAAGGATCATAATTCATTAAAAGGCTGAATTTCTGGGTGGTAATAATTAAACCCGTAATAACCAGTACGATTGGCACAAACCAGTTAAGCACCGAAAGCCAATAAATCTTATGGGAACGGTCCGGGTCGAGTCTTGAAAACTCTTCTTTTTCTGTCAAAACAAGTCCTTACCTGGGCAGGCAAGATTACTTATGAGGATAATATAACGAGAGTTTAAAATTATTTCAAGTAGTACAGTATAAAATATAGAATGTAATTATGGGATTTTTACATTGAAACTCAGGCTAATTCAATTAGTTTATTCTGCCTATTCAATTTGAAAAAAATATGAATTTTTTCATTGACAAATAAAGCAGTGCTAAGTATATTAATTATAGAGTATGAAAAAATTATGAATCTTTTCATACTTAAGTCAGTCATAAGGAGGTCGTTATGGCAGAAAATAATAGAGGTGGAGCAAGACCAGGTTCTGGTAGAAAAGCAACTGGATCAATGACCAAACATTATACGGTGAATCTTCCTCTTGAAGAGGCAGAAATGCTGGAACGTCAGGCGGCATCAAGAAAGATGAAGGTGAACAAGTATCTTAGGGAACTGATCAGATTGGGCGGCCAGTACGGAAATGTAAATGTCGAAGGAAAGCTTGTGGATGATGTTCCATTGATTATAGAGGAGGAAAAGCCTTATGTTTGCGATAATTAAATGTACCGGCTATGGATTTATTGTATTCATGCTGATGATGGTGATTTCAGGAATAATGAATTATATGTAAGGAAATTTTGAAAAATGAAAAAGATTATGACAATTACAGCTGCAGTTTTGGCAGTGCTTATGATGATTTCTTGTAATACACCGGTGGATAATACCGGGGATAATTTGAACGGAGGAAATAATTCTTCTAATAATCAGTCATCAGATAAAGGAAAAGATACTGAAGGCTCTAAAGATTCTGAAAATCAGAATTCTGATAAAGAGAATAATGATTCAGAAAATGACTCTGAAGAAAAGATTTTAGATTTCCTTTCTGTCAGACAGTATGAAATGAAAGTTGGAGATACTGTGAATCTTCCGGAAACTATAGACGACTGTGAAGTTTATTATGAAATCCAGTCTGGTTCGGATGTAATTTCTTTTTCCGGAAATGTGCTTTCTGCAGATTCTGTGGGAGACGCTGTTCTTAAAGCGGTGGATTGGAAGAATGACAGTCATTACTGGGCTGTAAGTATTAGTGTTACGGCTGAAGGTTTTAATGGCTCTGCTCTGGAATATAAACTGGTTGGAAATTGGGGAAAAGTTGGTGATTTAAGTTCTCTTGTTTTGAATTTAGACAAAACAGGATCTATGGAAAACTATTTGAACGGAAACCTTATTCAAGACTGGTCTTTTACCTGGTCAGCTTTTGAAGCGGGCGGAAATAAATATTTAAGTCTGGATTATTATGCCAACGATTCAGGAGAAACTGGAAACAAGCAGCTGACTATTACACGTATCAGCGATACCTCTATGGTATTGGATGGTTATCTTGGCTTCGGAACACCAAAGATTAACACCTGGAATAAGGAATAGCCTATGAGAAAAACTTTTAGAGTAGTGCTTCTTACTGTGGTCTTATTTTCATCCTGTTCATCAGTCAAAGGGCTTGTAAGTACGGATCATTCTGTAAAAAGCACGCTTTCGGAAAGTGAAGTTCGGGCCGCTACTGACTTAGTAGAAAAAGAAAAAAACTACTATAAAAAATTCAGTGCCAAAGACAGTATGGGTAAGCTTCATGAAATTATCATTTACGATGATTATTACCTGAAGATGGATGATCAGCTTTATGCTTTTGATTATGACAAGATGATGTATTATAAGCTTTCCCTGAATCTTTTTGGAACAGAAACAAATATTGATGGTACTGAAAAAGTAATCGGTTTTTCCCTTTGGGCAACTTCTCTGGCAAATCCGGACCTGACGGTTCATATGATTATTGCTCAGGAGCTGTTTGCCAAGAAGCATTACAATTCTGAATATGAGGCAACCCAGATAAGTGGGGTCTTCTTTGACAGAATAAAGGCAAATGCCGGTTATGTAGATGCCTGGGGAAACTGGCAGCGCTACACCTGGTCTGATTATTTCGAAACTATTTTCGGAACTGTAAATCAGGATGTAAAACGAAAGATGTATCTGGCTTTGGAGAAACGAAAGTAGTTTTTGAAGAATCTGCCACAATTGTCATTTTATTCAGTAAATTCATTACAAATAGAAGAATTCAGGAGAAGAAAATGAACAAAGCAGAACTTGTTGATGCAATTGCAGAAGATACAAAACTTCCAAAAAAGGATATAGAATCTTTTTTGGCTTCTTTTACAGAAAATGTGGGAAAGGCCTTAGAAAAAGGTAACGCCGTACAGCTTTTAGGTTTTGGAACTTTTGATGTAGGGGAGAGGTCAGCAAGAGAAGGGCGAAATCCAAAAACTGGGGAAACAATAAAAATTCCTGCCGCCAAGTGTCCGAAGTTTAAGGCTGGAAAAGCGCTGAAAGACAGAGTAAATAAAAAGTAAAGGAAAAGAAAAGTGAAAAAATCAGTTATCTCCGTATTGGTATTTTGCATTCTTGGATTTTTTACAGGATGTATTACTAATAAAGGTTTTAAAAGTCAGTCTAAAAGTATTGAACTTCGCGGAAACCCAACGACCGGATATTCCTGGTTTTATAAAATTTCTGATGAGAATATTATTTCCGTTTCAGAAGAAATTGAGTATCTTGGGGATGACCGTATGGTAGGTGCCCCAAGTCTGTTTCATTACACCATATATTCAGAACAGCCAGGATCAGTTGAAATCACCTTTGAATACAAACGTCCCTGGGAAGATAAACCTGCCGAAGAGACAAGAATCTTTGATGTGGTCGTGAAAGAAAACGGCACTCTTGAGCTGGATGAAAGATAAAAGAGAAAAGAATTAATTGAAGAACGCCTGGGATTTATTTTGGATTCCAGGCGTTTTTATTATTTATTCAAAATTCAAATAAATCTGGTGAATAGAGCCCTTCGTTTTTGGTTTTTCTTTCTTTAGTTCCAGAAAAACCTTTCGGTAATTTCCATGGTGTTTTAGAAATCTTTCTTTCACCACGGAATTTTTTCCAGCCTTCATATAATTGGGATGGAGAAAATAAAGCAATATCATGATGTTCAGATTCATCATAGATTAAAGTTTCGGTAAAAACAGTTCTTATGGCATCATGAATACTTCGCGGATCGTCATTTGCAATTTCAAGAATTCTTTCCTTTATTTCATCAGAAAGAAATGCTGGAATGTAATCTTCCTGCATATGGTTTACAGAAATCCAGGAAGTATAAAAGGAATCCATAACAAGATCTTTGAGCTGTTCATGTGTGTAATCTTTTATTTGAAATACTTTAAGACGATTAACGATAGGGGTGGGAATATTTTCCAGTGTATTTCCTGTAAAAATATAGTTGATTCCAGAGGCATCAACATTTACTCCCAGAAAATTGTCAAAAAAACGGCAGGCAGTGTTTGGTTCAAGAAGTGAATAGAATACTTTTTCAACACAATCTTTTCCTTCTGATTCCATTTTATCAATTTCATCAAAATGAAGGACAGGATTCTTCAACGGATGATTAGTATTTCCCGCAAACATTGATTCGATGATTATTCCGTTTTTGCTTTGAGAATAAGCAGGATCAGTTCCCGAAAGAGTAATGCTGGAAACTGAGTTTCCAAGATCAACTTTAAGAGCCGGCTTCCCCATAAGAATCTGGCAAATGTCTTTAACGAAGGAAGATTTTCCGCATCCGGCGCTTCCAATTAATACTAAGGGCATAAAAGACAAATCCCGGTTTTGACGGAATTTTGAAGTGATCATGTTTTTTACGAAGAAATCTATAACCTCTTCCATGTTTGGATATTTATTGGAAAGAGCCTTTACCGTTTCAATTATTTTATCTGTAACAGTGATATAGGTTGGAACACCTTTAAGTTGCTGGATGATTTTTTCTAGTTCAGAATAATTTTTAGGAGAACAACGATTCAGATGAATAAGCGCTTCATCTTCATCAATAATATAATCAATTGTTTTACCATACCAACCTGGGATTCTTCCATCCTTTGAAAGAATTCTTTGTGATGTGTCGTTACAAAAAGGGCATTCTGGTTTGCTGTTAATTCTTAGATTTGAGAAAAAGAAGTTTTTACATTTGCAGCACTGAATAATGCTGCAGTCATCTCCGTTATGAAAAAAAAGTTTTCCTGATCCCTGAAGGAATAAGGTGTTTTCCAATGGGAATCTTAATCCCGAAGTACTATTATTTGAAGGGAATTCCTGAATATAAAGGTCCTGTTTCACTAAATGGAAAGAGCCGCGCAGAATTGAATATTCTAAATGAAGTTCGTTTAGGACTTCTGAAAATCTGTTTTGAGTTTCTGTTTTAATCATTTTTCTGTTTCTCCTTGTATATGAATTTTAAAAACCAATCTTTCGTTCGTTTGAACGGATTTTTTTTGAGACTATGTTGCAAAGATTCTTTGTAATAAAATCTGAAGTAATATCAATTTCATCCATGAACCTGATCTGGCGGTTAATAACATTGAAATCACCTGGAGTAACGTCGCCGGATTCATAGATTTGATTAATCTGTTTTTGATTTAATTTGTATTTGGCAAAATAAGTTTCAACTAGTTTATTGATTCCTTCTTTTGTAAGTGGTTTGAATTCGACCCGAAGGTCAAATCTTCTGTCAGTTGCTTTGTCTAAAATTTCAGGATAATTGGTGCTGCAGAAGAGAACTCCTGGAAATTTTTCCATTTGTGTAATGAATTCGTTAACCTTTATGTCATTGTGTTTGTTCACAGAGTCTCCACGACTATGAATCATAGAATCTGCTTCATCAACTAGAAGAAAGGAATGTGATTCTGCTGCTTCTTCAAAGATCTTTCTTATGTTCTGTTCTGTTTCTCCTACGTATGGACCAAGAAAATCAGAGGCAGTTACAATTTTTAAGGGAGCATTATTTTCTTTTGCAATTTCTTCGACGATGGAAGTTTTCCCGGTTCCTGAGGGGCCGGTGAACACAAGTCTATAACCAGAATCTGCATTGTATTCTATCTTCTGTAAGGCAACAGCTTTTTTTATGGAACTTAATAATTTTGCCGGCGGAACAGAAATATTCAGAGCATCAAAGGAGTAATGCAGGTTTTTACGAAGCTTTCTGTTGTGCGTATCAGGATAATTTTTGGATAATATGGTCTGAAATTCTTCTACGGAAAGAAAGGTTGCAGATTGTGCTAAGTTCACGATTCTTGGCCATTCAAAAGGATCAAGTTTCCGGGAAAGTACAAAATCACATACTGGTTTAAAGAGAAATACTTTTCTAAGAGTTATAAAATAATTCATGGGATTTTGTTCATTAATTGCTGAATCAGAAAAATTTATTGAAAGTGTGTTCCATGGATTAATTCCAGATTCTTTAAAAGAATCTATAGTCTCTTTATTTACAGATTTTGTGTATATAAAAATTGGTACAGTTATGAAATTGAGAAGCGGTTTTGCTGTAATTTGAGGTTCAGTTTCTGAATTTGAAATCCTTATGACATTTCTTTCCTGTGTATTCTGTTTACAGAGTTTTGAGGAGATGGATTCATTTATGAAAATGACGGAATGCTCTTCAGAAAGAGTGAGGCTATATAAATATATATAAAAGTTTAGTTCTTCTTTGGAAAGAATTGCGGCTTTTGGTTTGATTTCATAAAGCTTTCTATTTATACGGCTTAAGTTATTATTGAGAAATAATTCTGCCCGTGAATCTTCCGGTGCGGAAATTAATTGAATGCAGTTACTGTGATTTTTTGTGAAGCCATGAAGTAAATTAAATGAAGTATGTGCTTCTTCATAATTTTCATCATATATTTTTTGATAATCATAAATATCCCCGTATGAAGGCCAGTTGACTCTGGATATTTCAATGTTTTTTATTTTTCCGGTAAAAGCTGATACTATAAAATCCTGGATAATCCATTGTTCAGAGAACAATCCTTTTTCGATAAGTTGATTATTGATTTTTCTTGAGAAATCAATTTCAGATTTAACATTATCGTCCAGTAACCAGCAGAAAATTCTGGCGTTGTATTCAACATTTGCAGGATTTGGAAAAATCCATTTATAAACGGAGTTTATGAGGCAAAGGTAGAATAATGTCCTGCAGGCTCTGTTTAATGAAAGGCCATCACAGAAAGATTTGAAAAAAGTGTCATTAAGTTGTTTTTCCAGTTCATTTGTATTTTTCTGAACATAAACTCCTCTAAAAATATCCAGAATTTTATAACCCGCTGAAAAATGGTTTGTGAGGAGGTCGGAGGCTGATATTAATACTTTTTGTGCATCAAAACCTTCTTTATCATCACTTTGCAACGAATGAGTAAAAGCATCTTTATCTTCTTCATTTGAAAAGGTTTTGACCATGAAATTCAAATAAACATTCATGAAGATTTCCTGACCATCTCTGTCCAACTGATCAGTAATAAAATCAATATCATATTCACGGCCTCCAATGTTAAGAGGTTTCGCGATATTAGCATAAATCCATGAGGTAAGCTTTTTGTCTTCATAAAGCAGTGTCGGGATGATACCTGGGTTTGGGATTGTTACTTTATTCTCTGTATTCATAAATGACCTCGCTAATAAAAAAGTATATTTAAAGTGGGTGGAAATACTTCGCCAAATTTGGCGAAACCGAAAAAAGTAAGGTATATTTATAATTGTTATGAATGTGGTTAGCAAAGAAGTCTTAGAGGCCTATGTACAGGAAAATCTTCCAGATTGGTATAAAAGACGAAAGAATTTAGTTTATTATAACCCTCTGTCCGATGATGATTTAGTTGTTTCAGGTGGTGTTATGTCTTATGGCCCACCACCTGCATCTTGGGATGTTCGATCTTCCAGTGGTCGTGGTGGCGGAGGGGCTTCCGGGAGCTATGTCAGTAAGGCAGATATTGAAGACTACATTGAGAAAGAAAAACAACAGGTAGAAACTTTTCAGGATTATGTAAGAAAGATTCAACTTGAGAAAGGTTTATCTGATTCTGATGTTTATCACAAAATAAATATGGATCAGAAATATTTTAATAAGATTAAAAATCAGAAAGCGGATAAATCAATTTCCTTTGATGCGGCATTTATGATTGGATTTGCACTTGAGTTAGATCTGGAACAGATTAAGCAATTGATAAATAAAGCCGGAAGACATTTTACAAAAAGTACCCCGCGTAATCTGGTGATGAGATATTACGTAGAGCATAAAAATTATGATTTCGAAGCATTAAATACATCTTTATATGAAATGAACTTAAAACCACTTAGTATTCTTAAAGATGATTCGTTGGATTTGAAAAACGAATAGTTTTTAGGGCAATTAGAATCCCAAAGACTGCTGATAGCCGTATACGACCCATTTGTTGGAACGTTTGGCTTTCAGCAGGAGGGATTTAGCATCAGCTTTTGAATATCCGTAGCGCATAAGTTTAGTAATGGCCTGTTCCTGAGAATAACCTGAAGCATTTCCGTAAGTAGTACCGGTCGTATAGCATAATTCATTGGTGAAGAGTCCGGATGTCATGAAGAACAATTTCTGGATTGATGGTATTGGGCCAAGGTCTAATTCAAGCTGCATATGAAATTTATCGGATTTTT
>JAKSTN010000060.1 GCA_024402535.1 Treponema sp.
CGTCCCTGAAAATAAAAAAAGAGCAAATTCTGTGAATCTGCTCTTCTACATGTCCTTTAATGCTGCAAGTGTTGGATTATATTTCTTAAAAATCTCAATCTGTTCTTTAGTTAACTTTTGAGGAAAATCTCTGAAAAAATTCAAAACCTTTTTTCCATCAAAAGAAAATAAATGAACCCCTTCACTGTTCATTGTTTCTTCTGATTCAACACGAAATACCAAATCTTCAGGATTATCTTTTATGAACTCATATTTCGGTTGTATTTTTAATTTCTTCCTTTGTCTCTTTAAGGACAAGCTTTCCATTAGCCTTTACAGTTACTTCATAAAACCGGCTTTCTTCTGCAGCCTTTTTTTCCCAAGGTCTTTTATATTCGAATTTTAATGCAGTTTTTCCTGGTTTCAACGATGAGATTTTATACATAAATAGACTTGGTGCTCCCACCATATTTTCTTCACCCATGTATTTTACTGATTCTTCAACCTCAATGATTGATTCATTTCCGACTGTAAAAATCCATGTGTAACCGGTTGTAGGATTTCCCATAAACTGTAAATATTTTTCATGTGTGCTGAAAGATGCTGCTTTACAGCCAGAAATGAGAATGCATAAAAATGTCAGTAACCAAACTACTTTGTTTTTCATAATTTCAGTCATGCAGATTCCCGCTCATCTGCATATATATCCTTCACAGTCATAACTTTAAGACCTAATTTTTTTGCAGCTTCGTATTCCCTGATTGCTCCCGGGCTGTCCTGCCAGTCATAAAGTAAAAAAATACCATCACAAGTCGAAAGAGCACAAAGATCAATTTTCATGTAATCTTCATACTCGAATCCATCTGGTAAAATTGCAGGATTAAAAACTGCATAACCTAAAGCCTTAAGTTTCTCTGCCATTGCATTAAACTTTGCCTTGTAATTTTCATCACCAGTAATTTTTCCGCTAAGGTAAATCTTCATCGTTCGCCCCCTGTAATTTATTATTCATTCTTTACAAATCAATAATATATCTTCAGAGTGCCATAGAACGGCGTTGTAAATTTATTTTTTTGACTTTGATGTTAAAGTCCAACCTCCATTTTCAACTTTCTGTTTTGGAACTTCAAAACAGTTGAACATCGGATGGAATTCAAACTCTACCCCACCCTTCTTACCGTTTCTGTTTTTTAGAACCTTCAACTGGATTTCCTGAGGCTTTCCTGGAACCTCAGCATTTTTTTCCTGCTCATTACGAAGCTGGATGATTCTGGCAGTACGAGTTTTTTCATCTTCGTATTTGCCGTCCTCTTTCTTTATGTAATCCATGCCCTTAAACTGCAATGCCATAAGAACATCACTTGTGTATTCAATTGCACCTGATTCCTTAAAGCTGGCAATGTTTACCGGGCTTGTGTAGTTTTCACGGTTAAAACTTGATATTGCAAAAATCGGAACATCATAATCTCGGCTGGCTCGTTTCAGTTCTACAACAGCTTTATCTGTGTTCTGCTTATCAGTTGCCCTCATGTCATACGGAGCAATAATCTGCAGGTAGTCAATTATTACTAAAGGTTTTCTTCCTGTAATCTTAATGTGCCGTGCAATTACTGACTTTATTTTTTCTACGCCAATATCTCCGATTCCGATGTGGTAAAAAATCTTTCCTGCATAACCAGCATAATCTTTCAAACACTCATTCAGAAAATCTACTTTTCCCTGCTCTTTAAGAGCCTTACCGTTCAAAAGATTTCGTGTTGTTGTTGCATAGTCCAGTTCGCTGCGCCATGCCCTGCACTTCTGAAATGATAATCGGCTGATTGATTTTGCAACCAGTTCCTGTTTTCCCATTTCAAGACTGAACACCAAAACATCCTGACCGTTCTTTGCAGCATTATCCGCAATCTGCAAACTGAAAGTTGTTTTACCTAAACTTGAAATCGCACCAATGATATAAAGTCCTGGATAAAAACCACCATCAAGAAGTTCATCAAGATTCTTAAACCCTGTCGATACACAGTCCCTGTTCTGACGTTTCTGAATATCTGCAATAAATTCTGCAAGACCGTTTACAGCAGAAGTCTGTAAATATTCCTGTTCTTCTTTCTGCCTTTTTTCTTCCAGCAGAACAAGAACATTGTTTCTTGCACCTGTCACACTCTGTATAAATGCTTCGCGATCATTTACAAGTGCTTCATTTGCATCTTTGAACTCATTTGTAATATTGGCCTCAACATATTCGACACCAATTTTTGTAAGTTCATCAGCAAGTTTTTCCTCCCCTACCCTACCGGCTTCATCATTGTCTAAAGCAAGAATAAGCGGATATTTAGGTTTGTTGTTTTTAACGTATTCAACAAATCTAAGATTGCTGCTTGAACCAAGAGCAACAGCTATTCCTCCTGCTTCAATTACGCTTAATGCATCGAATTCACCTTCCACAACAAAAACTGGCTGTTCTGCTAACGGAATAGATTTCAGGTTGAAAAGCTCGTACTGTCCTTTTGGTTTTAAGTAACGATCCTTTTTGTCTGCATCCCAGGTTGCACGTGCATTATAGCTGAACTCACCTGTTGGAATTACAAAACGCTTTTTCTCTTCCCAATAGCCTAAGTTGTATGCATCCACTGTGGCTTTTGTGAGTCCTCGTTTTTTCCAGTAGTCAGTTTTTTCAACAGCTGCATGACAGTTATCAAAAAATTGAAACAGAGATTCCCTTTGTTCAGGTTGTGCTTTTTTATTTATATAATTATTAGTATTTGATTCTGAGTGAGGAATGTATTCTGAGTTTTTGCTTTTTCCGTTAAAGTTTGAGTAATCAACAGGGATACTGAATTTTTTATAAACATGATCAAACAGTTCTTTTCCTGATAATCCTGTTTCAATCCCGATTACATCAAAAATGTCATAATCTACACCACATGAAAAACAATGACATCTGTTACGTCTTGAATCAAAAGACATACTTGGATGCTTATCATCATGAGCTGGATTGAGACATGAAAAATTTGTTGATGTGTTGATACCTTTAGCGTTAAGATAGTCCAAGAGATGTGTCTTGGCACTTTCTTTAGCTTCTTCTGGATTCATATGGTCCCCACCCTATATCCATTTGAACTAATTTTCTTAATGCTAATTTAATACGGCATAGACGTATCTGCAATACGTCAGCCTTAAATTTAATATAGCTTTATATTAGCTATATAATAAGCTCTTAGGATTTTTTAAAGTAGGCTAAGTCCTTATTTCATAAGGGTTAACGAAGTTTTATTCCCACGTTAAAGAGTCCAAATTCCACGTAAAGAAGTCCAAAATCCACGTTTAAAAGTCCTTCTTCCACGCTTGTCAGTCCTTTTATTCGAATTCTTCCACGTTCAAAAGTCCTTTTTTTGATCCAAAATTGCTGTAATTTTATGACATTTTTTCTTAATTTTATGAATTTTTATGCATTTTTTTTCAGACTTTTTTATTTGTGAACCAAAAGAAGCAGAAAATGAACAAATTTTTGCCTATATTGTACATAAATTGCATGATTTTAAACAAATTTCCCACGTAAAAAAGTCCTTTTTGGCATAATTTATCCACGTAAAAAAGTCCTTTTTTAAAAATTCATATAATAGATAGATTTTTTCAAAAAAATTGGGTTAAAAAGCCTTTTTTTCTCAAAAAAGACCTGATTTTCCCACGTTGAAAAGTCCTTTTTGCTTAGATTTACCCACGTTCAAAAGTCCTTTTTACATGTTTAAAATATTGATCCAACAAGAGAAACTTATTCTTTTTTCTTACCTTTTTTTGAACTTTCGTCCTGTTCAATCTTTTTTGATAAAGCTTTTACTTTTGCTTTTTCAGCAATTTCTGCTCTCATTTTTTGAGTAGCTTCGATTTTTGTTCGCTTTGTGTGAGCTAGACTTTCAAAATATTCAAGGTATTCATTATGAAGCTGTATGTTTGCATACCCTTCTTCAAGGAATTCTATGATGTTGGCATTTACGTTATACACTGGAGTAATTACCAGATCCCCGTTTTCAGCTTTTGTTACTTCATTCAAAGCATTCAGGATAGGCTCTCTAATGTCGCGTCCTGGATTTTTCGTTTGATTTTCATCAGGTAAATCCAGAATCTGTTGAAGAGTTTTGAAACTGATGTTAAAACTCTGTTTTTTGTCGATGTCATTCAGACGTTTTCTTGCAAGCATAAATGTATTGAGCAAAATATCTGCAGCATTATCTGAAAGTGAGAAGTAAGTTTTTGGAATGATGGAAAAATATTGCAGAGCGAATAATTCCCAGTTGATTCGTCTGTTTAGAAAGATTTCTGCAATTCCGTTTTTTACGTGGGCACCGGTAAAAAGAACCTCGATACCAGTGTCGGTAATCTGTTTCATGTCCTTTTTGTCACGAACGACACCTTCAATTTTGATGCTTGTAAGAGGACCTTTTGCCTCATTGAATGCCTGTCTTGCGGAACGAAGTGTTTTATAGCTTCCAAGTTCAACAAAATCTGTAAGAGGAAATTTTATACTGATATCTTGAATTAGATTTTCTGAAATATTTTTTCTGCTCAAGTTGATTAAAGTGTATGTCAGAATTTTCTTGAGAGGTTTATTTGCTTTTGTAAAAAAGTCTACGTTATCGAGATGAATTACTGTTTCTGTATTGTCGGTTGTATATTTTACTCGTTGACTTAATTCTTTTGTTCCTTCTGGAGGTGTGAAGAAGTCAAGCTGAGAAGAGTGACTGTTCTGCTCAAGACGATTTGCAAATGTTTCAAGATTTCCTGCATGGCTTACAACATTAAACATTGTATTAGATGCAGGACTGTTTGGGAAACTGAAAAACTTGCTGTTTTTATCGGTATCGCCAACTTCCCTGGTATTGTTTACTGCAGGAAGATTCTCGTCATTATCTGTTTCTTTCATGAATAACTCGTTTCCTAATTTTTAACTTTGAATCTTAAACATTATTAAAGGGCGATGTCTGAAAGTCCAATGTCTGAGAAATGAACTTTTCCTTTCTTTTCCTGCTGTTCAAGATATCTGATTGCAATCTTGATTCCCTTTGAAAGAGAAACTCCATGTTTCATGAAATATGCTTTCATAGCTTCTCTTTCTTTTTCAGTTGTTCTTACTACGACCTGTGTTACTTTTACATTTTTTGATGTTGCAACATCATCATCAATACTGATTTCTGTGATGTCATCTTCAAAAGTTGTGGTCATGAAGTTATTTGTTGTATCAATTTCTGTTATATCTTCTTCAGTGACAGCTGGTGTTTCAGGTATTGTTTCTTCAACAGTTTCTGTTACTGGTGCAGGACCGCCAATTGGTTTGTCCATTGCTTTAAGGAAATCCATATCCATTGTATTTTTAGCTGGTTGTACTTTCTGCATAAAAATCCCCTACCCTATTGGTTATCTAAGTGCCTGTGCAATTTCTGCCAAAGACTCTAATGTTTCTTTTTTTGAACCTGCAATTGACTGGTATGGAACTGAAGTTGTCTGGGCTTTGCGGAAACCAGTATCAGTTGGAATTACGAATACTTTGTATCCGCTTGGTTCAAGAGCTTTGTACTGAGCTACAAGATCACGACACTGAGTGATTGAATTATTATTTTCGTTAAGAACTAATTTATTTAAGAATGGCTTGCCATTAACGTTAACACCGTAACAGTTGTCATAACGTTTTTTCATGGCATCAAGATTTACTTTGAATGTTTTAAGTCCGTCATAAGAAAAACGGTCGAGTTTCAGAACATTGATTACTTCGTCACTTGCAATGAAACATGATTCTTCAAGAGCACCGAATGCAGGTGATGTATCAATTACGCAATAGTCAAAAACATCTGCAAGTTCATTTTTGAGCTGAGCAAGTTTGAACTGTTCTTTCTGTGCTACTGTTTCCTGATAAGTTCTAAGTCCGCCGTCAATTCCTGCTGTTGGAATAATAAAAAGATTTTCTACCTGAGTTGGCTGGATTACATCTTTGATTGTGCACTTATCAGAAAGAACATCTGAAAGTTCGTATTGGAGAGGAGAAGACAGATTCATCCAGTCTGTTGTGTTTCCCTGAGGATCGGCATCGATTAAGATTGTTCTTCCGTACTTTGCAAGTTCTACTGCAACGGATACAGAAACAGAAGTTTTTCCTGTTCCACCTTTCTGGATGGCAAAAGTGTATGTCTTCATTATTTTCCCCTCTATACTTTGTTTATACGTTATATACAATATATACTATGTTTATATAAAATGCAATACAAAATAAACAATGTTTATATAAAAACTAAACAAAGAATAAACAATGTATAAACAAACTATAAACAATGTTTATATGAATGTATAGACATTGTTTATAGAAATGCTATACGAAATTTGTCAAAAATCGGCTTTTTACTGTGTCTCTGTACGTGATTTTTGCATTCTAGAAGCCTCAAATAATCCTTTTGTAAATGTATAATTTGTTTATAAAAACGCTAGACAAAATAAACAATGTATATACAAACAACTAAACAAAAACTATACAAAATATAAACAAACTAAAAAAAAGATAAACAAAATAAACAATGTATAAACAAACTATAAACAATGTTTATACAAGATGAATTTTCATGTTCAGAAAGTTCTGCCATTATAGAAGAAATTGTGAAAAAAAATGATGTGTACCAAAAACGGTCAAATGTGTACCAAAAAGGGGCAATATTGGACATTTTTTTATCGAATGTGGTATATCTAATTTTTTTTCCTCAGCGTAACATTAAATCATCAAGAGCGATTCAGCCGGCAGTGAAAGATGTCAGATAAAAAACTGGCGTTGCTGGTTCTGACACTCGATAAACATAATTCTTTGGGCAGGCAGTTCCGGTTGTTTCGTTTCTTGATATTGGAGTTACAAAAATTGGTCATTACCGTTTCTAGCATCAAGGGCGGCGTAGGTAAGTCGTCCGTAGTTCTACTCCTGGCCAATAATCTTGCAGCTCGCGGGCGAAAAGTTCTGGTGATTGATACAGATCTGAACAACACTGCAACGGTCTATTACACAATGGGTATAGGTCGAATCGGTGAGATTTGTGAACGCCAGAATGTATCGCTCGCTTTTTCGCAGGGCAAGCTTGATGAGAAGAACATTGTAAAAACAAGAAGAGAAAATGTTTATGTGGTTCCTTCCAGTTTACGGCTTCTGGATCAGAGGTCGATGGAAAGCGTGGAAATAAAGCGGGTCTTACGCTCGGCAAAGGGGTTTGATGATGTCATCATAGATACTTCGCCGACTTACGACAGTATTGTAGCCGGTGCTCTTATGGCAGCGGATTTGATTCTGAGTCCAGTCCAGTTCACCGAATACAATTACAACATGTCAGCGTGTCTGATGTCTAAGATACGTTCTGTAATGCCGGAACAGGCAAAGAAAATGTATTTTCTGTTTAACCACTGGTCAGAACAGTATGCGAAATCACCGATTTCCTTGCAGAATCTGGTTCTTACTATGTACAGGCAGAACTTTGACAACCTTCTGAGTGTAACACTCCCAAACACAAGATTTGTGGATCGTTATACGAACTTTGATGAAAAGTGCAGTATCAGAAGTACGCAGGTCGGAAGTGAAAGACTTGCTAAAGGTGTGAATGAACTTATCAACATGATTTACGACCAGAACACAATCGTGGAGGTGTTCTAGTGATAAAAACGTTGAACATGCTGGCTGCAGGAAGTGATGTACCGATTGCAGATGAAAGAAAAAAGTTCAGCCGAATGATGCTGAGGGAAAACATAGAAGAACATCCTGATTTCAAGGCGTTATATAAGATTGATCCTGGTGTTCTTGAACGGATTGTCCAGTCCATGAAAAAAAACGGATTTGATGACAGTCAGCCGGTTCATATATGGGTTACGGAAGACGGCCATAAGTATCTTATAGATGGATACACAAGGTTTACTGCAACCCAGAAGGCAGGAATTACTTCTTTGCCAGTTTATGAACATAAGTTCAAGAACTTTGATGAAACATACAAATATGTTCTGGGGCTTCAGGTAAACAGAAGGAATCTGGATGGGGATGAGCTTTTGAGGAATGTAGCAATTCTTTCAAAATGTGATTTTGTAAAAAATAGTTCCGGCTACAAAGCGGAGCTTATCGCAAATAGCCTTGGTATTTCAAAACGAACTGCAGAAAGAGCCATCAGTGTTGAAAAGAATGCTGATGAAGAAATGAGGCAGAAAATTGAAAACAAGGAAATGACCTTGAGTCAGGCTTATACGAAGCTTCACGAGAAGGGGAAAAAGAAGAAGGCAGAAGTTGAAAAGGCGAGGGTAAAAGCACTTGTTTCAAAAATTGCCTGGTATGTAATTGCTGAAATGAATGGTGGGTTCACTGCAAAGCAATTACTTGAAGATGAAGATTTCAAAGATGCATTGGAAAATCCTGATGACTTTGAAATACCGGAAAGTGATGTGCAGTTTCTTATGGAAATGGGAATTGAAGAAGCTGCCTTGAGAAGTGGCAACGGACAGTGCCAGGGGGAAAAATGATAGCAAAAAGTGAGTTTTCAGAAGTTATTTCAGATGTTGTTCTGCTTCTTGAAAAGCAGATTCCAGATTTTACCAGGAAAGATATTACAGATTTTCTTGAAGTATTGAACTCAAGTGATGATGAAAAACTTCCTGTAATTGTTCTTGGCAAGAATGGTCAGCTTTTGTTTAAGGATGTTGAAACAAAAACAACTCGCCTGATCACAAAGGAAGCCGTTCAGGAAATCCTTGATTATGATGAGTTTTTGAAAAGCGGAAACATTATGTTAAGGAAGGCTTCATGACAAGACATCATGGACAGATGATATTTGAAAGAGGGGATGAGCTGTTTGTGAGGTTTCCAGAAAATCTCGCAGTAACAGTGAAGGTGGTTGCGGTGCCTGCAATTAAGGATAGTGATTTCTGTTATGGGTGCATTTTTAATAGATTTTGCAGAAAATACCCCGGTAACAGCCCTTTTGCATGGCATTGCTATACAACAATTTTTAGAAAAGCAGAGGATGGAAAAAAATGACAGATTTAAATACTTTGACAATTCATGGACGTATTGTTCGTAATGCGGAATTTACAACAACAGATGCAGGTTTAGCTATTGCTCGTTTTGCCCTGGCCTTGAATAAAGCAAGAAGAAACCAGAATAACGAATGGATCAATGAAACAACATTTGTTCCTATGGCTCTTTTTGGAAAGCGTGCCGTTGCTCTTGGACCATATATGAGAAAGGGTAGGGGAATTACTGTTCAGGGACACCTGAAGCAGAACCGCTGGGAAAAAGATGGTGAAAAAAGAAGTGAACTTGCAGTCATTGTTGATAATGTCCTTTTTGATGCAGTTCCGAAAAAGCCAGAAGAAGTTCAGAACGCTCCACAAGCAGGTCAGAATCTTGCGGCTCAGGCAATGCAGACATCTGCGGCTCCTGTTCAAAAACCAGAAGTTCCTTTTGAAGAACCTCCGTTTATGAGTGAAGAGGAATTCTATCCTGAAGCAGAATTTGATTTTCCTCCTCCAGAAGTAATGGAGAGCTTTGAAATCTTTTAATGATGCTTAAAAACATAACACGGGAACTGGGACCTGCATTTTCTAAGATAGAACATATCTTATCTCAGAAAATAGGCTGGCTTATATGGTTTGTTAAATCACATTATACCTGGCTCAGTGTCTTAGTTCTTTTAATAATGGGTGGGATTTTTATTTTTACTGTCAGCTGGATATGCAGATATGACAAATGGGATTTTTGGAGGTGGAAAAGAAGGGCTGTCTTTAGTTTTGTACGTTATGCACTCACATTGTGTGTGGCTAGAATCTTGATCTTAATTTTGTGAGGAATTGAATGAACGATATTAATATGCTTGTAAAGTTAGCTGATGATGCTAAGAGTTTTACAATCAAAGAGGGAAATAAAGAAAAACAGTTGGTTTCCTTCAGTGTTTTGGATTTTGGAACTTCAGGGAAAACAGAAGTTCCAATGATTATAGAAGTCCATTTTCAGAAAGAAGTTGGAATTAAACTTTTGCCATATTTGAAGAAGGGCAAAGAAGTTTATGTTCATGGGTTTGTTGCTAATAAGCGTTATGTGACTTCAGCAGGAATTGAAAGAGATAAGTATTATGTTTCAGCTGATTATGTTTGTCTGACAGGACTTTCTCCTAAAGCGGAAGGGGTTGCTGCATGAAAATGACTGTTAGCATTGAAGTTGGTGTTGAAGATGTAGAAGCTTTGGTCCAGGAATTGGAAAATACTTCTGATGAAACTGTGAGAGGTTTTATTGAACAGGTATTATTCAAACTGAATGAACATACGACTTCATTTAAGCAGCAGTTTGAGGCATTTGAAAGGGTAAATCCTTTCAGTCTGTCTCAGATTAAATAGGAGCTGCGTATGAAAAGCTTCAAGAGGTATCAGTACAGGGGCGTTCCAACGGAGGATGGCGTTCCTGCAAATGGTGACTACATTTATCCAGATATCACGGTTCGATTTAAGGACGGATATCTGAATGATTCTGTAGATGAAGAAGGAAATGTTTTACCGGCAATTGAAACCCATGATGGAAGTCACATAGAGCATTGGAAGAATGGTGTTCTGCATTGTGAAAAATCACCGGCAATTGTCGATAATTTAGATAATTATGAGGAATGGTATCTGGACGGTAAACCAGTGCCAGGCGGAGGAAATAATGGCCGAATTGATGACCCAAGAAGCATATGAAAAGATTATGCAGAAACTGGAGTCAAATGAGTTATATAAAAAATCAAAATCACTTCATAAAGGATTTCAGTACAGACTTTTTTCTGATCCTGTTTCTGGAAAAATTGTAGATGGACAGCAGGTCAGGAAGGAAGATAATAACCTTTTGGTAGAAGGTGTTGATGGGTATGACGAAGCATCTGCAAAAATTGTTATTTACAACTTTAAGGAAGGTGTTCTTCATTCAGAAGATAATGAACCAGCTGTTCAGTATCCTGGTCACTGGGAGTTCTGGGATATGGGACTTATCAAGAAAGTTGTAGCAGATGGCGGCGATACAGAAGAATACTGGGAAAACGGTGTTCCAGTTCGCATTGAAACAAATCTTGCTGAAAGACGCAAGAATGGAGAAAACATTTAATAATAATTCACTGTTTACATAACTGCCTGCCCCAAAAACTCTTAACAGAGGACAGATATGGAAACAGACGAAATGATTGAAAATCAGGAATCGGAAGATGAAGAATTAAATCCGATTGCTGACTCATTAAAAATACAGACCTTTTCCCGTTTGCCTTATGGCGATGAAACTGATTCTGAAAAACTTACTCGTATAGAATCTCTTGTAGATCAGATTAACACCAAACTTGGTGATGAAGATGATAACATGGCTTCTTATGAGAACATGATTCAATATTTTAAGTCACTGAAAGAATCTTGTGATGGAATGCTTCATAAATTGACCCATGAAATTGAATATACAAGAAGTCTTGAAGAAAAACTTAAACGCAAGAATTCAGAATATGAAAATATTCAGTTAAGAAAATCACTTGCAGAGTCACAGGCAACCTTAAAAGTTACCTGCGAGAATGTTCAGAACAGTCTTAATGAAACCTTTAGTTCCATCAAAGCTAGTTTCGATTCTTTCCAGGGAATTATTAATGATAAGTGTGCAGTTCTGGAGACTAAGGCTGAAGAAATAAAAAGCCTTAAAGATCAGATTGATGACATTATCGTTGGATACAACAAGGATTTGCAGAAGGCAGCTTCTGATCAATACACCTTGCTTAAAAATGACTGTAAAGAATTGCTGGTTACAAGTAATGAAAGGGTAGGGGAAATAAAGGAAAGTGTTCTAACATTCCTCAAGACTTGTAATGAACAGAATCTTGCATTGATTAGAAAAGTTCCAGAACAGAAACGTAAATTCTGCTGGCTTGATGTAGTGGTATATGCACTTTGTGGTGTATGTATTGTCGGAATGATTGTTCAGATGGTGGTGTAGTATGGAAAATGAAGAAATACGCCTGCCAGATTTTTTCGTGCCACAAGCCTGGGTATTGGAATATTCTCCACGACAGAAAGCTTTTCATGTTGAATCTTTGGAAGAAGCCATAAAGACAAATATCAATAACATGTTTGCAGATAATCTAACGGATTACGGTGTAATTGGAATGTTTAAGACTAAAGAAGAGGCTCATGAAGCTGGTTTCTA
>JAKSTN010000061.1 GCA_024402535.1 Treponema sp.
GAAATGTTAAAAGTAGATAATTTAGTTGTAAACTATGGTGCAATCAATGCCCTGCGCGGAATCTCTTTTGAAGTAAACCAGGGCGAAATCATTACCCTTATCGGTTCAAACGGAGCCGGTAAAACCACAACTCTGCATGCTGTTTCAAACATCATCAAAAAACAGAGCGGTTCAATTACTTTCAAAGGCGAAGACATTACTTCTATGCCTGCCGATAAAATTGTTACCAGACATCTGATTCAGGTTCCGGAAGGACGCCGCATCTTCTTAAATCTTTCTGTAAAAGAAAATCTGGAACTTGGTGCTTTCCTTAGAAAAGACAAAGCAAACATCAAAAACGATATAGAACGCGTATATGAATACTTCCCTCGCATGAAGGAACGTATCAAGCAGAATGCAGGTACACTTTCTGGTGGTGAGCTTCAGATGCTGGCAATGGGTCGAGCTCTTATGGCACAGCCTGAACTGCTGCTTTTGGACGAGCCTTCAATGGGTCTTGCTCCAATTCTGGTTGATGAAATCTTCAATATCGTTCAGAAAATCAACAAGGACGGAACAACAATTCTCTTGGTTGAACAGAACGCCATGAAAGCTCTTTCAATTGCTAACCGTGCTTACGTTCTGGAAACAGGTACAATCACAAAGAGCGGAAACGCTCAGGACCTTCTGACAGATCCAGCCGTAAAAGCAGCATACCTCGGCGGATAAACCGCCTCGGTTTGCCTAGTGGAAATTATTTAAGTCAGCGCGCACTGAGCGCGCTTTGGGCATATTTAGGTGGCTAAAGCCACCCAAGCAAAAAGGGCTGTCCTAAAAGAATATAGACCATGTCATTCTGAACTCGTTTCAGAATCTCAACACTATATTTAGTGTAGATGCTGAAATAAATTCAGCATGACAGGACTTATTGGACAGCCTTTTTTTAACTGAGTTTATCCCACAAGCCGAGGCAGCCGGCGAGAACGTCTTCGTAAGTGGCATCAAAGTTTCCTGTATACCACGGATCCGCAACTTCACTGTGATTTAAAGGTGCATATTCCAGAAGCAGATGGATTTTATCGTCATAATCGTTTCCAAACAGACGATGAAGTCCCCAGAGATTTTCCTGATCCATAGCAATAATCAGGTCGTAATTTTCACAGTCAGAACGGGTAATGCGGCGGGCAGCCCTGCGGGAAAAAGGAATGCCTTCCTGACGCAGTTTCTGCTTTGTTCCTGGATGTGTATCATTCCCTATTTCTTCAAGACTTGTAGCAGTAGAATCAATAACAAAATCAGCTTCACGACCACGGCTTTTTACAATATGCTTCATAACAAATTCTGCCATAGTAGAACGGCAGATATTGCCGTGACACACAAACATTATTTTATGCATTCTTTCCTCTTTTAAATCTTAATCCGTCAATTACAAAAAGGATCATACCTATAATGCATGGCATAATCCAGGTTGCAAAACGGTATACAAGAACACTTGTAATTGCATCTGCCTGCTGAACAAAAGCCCCGAAAAAGCTTACAAAGGCAAACTCCAGGGCACCAACTCCGGAAGGAGCTGGAATTATTGTTGCAGAAACAAAAGCTACTGCCATAAGAAGTGTTCCTTCAATAATTCCTGTACTGTTCATCAATATGAACCCAGGAATTACGTAAAATGAAAACATTTTTACAATATTCAAAATCAGGATTTGAACAAGCAGAGCCGGATAATGAATATAAAGAAGTCCTGCTTCATTAAGCTGATTCATTGTACCGCGCCATTTTTCAAACAAATCCTTTTTTGTTACAAACTTTTCACATAACTTATCAATGAGTGAATTCATAAGGCTATTCAGCTTTTTACTGAAAGCAAGTGCGGAAACAATCACCGAAACTACAATGGAAAAAGCCAGAGCTCCCAGAATAAGAATCCGATAATCTGACATTACTTTTCCTGAAACAGGTCTTGTACACAGAAAAATAAAAGCTGCCAGAGCCATTATCATCATAGTGATACGTTTCAAGGCGTACTGCATGAGAGTAAGGCCTGTTCCTTTTCCCGCAGAAATTCCATCCTTCTGCAGGAACACAATCTCTGCAACTCCTGCCCCTGTACCCATTGTCAAAACCCGGACAAATTCGCATTTATAAGAAACACTGAAACCGTTGTACCACCTGTAAACGGGATTTATAAGCCGTCCCATTTTATACAGGATGGTACCTTCGCATAAATAATAAACCACTGCAAAAAGACAGCAGCATGCAACCTTAAGGGGTTCCAGATTTTTCACCCCTTCAAGAACCTGATTTACAGTATCCCTATAAAAAACAAAAGCCAGAGCCAGAAGAATAATAACAATGGCCCAGGCTACAAGCGATTTAAGAAAATCTTTTTTGATAATAAGCTCCGTTACTAAATCATTCCATCAGAACCCGATTTTTCATCAGCAGTTCCTTCAAGTTTCACATTAATCTGTACATTTTTTCTGTCACGGCGAACAGTAATTGTAACAACATCTCCCGGGCGTTTGCTTTCAAGAGCCAGGTAATAATCAGCAAGGGATGTAATATTTGTGTTATCGATTTTTGTAATTACGTCCCCACCAAGGTAAATTACGTTTCTACGGTTTCCGTAATAAACGGCTTCAGTTCCGCCACGGAGCCCGGCTTTTTCTGCCAGAGAACCTTTTGCAACCTGAGAAACCAGCATACCGCTTGTAACGTCCAGACGTGCATACTGTGCAATGCGGTTTGTAAGCTGAATAACTGAAATATCCATTGTACCGCGGTTTACTTTTCCGTATTTAAGAAGGTCGGTAACGACACGGACAGCAGTTTCCGCAGGAACGGCAAAGCCAACACCGGCAGAACTGTTTGAATTTGAAACAATCATTGTGTTGATGCCGATCATACGGCCGTTTGTATCCAAAAGAGGACCACCAGAGTTACCAGGGTTAATTGCAGCATCTGTCTGAATCATGTTATTGATGATGCGGCCTGTTGCTGAATCTTTAAGCGGGCGTCCCAGACTTGAAACAATACCTGTTGTCATTGTACGGGCAAGACCGTATGGGTTACCGATAGCAATTACTTTCTGTCCTACACGAAGCCCCTGACTGTCACCAAACTGAATGGTTTTAAGCTGCACTCCTTCCGGAGGATCAAACTTAATTACGGCCAGGTCACTGTCAGCATCCTGTCCTACAACTTCAGCTTCGTACTGAGTACCGTCAGAAAGTGAAACGTAGATTTTTGTTGCATTCTGAATAACATGAACATTTGTCAGAATATATCCACGCTTATCGATAATGGAACCAGAACCGCTTCCACCGTTCTGAACATAAGGTTCAAGGAACCAGTCGTAAGCTACAACCTGTGTATTAATATTTACAACAGCATCACTGCATTTTTCATAAACGGTAATATTCTGAATTTCTTCCTGAGTATATGCAATTGTGTCGCTTACCGGAATTACAGCAGGTGTTTCTGGAGTTGTTTCAAGAATGCCGGAAAGATATTCATCTGCCTGGGAAACAGCAGAATCCTGAACAGGAATAATCTGTTCTTCGTCTACTTCAACATCTGCTGGACCTGCTTTTGCAATTTTATTTTTGAATACAGTGATTGAAGTAAAGGCCGAAGCCGCACAAACCACAGCTGCAACTATGAGAGCTGTAAAAATAATCTGACCACGAGTATATAAACGCATAATTAAATCCTATCCTTTAAATATAGTAAAAAGCGCCTTAAAAGACAAAAGTAATTCCAATTTTTCCTGCAGCGTCAAACTGACTGTTCTTCAGGATAGTATTTGTATCAAGGCCTGCATTCAGAACTACTGAACCACCAAAAGGCATTACATTAACGCCGCATCCGGCTGCAAGTGCCACATTTGTGTTAATCATTCCATATCCGAAGAATACTAACTTCTTTGTCAGCTTTGCTGCAAGTGCTACAGAAGCCTGAAATCTATTGTATTCTTCCAGAAAAATTCCAGTTTCCGGAGATGCAATATACTGGAGTCCTGCCGTTGCAGAGAACAAATCTGTACTGCAGCCAACAAGAATACCTCCACCTAAACCAGCTCCTGTATCACAGGCTGTTTCCGGCACGTTTTCACCATATCCGTATCTGAACAGCATACCGAAATTAAATTTCATATTTGAAGCAACATCAAAGGAATCTGCATAACGGAAATTACAGCCCACAACAAACGGATAATCTCCTGAAGCCAGATATGAATTAAAGTGACCACCCATAGAAAAATGCTTTCCAATAGAACCGGCTAAGAAGGCATCAATTCTTGTGGCTTCATAACGATTATCCAGGAATAAAGGATTTGCTGCGACTCCCAGAAGTCCGTAACTCATAGACACAGGTTCAAGAGCCGGTGCTTTTCCGTAACCGAATCCAGAAGAAGTATTATTCATCATAGGATAATTCAGGTTTGTATTGATTATCACACTGACTCTGTAAATTTTGCCTGCACAATCAAGTTCAATCCAATACAATCCGTCTTCAAGTATCGTACCGTCATCAGAACAGCCGTTCCAGGTATAACTCTGTTCCCAATCCCTGAACTCTGGAAATTCATAAGTATTTGTCATTGTTCCGTCAGGAGCAAAAACACTGAGTGTGGCAGTTTCTCTTGCAGTAACATAAAAAGAGATTTTTGTTTTTCCAACACTTCCTGAATATTCAGGATTAATCTCTTCACGGGAAGTTTTGTAATCCCGAAGTTCAAAAGGACATTCCTTAAATTCCGGATTAATTGTTACAGTATGATAAGGTTCAAGGAAGAAACTTTTCTCTATGTCTTCGTAACCGAATCTTTTAATTTTTACACTATGATCACCGGCAATAATATCAACTGAAGAGGAAATTGTACGGCTTCCATCCAGATAAACTTTTGCATCTGACGGAATATTCTGGAATCTGATTGTTCCCTGAATTTCCTTCATATAAATTTCATAAGTCAGGCTGAAACCTTCACGAACAACAATTGTAAATTCATCACACTCGTAAAAACGTTTACGAAGTTCCAGACGATATTTTCCAGGACGCAGATTTTTCAAAGTAACAGATGTTTTTCCTTTATAAACTCCGTTCAGGTAAACTTCTGCATTGCTGACATTTGATTTTATATGAACAATAGAATCTACTTCATCATCTTCGGATAATTCCGATTCCTTTACAGGTGCCAGAAAATTTGTTCCGCTATAAGGTCTTTCTTTCCTTGCAGTAGGATGAGGCTTTGATTCAATTTCCCCAATGACATCACCAAGATCAATTTCCAAAGCTCCAAGGTTAAATGAATACACAAGTAATAGGGCTGACAAAACTAGTTTAAACTTTCTCATATCTCAATTATATCAAATTTAATCTTCCGTGAACAACAAACCGTTTTCCAGAAAGCTGAAGTAGCTTTCAGAGGTTATGATTATATGATCAAGGATTGGAATTCCCATTATATGGGCTGCAGATATGAGTTTTTCTGTTGTATTTATATCAGATTCTGACGGCTCAATGTTTCCCGAAGGATGATTGTGACTAATAATTATTGCGGCTGCTTTGTCTCTGATTGCAATTTCCATTACTTCTCTTGGATAAATTAAAGATGAATTTACGGTTCCAACAGAAACAACATTCACTTTTATAATCTCATGATTTCCATTCAGGGTTATACAGAGAAAATGCTCCTTTGATTTAATGGAATAAACTTTTATGTAGGGAACAAGTTCTGAAGCCTGGGAGATTCGTAATCCTGTCCACTGATTTTTTCTACGGCCAAGTTCTACGGCAGCAGCAATCTGAAGGGTTTTTCCCGGGCCCATCCCTTTCACTTTTCCAAGATTCCCAAGAAGCTCGTCATTTGCACTCACATCAATTACATCATTTACATTACGGGCCAAATTTCTTACAGAACACTCTCTGGTTCCGGACCCCAAAATCAGCATGAGCAGTTCTTCATCATTCAGATAATCCAAACCGTTTTTAAGTGTCAGTTCGCGTATATCAGGTTTTGATTTCGTTTCCATACTATATATATGCATTTTTTTTGATTTTTTAGGAAAGAAGATTAGAAAAATTCCGAAAATTTAATTATGAAAAGATCAATTTTGCTTACAACTGTTGCTTATTCTCTGCTTTTTACAGGATGTTTGTCTGTTTCCAAGGTGGAACCCGTAAATCTGGATGAAGATTTTGAACTGATTGAAGAATTTAATATTGAACCTGAAGATGAATTTGAAGTGGAACCTGATATTGAATTTTATCCGGAAGCTACCATTTCCAGAAACCTTTCTGATGAACCTGTCTTAAGTGCCGAAGAACTATATAACTACTTTATGAGCCAGAACCCGGAAGCCGACAGAGGCTTTATTGTACGCATGGCAAACTATTACGTAGAAGAATGCGCCGCAGAAGGCATCAATTCAGACTGCGCCTTTGCTCAGATGTGTCTTGAAACCGGCTACCTGCGCTTTGGAAACCTGGTTACTCCAGACATGCATAACTACTGCGGACTTGGTGCAATAGACGAAGAACGCCGTGGTGAAATTTTTGAAACTGAAGAGCTTGGTGTACGGGCTCATATCCAGCACCTTTTTGCATACGCAAAAACAGAAGAAAACCAGCTTTCAAACGAGCTTATAGACAACCGTTTCAAATGGGTAAACCCTAAAGGCAAAGCTCCTACAGTTTTTGAACTTGCCGGAACCTGGGCTGCCGACCGCGCCTACGGCACAAAACTGGATGCTATTCTGACAAAGATGGAACTTTCCACTACAATAGAATAATGGCTAATTCATATTTTTCAGTTATTTACTCTGATGACGACATTGTTGTCCTGAACAAAAAATCGGGACTTTTGATTGCCGCTGACCGTTATAATCCTGATGCACCGCGTCTGGACCTGGAAGCCGAAAAAGAATTCGGCCGGCTTTATGCTGTACACAGAATCGACAAAGACACATCAGGCATAGTTATTTACGCCAGAAATCCAGAAGCACATAAAAATCTTTCCATGCAGTTTGAAAAACGGGAAGTTCAAAAAACTTATCATGCATTGGTTTACGGACACCCGGTCTGGGACGAACTTACAGTTGATTTAAAACTTCTGCCAGACGGAGACGCCCGCCACAGAACTGTTGTAGATAAAAGACTTGGAAAACCTTCTCTTACAGAATTCAGAAACATTGGAAGCTGCGGTCCATACTCATGGATTGAAGCAAAACCTAAAACAGGGCGCACACATCAGATCCGCGTGCACCTGAATGCCAACGGGCTCCAGATTGTGTGCGATCCACTCTACGGCGGAAACCAGAAACCGGTGCGCCTTTCGGAATTCAAACGCCGCTGGAACGGGGACGAAACAGAAGAACGTCCTCTTTTAAGCCGCCTGGCACTGCATGCTTACCGCATCAGCTTTGCTCACCCAAAAAGCGGCGAACAGGTAACCTTTGAAGCACCTTACCCTAAAGACATGGAAGCCACCCGTAAACAGCTTGCAAAAGTTTTCAGCGTTGATCCTTTAGCATAAAAGAAAAGCTCCCAGTCGGGAGCTTTTCTTTTATTACCTTATCTGGCCGTCGCCGTCAATCAAGTATTTTGTTGTTGTCAGAGCTTTAATTCCCATAGGTCCGCGGGCGTGAAGTTTCTGAGTACTGATACCAAGCTCTGCCCCGAAGCCGAACTCGCCGCCGTCTGTAAAGCGGGTTGAAGCATTTACATAAACACAGCTTGCATCAATGCGATTCTGGAAATCCCGGGCACAGGTGCGGTCATTTGTAATGATGGATTCTGAATGTTTTGAATTGTGGGTATTGATGTATTCAACAGCTTCATCAAAATTTTCAACTGTTTTTACAGCACATTCCAGATCCAGGAATTCAAATCCGAAATCTTCTTCTTTTGCAGGAACAAGCCAGGTTTCTGTTGGTGGAAGATTTGATGAATCTTCGTTTACGCCCAGCATGTCTGCCAGATCCGAAAGATCGAATGTATCTTCATCTTTTTCCTCGGCTTCTGGTTCAGAGACTTTTATATTTTTCAAAATTGCATAACTTGCATCATCAGCATGGATTTTTACCTTGCCTTCAAAAGTTTCAGCCAGCATAGGAAGGAAGCTGTCAGCCACTTTTTTATTTACTACGATGCATTCCAGAGCGTTGCAAACCCCAGGTCTCTGCATCTTGCCGTTTTTAGCAATGCGGGCTGCCATTTCCAGGTCTGCAGATTCGTCTACATAAAGGTGACAGATTCCGCTTCCTGTTTCAATTACAGGAACCTTTGCTGTATCTACAACCATTTTAATCAGTTTGGCGCTTCCACGTGGCAGAGCCATATCAATCTGGCCTACAGCGGTCAGAATTTCCTTTACTTCGTCGTGGCTTTCGCAAGGAGCAAGTTCAATAGCTTCCGGAACGCCGCCTTCTACAGAAGCAAGACCTTCTTTAATAGCTTTTACAATGGCACGGTTTGAGTTCAAAGCTGATGATGAACCGCGGAGAAGAATGGCGTTTCCGCTTTTATATGAAAGACAGAAAGCATCTGCAGTAACGTTTGGACGGCTTTCGTAAATGATGGCTACAACGCCAACCGGAACTCTTACCTGGCGTATAGAAAGGCCGTTTGGAGTTTTCCATCCGGCAACTTCTTCCCCGATAGGGTCAGTCTGGGCAATAACCTGATTGATGCTGTCCAGAATGCCGTTGATTTTCTTGTCATCCAGAGAAAGACGGTCCACAAGACTTTCTGTCATGCCAGATTCCCGGGCTTTGTTTACATCTATGAAGTTTGCAGCCAGAATAGCAGCTTTATTATTCTTAATCGATTCAACTACAGCGGCCAGGGCTTTATTTTTCTGACTTGCTGTCTGAAGTGCCAGGGCATTTGAGCCGTTTCTGAGTGATTTACATATTTCATTCAAATTCATATTTATCTCCAAAAACAAAAAAAGCTTCCGCATAAGGGAAGCCTTTATTCTCGAACAACGCCGAGATTTAGTAATTTGCCAGGAAGTACATTCCGACTAAAACTGCCAGACGGCATTTTTCTTCAGACCAGTCACATTCCTTTGGCAGGCTTCCAATATACCACCAGAAAATCCCGAATTCGGGGTCAATGCGAAGTGAATATTCAAGGAAGTCTTCCGATTTTGCCTGTTTTCCGAACATAAGGAAAACAGCGTCATCAATAAGTGACAGGAACGAAGGATAACGTTCAGCCCATTTCTTGCTGTCTTCCAAAGAAAACTGTTCAAGTTCATAGAGAAGTCTGTCTTTCAGAGCGATGTCTGATTTTTCAACCCAAGTCTTCTGAATAAGAAGAGTAAGGTTATTCTGGAAACTGTGTGACAGTTTAAGAGCGTTTTCCGGTGTAATTTTAGAAAAACCTGATTTTGAACCGAATGCTACAGCGATTTTATCTGCTGCTTTTTCGTATTTTTCAGCTTTGTTCAGGAAATTCGATAACTCTCCGACTGTATCTTTATCCAAAAACTCACTCAATAACTCATTTATATCATTCATATTGCTCCAATATTAAAAGTTTATGGCAAAATATTCAATATATAGGGGATTTCCCAAATTTGACTAATCCAATTTATGCAATAAAATAGAACAAATAACCAAATTAAATTGGTAAAGGAGTCTTTATATGAAAATTAAATCAGTTTTCAGTCATTCTTTCAAAAAATACGGTAAAGTTCTGACAGGATACGACGTAACAGCCCTTCTTGCAAAACTCGATGAAAAAACAGAAAAACCTGCAAACGCAGTTATCTATGAACCAAGCGACAAAGACCTGGAAGCAATCATGGGAGATGTTTTCTCTACAAATGCTTACGGCGGAATGCCAATCCAGATCGGTTACTGTAACGGTAACAACACAAAACTGAACTGTCTTGAATGGCACCGTGGTTCAGAACTTAACATCCCATCAAATGACTGTATTCTGATGCTGGCTTCACTTGAATCAGTTAAAAACGGAAAACTGAACACAAACTGTGTAGAAGCTTTCTACGTTCCAAAAGGAACAGTTGTTCAGGTTTACGAAACAACTCTCCACTATGCTCCATGTAACGCAGTTAAAAACGGCGAAGTTTCAAAAGAAGGTTTCCGTGTAATCATCGTTCTTCCAAAAGATACAAACACAGAAAAACCAGCTCTTAAAGAAGTTGATTTCGAAGACAAACTGCTTTGGGCACGCAACAAGTGGCTCATCGCTCACCCAGATACATCAGAAGCTAAAGCCGGTGCTTTCGTTGGTCTTATCGGACCAAACCTGGACCTTGCAAAGATGAGGGGGTAACCGCCCTAAGCGACGCGGGGGCATCGCGTCGCACCCCCGATTGGCAGCGGAGCCAGTCGGAGCTGCCCCAAAAAAAATTAGAAAAGGAAAAACATTTATGAAAACAGTAGCCGGAATTGATATGGGTACACAGTCAATGAAAGTTGTACTCTACGATTACGAAAACAAAAAAACTATTGAAAGCGGCGCCTGCCCTATGGACCTGATTTCTGAAAATGACGGTACACGTGAACAGAAAGTTGAATGGTACGATGAAGCACTCAGCGTATGTTTTGGAAAACTTTCTGCAGAAGGACGCGCTTCTATCCAGGCTATCGGTGTTTCAGGACACCAGCACGGATTTGTTCCTCTTGGAAAAGACGGAAAAGCTCTTTACAACGTAAAACTCTGGAACGATACATCAACAACAGAAGAATGTAAGATTCTTACAGATGCTATCGGCGGAAAAGAAAAGATGGTTGAAGCCGTTCAGAACTTCATGCTCCCAGGCTTCACAGCTCCAAAAATCTTCTGGCTCAAACGCCACAAGCCTGAAGCTTTTGCAAATCTTGCTTACATCATGCTTCCACATGACTACATCAACTTCGCTCTTACAGGCGACTACGTAATGGAATGTGGTGATGCTTCGGGAACAGCCATCTTCAATTCAATCGAAAGGAAATGGTCAGAAAAAGTTTGCAATCTTATTGATGAAGGACTTCTTGCAAAACTTCCAAAAATCATCTCTGACGACCAGCCAGCAGGTTTTGTAAACGCAGAAGCTGCAAAGAAATTCGGAATCCCGGAAGGAATCCCGGTTTCTGCCGGTGGTGGAGACAACATGATGTCTGCTATCGGTACTGGATGTGTTAAGGGTGGTACTCTTACAATGTCTATGGGTACTTCTGGTACTCTTTACGGATTCAGCGAAAAATCAGTTGCTGACCCGGAAAACGGAATCTCAGGATTCGCATCTTCTACAAACGGATACCTTCCACTGCTTTGTACAATGAACTGTACAGTTGCTTCAGAAGAAATCCGCGACCTGTTCCAGCTTGATGTTCGTGCATTCGACGACGAAGCTGCAAAAGCAAAACCAGGATGTGACGGTGTATTCGTTCTGCCATTCTTCAACGGTGAACGCACACCTAACCTTCCACACGGACGCGCTTCTATTACAGGTATGACATACGCCAACTGTTCACGTGCAAACATTGCCCGTGCTGCTCTTGAAAGTGCAGTATTCAGCATGCGCGGTGGTCTTGACGGATTCAAAGCTCTAGGATTCGATGCAAAAGAACTTCGTCTTACTGGTGGTGGAGCAAAATCTCCTGTATGGCGCCAGATCGTTGCTGACATCCTGAACCTGCCTGTAAAAGTACCTGTAAACTCAGAAGCTGCAGCATTCGGTGGTGCTCTTCAGGCTCTGTGGTGTCTGGAAACAAAAGCCGGAAACAAAGTAACAATGGCTGAACTTGCAGACGCACACGTTGCTCTGGACGAAAGCAAAACAACAATGCCTATCGCCGAAAACGTAGCTGCTTACAACAAAGCTTACGAAGAATACAAGGTTATCC
>JAKSTN010000062.1 GCA_024402535.1 Treponema sp.
TAGAAACAATAGCTCCGTCTTTCATGCGGAGACATTTCATATCCTGTCCACCAATGTCCAGAAGGAATTCAACGCCTGGAACAAAGAAGTCAGCAGCACGGTAATGAGTAATAGTTTCAACTTCACCGGCATCAACCCCGAAGGCAGCCTGGAACAAAGCTTCACCATAACCTGTACTTACTGCACGTCCGATGTAACAGTCTTCTGGAAGAAGAGCATAAAGATCTTTAAGAACTTTTACTGCCAGTTCAACAGGATTTCCCTGGTTGTGCGAATAGAAGTCCCAGAGGATTCTTCCTTCCTGGTCAACGAGCACGGCTTTTGTAGTTGTAGAACCTGAGTCCAGACCAAGGAATACAGGTCCGTGAGTACGGCTTAAGTCACCACGCTTTGCAACCTGTTCTTCATGACGAATCTGGAATTCATCCAGTTCAGCCTGATTCTTAAACAGCGGTTCCAGTCTCTGAACTTCCTGAAGTTCAGCTCCAACCAGATTTGAAAGTCCGGAACGGAAACTTTCAATTGTTGGGAATATATAATCTGTGCCGTCTTCATTTTTGAATTTACGTTCCGCACTGAAAGCAGAACCCATGGCAACGAATACTTCAGAATTATCTGGAACGATAATTTCTTCAGGAGTAAGTTTAAGAGTTTCAATAAAGCGGGCTCTAAGCTGATCCAGGAAGTGGAGAGGTCCACCAAGAAATGCTACGTTTCCGCGGATAGGCTTACCACAGGCAAGACCTGAAATAGTCTGGCTTACAACAGCCTGGAAAATTGAAGCGGCAATATCTTCACGACGGGCACCTTCATTAATTAAAGGCTGAACGTCAGTTTTTGCAAAAACACCACAGCGGGCCGCAATAGGATAAATCTGATTCATATCAGCGGCAAGTTTATTAAGTCCGCCGGCATCAGTTTCCAGAAGGGCTGCCATCTGATCGATAAAAGCACCAGTTCCACCAGCACAGGTACCGTTCATGCGCTGTTCAACACCGCCTTTGAAATATGTAATCTTGGCGTCTTCACCACCAAGTTCAATTACAACATCAGTCTGAGGGATTATTTTTTTAACTGCAGTAGTTGCAGCGATAACTTCCTGAATAAAAGGAATGTTGAGCCACTGAGAAACTGAAAGACCACCTGAACCTGTTACCTTTACAGAAAGAGTCTGGTCTTTACCAGCAGGAAGGATTTTTTCAACATCATTCAGAGCTTTTGTAACAACAGAAATAATTGTGCTTCGGATATCAGCACGGTGTCTCTGATAGTCCGAATAAATCAGTTTATCTTTATCATCAAGAATAGCAATTTTAACAGTTGTTGATCCAACGTCAATTCCGACGCGAATCGGTACAATATCTATTTTTTCCATAAAAGTAATTATAGCATTTTGGTGGTCTTTATGCCATAAATTGAAGATATTGGAGATAAAAACTGCGAAAATTAGTCTTTTTTCAAAATCTCAGGTTTTACGCCCAGGGCGTCTGCAAGCACATTATTTTCAAAATCCTTTTTAACTGCATTTTCACGTTTCACGGCGCGAATAAGTATATTCTTTGGAGTATGTTCCATATCAATAAATTCAAGCATCTGAACAGAATACCCCTGACTTTCAAGATATTCCCCGCGAAGAACATCAGTTACAAGTGATGAGAATTTCTCACGGATAATCCCCCACTTCAAAAGAGGAGACAAAGCATCATCCTTTACAGGATTTTCTTTTTTCTGAATCTGAGTATTTACTTCATGCTGGCAACATGGAACACTTAAGATTGCTTTGGCGTTCTTCGAAACGGCGTATTTTAACGCAAAATCTGTAGCTGTGTCACAGGCGTGAAGAGTGATTACAATATCAGGAGCCTTTTCGCCTGAATAAGCTGAAATGTCCCCTGTGGAAAAACGAATTCCTTCAAGTTTCAGGTCCGATGCAATTTTATTACAGTAATCAATAACATCTTTCTTCAAATCCAGCCCTTCAATTTCACAAGGCACATTCTTGATTTCTGTAAGAAGATAATGAACTGCAAAAGTAAGATAACTTTTTCCGCATCCGAAATCTGCAATACGGACAGGTTCACCTTCTTTCTTTGTTTTTATAACTTCAGGAAGCACATCATTTATGAACTCCAGAAATCGGTTTATCTGACGGAATTTGTCATATTTTGATGAAATCACCTTTCCTTCAGGAGTCATTACACCTGTCATAACAAGAAAAGGTACAGGTCTTCCTTCTGAAATAATGTAATTTTTCTTTTTTCCTGCGCTTAAAAGCCGTTCTGTAACCGTGCCACCAAAACCTGCAGTTTTCTGAGAGTTTTCCGCTTTTACAGCCTTCTCAAGTTTTGTGATTTTTCCCTTTTTATTTGCAAGATAAGTGATTTCTTTTTCTTCTGTGCGGAGAACGGCATTTTTAAAAGTAATGCCTGCATGATTTTCAATGAACCCCGTCACCTCTGCTTCGGTCATTTTCTTATGAAAAACCTGTTTTTCCGTAAACATCTCGCAAAAATATTTTGCTTCAAGAGAAGATGCTGTATCAATTCTGATTTTTATTTTTTTATAGGCTTTCCCAAGGATTTCTTCTACATTTGAGACAGGTTTTGAAAAGGACACTGAATAAATCATAGTGATAATATACCACACAGAGCATAATATTTTCTATTCACTTTCTTCTATAAAGATGATAAAATAAAATTTATGGGTAAGTCTATCGTATTTGTTAATCAGAAAGGCGGGGTTGGGAAAACTACATCAGCCATCAATATTGGTGCATACATTGCACTGGCAGGTAAAAAAGTTCTTTTGGTCGATTTCGACTCTCAGGGGAATATGTCCACTGGTGTCGGCGTAGACAAAGACAAGCCTACAATTTATGAACTTATGGCAGGACTGGTTGAACCTGAACAGGCAATAAAACATTCTCCTGTTCCTAATCTTGATGCAATCAGTGCATCTATAGACCTTTCCGGTGCTGCTGTCGAACTTATTGACCAGGAAAACCGTGAATTCTATCTTAAAAACGCCCTTGCTCCATTAAAAGAACAGTACGATTACATTCTTATTGACTGCCCTCCTTCACTTGGAATCCTTACTTTGAACGGTCTTGTAGCCGCTGATACAGTTATGGTTCCTATGCAGTGTGAATATTTTGCCCTTGAAGGAATCACACTGCTTCTTCAGACTGTAGAAAAAGTTCAGAACTCATTCAATCCAAACCTGACAATCGGCGGTATCTTCTTTACCATGTACGATTCCCGCACAAGACTTGCTCAGGATGTTATTCTTCAGGTTAAAGGATATTTCAAGGATGTTGTTTTCAACACAATCATTCCTCGTAACGTCAGACTTTCCGAAGCTCCTTCACACGGACTTCCAATCTGTAAATACGACCCGGACTGTACCGGCGCCCGTAGTTATGAAAAACTTGCAGAAGAGGTGATTCGTCGTGGCTAAATCTCAGGGACTCGGACGCGGACTGGACGCCCTTATGGGTGGAGCTCCTGCCGCAGGAAAATCAAACGGCAAATCAAATGCTGAAACATTAATTAAGAAAACAACAACAAAGGCTTCAAATATTCCGGAACAGATTACAGTTGATGATAACGGGACTCTGTGGATTGATCCTAAAATCCTTAAACCCAACCCAAAACAGCCTCGTGTTGAATTTGACCAGACAGCCCTTGAAGAACTGGCTGACTCTATCAAAATCAATGGTGTTCTGGAACCAATTCTGATTGAACAGGCAGACCCTACAACTTTCTACATTATCGCAGGTGAACGCCGTACCCGCGCTTCCCTTATTGCAGGCGTAGACAAAGTTCCTGTTCAGCTCCGTAAATATGATGACTTCAAGAAACTTGAAGTTGCCCTTATTGAAAATATTCAGCGTGCCGATTTGAACCCAATCGAAGAAGCACAGGCTTACTATAACCTTATTCAGCTTGGAGACCTGAACCAGGATGAAGTTGCAAAACGCGTAGGTAAAAACCGTTCAACAGTTGCAAATGCTATCCGGCTTCTTAAACTTCCAGAAGACATGCAGCAGGCTCTTGTTGCAGGAATTCTTACAGCAGGTCATGCCCGTGCTATTCTTATGGTAAAAAACGATGCTGACCGCCGTGTTCTTTTTGAAAAAATCAAGAACAACGGAGTTTCTGTTCGCGAAGCTGAAACACTGGCCGAAGTTTACAACAACGGTGGACGGGCAGCAAAAAAAGATGACGGGAAAAAGAAGTCTGTTAAGAAAGATGCTGATATCCAGAACTTCGAACAGGAAATTAAAAACATCTTTGGAATTAAAAATGTAAACCTTAAAGGAACTATGGATAAAGGTACTCTCGAAATTGAATACACATCACGGGAAGACCTGGACCGCATTTACAACATTCTTCTTTCAAAGAAATAATTTCTTCCCGGGCGTTTTATGAAGCTTACTTTTTTAGGAACTGGAACAAGTCACGGCATTCCTGTTATCGCTTGTGACTGTCCTGTCTGCGAATCATCAGATGAACGCGATAAGCGCCTTAGAACGTCTGTCTTAATTTCCGATAAAGACACAAATATACTCATTGACTGTGGTCCTGAATTCCGTATTCAGGCTTTGAAATTCAATATCAAAAAGATTGATTCTGTTCTGCTTACTCATAGCCATGCTGATCATCTTCACGGCATCGATGACCTTCGTGTATTTGCCTGCTTGCGCTCTAAAGATGATCCAAAAAAAATGACTATGGAACCTCTGAATATTTATGCAAACGGTTCAACCATAAAAGATTTTAAAGCACGTTTTGACTACCTTTTCAAACCAGTTCTTCAAGGTGGTGGCCGTGCTCTTGTAAAACTTAACAATACTTCAGAATTTACTCCGGAAAATCCATTAAAAATCGGAAACATGGAAATATTTCCTGTACCAATGCTCCACGGCACACTTGAAACAAACGGATATGTTATTCGAAAAGAAAAACAAGTTTTTGCTTACCTGACTGATGTAAGTAAAATGCCAGGTAGTTCAATAGAGCTTTTACAAAGTATTGGTAAAATAGATCATCTGATTATCGATGGGCTCCGCATTCGCCCTCATTCAACACATTTCTCATTTTCAGAAGCGCTGGAAGTTGCCGACAAGATTAACCCAAGGCACACATGGCTTACTCATCTATGCCATGAAACAAGCCATGAAAACTGCATTAACTTTATAAAAGAACATTTATCCAGTTACCCTAACCTTGAAAAGACCAAAAAAAATGGCGGAACTGTAAGTCCCGCCTTTGATGGATTAATTCTGGAATAATCCCGATTTTTCTACTGAATTAAATTGTCAGGAATGCCTTGTAACATTCGTAAGCCTGAGTAATATCTTCCTTGGATGTAATTTCCCATGGAGCATGCATGCTGAGAACTGCAACGCCTGCATCAAGAACATTCATGCCGTAACGGGCTGCGTGATAAGCGATTGTTCCACCGCCACCCTGATCAACTTTTCCAAGTTCAGCCATCTGATATTTTACGCCTGCTTTATCCATGCATCCGCGAAGCTTTGCAAGGAATTCAGGATTTGCATCGCTAGCCCCACTCTTTCCACGGCTTCCTGTATATTTATTGAATACAACACCGCCTCCAAGAGTTGAAGCATTATCTTTGTCATAGAGCCCTGCATTAATAGGATCGTAAGCACTATTTACATCACTTGAAAGCATATTTGAGTTTGCGAGTGCGCGTCTTACTGTCAGTTCAGAATATGATTTTTCAATTTTAGCTACAATTTCTGAAACCATATTATCAAAAAGGAAGCTTGCCATACCTGTAGCGCCAACACTTCCAATTTCTTCCTTATCTACACAAAGGCAGCAAGTAGTACGTTTCTTTGCAGGAACATCCAGCATTGCCTTTAACGAAGTAAATGCACATGAACGGTCATCCTGGCCGTAAGAAAGAACCAACGCGCGGTCAAGACCAAGATCACGGGCTTTTCCTGCCGGAACAATTTCCAGTTCTGCACTCTGGAAATCAGATTCTTCAATTCCATATTTTTCTTTAAGAAGCTTAAGGATTATCTTTTTTCCAGCCTGTTTTTCTTCTTTCTTTTCTTTCTTGTCTTTTTCTGTTTTATCTGTTTTAGGAGCTGGAACATTTAATCCCATAATAATATCAAGGTCTTCACCTTTAATAATATCTGCTGCCTTACCGGACATCTGATCCTGTGCCAGGTGTGGAAGAATATCACTGATACAGAAAACAGGGTCCGATTCATCTTCCCCAATCACAACATTCACATTTGTTCCGTCAGTTTTACATACAACACCATGAATAGCCAGAGGAAGTGCTGTCCACTGATATTTTTTGATTCCACCATAATAATGTGTATTCAGATATGTAATATTTTCTTTTTCATAAAGAGGATTCTGTTTTGCATCCAGGCGTGGTGAATCAATATGGGCGCCAAGAATATTCATTCCATTTTCAATAGAATCTGAACCAATATTGAAAAGTGCCACAGCTTTGTTCATTTTTACAATATATACTTTGTCACCTTTCTTAAGTTTTTTAACCTTCTCTATGTTCTTGTACCCTGCTTTTTCAGCAGCAAGAACAATTGCATTTACGCATTCGCGTTCAGTCTTACCAAGACTTAAAAATTCCTTGTATTCTTCTACAAGAGTTTCGTTAATCATATGTTACTCCATTAATAATTTGTGTGCCTATTAAATTGTTTTTCCTTCGATAAAAGTACAGTCTACAGAATATTCTTTTTTATCGAAAGATTCGCCTTTTATCTGAGCAATAATAAGTTCTCCGGCTTTTACACCAATCTGAGCAAGAGGAAGTTTTGTAGTAGTCAGTTTTGGATACATGTAAGAAGCGAACTCCTGTCCATCAAATCCACAAACTCCAATATCTTTCCCGGGAATTTTTCCCTGGTCACGAAGATAATCGCAGACGCCCGCTGCAATATGATCATTTCCACAGAAAATTGCATCAACACCTTTTTCAATCATAACAGGTGCCAGTTCAAAGCCTGTATCTCTTCTCCATAATCCGCAAAGAATCTTATCATCATCAAGTTTTTTTCCGGTCTCTTCAAGGGCAGCCCTAGCCCCCGCTATTCGCCGCTCTGTATGAACTGAATTCCGCTCTCCCATAATCATTCCAATATTTTTATATCCTTTTGAGAGAATATAGCGGACCAATTCAGAAGCAGCTTTTTCATCATTAAAAAGAACCGAAGGATATGTTTTACTTGCTGAATGAGCATAGCAAACAACGCCAGGAACTTCAAGATTTTCCGGGAAAACATCTATTGTTCGTGAATGAGCGGCAACAAAAATAATACCATCAACTTTAATTGCCAGTGCCTGACGAATTCCATCCTGAACAACTTCCTTAAATTTTTCACCGTTATCAAAAATACCTCTGGCATACATTCTCAGGTTCTGAAGAAAAGGTATATAACCGGCATATTCACAAGCTGACATAATACCTTCAACAATTGTTGGAGAACTGAATGCTGAAATCTCTTCGGTAATAACAGCAATGCGTTTTGTTCTGGTACTTCTCAAACTAGATGCCATAAAGTTAGGCTGATATCCTGTTTCGCGAACGGCATCAAGAACGCGTTTCTTTGTTTTTTCAGAAACATTATCTTTTCCGTTAATTACATTGGAAATAGTCGCAATTGAAACACCGCACTTTTCTGACAATTCTTTTAAAGTAATCATAGCCGCTCTCTCCTATTTTCCATTTTCGAACTGCTTCAAAGCCTGAACCCGTTGAACTAATGTAGGGTGAGAATAATTCCACCATACATAAATTGCCGGTGGATAAAGTTCACTTAAATTTTCACTGTTCAACTTCACAAGCCCTGAAATCAAGTCTTTTGAAGTTCCGCAAACTTCTGCCGAAAATTTATCAGCCTGATATTCATGTTTTCGCGAAGCAATATTTCCCAGTGGGGAAAGAAGCTCAGTTACGCTTTGCCAAACAAAAGTGGTAAGAGTGATACCTATAAACTGAACCCACTTCATTGTTCCCTGCTGCAGTTCAAAACCAAAAGCAGAATACATACTTTCCATCTGAGAAAATCTGAACAGAAGGTATGCACCAATAAAAATAAGTGGAATAGTTTTTAATAGTCCTTTCAAAATATGCTTAAGCTTAAAATGACCGAGTTCATGGCCAAGTACTGCTACAAGTTCATCGGCACTCATTTGTTGAATAAGTGTATCATAAAGGACAATTCTTTTTGACTTACCAAAGCCCGAAAAATATGCATTACTGTGTCCGCTTCTTTTTGATGCATCCATTACAAAAAGACCATCACTTTTGAATCCGGTTTTCATTAAAAGGTTTTCAAGTTTTTCTTTAAGTTCACCTTCAGGAAGCGGTTCGAATTTATTAAAAAGAGGAGCTATAAATTTAGGATAAATAATCTGAACTAAAAGAACAAATACAAGAAGTACAATACTAACGATCAGCCACCATGAGTTTTCAAAAAACACAAAAGCAAAAGAAACCGCAAGACTTAAAAGCAAAAGAGGAATAATGGAAACAAGAGTTGATTTTATTTCATCTGTAATCCATAGCTTAAATGTCATGTTTGAAAAACCGAAGCGCTTCTCAATTGAAAATTCCCGGTATAAGTTGAACGGTAATGAGATTATTGTTTCAGGAATTCCAGAAATCACACTAAAAATGAGAAAGCAGAAAAACAGACTCCAGAAGCTATGAGGATATCCTGTTATTGCACAAGACCATTTGAATACAAGCGGATAAAAGCCGAAAACAACCAGACTCAGTGTAAGAAGAACTGAAACTATGCTTTTAGGAATCCACAAAAAATATTTCGAATTTTCATAACTGACGATTTTGGCCAGTTTTTCCGGAGAAAAAAAAACTTCTGTGCCCGGAACATCTTTCAAAACCTCAGGAACTGATGTTCCATGTTTTACTCGTGAACGATAATCCAGAAATTCAAGAAAACTGTTTATTAAAAAAGTAATAAATGTCCCTGTAATAAAGATAATCACAAAAGGACTTGAAAAATCAACTGAAAACATTTTCCCCCTCCCTTTTGGGCTACTCTATTTCTTCCAGATCGTCAACTTCTTCAAGGTCTTCAACCAAACCGTCAGGCGACTGATTTTCAGGATACAGTTCTCTAGGGAATACGTCAGAATAACTTGTATCAGGAACTCCCATTTCATCTGCCTGCTTTTTAATCATCTGATAGAACACTTCTTCTGGAACTGCTTTTGAATAATAGTATCCCTGAAGATAATCACATTTCAGTTCAGTCAGTTTTTCCACCATTTCCTTTGTTTCAATACCTTCTGCAACTGTACGCATATTAAGCTTGTGAATCATATCAATAATTCCAACAAGCATAACGTATGCTTTTACATCCTTCATAGCACTCCAGATAATTTCTTTATCAATTTTAATCATACTGAAAGGCATATGAAGCATATAACTTAAGTTTGCATAACCTGTACCATAATCATCCAAAGAACATGCAAAACCAAGCCTGTTGAAGTTATCCATATTTTTATACAAAAGTTCAGGTGTATGAGCTGCAGCCGTTTCTGTAATTTCCAGATTTATCAGCGAAGGATCAAGATTATACGACTTAAGGATTTCTTCAAATTCCTCACAGATTCGTGTCTGCATACACTGTGCGACTGAAAGATTTACATCGATCATATGAATGCCAAGATTCTTAAGATGACTTGTTGCAAGGAAACGACAGACTTCTTCGTAAACATAAAGACCAATACGAAGAATAAAACCATCCTGTTCTGCAATAGGAACAAATTCGTCTGGTGAAATGAAGTTTCCTTCATGATCTGTCATACGAACAAGAGCCTCTGCACCAACAATTTTCTGTTCTGCTGTAGAAAACAAAGGCTGATACATTACCTGGATTCTGTGTTCCTGAATTGCAGTCTTAACAAGCTGTTCTATATATGTATAACGTTTCTTTGTACTAACATCAATTTTTTCTGAATACAAAATCTTTTCGCTTTTATAACGGTTATCGCTGATTGCCGAATTAATTGTATCTATAATAGTTTCTGTATTTTCTGCATCTTCCGGGCAACGGATTACACATTGTCTTACAGAAATTTTCATTTCGATAATTGCATTTTTCCAGGCTTCCGTAAATCGAGCTGAAATTCTGCCCGTTAATTCATGGATTGTATCACTTGAACTTTCTGGTATTTCAAGGAGAAATGTATCAAGTTCAATCTGGAAAACTTTGGCTTTTTTGTCCAATGTTTGCAGAAATTCTGAAATCTGAGCTAAAAGAACATTTACTCCATCTATTCCAAATGTTGTGTTCAAGAACTGAATATCTTCTACATGAACGCTTATAGCTGTAAAAGATTCTTTCCTCTTGAAAGCCACATGTGTCAGAACATTGAAAGCTTTATAATTCAAGAGCCCGGTAACAGAATCAACTACAATTTCATTTATCTGCAAAGATGTGTAAAACAAAAGAAGGCTTAAAGAAACTGTAAAATGCTGAATTAAAAGAGTCGGATACAGAAACTGAATCACAACACCAAGAAGTGTCAGAGTAACGAAAGAACAGATATAAATTTTTGACTGTACTGTTGTTTTACTTTCAAAATAAAAAATCAGAAAAAGACCTATAAGAATCTGATACAGCATTATTCCATAAAGAAGAAATATACCAGAACGTCTTATATACTCACCTGAAGCAGAAATCTCAAATACAAAACCGTTAAACGGTGTGATTAATATGGAAACAAATTCTATTATTGCCGGAATAAGAATTAAAAGCTTCAATTTCTTTTCCTGCAATCTGTCATATTCTTCAGCAAGCGTAAGAGTATAAACACTAAAAAGGAATGGAATGCCACAAACACAAAAATAATATAAAAGATTGATAATCCAGACACCATAAACAGGCGCATTAAACACCCCTGAAAGTTCAAGAGCACTTACTGTATCAACTACAGCTGAAACTAAAGTCATTACACAAAGGTGCATGAACATTTTATTTTTTGGTTCTGGAAGTTTTTTATGAATCAAATAAGCAAAGAGAACAATTATTAAATTTAAAATGGCCGCAATATCGAAAAAAATGTTATAAGCCAAAGTACTATTCATAACGCTACAATTATACTCTATTTTCTTCTATTTAGAAAGAAAAAATCCCCATAAAAAAAGGCGTTCCCTTTACAGGGAACGCCTTTCCATTATAAAACGGATATCAACTAGTCGTTGTCATCCTGTGATTCATAATTTGGTTCTTCAGGGATGCTGTTGGCAGCCTGTTCAGCTTCCAGCTCTCTCTTCTTGAGAATTTCATCCATTTTTACATCAAGGTCAGTATCTGAACCGTCAAAAAGTTTTACATTCTTGTAGTTTCTGATACCTGTACCAGCCGGAATCATATGTCCGATTGCTACGTTTTCCTTGATACCGTGAAGTCCGTCTGTTGCACCGGCAATAGCAGCGTTTGTAAGAACGCGTGTTGTTTCCTGGAATGAGGCTGCCGAGATGAATGAATCAACTCCGAGGGAAGCCTTTGTAATACCCTGGAACATTGGGCGTCCGATAGCTGGCTGACCAC
>JAKSTN010000063.1 GCA_024402535.1 Treponema sp.
GCTTCAATAAGGTGACTAAGCGATTCGTCATATCCAAGATAAGCTTTGAAATTTGAAAGCTTGTTATCAAGAACACTGATTTCATCTTCGCACCATTTTTCTCCGCTTCCAAGAACTGCAAACTGCAGATCCATATTTGAACACATTGCAAACATACTTCCATAATTTGGTGCGAACATTTCTGCAATACCTTTCTGGCTTGCAAGACGTGTAACAATTCCGATTACAGGTACATCAGGACGAACAGGGAGTCCCATACGTTTCTGAAGCTCTGCTTTACATTTTGCTTTTCCTGTAAGATCTTTATCGCTGAAGTTTGCAGGAAGCAGCTTGTCGATTTTTGGATTCCAGGTTTCAAGATCACAGCCGTTTACGATTCCGCGTACAACATCAGTACGAACGCGAAGCAGTCCGTCCAGACCGAATCCGCCTTCCACACTCTGCATTTCGCTGGCATAAGTTGGTGAAACAGTTGTAATCATATCTGCACAGGCAATACCAGCCTGAAGAAGATTGATTGCACCGTTATGTTCAAGTCCGCCGCCATAGTAAAGGTTCCAGTCAAGGCCTAAAGCCGGGAACTGGTCTTTGCCATAAACGCCCTGATATCCCAGGTTGTGAATTGTAAGAACACTTGAAGTATGAGCAAAGTATCCGTTACGGCATACACATTTCAGAAGAACTGGAACAAGACCTGCAAACCAGTCATGTGCGTGCATGATGTCTGGATACCAGCCAAGCTTACGGCAAAGCTGGAATGCACCATGGCACAAAAGTGCCGAACGGTAAGGATTGTCATGGAAATCTGTTTCAGTTTTTGTTCCGTAAATACCGTCGCGGCCGAAAGCTTCTTCATGATCAATAAAATAAACAGGAACTTCTGTTCCCGGAAGTTTTGATTCATAAACTGCGCACCAGGTTTCTACCTGACCTGCAGCGACTCCCATTGGACCTTCAAGTTTTGTAAGCTTTGAACGGTCAATCTTATAATAGCGAGGAAGAACGATACGAACATCATGCCCCATTTTTTTCATAGAAATTGCAAGTGCTGAAACTGCATCTGCAAGTCCACCAGTTTTTGCAAAAGGAACTGTTTCAGATGTAACCATTAAAATTTTCATAAATCTACCTCGCTGATCAATTTTTAATAAGAAACTTTTACAGTTTCACAGACAGAAGCACAACAAACCTTGAGTCTGTCTTCAACTAAGTCTACAAGAATTTTACCACAGTTTTTGGAGTTTTGCGATAAAATTTCAATTGCCAGAGGATCCTCAATCTCTTTCTGGATTATGCGGCGAAGAGGTCTTGCCCCCATTGAAGGTTCATACCCGTTATCAACCAGGTATTCACGTGCATCTTCAGTAAGTTCGATTGAAATATTCTGTTCTGAAAGACGGTCTTCAAGTTCCTTAATTTTGATATCAAGAATTGAAGATACCTGGTCTTTTGAAAGCGGACTGAATACAATAATGTCATCAATACGATTAATAAGTTCAGGTGATAAAAACTTTTTAAGTTCATTTTCAGCAGAACCTTTAATTTCGGTATAAGGGAGAACACCTTCATCCAAAGTAAAACCTGCACGGCCTTCTGTTGTAATCTGACGGGCACCGGCATTACTTGTCATGATGATGATTGTATTCTTGAAGCTTACAGTATGACCAAGATTATCTGTAAGTTCGCCTTCTTCCAGAACCTGAAGCAGCAGATTAAAAATGTCCTGATGTGCTTTTTCAATTTCATCAAGAAGAACAACAGAATATGGATTTCGTCTTACCTTTTCTGTGAGAACACCACCTTCTTCGTAACCTACATATCCCGGAGGAGCTCCAACAAGACGACTCACGCTGTGGCGTTCCATGTAGTCTGACATGTCAATGCGGATAAGGGAATCTTCAGAACCAAAAAGGAATTTTGCAAGAGTCTTTGCCATCTTTGTTTTTCCAACTCCGGTTGGTCCCAGAAATACAAAGCTTCCAAGAGGATGTTTTCCAGAACTGAATCCAGCACGGCTTCTTCGAACTGCACCCGAAATAATGCTTACAGCTTCGTCCTGCCCGATGATTGTCTTATGAAGTTCTTCTTCCATGTGAACAAGTTTTTCAGATTCCCCTGCATCAAGGTCTTCAAGAGGAATACCTGTCATTTCGGAAACGATTTCAGCAACATCATTTTTTGTGATTGTTTTAGGACCGTTTCCGTAATAACGGATATTTGAACAGATTGAATCAAAGTGTTTTTTAAGTTCAAGAACTTTGTCACGGACAACGGCTGCATTGTCATAATCGTGATGCATAATGAGAAGATCTTTTTCATTTATCAGACTATTAATACTTTCTTCAATATCGCGGATTTCTGACGGTTTGTTTTCTTCGCGAATTCTCTTTGCCACGCCAGCTTCATCCATAACGTCAATTGCTTTATCAGGAAGGACACGGTCAGAAATATATCGTTTTGAAAGTTTCACAATATGTTTGATTATTTCATCAGAGTAAGTTACGTTATGGAACTTTTCATATTTTTCACGGATTCCACGAAGAATGATTTCAGCTTCTTCTTCAGTTGCTTCATCAACTTTTATTATCTGGAAACGGCGTTCCAGAGCCATATCTTTTTCAATGTACTTTGTATATTCCTTAGTTGTTGTTGCACCAACAATCTGGATTTCACCGCGGCTCAATGCAGGTTTCAGAATATTTGATGCATCCATTGGAGTATCGTTTCCGCCGGCGCCAACAATTGAATGAAGCTCATCAATAAAAAGAATTACTTCACGATGTTCCGCAATTTCATTCATGAGTTTTTTCATGCGGTCTTCAAATTCACCACGATATTTTGTTCCTGCAACAAGAGCTGCCAGATCAAGAGAAAGGATTCTTTTATTCAAAAGTCCAGACGGAACATTTCCTTCAACAATATGCTGGGCAAGTCCTTCAACAACCGCAGTTTTTCCAACCCCAGGTTCACCTATTAAAACAGGATTGTTTTTTGTGCGGCGCAGAAGAACCTGAACAAGGCGTGCAATTTCTTTTTCTCGTCCAACAACAGGATCTGTAAGTTTATCACGGGCAATGCGAGTAAGATCACGGCTGAACTGATCAAGAATTGATTTTCGTTTTATTTCTCCACCAAATTCTTTTTTCACTTTTTCTAAGATTTCTCTTTCTTTTTCAGACTGCACAGTTGTCTCAAGCATTTCACCAAGAAGAGAGTCTGAATCGTCCATTGGATTTTGTGTAGATGACAGGCCCTGTTTTTGAATATCTGAAACTTTTTTACGCACATCAGAAATCAGAATTCCGTTACGGTTAAAAAACTGATTTACAAGACTTCCTTCTTCACGGATACAAGCCAGAAGGAAATGTTCTGTTCCAATGTAATCGTTATGTAAAGCATCAGATTCAATTTCTGCAATTTCTTTCATGCTCTGAATACGGCGACCTTCAGGAAGATCATCATTCATATCAACTGATTCGTCAAAAGCAACAAATTTTTCAAGACTGATTTCTAATGTTTCAAGATTCAGATTAAACTCTGCCGAAGATAAAAAACCGATTCCGTTTCTATTTTTAAGAAGTGCAAGAATTACATGTTCAGGAAGGAGCTGATTCAGTCCACTTTTTCTGCCCATATTCTGAGCAAGAACTCCAAGTAATTTCTGTGCCATTGGTGACAACTTTTTCATTCGGTTTCTCCATAAAATAATGACAATATATAAGATTATTATCGGCAGAAAAGTGCATTTACCCCACCTATCAAAAGGCATAATCTTGAAAAAAATCTCCAAATAAGATAAACTGATAAAACAAGCCGAGATGGTGGAATTGGTAGACACCAGGGACTTAAAATCCCTTGCTGAGCAATCGGCGTGCCGGTTCAAGTCCGGTTCTCGGCAAAGCCTTCCGTTTTCGGAAGGCTTTTTTTATGAGTTCCCGAAATAAATTCGGGATGACATTTCGTCATGCTGAACTTGTTTCTCGACAAATGTCATGCTGAAATAGACTGTCATGCTGAACTTGTTTCAGCATCCCAAAAAAAAAGGAGAATCTTATGCCTCACTCTTACAACAAAGGATGTTATTTCAAATCTCTTTCTGACATTCAGGGCAAAAACGTTACCGTTATGGGTCTTGGATTGAACGGAGGCGGAGAAGCCTGTGTAAGATTTTTCTTAAAGCATGGAGCAAATGTTCTTGTAACAGATATGAAAACACAGGAACAGCTTCAGACTACAGTTGATTCCCTTATGAATGACAAAGATCTGGACACAAGCCGTCTTACCTTCCGTCTTGGGGAACACCGCATTGAAGACTTTGAAAATGCTGACTGTGTAATCAAGAATCCTGGGATTAAATACGACGGAAACAAATATCTGGCTGCAAGCAAAAACATTGAAACCGACCTTTCAATTTTCCTGGCTTTTTCAAAAGCTCCTGTAATCGCAGTAACCGGAAGCAAAGGTAAAAGTTCAACAGTAAGCGCACTTTACTACGGACTTAAAACTGCAGGCTTCCAGGCATTTCTTGGGGGAAACATTACTGTAAGTCCCCTTACATTCCTTGAAAAAACAAATCAGGACACTCCTGTTGTAATTGAATTTTCTTCCTGGCAGCTGGCAGACCTTCGTGGACGCGGTTTATTAAAACCACACATTTCCATCATTACAAAAATCGTTCCGGACCATCAGAACTGGTACGGAGCTATGGAACCATACGTAGACGATAAAAAGCTCATTTACGCAGATCAGGACAAAGGCTGTTATTCCCTTTTTGACTTCGGCGAAGATGAACCAGGTACGGGTCCTAAAAACTCAAAAACCTGGGGTGAAGAATTTGCAAAAGAAAGCAAAGCCACTGTCCTCAGATACTGGAACCAGAAACTTCCTGAGAAAACTTACGGCGTATGGCAGGAAAAAGATAAAAACGGAAACTTCCGGGGCCGCGTAATACTTCCTGGAATGAGTGAACCTGAAACAATCCTTGGTGAACTTTCAGTTCCAGGCGACCACATGAAGACAAACGTTCTGAATGCAGCCCTTGGAATGTATCTTATGGGCTTACCTGGAAGCCTGATTAAGAAAATCATGAAAGATTTCCCAGGCGTTGAACACAGACTTCAGTATTTCCAAAGCAAGACTTACGGAAACACTGAATACAAATTCTATAACGACACCTGTGCCACAGTTCCAGACAGCGTAGTTGCCGCATGTAAAAGCTTTGAAACACCGGTTATTCTCTTGACCGGCGGAACAGATAAAGGTCTGGAATTCACAAAACTTACAGATTACCTGACACAGAACAAGAATGCCGTTAAAGACATTTATTTCCTTGCAGGAACTGCCACAGACAAAGTGCTTCCAGAACTTGATAAAGCGGGAATCAAATATCAGGGACCTTTCCAGTCATTAGACGAAATGTTACACAAAGTGGCTGAAAACCTTGAAAAAACTGCAGATTGTAATACAAAAATCCAGCCTGTAGTTTTCAGTCCTGGAGCCACATCTTTTGGAATGTTCAAGAATGAATTTGACCGCGGAAATCAGTTTATGACAAAGGTTAAGGAAATATTTTAATTAGTTGGATCCCGAAATAAATTCGGGATGACAGAACGTCATACTGAAAAGGTCATGCTGAACTAGTTTTCGACATATGTCATGCTGAACTTGTTTCAGCATCTAGAAAGAATCTTATAATCCCCGTTTTGTACAAGAACGGTACACCTGTAAGGTTTTGCGTTTTTCAAAAAGAACATAGGGTCGAGAGCATATTCTGAAAGAAGATCATCAGGATGATACTTTAACTGCACCTTCTGGCTTTTTCCCGTTGATGAATTCACAGAAAAGGCACCGTTCAAAATAACTATATCTTCCAGAACTTTGAAAACATTATCACAGTGTTTTTCATGACAGAGATCCTTTAAAAATGCCAGCTGCATTTTCTGAACCTCAAAATAGTCATCATCAGAGGAAAATTTGCAGGTTAAAATGTTATTTTTGTATACTTTTTCATACCATTTTATAAATTTCTGAAGAAAACTATATGGTTTATCATTAAAAAACCTGACAAAACTAATAAACCAAGGTACTGCCCTACCAATATTATAAAAAAGTGTACAACTTAAGGATAATTCTGAACTTAATTTTAAATCTTCTTTTGAATACTTATCTGTATAAAGCACATGATACGGAGCTTCTTTTTCATAATGCAGATTAAGTTTTTCAGCTTCATCAAACAATACAGTTCCCGGTAAAACTGAAAGACAGAAAGTCTCAAGATTGTTTGGGTAAAGATTCAAAGCAAAATCCATGCTCTGCTTAAAACCTTTGAACGTGTCTCCTGGTAAACCATATATCAGGTCAAAGCCGAAGATCACTCCTTCCTGATTCAGAATTCCTACATTCTTTACAAATACTTTTTTATTAAAGCCTCGGTGAACAAGACGAAGAACTTCCTCATCTGAACTCTGAAGACCAAACTGCAGGGCGCATGGAATCTTTGTAAAAGCTCTGGCCATTTCACGGTCAATGAATTCAGCTCGGGCTTCAAAATAATAAAAAGTGTCAGGGGTTTTCTTTGCAATAAGATTTAATATTTCCACTGCCCGTTTTTTATCTGCATTGTATGTTGGGTCCAGAACAAAAACCTGTTCTATTTTTTTAGCAGCAAAAAGTTCCAGTTCAGCTTTAATCCGTTCCATTGGAAAATATGAAATTTTATTTTCCCCTTTTGACTCAAAACAGTAAGAACATTTAAAAGGACAGCCTCGGGCAAGTTCCCATAAAGCTCCACCGTATTTAGCAGGGTCCAGAGTACCGTTTAAGTATGGAGACTCAAGATTTAAAATCTCATTTTTCTGCGGAGCTGCATACTGAATTTTCTGAAGGTCTTTTTCACCTTCAAGAATTTTACTTATAAGTTCAGGAACAATACCTTCCCCAGGTCCTGTAGTAATAAAGTCAAAACTTTTTTCAAAGCTGAAAGGATTTGCTGTAACTTCAGGTCCACCGCAGATTGTAACACAGGAAGGAAATCCTTTTTTCAGTTCAAGGGAAATTGCTTCAAGTTCTACCCGGTTCCATACATAAACAGAAGCGAGGAAAAATGCAGGGGTGCGACCTTCAGTTAATTTCTGTTTTAAATCTGAAATTGAAAGTCCGTCTTCTTTTGATGCATCAGTCAAAATTACTTCAACTTTATCTTTTGTGCGAATATCAGATTTTAAGCTGCTTGCAATACAGGCAGCTCCCAGAGGAAGACTTTGAGGTGAAGTTTCAATAAGTAAAGTTGAACAAATTACTAAAGGCTTATTCATGGAAAAAGTTTTTTCTTATTCCTGAATTAAAGTTCTGCAGATTCTGAAACCTGTAAAATTATAGGCTTCGTTTGGGTCATAGGAATAGCGATCTCCGCAGTAAACAAAAGGAGTGTATTCAGAAAAACTTCCGCCGCGGCAAACCCGCTGTTCTCCAAAATCAGGACCATAGTTTGAAGTGCTTTTGTTGTAGTCTGCGAACCAGTCCCAGCAGTATTCAAGAACGTTTCCGCTCATGTCATAAAGACCGGCGCCGTTTGCGTTACCGCTTCCATTTTCTGGAATTGTGTCAGGGGTAAATAAAGTTCCTGTAATTCCAACAGGACGTGCGCCGGTAGAGTTGAAAGCGTCCCAGCATAAAACTGTAAAATCACTTTCAGGAAAACTTTTTCCTTCAGAATCAATCTGGCCGCTTACAAGGTTACCGCTTTGAAGTCCGTACTTTGTACGGCGGCTTGCATATTCCCATTCAGCTTCCGAAGGAAGTCTGTATCCGTCGGCTTCAAAATCACAGGAAGCAAGGTCACAGCGGGCGTCACTTGAATCCCTCAGCACTTCGCCTTTGTAAGTGTAACAGGGAGTATAACCTTTAAGTTCACTTAAAGCGTTACACCATACAATTGCGTCATACCAGTTAATCATGGTAACAGGCATTGTTCCATTAAAGTCATTTGGTTCAGAACCGGTTTTACCGTCAGAACCAGGCATTCCTTTATGAGAAAAAACATATCCGATTTTTTCAGCTTTCTTGCAGGTCTGATACCACAAACTGTAGGTTGTTTCGTATTTATTGATTGTAAAAGGAAGAATTGTACGTTCAGCTGTGTAAGACTGAACGCCTTCTCCAATTGTATATGTAGAAGCATTTTTAAAAGAAACCATACTCAAATGTTTGAATGAAGCAGGTTCTGCAAAAAGAGAAAATGAAAAAGTTGCGAGAGCCGATAAAATCAAAAGTTTCTTCATTATGTGCCTCCTGGGGGTCCAATAAGTCCTGTCATGCTGAATTTATTTCAGCATCCACACTATATATAGTTCTTAAGATTCTGAATCAAGTTCAGAATGACAAGGTCTTTATTCTTTTGGGACAGTCCCAACTTTCAAATTATTTTACTTCTTTAAGTTCTGTATTTGAAACAACCCATGAGTCGTTTTGTTTCAGAACTTCCATTACAGCATAAGTTCCTTTCTCTCCAAGGCTGCCAGGGTTTACAATTACAGTGTCCCCTATTTTATCAATTCCACGTCCTTCATGAACATGACCTGTAAGAACTGCCAGAGGTTTAATTTCTTCAATCAGTTCTCTAAGTGGCTGACCGCCAACATGAAGACCTTCATTAACTGCATCACAGACAGTATCTTTTGGGGGATTGTGTGAAATCATAATAAGATTTTCAAGCTGTTCTGCCTTACAGATTTCAAAGTCTGAAACCAGGTCTTCTTCAGTTCTTTCATTTGGAGTTTTTCCTGTAAATACAGAAGCACCGCCTGAACCACAGATTGCAAGACCTTCATGATAAATAATAGAACGTTCACAGTTCATGTCCTTATCTTCCAGAGTATCAATAAAGTCAGGTTCATCACAGTTTCCAAGAACAGCAAAGATGTTATCATGTTTTGAAGCAAGTTTATCTAAAACAGGTTTTGCAGTTTCATTCTTGAAAGCTTCTGCAAAGTCACCAGCGAAAAGAACAGCATCACAGGCTTTGAATTCTTCATCCAGTTTATCAATGATTTCAGCGTTTCCGTGAATGTCAGAAATAAGTAAAAGTTTCATAAAATCAATTCTCCATTTTTAGGATTAAAATTTATTGAAGGCTTCTTTCAGTTTTGCCATCTGTTCAGGAGTACCTACTGTTATGCGGACAAAGTCTTCAATACCAGGTGTCTTGAAGTGACGGATAAGAATACCTTCTTCCTTGATTTTCTTATAAATGCTTTCGCCGGAGATACCTTCTTTCTTTGCAAAAATAAAGTTTGTCTGGCTTGGAATTGCATAGAAACCTTTTTTTACAAGGAAGTCATAAAAATCATCACGAGCATCTGCAACGCGTTTTGCACAGTCGCAGTAGTAACCGATATCACGGCAGGCTTCTTTTCCTGCAACCTGAGCAACGGAATCCAGCGGAAAATGATTCACTGAATTCTTTACTGTTGTAACTGTATTGATAAGTTCCGGATTTGAAACAATGAATCCAAGACGCATACCGGCGCCACAAAGACTCTTACTGAAAGTACGTACGATAACAAGGTTTGAAAATTCAGCTAAAAGCGGAATGCAGGATTCGCCGCCAAAATCACAGTAAGCTTCATCAACAATAAAGATTTCATCCTTGCTTGCTTTAGAAAGCATATCCCGAACCTGTACTCTTGTAAGACCTAGCCCTGTAGGAGCATTTGGATTTGCAAAAATAATTCCGCCCGCATTTTCAGATGCATGATTAAGCATAGTTTCTGTATCAAGAGTCCAGTCCTTGTTCAGCGGAATGCGATCCATAGGAATATTATAAAAGCCTGCATATACAGGATAAAAGCTGTAAGTATGTTCAGGCATTACAAATTTCTTGTTACTTGAGAAGAAAGCATAGAAAACGAAAGAAAGAACTTCATCACTTCCGTTTCCTGTATAGATCATGTCTTTTGTAACAGTAAAAGGAATCTTGTCTTCCTCTGCTGGAGTTACGTTTTTTCCTGAAACCTTTGCACGGCAGAGACATCCACCTGTTTTATTCAGCATGTCTGCAATTTCTTCATGCAGTTCAATTGAGTCAGGATCCGGGTAAAGTGCAAGTTTTGCAGGATTCTTTTTTATGAATTTATTAACTGCCTTGATCACCTTTTTGCTTGGTGGATAAGGGTTTTCATTTGCGTTTAATTTTATATAAGGACGGTCCTTTGGCTGTTCTCCAGGCACGTAAGGATTCAGTCCCTGCATTCTTTCGCTTACTAACATTTTAAATTCCTATTTAAAGTTCTTAACACCATCAAGATCCAGTGTTGCGAACAGATCATCAATAGTTTCGCGGCGGCGGATTTCTTTAAAAGTTCCGTCAGGACGCATAAGGATTTCGCCGCAGCGGAGCTTTGAGTTATAGTTAAAGCCCATAGCTCTACCGTGTGCACCGGCATCGTGAAGAATTACAAAATCCCCTTTGTTGATTTCTGGAAGCTCACGCTGAATAGCAAACTTGTCCGAATTTTCACAAAGGCTTCCTACGATATCATATACATGATCTTTTGGAGCATTTTCTTTTCCGCATACTGTGATTTCATGATAGCTTCCATAAACCCCAGGACGCATGAAGTCAGCCATGCAGGAATCCAGCCCGATATATTCACGGTAAATATGTTTTTCGTGCACTGCTGTAGAAACCAACCATCCGTATGGACCTGTAATAGGACGTCCGCATTCCCAGTAAATTGCCATTGGATCCAGTCCTGCTGGAACTACAACACGGTCATATTCCTTACGGATTCCCTGTGCCACGTAATCATAATCAACAGCTTTGTCTCCTGGCTTATAAGGAATACCAATTCCACCACCAAGGTCTACGAATTCAATATTTACACCAACCTTTTCCTTGATTTCTGCAGCAAGTTCAAATACCAGTTTTGCAGTATCAACAAAGAAGTCAGGATTCAGTTCATTTGAAGCAACCATTGTATGAAGACCGAAATGTTCTACACCAAGTTCCTTACATTTTGCATAGGCTTCAAGGATCTGGCTACGGGTAAGACCATATTTTGCTTCTTCAGGTTTACCAATAATGCCGTTACAGCCCTGTTTGTCTGTACCAGGGTTATAGCGGAAACAGATTGTCTTTGGGAATTCTCCACCAAGAGCATTCTTCAAAAATTCAATATGAGTAATGTCATCCAGGTTGATAATGTTTCCCTGTTCATAAGCTACCTGAAATTCTTTTGCAGGAGTTTCATTTGAAGTGAAAATAACGTGGTCAGAAAGAATGCCGCTCATTTCTGAAAGCATAAGTTCAGGAAGACTTGAACAGTCAGCGCCACAGCCTTCGTCTGCCAGGATTTTCAGAATGTATGGATTAGGACAGGCTTTAACAGCGTAATGTTCACGGAATTTTGGGAAGATAGAAAAAGCTTTTGTGAATTTTTTAAGGTTGTCACGGATAGCTTTTT
>JAKSTN010000064.1 GCA_024402535.1 Treponema sp.
GTTGTAAATTTTGTGAATGATAAACCAATACCCATTAAAAATGGAACTGCAAAGAACATGAAGAAACAAAGCAAGGTTGGCAGTACGAATATCGGGAAAAATTTTTTTATTGGATTGTTATCCTTTTTCATACTTTTCCTCCAGGAAAGTTAGTAAAATCAGACAGCTTTATATGGAATAAAGTCTGTCTGATTTGAAATTATTTTACGAAACCTGATTCGGTTTACATATCAGATTCATTAGCCCAGTCTTTTACTACGCTTGATTTTACATCAGCCCAGTCTTTTGAACCCTGAGCATAGCGGAGCAAAGAAGCACCAAAGTTATCTTTGAATGTCTGTGAAGGGAACAGTGTGAAGTTCCATGCTACAGAAGTAATTCCAGGTTTAGACATCCAGTTGTTGATTTCTACAGCCAGAGGATCTGTTGGTCTTTCGTTTTCAGCAAATGTATCGAATGGAGCAATGAAACCAAGTTTGTTTGTTACGTAATCTTTACCTGTTTTAGAAGAATAGAGCCAGTAGATGAAGTCAGCTGTTGCTTTCTGGTCTTCTTTTGAAGCTTTCTTGTTGATACAGTAGAAGTTTTCTGTACCGATACAAAGTCCCTGAGATTCTTCGCCTGCTACACCTGTGTAGATTGGAAGGTATTTTACGTTTTCAGCTTTCACTTTGTTTCCAGAAACACCAGAGATCTGTCCCCATGCCCAGTTTCCGTTCTGTACCATTGCACATTCTTCAAGAGCAAATTCAGCCATTGAGTTGTCTACAGTCTTAACACCAACATTTTTTGCAGGGATTACAGAGTCTGTAAGGTAAAGGTCGAAAATGTTTTTGAATTCTTTGTCATACTGGAAATTGATTTTCTTTGTTGCGTCTGAAGCCAGGTCAATTTTGTTGTTCTTGAATTCGTAGTAAACAGGAAGGTTTGCAAGGTGAGTCTGCCATCTCCAGTCTTCACCGGCTTTAAGAGATGTAGAAGCAAATACACCCTTGATTCCAAGAGCTGCAGCATTTTTCTGCATATCATCAGCAACTTCTTTAAGAGCTGCAAAGTTGTTTACTTCATCCATGCTCTTGTATTTTGTTGCTTTTGTAGAAAGAGCGAAATATTTGTCTGTGATTGCTGAGTTGTAAATAATTCCGTAACCTTCAACAACGTAAGGAATACCTACAACCTGTTTTCCTGAAGTTACAGCCAGAGATTTGTCTGAAAGGTGTTTGTAAAGTTCTGTTCCTGAAAGGTCAGCACAGTAGTTTTTCCAGTTTGCGTAGCCGCGTGGTCCATTGATCTGGAACAATGTTGGTGCCTGTTTTGTAGCCATCTTAGAAGTGAGTGTTGATTCGTAAGAGTTGTTTGCAGCTGTTTCAACAATTACTTTTACGCCTGTTTCTTTTTCGTAAGCTGCTGCCAGTTCCTGATAGATTGATGCTACTTCAGGTTTGAAATTCAAATAACGAACCTGACCTTTTTTTGGTGCTGCAAATGCAGCTGCTGTTACTGTTAATAATGCAAGTGTCCCTGCTATTACTTTCTTCATTTTTTCCTCCTAATGAATAAATAAGTGCATGTGTTTTTTTTCCAGTAAAATAGCTTGTTCTGGAAACGTTACTGGAAACGTTTCCAATGATTCAAGAATATAATCCAAATTTGCATCTGTCAAATTTTTTTTTCAAAATTTTGAATTTTTTTTTGAATTTCAGCCTTTTTTTGTAAATTTTTCTGGTTTAAGGCACAGTATTTATTGTTTTCGGAATTTTCCGGGAGATATTTTGTACTTTTTTTTGAAGCTTCTGTTGAAGTAGGAAAGGTTTTCGTACCCTACAAGATACGAAATTTCCATAATGCTTTTACTGGTTTCAGTCAGAAGTCGGGCACTCATAATAAGTCTGTAATCATTCAGATATTCGATGAAAGGAACCCCAAGATTCTGTTTGAAGGTTTTCATGAAATAGGAAGGGGCACATCCGGTTTCCTTTGCAATTTCGTCAATTGTTATTTTCTCGTTGTAATGAAGTTCAATATATTTTAATGCAGTCTTCATTCTGTCCAGTTTCTTAGGCTGAACGATTGGTGATGACGACAATTTGCATTTATTTATGAGGATAAAAATAATTGTAAGAAGCTGGGCTTTGATGAGCAGCTCTGAACCTTCCGGTTTTTCTGTTCCGATTCTGTCGCAATTATCCAGGATTGCAATTAATTCTTCATAATGAGGAACACCCTTATAGAAATGAATGGGCACGGATATATTTCCTGCAAAAAAGGGCATTAAAAATTCTGTTTCACTTATATCAAAAAGTTTTGACTGCAAAAGATCTGTGGAAAAGATAATGTTTTCATATTCCATTCGGGTCAAATTCTGTGTAGAGATTGAATGCAGCTGGCCGGGAAGAATGATTACAAAACTTCCAGCAGAAACTTCATAATCGGTCAGGTTTACAGAAATGGTTCCGTTTCCTTTTTTTATATAAACAATTTCCATTTCTTCATGCCAGTGGATGGGCACACTCTGAAAGTCCTGGGGAATAGTACACAAATAAGTATCAAAGGGAAAGGATTTTCTTCCGTGTTTTTTTCCTTCCTGATAGTTTTCATACTCCGGTATAAGCAATGTAATCCTCTGGTTCAAAAAGTGTATTATTATGCAACTTTTAACACTGAATAATCAAAAATTCAAGAAAAAAGATAGTATCGTGCAAAAGATTTATCAGAATTAAGCAAGTTTTCAAAAACACTTCGAGTTTATTATCTGAATATGGCAGAAAAAAATCTTTTCTGTCACCAGGAGGAAACCAATATGAATATGAAAACACAGCTTGAAAATAAACTGATGAAATCAATAAAGGAAAGTTCAGATCAGGAAATTTACATTGCCTTATTGAACCTGGTTAAAGAAAAAGCTGAAGAAAAAGTTCATGAAACGGGCAAAAAGAAAATCTATTATATTTCTGCAGAATTTCTTATTGGTAAACTTCTTTCCAATAATCTTATTAATCTTAAACTTTATGATGAAGTAAAAGCTGTTCTGGAAGCTGAAGGACATTCCCTTGCAGAGATTGAAGAAATTGAACTGGAACCTTCTTTAGGAAACGGAGGACTGGGCCGTCTTGCAGCCTGCTTCCTTGATTCAATTGCAACATTAGGATTAAACGGCGACGGAATCGGACTGAACTATCATTTCGGATTATTCAAACAGGTATTTGAAAACAACCTTCAGAAAGAAACTCCGAATCCGTGGATTACAGAAAACAGCTGGCTTACAAAAACAGACATTACTTATCCTGTTTCTTTCGGCGGTTTTAATGTTCAGTCCCGCATGTACGATATAGCGGTAACAGGTTACGGAAACCATACAACAAAATTACATCTGTTTGATATTGAAAGTGCCGATGAATCACTGGTTGGTAATACAATTGATTTTGACAAAGATGCGATCCAGAAAAACCTTACGCTTTTTCTGTACCCGGATGATTCGGATGACAAGGGAAGACTTCTTCGTGTTTACCAGCAGTATTTTATGGTTTCCAATGCCGCAAGACTGATTATTGAAGAAGCGGTTAAGAAGGGAAGTAACCTTCACAATCTTTCAGACTATGCTGCAATTCAGATTAACGACACTCATCCTTCAATGGTCATTCCGGAATTGATCCGCCAGTTATGTGAAAAAGGTCTTCTCATGGAAGAGGCAATTGAAATCACATCAAAAGTTTGTGCCTATACAAATCACACAATTCTTGCGGAAGCTCTGGAAAAATGGCCGGTCAGTTTTCTTGAAAAAGCAGTTCCTCAGCTCATGCCGATTATCCGCGAACTGGATAACAGAATCCGCCGTAAAGTGAAGGATGAATCAACATACATAATTAAAGACGACCGGGTTCACATGGCTCATATGGACATTCATTACGGTTACAGCGTAAACGGCGTTGCATATCTTCATACAGAAATTCTGAAAAATACCGAATTGAATAATTTTTATAAATTGTATCCGCAGAAATTCAACAACAAGACAAACGGTATCACTTTCCGCCGGTGGCTTATGTTATGTAACCCTGAACTTTCCACATTGATTACAGAGCTCATCGGAGATTCATGGAAAACAGATGCTGCAAACCTGGAAAAACTTCTGGTTTACAAGGATGATGAAAAAGTTCTTGAAAAATTACTGACGGTGAAAAATGGAAAGAAAAAGGATCTGATGGAATATCTGAAAAAAACTCAGAACCTTGAAATCAATCCCGATTCGATTTTTGACATTCAGGTTAAACGGCTTCACGAATATAAACGTCAGCAGCTGAACATTCTTTATGTAATCGATAAATATTTTGAAGTCAAGGAAGGGAAAAAGCCAGCCACTCCGATTACAGTTTTCTTTGGTGCAAAAGCCGCTCCGGCATACATCATCGCAAAAGATATTATTCATCTGATTCTTTGCGTTCAGAAAATAATTGCTGCAGATCCTGAAGTTTCTCCTTATCTGAATGTTGTGATGGTTGAAAACTATAATGTTACTCTGGCAGAAAAATTGATTCCTGCCTGTAATATTTCCGAGCAGATTTCTCTGGCTTCAAAAGAAGCTTCGGGAACTGGAAACATGAAGTTCATGCTGAACGGTGCAGTTACTCTTGGAACAATGGACGGCGCAAATGTTGAAATCTCTGAACTGGTTGGTGCAGGAAACATTTATGCTTTTGGTGAATCTTCGGATACTGTTATTGCACGATATGAAAAAGGAAATTATAAAGCCTGTGAATACTACAAAAGTAATGCAAGAATAAAACAGGCTGTAGACTTTATTGTAAGTGATAAGGTTATGAAAGTAGGCGACAAAACTTCTTTGAACCGTCTTTACAACGAACTGATAAACAAAGACTGGTTTATGACTTTCCCTGATTTTGAATATTACAGAACAACACGCAACAAGGCTTATGCAGATTACGCAGATGAAAAAGCCTGGGCAAGGAAAATGCTTGTAAATATTTCAAAAGCCGGTTTCTTTTCTTCAGACCGAACAATTGCCCAATATAACAAGGATATCTGGAAGCTTTAGAAAGATAGAGTTTCTCCGCTCACAACTCTATAGGAAGGAAAATCTGTTCGCGGGTGGCAAGGAGCTGGCGGGCAGATGAAGTGAGTTTTAAGATGTTATATTCGCCTTCCTTTTTGATGTAGCCTGCCATGAGCATCAGGTCTACAAGCTGGAACCATTTGTCTTTTTCTATATCTTTGCCGATTCCCCAAGTTGAAATCTTATTGTGTTTGTTTTCCACAATTCTTTTCTGGCGGCTTCCAAGAAGCACATCAACAACGTAAGCGGTGCCGAACCGTTCATTTGTGCGGATCATGCAGCATAAGAATTTCTGAACCGGAATGGTTACGTCATAAAGCGGCGTTTTTCCGCGGGAACAGATGTCGCAGCATTTTGTCTGTTCCGGATGTTTTTCAGGCTCGTATACTTCACCAAAGTAACCAAGAAGTGAACGGCGGCGGCACATGTGCATGGCACCAAAGTTCACCATGGCGTTCAGTAAGTTTTCTGCTTTGGATTTATCGGCCAGGTCTTCAAAGAAGTATTTGATTTTATGAACGTCTCCGCGGCTGAAAAGCAACAACGCTTCACTTGGGTTTCCGTCTCGGCCGGCCCGTCCGATTTCCTGGTAATATTCTTCTATAGATTTTGGAAGATCATAATTTATTACAAAGCGGACATCCGGTTTATCAATTCCCATGCCGAAGGCAACAGTAGCAACAATAATATCAACTTTTCCCTGAATAAATGCTTCCTGATTTTTTGCGCGGATTTCATCTTTCAGTCCGGCATGGTACGGCTTTACGGAATATTTCAGATGTTTCAGACTCGTTGTCAGTTCATCAACCTGGTGGCGGGAAAGACAGTAAATGATTCCGCTTTCGCCTTTGTGCCGTTCAATGCAGTCGCATACCAGATCAAGAGGCGCGATTTTCGGCTTCACGGAAAGATAAATGTTTGGCCGATTGAAGCTTGAAATGAAGACTGTAGGATTTTTCATGCCTAGGTTTCGCACGATATCATTTCGGACCATTTCTGTGGCAGTGGCTGTAAGAGCCAGCATTACCGCCTGGGGACAAAGAGAACGGATCTGGAAAATTTCCAGGTAGTCCGGGCGGAAGTCGTGGCCCCATTCTGAAATACAGTGAGCCTCATCAATACAGACACAGCTGACTTGAACCTTAGGATTTGTAAGGAGGTCTTTGATTTTATTTGATGAAAGTCCTTCAGGCGAAACGTAGACGATTTTTACATCACCATTTTTAATGCGGGCGGCGGTTTCCAGAAACTCTTCCCATTCCAGAGTGCTGTTAATAAAAACCGAAGAAATGCCTTTTTTATCAAGTGAAGAAACCTGATCCTGCATTAAGGAGATAAGCGGCGAAATAACAATGGTGATGCCTGGCAGGATTAAAGCAGGAATCTGATAGCAAAGTGATTTTCCGCCACCGGTAGGCATAACGGCAAGTGTGTCTTTTCCCGCAAGTACATTTTTGATTATCTGTTCCTGTGAATGACGGAAACTATCATATCCAAAAGCGTCTTTTAATACTGTTTCAGGTTTTGCATTAAGAAATGTTTCTGACTGGATTCGCACAAAATGATTATAGCAGGTAGAGTACACTTGAAAAACCCCGTTTATTTTGTTAATATTTTTTTTATCCTCTGCGGGCGTGGTGGAATGGTAGACACGAAGGACTCAAAATCCTTTGGTAGCGATATCGTGAGAGTTCAAGTCTCTCCGCCCGCACATCGACGAACCAAACGGTTCGTCTTTTTTTTTGTCAAAATCAGTCTTCGCCAAAAGAACTGTAAACTCTTCTGAACTCAACTGCTTCTTCCATATGCTTAGGCTTTATCTGTTCAGTGCCTTCCATATCTGCAATGGTTCGGGCAATTTTCAGGCAGCCGGCTGCGGCTCTTGAAGAAAAGTCGTAGCGCATCATGGCCCGGTCCAGAATCAGCCGTACTTCTTTTGAAACTTCACAGAACTGGCCGATCTGTTCAGGTGTCAGCTTGGCGTTTCTGCAGTTCTGCCTTTTTCGTTGCGTTGCAATGGCTCTGGCAATTGGGATGCGGAGTTCACTGGTTGTAGCAGAAGGAGCTTGTGAAAATCCTTTTTCACTTTCATTTTCAACTTTCACGCGTAAATCGATTCTGTCTAAAAGTGGAGACGAAAACTTTTTCCAGTATTTATCGATGGCTGTAGCAGAACACAGACAGATTTTTGTTTCACTTCCATAGTTTCCGCAGGGGCAAGGATTTGCCGCCATGATTAGCTGGAAGTCTGCAGGATAAACTGTGGAACGGCCCGCTCGGCTTAATGTTATGCGGCTGTTTTCAAGTGGAACGCGGAGAGTCTGAAGAACGGTTGAGCGGAATTCGGCGGCTTCATCAAGGAACAGGACGCCGTTGTGAGCAAGGCTTATTTCGCCGGGTCTGCAGTTCGGTCCGCCGCCAGCAATTCCCTCGAGACTGCTGGTCTGATGAGGCATTCTAAAGGGGGGAGTGCGGATTAAAGATTCGCTTGGCGACAAAAGTCCTGCAAGGCTCCAGATTCTTGTGGTGCTCTGGGCTTCGTCTTTTGTTAGAAGCGGAAGAAGAGCCGGCATCTTCTGGATGGACATGGTTTTTCCGCAGCCCGGAGCACCAACGGCAAGAAGGTTATGTCCGCCTGCGGCGGCAATCTGTAAAGCACGAATCAGTTTGTCCTGGCCGCGGACTTCGGCAAATTCAAATCCTTCAATTACCGGAAGAAAATATACGCCGTCAATGCATTCCGCATTTTTTGGAATGCCGCTTAGATTGGTGTCAGAAGAACCTGCAGAAAAATAAGCCGGATTTTTTAAGGCTTCAAAAGCGTCGGAAAGATTTTCGGCGCCATAGACAAACATGCCTGAAACTTCCCGGGCTTCATCGGCATTGGCCTTCGGCACAATGCACCGGGTAATACCACAGGCTGCAGCCGTTGAACAGGCAGCGTGAATTCCTTTTACGCTCCGGACATGGCCTGAAAGTTCAAGCTCGCCCATAATCAGAACTGCGCTGCCTGCAGATTCCCCGTTACTTGCGGCAAGGACTGCAAGTGCCAGCGGCAGGTCAAAGCCGGCACCTTCCTTTTTCATGTCCGCTGGGGACAGACTGATTAAAACCCGTTCCGGCGGAAACTCGAATCCTGAATTCCGTATGGCGGCCTGCATTCTTTCCCGGGCTTCTTTTACGGCACCATCTGCTAGGCCTACAACATCTACAGCGGGAATACCCCGGCGAAGATCAACTTCTACACTTACAAGAGCTCCTTCATATCCGAAGGGTGAAAATGAATAGATTTCCAATTTAATTTCTCCTGCAATATATATAGAAAAAAACTGTTAAAACAGGAAAAAAGATGAGAAAAAAAAAGAAAGAAAACGTTTTCGTTAGTCTTTTTTCCATTTTTTGCACTTAACTATTTTGTGTGAATTTGTGAATAATGGTGTAGGAGAGAAAATGAAAATAAAAAGTTACTTATTAATTTTAACCCTGCTTACATGCCAGTTTTTCGCTTTTTCTGAGGGCTATAGCCTTTTTATGAAAGATGGAAAATATGGAATTATCTCAAATGAAAAAAATATAAAAGTCCAGCCGCTTTATAATTGGATTTCTATTAATTCAGAAATGATTATTTGCTCAAGAAACAGAAAAATTGAAATTTATGATACATCATTAAACTTGAAATATTCTCCAGAAATGTGGATAAACATTAATGGATATGATAAAAATAAGATTTTTTTGACAGAGTCAATGTCCGGAAAAAAAACAATGCTTGATGTTCAAACTGGGAAAATTGAAGACTATATTCCCGTTTATAGTGAAGAGCATGGTTTTTCCGATGACGTTCAATTAGTAATTGAAAAAAATAAAAGTGTTCCTTTTTATAGTATTGTTGATAGAAAAGGAAATGTTCTTCTGACCGATATTGAACAGGCTCATTCTGTTTTTAGTGATGGAATGCTTGCTGTAATTATGAAAGATGGAAAATCGGGCTTTGTGAATACAAAAGGAAAATTTGTTTTTGAAGCAGATTTTTATATTGATCCTGAAGATTTAGGTCCAAGAAAATATCCGTCTATTTTTTATGGCTTTAGTGAAGGAAAAGCTGTCGTAAAAAACAATGAAAAGAAATGGGTTCAATATGATATTAAGGGAAAGAAAAAATATCTTCCAGAAAATATTATTCCTGTTAGTTCTTATTATGAAAATGGACTTTTACTTGTTCGAGATATAGAAACACAGAAAATGGGATACATGAATCAAAAGTTTAAAATGGTAATTCCTTGCAAGTTTGAAGGTGCACAAAAATTTGTTGGAAAATATGCTGCAGTAATTTATGAAGGAAAAGATGCAATAATAGATTCAAAAGGAGAAATAGTCTTCTGTGAGGAATTAAAATAAAAAAGTAATAAGTTCTAAGAGGTGTTTATGCGCAAATTTTTTTTTCTTTTCATTATAGTATTTCCTCTTTTTTCAGAAAGTAAGAAACTCCCAGAAGGAATAAGTAATGATTATATTCATATTGATTCTTCTTATAGCGTAAAAGATATAAACGAAGCAGCGAAAAGGTCATTAACTGAAAATAAATATCTTCTTCATTATGATAAACAGTCTTTTGAAAATGTCTTTATGGAAGGTGATAAAAGCTATTCACCTATTTTTAATAAAGTTGGAAGTGAATGGAGAACTGAAATAGTAAAAGATGGCCATGAGGTAAAATATTCGGATTTATCTGAATATCATGAATTTTTTGATAAAGGGAAATATTTTTATCTGGTTCAGTTTTTCTCTTGGCAGCCAGAATTAAAGGCTTGCCCAATTGGTAAGTATATTGTTGAGATATATTTTAATAATGAAGTTTATTCTTTTACCTTTGAAGATCCATTAAGTATTGTAAAGGATGAAAAAATAGAAAATCTTTTATCTCAGATGAAAGATTATGTTCATTTGAAAACGATATATGAAGAGAATGAATTCGGAAGTTACAGCCAGGTAAAAACATATTGCTGGAAAACATCAGCAAGTCGTTATCAATTTTTTAAAGATATGCGAAATAAAAATCCATATCTTCCTGAGTATGTTTTAGACTTTCAAGAAAAATATGAAAAATGCTTAAGACAGATTATAGATTTTTTTGATGATTATGAGGAACTTAAAAAATAAATTTCTTTTATTATGTTTGTTCACATTTATAAGTTGTGTTTCTCCTTCAAATAGAATTATTCAGGAAAAAGAATCTCCTGATGGAGAAAAAGTTGCGGTGGTGTATGAAATAGGTGGAGCAACAGTGTCTGCTAACCGTCATATTTCAATATTGGAATCGAAGAAAAAAATAAATGGTAAAGGAAATATTTTTATTCTGGAAGGAACGAAATGCGATGTTTCCTGGAATAGTAATTCTGAATTGATGATTTCATATACTGGAAACGTTTATTATAGAAAAGAAGAATTGAAGGGAGTTCAGGTTATTTATTATGAAGAAAAATAAAAAAAGTTTTTTAATTCTAACCCTGCTTACATTTCAATTTTTCGCATCTTCACTTATAGCACAGGAGATAAGAACTCGAAGTTTTTGCAGTGAGTCTGGTTTGTATGGCATAATCGATGAAGATTTCAATGTAATTATTCCAGCTAAATATTTTTATGCAGATGAGTTTACCGGGAAATATGCTAATGTTCAGTTATCTAAAGATGTTTGGGCATTAGTTGATAAAGAGTGCAATGTAATTTTAGAAAAGAAAGCGCTAAATATGTTCCCATATTCAGAAGGGTGGGTAGTCTACCAGGGACCAGATTTCAAATACAACATAATAAATGAAAGAGGTGATTATCTTTACAAGAATATTTATTGGGCAACTTCATTTTCAGAAGGTCTGGCATCTATAAAAAAATCTTCAGATGAAAATTGTTTTTACATTAATTCAAAAGGGGAAATTGTGATTGATGATAAAAATATTTCTTATGCATATCAGTTTGAACAGGATTATGCGGAAATAATTCAGAACGGGAAAACAGGTGTCATGAATAAAAACGGAGAATTTGTAATCCCTGCTAAATATTCATCTGTAAAAAATTTGAATAAGGATTTATGGGCAGTTTCTTCAAATGATTCAATGAGCTTGCTTAATATAAAAACTAAAGACCAGGTTGATGTGGGAAACGTGAGATCAATAACATACTTTGATGAAACTAAATGTTTCATAAATCTCGCTGCAGATACAAAAGTTGAATTCAGAGAATTATCATTAAAGACTTTTAGTTATGGGGAAAAGAAAGATTCCTGGTTTATTGAGAATACTGAGTTTAAGGGAAGTTTATTTCCAATCCGGAAAAAGAATAAAGCCGGAAAATGGGTAAGTGTAATTGAAGATGTACATGGGAATCAGGTTT
>JAKSTN010000065.1 GCA_024402535.1 Treponema sp.
CAAGACGACGGATGATAGATACGATTTTCTGCTGGCTTTCTTCAACGTCCTTAAGACGAACAGGTCCCATGAATTCCATATCTTCCTTAAGCATAGATGCTGCACGTTTTGACATATTGCGGAAAATTTTGTCCTGAACTTCTGTATCCACAGACTTGAGGGCTTTTGCAAGTTCCTGCTGATCGACGTCGCGAAGAACTTTCTGAATAGCACGGTCGTCCAGCATAACGATATCTTCGAAAACGAACATACGCTTTTTGATTTCTTCTGCCAGGTCTGGATCGTCTTCTTCCAGGCTTTCGATAATTGACTTTTCAGAAGAACGGTCAACAAGGTTGAGGATTTCAACGATTGATTCAACGCCACCGGCTGCAGTGTAGTCTTCTGAAGACAGAGTTGAAAGTTTCTTTTCAAGAACGCGTTCAACTTCACGGAGAACATCAGGTGATGTACGGTCCATTGTTGCAAGACGTTTTGAAACTTCAGCCTGCATTTCTTCAGGCAGATTCTGCAAAATAACTGCAGCTTTTCCAGGTTCCAGGTATGCCAGAATCAAGGCAATTGTCTGCGGATATTCCTGCTGAATAAAGTTCAACAGATGTGCAGGGTCTGTTCGGCGAATAAAGTCGAAAGGACGAACCTGAAGGCTTGAAGTAAGGCGGTTGATAATATCGATGGCTTTCTGTGAACCCAGAGATTTTTCAAGCATTTCACGGGCCACATCAATACCACCAGTTGTGATAAAGTTCTGAGCATTCATCAGTTCCTGAAATTCTTCAAGAACTGCATCTTTAAATTCAGCGTCAACTTTTTCCTGACGCGCAATTTCAAATGTAAGAGTTTCTACTTCATCTTCGCGAAGATGTTTCATGATTTCAGATGAAACATCCGGACCAAGAGAAATAAGGAAGATAGCTGCCTTCTGGCGGCCTGTTAAACTTTTATAATCCTTGCTGCCTTTTTTAGATGAACCGGCAGGTTTAAGTGTACCTGGCTTTGGAACCGGTTTTGGATTACTTGAAGGTGCTTTAGCTGTTGATTCTTCGTCTGCCAATTTCTATTCCTCCATAAGCCATGTACGGATAAGCATAGCAACATCTTCCGGATGTTCCTTTGCCATGGCGATAGCATTTTCCTGAAGTTCCAGTCTGCGAGATTCTTCGACAGACATTGAAACAACCTGTTCGTCGTCTTTTGCGTTCCACAGGTTTTCTTCTGTACGGCGACGCTGAGCTTCCAGAAGTTCTGCTTCTCTCTGGCGGCGGCGGCGTTCCAGTTCGCGGCTGATAATTCTGAACAGGATAAATCCAATAAGAACAATAACCAGAGCGAACAAAACAATAAGAATTGTTCTGCGGCGCTGAATTGCGGCAAAGTATGCGTCATCCAACTCATTATGTTCAGTATCACGGTCGTAGGCAATATTTGTTACAACCACCAGGTCGCCGCGGTCACGATTATAACCGACAGCACCTTTTACAGAATTTTCTGCTTTTGCCAGATCTTCAGCGCTGAGTCCTTCATAAATCCATTTACGGTAACCGGCACGAGGACCATCTTCTTCAATGATAAAAGCACGTGTTTTTGGATCACGGGCAAGATACCATTTTCCGTCCAGGTTCAGGGAAACTGAAATACGATCAATTTTTGGTGCAGTAACTTCCGAAATCTGCTTTGTGTTGATTACATTATTCTGTGTTACACCGGTTTCAACAGATTTACCAATAACATTAGACATATCAGAGTATACAGGCGGGGTCTGGCCTTCTACTCCTGCAGGACCTTCAGGATTATATCCTGTTCCTTGCCATTCCTTTGTTACAGTCTGCTGTGAAATCGGCAGAACATCGCGATATTCCGAATCATCATAAGGAGTATCCGGGTTGTCTTTCTTGATTTCAATTGGAGAATAAACAGTTGCTTCAGAGCTTTTCTTTGACATGTCCATTTCAACTGTAATACGCATGTCACGACAGCGGTCTTCCCCGTAAGTTTTCTGGAACATCTTAAGAACTTCTGCACGAAGCCGTGTTTCTTCTTTCTGTATAAGTTTTCTCTGCTTTGCAATTACATCAACGGCATCACTTTCTGCCATTGCTTCAAAGTCGTTGAGAATATTACCTTCAATATCTGTAATAATAAGATTTTCTGCATTAAGTCCTTCTACAGCAGAAAGTACAATTTCCTGAATTCCTTTTACACGTTTCTTTTCCGATGTAAGAGTACTTGAAGCAGTTGTGCGGAGAATAATACTGGCGCTGGTAGGCTGCTGGTCAGCAGCAAAAATTTCACGTTTCGGAATAACAAGAACAACATCAGCCATTGTAATATCAGGATATGATTCAAGATGCTGTTTCAACTGTTTCTGAATAATTACTTTCTTTTTTTCATTCTGGTCTTCATCTGTGGTAGACCAGCTTCTTTCAAAGTAGCCTTCCCAAGGATCAACATTTGAAGGAAGAAGGCGTTCGCCAATAAGAATGTCGCGGACGCGGCGGGCTGTTGCTTCATCAGCAACATGAATGTACCCTTCCTCATCAAATTCGGCATCAATATGTTCCTGATCCAGACGATTGGAAATAGCATAGCGTGATGCATCATCGGCAACCGGCTGTCTGAACAGACGTACTGTACTTGGCTTTGAAGAGACACGTGCAGTCAGAATAATCGCTATGATTACGACCGCAATAATTCCAAAAAATATGACTTTTTGAACGGGCTTCCACTTGGACCATAAATCCTTGATTTTACCCGTAACTTTTTTAAGCCATTCGTTCATCAGACCCCTCCCAGAACGAATTTCTAGTATTCATTTAGAATATATATAAATAGGTAGATAGTTAATTATATCAAATAAGCATGAATATGCAAGGACTTATTAAAAAGCCCCTGCACACAAACTATGCAAGAACGTTTTCCCCGCGTTCCAGAGCAGTAAGACCTGTTTTTACGTATTCAAGAATTCCGTATGGTTCAAGCAGACGGATAAGTGAAGAAACTTTATCTTCACTACCTGTTACTTCAACGATTACAGAATTGATTCCAACATCAACAATGTGAGCACGGAAAATATCACAAGTTTCAATAATGATTCCGCGTTTTTCACCTTCAGCCTTTACTTTAATAAGGGCAGTTTCACGCTGACATGAAGTTGCTCTTTCACACTTCAGAATAGAAATAACTTCAACCAGTTTTGAAAGCTGTTTCTGAATCTGATCCAGAATATATTCATCTCCTGAAACAACGATTGTCATACGTGACTGATCAGGATTACTTGTTTCACAAACTGTAAGAGAGTCAATATTGTATCCGCGGCGGCTGAAAAGACCTGAAACACGGCTCAAAACACCTGCGTGGTTTTCTACCAGAACTGAAAGAACAAATTTATTCATATGATATTCCTTTTTAATTATTAGTGATTTTGGACATTAAAATTATATCAGTAAAATTACTGTTTTTCCACAGAAACAAAACAGATTTCACTTTTCCAGTTGAAAATCGACTTAGGGACTGCTTCCATAAGCACATTCACCACTTTCTGAAGATTCTCAAGTCCAAGTACTTCCAGCATTTTTCTTCCATAAGCAGAGGTAGAAGTATCAAACCATTTCTGAATATCAGTATATGAAATACGTTTCTTTTCAAGACTGTCACTTGTATATGCTTTTACGGTAAATCCCTGTTCAGTAAAAGCTTTTTCAATAGTTTCCCCGTTCCAAGAAAAAAGAGGAGAAGACTTATCGGCAAAGAAAAAGTTTTCAGCTTCATACATTTTATCAAGAACAGGAATCATTTCATCCCGGGTCTGTTCATTTACTGAAGGCAGAATCTGGTTTCTGATAACTTCAGAAATGCGCTGACCGCCTGCAGGTATTTTCTGTGAGATTATAAACCGCCATCCGTCAGAAAGACATTCACTTTCAGTTTCAAGAGCAAGTTTCAGACTTTTTGCAGTTTCTTCTATTTTTTCAGCTGAATTGAAAGGATCTATATAGAAGAGTCTGTCAAATACGGTTCCGTTTTTATATAAATCAAGAATATTTTCAGAAATATTTTCCTTACGGCAGCTTAAAACAGGTCTGTCCAGATCATCCAGAGTCTGACCATACTGCTGAATTACTTTTAAGCCTGCTTCAGAATTACAGATTCCACAGGTAATACCTTCCGGAGTTTTACGGGCAATTTCCCATAGCAAAAGTCCTGAGTCAGCATTCCATACAAGACTTCTGTGATGCCGTAAAAGTCCTGCCATTTTTATCATTGTGTCGCGGATATTCAAAAGTACTTCTGCCCTGTTTGATTCAAGACGACTCTGCCAGAATTTATCGGCACGGGTCAACTTATTTTCTTTCTGCTGGTCTTTAGGACTAAATGTAAGATTTTCAGGCTTTTTCTCAGCTCCGGATTTAAAATGAAAATTAATCCACCAGTCAGAAACCCGGCCGGCGCCTTCAATTTTTTCCCCGCTTTCATTCTGTTCAAGAATTGAAGAAATCTGAAGTTCACGGCGGCTTAAAACTTCACTGCGAATCTGACCTTCGTAACCCTGAGTTGTAGGAGTATAGAAAACACGGCCTGCCAGTTCTCCAGGCAGATACTGCTGGGCAACCCAGTGGTCACGGTAAGCATGAGGATAAAGATAACCTGAACCATGGCCAAAGCCTTCAGCATCCCGGTTTGCATCCCTGAGGTGATTCGGAATATCCAGGTCTTCTTTTTCTACGGCGCTCATAGCATCGAAAAATGCCATGGAACTGTTTGACTTTGGAGCCGTAGAAAGATAAAGAGCTGCGTGTGCCAGGAAATAATTTCCTTCAGGAAAGCCTACACGGTCAAAGGCCGCAGCACAGCTTTCCACTACGCTTATGGCATGCGGGTCAGCAAGGCCTGTATCTTCGCAGGCGGAAATAAGCATGCGGCGGAAAATAAAATGAGGGTCTTCTCCGGCACGGACCATGCGGGCCATCCAGTACATGGCGGCGTCCGGGTCCCTGCCCCGGAGGGATTTTATAAAGGCACTGATAATGTCGTAATGATAGTCGCCGTCCCGGTCATAAAGGACCACTTTCTTCTGAATGGATTCTTCACAGGTTTCTTTTGAAATATAAATTTCTGTGCCGTAGGCCGGAACTGGAGTCAGGGCTTTAGGATCCCATTTTTCAGGAGTTGTTTCCACAGCCAGTTCCAGAGCATTCAGAAGTGACCGGGCATCTCCGTTAGCTGTTTCAATAAGATGATCCAGTGCACCCTCTTCAAAAACAACCTTCCAGTTTCCGTAACCACGGTCTTTATCTGAAAGTGCCTGAAGGGCCGCTTTATGTAAATCTTCCTGAGTAAGTCCTTTAAGCTGAAAAACTCTGGAACGGCTTACAAGAGCCTTGTTTACTTCAAAGAAAGGATTTTCCGTTGTAGCGCCGATAAGAATGATCGTTCCGTTTTCAACCCACGGTAAAAGTGCATCCTGCTGGCTTTTATTCCAGCGGTGAACTTCATCAACAAAAAGAATTGTGCGGCGGCTGTAAAGATTTTTGTATTCTTCCGCTTTTTTTATTGATTCACGGATATCTGCAACGCCTGTAAGGACAGCGTTTAATGTTATGAAATTTGATTTTGTATGATTTGCAATAACACGGGCCAGTGTAGTTTTACCGCTTCCCGGTGGCCCGTAAAAAATAACTGATGTAAGCTGGTCTGCCTGAATGGCGCGGCGTAAAAGACGACCTTTACCGACAATATGGTCCTGTCCGATATATTCATCCAGGTTACGCGGCCTCATTCTGGCCGCGAGAGGTTCTGAATTTACTGAAGCTTGAGCGAATAATGTATCAGACAAAACAACCATTCCTTAACGCATGCCACACACAGACGTGTGGCAAGATTTCAGCGACGTTTGCGCAACAAACTCGCAAAGCAAAAAAAATCAGGAGGATTTTTTTTTGCGTCCTATTCCCGGTTCCAGTTTCCGCGCTCTGGATAATAAGCCCAAAGCCCTTTATTTTCATAAGAAACAGAAATGCTGTTTCCAGCTGTTTTAAAAGTAATAGATGCATAAATACTTGCATCAAGTTCCAGCTGTTCAGGATCTTCAACCAGAAGGCTGCGAATTTCATAATACTGAGTCAAAGTTGCATCTGCATTGGTAACAAAAGCATCAGGATCAGAAAGAGGAGCCTGGGAACTTTCACTGTTAATTTTTCCAAGACTAAGGTGATAAATTCCACCGTCTCCAGTAACTGACGATGTTGGTTCTCCGCAACCAAAAAGAAGATAATCTCCGGTTACAGCAAGAGACATTACCGGCTTACCGTCATTCTTTCCGCTGCTGCTTCTTGGTTTATAAATCTGAACTGCAGCTTCACCGTTTTTCTTCATAAAAATGTCTGTATTATTATAAGTTGTACCAGCTTTTGAAGATGTATCATCAACTGCGTAATAATAACAGTCAGCACCTTTTACTGAAGCCAGTGTAGTAAAGAACACTACTTCTGAATCTGACAGAGAAAGAGCAGATTTTATAGTCTTATCTTCACTATATGAAGAACCGTCGCCCATTGTAATATCAGAAGCGTCGATGGCATCTTCAACTTTTGAATCCAGCTTGTAAATTGTATTTTTACTTCCGCGAAGGAATGCTTTACGGTTCGAAACTTCAACATCATTTGTACTGAATACAGTTACCGAAGTTCCTCCCTCATTAAGGATTGCCTGTGCCCCTTCTACAGGTGTCCAGACCCATTCGCCGTTTTCAGCCGGGCATACATCGGCATAGTAAAGATGATAGTAGCTAGGAGAAGTTTCACCATCACCATTATCACAAATTTCTACTGTAAGAACATAAACATATTTATCATCAGCAGCTGTCTTAAGAATATACTGTCCTAAATATTCCCCCTGTTCGTAACTGTAAGCCACGCCAGTAAAGCTATTATTTTTTGCAGAAATCCAAACTGAATCACCATTCAGACTTCTTGTATTACCACAGTTCTTATAGAAAACAGTTTCACCGTTACTGCATACAAGATGTGCTCCGGCAGCGTCATCAAAACGAACAATTGAGTTAACAGTTCCGGCAATCTTTCCTTTTGCAAGAGGAACTTCTTTTTCAATATTTTCAAAAACAGGATTAAAACAACCTGCAAACAGGAATACCGAAAGTGCAGTCAAACCAACAACTAATTTTTTCATACAACTCTCCTAGAAATGATAACGGGCACAAATAATGCCGCCGGCAAATACTTTTGTTGTACTTACAATTCCACTGTCTTTTTTCCACCATTGAGGCATAACCATAAGTTTTCCTTCACCGCCAAAAGACCACATTTCATTAAAACGGAAGAAAGCACCGGCTTCTGTATTCAAAACAGGCCCCGGAAAATACGATGCATTCTGTACAGTCTGATAAGCAACCCCAATTCCGCAGGATACAGGGAATTCAAATTTTCCGAAAGTTGGCTGATATAAAACTCCCATTGTAAAAGGAATCATTGTCAGGGCATTTTTACCTACTGTAATATTGAAAGAAGCACTTACATCTCCACCAACAGCAAAGGAATTTGTAAGAAATCTGTAATATCCAATTTCAGCCCCTGCCCCGGTCTTCAAAGTACCGGCTTTAAAATTTAATGGAGTAAGACTGAAAAGCGCAATTTTCAGAAACTGGTCTCCGGAACCGTTTGAATCATAAACGTATCCGTCATCATATTCATCAGCTGCTTCATCTGCAAAAACAAAGCCTGCAGAAAGCATAAGTACACAAAGAAGTGCAGCAATTTTTTTCATAATTTATCCTTTTTTTAAGTATTTCAGTTTACAATTTTTACTGCTTGTTTTCAATAAAACAACCTGGGAGTAAAACTAGTTACGTACATGTTACGAAACAGATAAAAAATGTTATATTAAAAGCATGGATTCTTTAAATGATTTTTGGAGCCGTTTTTTACAGGAAAACAGACTTCCCGACTCAACACCTTTTGGTGGAGAACTGACTTACGCCAATGACGAAAATGATTTTGCCGATCTGCTGGCACTTATTCTTTGCGGAAAAAAGACAGCACAGTTTTCAGCCCTTGCAGGCTACCATATCGACAACGAACCACTTCCACACAAAAGTGAATATTACGTTCTGAATAACTGGAAAGGCGACCACGTTGCCGTAATCAAAACTGTGAACGTTGAGATTCTGCCTTTCGATGAAGTTACATGGGAAATGGCACAAAAAGAAGGTGCCGACGAAGACCTTTACAGTTTCCGGAACCGTTATACCGAGTTTTTCCAGGAAGATGCCGACATTACAGGCTATGATTTCAGTCATACAATGCCGGTGGTCTTCGAAGAATTTGAAGTTGTCTGGAAATCGCTCTAGAAATCCAGACAAGAAGTTTTAATGATTTGTTTCTTCCTGAAGAATGTTGCGCCATAAAGCCTTTGAAGTTTTAGGATCTACGCCGCATTTTTCAAAAATTTCAGGAACAGTAACGAATTCGAATCCCTTTTCTTTCAGAAGAGGGATTAGTTTATCTACGGCTTCAACAGAAGCTTCATTTCCTTCCATATCGTGAAGAAGATAAATAACGCCGTCATAAGCCATATCCAGCATGCGCTTAACACGTTCTTCAGCTGAAACTTCAGGAACCCAGTCTTCACATCCCATACCGCAAATAAATGGAAGTCCTACTGTTTCATACATAAGGTCATTTACTGCAATAAATGGAGGACGGAAGAATTTAGGTGTTTCCCCGATTTTATCTTCAATCAGCTTTGTTGTACGGGAAATTTCATCCTTAATCTGCTCAGCAGTCATCTGGTTCATGAAAGGATGAGTCCAGCTGTGATTTTCAATATCACAGCCGTATTCGCTGCAGGCTTTCATGGCTTTTTCCGATTCAGGAGTAACGTTCTGTCCAATAATAAAGAAAGAACCTTTTACTCCATGTTTTTTAAGCACATCCAGCATGTGATATGTTGTTGTTGTATTTGGTCCGTCGTCAAAAGAAAGTGCACAATACATAATACTCTCTCCAATCCTTACTTAAACTGTTTTTACGCCGTCACCGCTTGAACATGAGAAGAATCCTCCGTCATGACCAATAGCTTTTGTATAAGCAACATTCATTTTGCCCATAAAGGCATCTGCACGGTTTGCTTTTACCAGAGCGATTGCACAACCGCCGAATCCGGCACCTGTCATGCGGGCTCCGATACATCCGTCCATTTCTGAAGCCATAGAAACCAGAGTATCCAGTTCTTCACATGAAACTTCGTAGTCATTTTTCAAAGATTCGTGTGACTCATAAAGCAGTTTTCCAAGAGTTTCCAGGTCATCTTTTTTCAGAGCTTCAACGGCATCCAGAACACGTTTATTTTCTGTCACTACGTGGCGAACACGTTTCAGGACTGTTTCATCTGTAATGGCAGCTTTGTTAGCTTCGAACTGTTCAACTGTCAGGCTGCAAAGGTTTGGAACATCAACACCGGCTGCTTTAAGCATTTCAAGACCTTTTTCGCATTCTGCACGGCGTTCATTGTATTTTGTATCTGCCAGTTCACGCTTTTTCTTTGTGTTCATTACAACAAATTTGTAATCTCCAAGGTTCAGAGGAACATATTCGTGTTCGATTTTTGCACAGTCCAGAAGCTCTGCTGTATTTGCTTTTGCAGTAGAAATAACATACTGATCCATGATTCCGCAGTTTACGTTCATGAATTCATGTTCACTCTGCTGTCCCATGAGAGCAATTTCTTTACGGTCAATATTGAAACCGAAAAGTTCAGAAACAGCCCAGGCAAATCCACATTCAAGTGCAGAGCTTGAAGAGATACCGCCTGCAGAAGGAACATTTGATGCAATCATCATTTCAAAACCGCATGGGAATTTGTATCCGCGGCGTTTCATAACTGTAAGAATACCATTCAGGTAGTTTCCGTAATGATATTCCTTGTTATATTCAAAATCATCATTGATATCGAATTCATAAGCGTCATGATAGAACAGGTCTTTGTAGAAGACTTTGTTGTCATTGCGCTTTCTGATTGCTACATAAAGGTAGCGGTCAATAGCGGCAGGGAAAACGTATCCGCCGTTATAATCAATATGTTCTCCGATAATGTTAATTCTTGCAGGAGCTGATGTTACCAGAATTGGATTTTCTGATTCATGATAAATCTTTAAATATTCTTCTTTTAATTCTTCAGGTGTAATCATAATAGTTTAAATATACTTCTATTTTCTCTAACTAACAAGAAGAAAAATAACATTTTCCCCCATTACATTTTAAATGACAAAACTTTATAATACTGTCGCTATGAGTGAAAATACAAAAATACAGACTTCTGAAAACAAAATGGGTACAATGCCTGTTTTCAGCCTGATTTTAAGCATGTCTCTTCCAATGATGTTCTCTATGCTGGTTCAGGCCTTTTATAATGTAGTAGACAGCTACTTTGTTGCAAAAATTTCTGAAAATGCCATTACAGCCGTTTCTCTGGCATTCCCAGTCCAGAACCTTATGATTTCTTTCAGCGTCGGCACATCTGTCGGTGTAAACGCCCTTCTTTCTCTTCGCCTTGGTCAGAAACGCCCCGACGAAGTAAACAAAGCCGCCATGAACGGACTTTTCCTTGCTTTTGCCACTTACGCCGTTTTCTGCGTTCTGGGTCTTTTATTCCTTAAACCTTACTTCGTCGGACAGATTGATATAGAAGAAATTCGTCAGATGGGGCTTACATACACAAGAATCGTTCTTTTTGCAGGTATCGGCGGTTACGGTGCCATTATGTGCGAAAAGCTTCTTCAGAGCACAGGGAAATCTATGCTTTCCATGTGGAGCCAGCTGGCTGGTGCCCTTACAAACATCATCATGGACCCAATTCTTATCTTCGGAATCGGACCATTCCCTAAGATGGGCATAGCAGGTGCAGCCTGGGCTACAGTTTTAGGCCAGATTGTAGCAATGATCATCGCCCTGACACTGAACATAAAATACAACAAGGAAA
>JAKSTN010000066.1 GCA_024402535.1 Treponema sp.
ATTGGTGGACAGGATATGAAATGTCTCCGCATGAAAGACGGAGCTATTGTTTCTATTCAGCTGAACGAAGCCTGTTCTTCAGGTTGTGGTTCCTTCCTTGATAACTTTGCCCGTACTATGGGTATGGATATCCGTGAGTTCAGTAAAATTGCCCTTATGGCAGAAAAGCCTGTAGACCTTGGATCCCGCTGTACAGTTTTCATGAACAGTCGTGTTAAACAGGCTCAGAAAGAAGGTGCCTCTGTTGCCGATATTTCTGCAGGTCTTTCTTATTCCGTAATTAAGAACGCTTTGTTCAAGGTTATTAAACTTCGTAAAGCCAGTGACATTGGAACTAAGGTTGTAGTTCAGGGTGGAACATTCAATAACGATGCAGTTCTCCGCGCCTTTGAAAAAATTGCAGGGGTTCAGGTATTCCGTCCTGACGTTGCAGGCCTTATGGGCGCTTACGGTTCTGCACTTATTGCTTATGACCAGTGGCGTGACCTTACTGCTCCAAAACCTGGAGAACCGGAAGATACAGTTCATGAAGTTCATTCAGGTCTTGCAACTCTTAAGGAACTTGAAAACTTTAAGGTTGATCTGGACCTCCGCCGCTGTGGAAAATGTCAGAACAACTGTATGCTCACAATCAACACATTTACAACTCCTGAAGCAAAACGCCGCTTCATTACAGGTAACCGTTGTGAACGTGGTGCAGAACTGGATGATGATGTTCAGATCGTTGATGCATCAAATAAAGCAAATACAGGCATTGAAGAAGCTACAGAAAAAATGCCTAACCTTTTTGAATGGAAGTATAAACGGCTTTTCGATTATATTCCTCGTAAACCTGAAGATGCTCCAATGGGCGATGTAGGTATTCCACGTGTTCTGAACATGTACGAAAATTATCCGCTGTGGTTTACTTTCTTCAATGAACTGGGATTCCGCGTACGTTTAAGTATGAGATCCAGCCGAAAGGTTTATGAAAAAGGTCTTGAATCAATTCCTTCTGAATCGGTTTGTTACCCTGGAAAAATTACTCACGGTCATGTTGAAAGTCTTCTTCAGGCCGGATGTAAATTTATTTTCTATCCTTGTGCTCCATACGAACAGAAAGAAGATGAAGGCGCCGGTAACCATTACAACTGTCCAATTGTAACTTCATACCCTGAAGTTCTGCGTAATAACATTGATGTGCTCCGTCAGGATGAATCGATTCTTTACATGAATCCGTTCCTTCCGATTTACGACAAGCCTCGTCTTGCAGAGCGTCTTTATGAAGAAATGCACAAGCATTTCCCAAGCCTTACAAAAGAACAGATTTTTGCTGCAGTTGATAAAGCCTGGGATGAACAGGAAAAGTTCCGCGAGGACGTAAAGAAGCAGGGTGAAGAAGCTCTGGAAAAAATGATCCGTAACAGTGCTCAGGGTATCGTTCTTGCAGGACGTCCTTATCACCTGGATCCAGAAATTAACCACGGTATTCCAGAAATGATCAATGGACTTGGTCTTGCAGTCTTCACAGAAGACTCTGTTGCACACCTTGGAAAAATTGAACGACCTCTCCGCATTATTGATCAGTGGACATATCATAACCGCCTGTACAGGGCAGGTCAGTTCGTTTCTGAAATGCCGGCTCTGGAACTGGTACAGCTTACAAGCTTTGGTTGTGGTCTTGATGCAGTTACTGCAGACCAGGTAGATGAAATCATGAAGGCTAAGGGCCGTATGTACACCCTTATCAAGATTGATGAAGGTTCAAATCTTGGTGCAGTCCGCATCCGTATCCGTTCTCTGGTTGCAGCGGTTAAGGAACGTCAGAGAAATAAACGCCGTTATGAGTTGAAGTCTTCTGCTTATCAGCGTCAGATTTTCACAAAAGAAATGCGTTATACACATACAATCATCGGGCCTCAGATGTCGCCTATTCACTTTAAGATTCTTCAGAAGGCATTTGAAGGCTGTGGTTACCGTTTCGTAATTCTTGATGCAGTAGATCCAAAAGCTGTAGATACTGGTCTTAAGTATGTAAACAATGACGCCTGTTATCCTTCAATTCTGGTAGCAGGACAGATGATTGCCGCCCTTGAAAGCGGAAAATATGATCTGGATCATGTAAGCCTTATCATCACTCAGACTGGTGGTGGATGCCGTGCTACAAACTATATCGGCTTTATCCGCCGTGCTCTTGCTGATGCAGGCTGGGGACATATTCCTGTTCTGTCACTTTCTGCTCAGGGCTTTGAAAAAAATCCTGGCTTTAAGATTACTGCAGGTTTCCTCCACAGAGCTGTAAAAGCCCTTATGGTTGGTGACCTTCTTATGCGCTGTCTTTACAGAGTTCGCCCTTATGAAGCAGTGCCTGGAAGCGCAAATGCCCTTTATGAAAAATGGACAGCTGTTGCAGAAAAAGAAGCAGGTTCACTTTCAATTCATAAGTATCATAAACTTATGAAAAATATTGTTCGTGATTTTGACAGACTGGAACTTAAACCAATTAAGAAACCTCGTGTCGGAGTTGTTGGAGAAATTCTTGTTAAATTCCATCCTACTGCAAACAACGACATTGTAAATGTAATTGAAAGGGAAGGTGCAGAATGTGTAATGCCTGACCTGGCAGACTTCTTCTTCTATTCATTCAGTACAGGTATTTTCCGTCACGAAGAACTTGCATTCCCTAAGAAAACTGAACGCAATGCAAAACTTTTTGTATGGTTCCTGGAATTGTACAGAAATAAGATGAAGAAATATCTCCGTAAGTCTAAGCGCTTTGATGCTCCTTCAAGTATCTATAAACTTATGAAGGGCGTTGATGATATTGTTCAGCTTGGAAACATTACTGGTGAAGGATGGTTCCTTACAGCTGAAATGGTTGAACTGATTGAAGAAGGCGCTCCAAGTATTGCCTGTGTACAGCCGTTTGCATGTCTTCCAAACCATGTAACTGGTAAAGGTATGATTAAGGAATTGCGCCGCCGCTTCCCAGAAGCAAATATCAGCGCCATCGACTTTGACCCGGGTTCATCAGAAGTAAACCAGCTGAACCGTCTGAAGCTTATGCTTTCAAATGCTCCGGTTGGAAAACATCCTGATGAAGATAAAAATGGAATGGTTAAGCTTAAGAATGGACAAATGGTAAAGCCTGAAATAAAACTTGCTGCAGGTGCTACCATGACAGATCCTGAACCTCTGGCGGTTCATGAAATGCCACCGGCAAATTAGTATCAGATAATAATTTTTAGTTTTTGCTTAATCCAAAGAGGTTTAATATTATAAAAAAATCTCTTTGGATTTTTTTTTGGTAACATTTTTGTCTCTCTCAAGTGTTAAATTAATATACAGGAAAATATGGTAAATATAAGTAAAGAGGAATTTGAACACCTATACAACAAGTTTGGTCCTATGGTTTTAAGACGCTGCAGATTCTTATTGAAAGATGACTTAAAAGCTCAGGATGCCATGCAGGATGTTTTTGTCCGTATTCTTGAAAGCAATTACGGGAAACAGGATTTGTGCTCAAGTTTATTTTTTACAACTGCTACCCGAATCTGTTTGAATCAGATACGAAGTGACAAATATAGAAATCATCTTCAGATAGAAAATCTTTCAGATTTAATTGAAGATAGTTTTTCTACTAAGCAAAAAGAAATTATTAATGTTTCTCTGTTACTGGATACAATTTTTTCTCAGCGTGACAGTCTTGATAAAGAGATTGCAACTCTTTATTACGTGGATGACTACACTCTTGAAGAAACTGCGGCTAAAGTAAAAATGTCCGTTTCCGGTGTACGAAAACGTCTTGCCGGATTAAAAAAGTATGCAGAAAAATATGTAGGAGAATAAGATGAAAAAAATACCTGATCATATTCTGGAAGCGGTGAATTGTGGAGAAAGAAATGCTTCAGATTTATTCTCTGAATACGGAGAAATGAATGTCAAAGCGGCACTGGAACAATTGAAGAAATCAGATGAAGAACTTCGTGAAATTTTTTTTAATACATCAGATGCTGACAATATTTATGATAAAGTAATCGAAAAGAAAAACCACAGAAAATTTTCTTTTTACAAAATTGCTCCAATGGCTGCTGCCGCTGTATTCCTTCTTTTCTTCTTGCCTGCAATGATGAACAGAAAAACGTCAGTCAGAGAACCAGAAAGAATAAAAGGAAACGAAAGTGGACCTGAATTATTTATATACAGACAGACTGATCATAAGCCTGAACTTTTACGGGATAATGATAGGGCTTTCAACGGTGAACTGATCCAGATTGCGTATAATTCTAAGGGAAAAAAATATGGCTTGATTTTCAGCGTGGATGGAAATAAAAATATTACAGTTCATTTGTCCGGTGATAATGAACATCTTTGTACGACAGAGATACAAAATAAAATCACTTTATTAAATTATTCATTTGAACTGGATGATGCACCTGAATATGAATTTTTTGTTTTTGTTACAGCAGATGAAGTTCTGGATTTAACAGAATGCATAAATTTGATTTCTGAAACCGGTATATCAAAATTAAACGAAGGAAAAGTTTTTCCTGAGAATACAGAGTTCACTACTTTTTCAGTGAGAAAGGAATGAATAGTTTTTATTTGGAGAAAGATAATGAAATATTTACGATCTTTTTTATTTTTAGTTGTGTTTTTAGAAATGGCCCGGCTGTCTGGTTCTGGGGTAGAAAGATATGGCATTTATGTAGGTTCAAATAAAGGTGGAGAGGGCAGAACTCAATTAAGCTACGCAGGAAGTGATGCAAAAAATATTAGAAAAGTAATGGCAGATATTGGTGGAATTCCTGAAGAAAATTCTTTTCTTCTATTGGATCCTGATAAGAATGAAATTGATTATATTCTTTCTGTAATATCAGAAAAAATAATAAGAAATTCAATTAAGCCTAACAGATCTGAATTTTTATTTTATTATTCAGGTCACTCCGATGAAGATGGCTTATTTTTAGGAAATCAGAAATATGAATATGAGAAACTAAAAACTGCTATTTCAGAAATTCCAACAGATATTCATGTAGTTATTCTTGATTCTTGCTATTCGGGGAATTTCATAAGGTCTAAAGGCGGACAGAGAAAGAAGCCTTTTCTTATTGATGATTCGTCAATTGTAAAAGGTCATGCTTATCTTTCATCAAGTTCAGAAACTGAATCTTCACAGGAGTCTGACGAGATTGGAGCGTCTTTCTTTACGAATTCAATTATTACAGGACTCCGTGGAGCCGCTGATTCTTCGGGTGATAAAAAAGTAACATTAAATGAATTGTATTCCTACGCCTTTAATGATACTTTGAAGAAAACTGAAAACTCTAAATCAGGTCCCCAGCATCCGAACTTTAATATTACTCTTGTTGGTTCTGGTGATCTTGTACTTTCTGATTTTTCAGAGGCTGATTCTCTTGTTTCAATTTCAAAAGAAATAAAGGGGAAACTTATCTTCAGAAATGGAGAAGGAAAACTGGTTTCTGAGATAAATAAGTTTGATTCAACTTCTGTTTTACTGGCGTTACCAAGAGATGTGTATACAGTAACTTTAATTAATGAATCAGAAGCTTTCCAAAGTGAGTTACTGCTTCGAAAAAATGAAACATTGATTCTGGCAAAGAAAAACTTTGAATCCATAAATCAGAAAAAAAATATTGAACGAGGAAATCCGGTTTTTGAAAATAATCAGGAAGAAAAAAAGTCACGTTTTCAAATATATCAGGAAAATAATATATCTTGCGGAACATTTGTAAATATACCGGTGGTTAAGGGAAAAGCTTATATACCAATGGCTGAGTTTCCGGCCAGCATTGAAAATATGGGAGTTACATTTTTATATGAATTCCCTTCCCAGAATAGAATTCATACGGCTATAGGAGGAACTTTGGGAACAATGCTGGGGGATCCGATTTTAAAACTTGCACCTGAAGTAAAACTTTTATTTCCTGTTTATAATTCTCAGAAACTTATCTGGAATATTGAAACTTCACTTGCAACAGGGATTTTTGCTTTCGGAGGCTCTCCATACGGCCAGTTATCTATAGACCTTACTATGATAAACAGAAAAAACAAGGGATTTTATGGCGGGTTCGGATTTTATGTCGATGATATTATGGAGTATAAGGATGCTTACTGGTTTAAAAGATATCTCCAGGTAGAGAATACATCTGGATTTATGCATCATACAAATTTAGGCTTCCATTTTTTCCTTGGAACAAAAATCTGATTTTTTAGTTTGTAATAAGAACAAGATTTCTTTCGGAATCGTTCAGTCCTGGAACTGTGAGGTTTACTACTTCATAGTCCGGGACTATTTTTTTTATGTCATCCATTTCGGTTTTGATGCTGTCCATTTTTGCTTTGTAGGCAGCAAGTGTGCCGCCGGTCTTTGTGATGCCCAGCAGAGTCTTTGTCATTTTCTCGTCCAAAGGGCGGAAAGCACGGAATGTGATTACATCAAATTTTTCTTTCTGAACTTTTTCAGCTTCACTGTTAATTACAGTAACGTTTTTAAGCCCAAGAATAGCAGCTACGTTTTCAAGAAAGGCGCAGCGTTTAGCCATGCGTTCAACAAGACAGAAGTTTACGTCAGGGAAGCTAGCTGCTAAAGGAATGCCTGGGAGCCCGCCGCCTGAACCAATGTCGCCTGCAGTAAAGTCTGGATTGTTATGAGCGTTTTCAAAAAGTTTGCAGAATGTTGTGTATGGAGCCAGGGAATCATAAATGTGGCGGATTACCAGTTCATCATGATCACTGGTGTTTGTCAGGTTGTAAGCTGAATTAAAAAGAATGATTTCGTTAATGTATTTTTCCATTAGTGGGGAAAGTCTTGAAGCTTCTGCTTCAGAAAGTCCCAGTTCCATGAGCCCTTTTTCCATTTCCATATTAATTTCCTTTTATTCGTTCAGATCAAGCAAGAGGTCTGTTGTACAGTCTTTAGAATTTGTTTTAAGAATAACAAGATTTCCTGTTTTTGTTGCAGTAAGATTTTTCTGTGAGGCCAGTTTATAAATGAAACTGTTTTCGTTTTTGTTATCCTGAACTATTGACGGAGAAACTTCATAAGTAATCATACTTCCGGAAGTTTCCTGTGTCTTAAATAGCAGATAGAAAGTTTCTGTGCGGACTTTTTTGTCTGCCACATAACGGCGGTCTGCTGTTAAAAGGAAACTTCCGTCATGTTCTCTGTTGCTGAAATAAACTGTGGTTAAAGAATCTTTAATGTCGTATCCGTTGATTTTAAAACGCAGAACAGAAGGTTTATTTTGAGCGGTTGTGTTGTTTGAAACGGCGGAATTATTAGCGACTGTTGTATTCTGATTTTTCTTCAAATCCTCAAGGCTTGTAAGAATCTGCTGCAGCAGGATAGTTGTTGAAGTATTATTCTGGCCTGTCAGGTTTCCAATATTGTAAAGCGAAGTCAGATCTGAAAAGCTTCCTGCATTAGAAAGGGAAGTGATGTCTGAAGCTGTGAGCATGTTTGAAGTGTTCAGATAGTTTGAAAGTAATTCCGTTGTTGAGGTTGAATCTGAAATTGTTGCAGCAGGAAGCGAAGTTGTTTCTGATTGTTCCTGGTTTTTATTTACCGATTTCTGATTCGGGAAATATGGGATCTCAGGAGTATAAAAACCGTCACCAATTTTTGGAGCAGTGATTTCGGGAAAGTCAGGCATTTTAGGCATTGATTGGCAGAATACCCATGACGAAAAGAATCCGAAAAAAATAATTCCTGCAGAAGTCAGGGTGCGCTTACAGATTTGCAAGACTTTCCTCCACATATTCCAGACGCTGGCTGAGCTGTGCAATTGTTTTTTCAAGTCTGTTTTTTTCTTTTTCAAGTTTTGATTTTGGATCGTCAGAAGCTTTTGCTTTTGCAGATTTCATCTTCATCATTTCACGTACTGTGGCAGGACTTTTTCCAGAAAGCAGTTCCTGTTCAGCTTCTTTACGGTCATCAACTTTTTTGATGCAGGCAACAGTTTTCATGTTGTCAAAACCGATGGCAGGGTTTACAGGAACTCTGGCCACACGCTGAATTTCTTTTGCACTGCTACGTGGCATGCAAAGAACGCGATCCAGATAATCTTCGTAACGGATATTTGCAGCTTTACAAAGATCGTAGGCTTCGCCAAGGAGACGGCCGAATTCAGTCATCATCTGACCGTTTTTTTCGATATATTCTGTCTTGATTTTATCTGTCAGTTCTTTAAGTTCTGGCGAAACTTCCAGATCCAGCTTGTAATAGCCTTTTTCTTCTGCAATAGCCAGAAGGGCTCCGAATTTTGCCCAGAACTTCTGGTTATGGCTTTTTGCATTAGGAATGAATCCTTCGGGAGAAACAAGCAGAGTTTCTTCTGTAATCAGGTGGTGAGTATATTCGTGAACTGCAGTGTATACCAGTTCGTTTTCTGTCTTGAAATTCAGGTTATGAAGGAGAATTTCGTGAGTGTCAGGTTTATAAAGTCCGTTTACTCTTGTGCTTTCTTTTCCAGTCTGAGTAACTGAAAAATCCAGGTTTGTTTCTGCTATGTCCAGCAGGATTTCTTTAATGCGTGCGTTATCCATAAGTGGAATAATTTTAACAAAGCAATCCTCTTTCTGCAAGGATAACGCTGGCGCTTACTGTTGCGGCAGTTTCTGTACGCATGATGCGTTTTCCCATACCGCATCTTACAAAGCCGAAATCTTCCAGCATTTTTCTTTCCCTGTCGGTCCAGCCCCGTTCGCTGCCTATGGCAGCCACAGTTATGGTTCCTTCCGGCAGGTCTTCCTGGAAAGCTTCCACCAGGCTGCATTTAGGATTTATGTTATCCAGAGCCAGGGCCTGGAAATTTTCTCCTGCCGACTTTTTTACAGAATCAATACATTCAGTTAGGGTCTGGTGCAGGAAAAGTTCCGGAACACTGGTGGTTCCTGCCTGAACAGTTCCGTCTAAAAGCATTTTGTAAGCAGTTCCATGTTCAACAAGATTTGACTGCATGTAGGATTTTTCGCCAAGCTCTGTTCCTGTTAAATGAACTTCCTTTACGCCTAAGGCCGCAATGTCTCTTAAAAGGCGTTTCAGCTGGATAGGACGAGGAAAACCTATGATCATGATTAAAGGCTGTGGAACAAGACCTGGAGTTTCAGGATTAAAGCTGAAACGGATCTCGTTGTTTTCGATTTTTGTAATGGTGGCAGTTCCCACCATGCCGCCTACAATTCCGGCTTTGAATGTGTCTCCTTCTTTTTTATGAAGGACTTTAACAATATGTTCTCCACGTTCATCTTTAATTGAAAGGGGAGAATTGATTTCTGATTCTGTAAAAAGTGCGATATTCATTTGATTCAGGATATTGTAACGGAAATCTTACCGTTTGATAATTCTGTTAGAAGGTGACAGAAAGTTTCTGTTTCATCACTGCGGATTTTTCCTGTGATGGTTATGTCAGTTCCAAAATCTTCATTTATATCGTAAAGATGAAATTCCGGAAAATGATTTTTAATTGGCTTCAAAAGTGAATAGTCTGTGTGAAAACTGAAATCAGATTTTTCAATCAGTTCTTCAAAGGCGTTCTGTTCGACAGCATTCTGGATTACGCCTTTTGCACCGTTACCGTATGCTTTTACCAGACCGCCGGTTCCAAGAAGAGTTCCTCCAAACCAGCGGGTAACAGTAAGAATGAGGTTTGTGGCGCCGCTTCCTTTAAGAACATCCAGAACCGGACGGCCTGCTGTTCCCGAAGGTTCTCCGTCATCACTCATGCCCATGACTTCGGCACCTTTTCCTGTTATGAAAGCATGAACCACATGTGTTGCATCGGCATATTTTGCTTTCTGCTGGCGCAGAATCTCTCTTGCTTCCGCTTGGCTTTCGCAGGGAATAAGCTCCGAGAGAAATCTTGACCCTTTTATGGTCTCTTCAAATGTCACATATTTGGTTAATGCTTTCATTTGCGAAGGACTTAGTTTACTGTAATCGATTCAACTTCTTTAGCTACAATACGCACGCCCTTTGCTTTGAGGGATTTTTCTTCGAATCCGTCGGTTTTGAACTTTTCTGTAAGGTTCTTAAGACGAGGTTTTTTTACGTAATGCAGGGTGAAGTTGAAATTTTTGCGGGTATCAACGTGGAGAACTTCCATGTCATCAGGTGCAAAGAAGTAGTCGCGGTTCATGATGTAACCTGCAATTTTACAGCGCTTAATGTAAACAAACTGAGTTGCAGGATCACGGTAAATGATTGTGAAAAGAACCTTTGAAAGGCTTTCCTTGTCTGCAAGTCCACAGTACCACATGCCCGGTCCAATGAAAAGTTTTTTATGTGTGTCAGTTACAGACCAGATACCAGATTTACGTACGTAAATAACGCGGTCATATGGAGTAACTTTCATCTTTTCTTCGCCGGAATTTACTTCAGTTCCCAGGTAACCTTTTTCTTCATCGTATTTCAGAGCAAGGTCGCGTTTAACTACAGTCTTTACATCAACTGTGTTGATGTTTGTGATTTTTGACATGCGTTTTGTGCTTTCTGCAGGAAGTTTCTTTTCGATTCCTTCAAGCCATGAAATTGCGTAATCAACCAGATGCTTCAAGAGCTTGTTGATTTCTTTTATGCGGTCATTGATAGCCTTAACTTCTTCACGGTTTTTGTTGATGTCGTAAAGAGAAATGCGACGGATAGGAATTTTCAAAAGGTGATCAATGTCTTCGTCTGTGATGTCACGGATCAGTTCCTTCTTGAATGGTTTGAATCCGTCATAAACGGCTTTGTAAACGCCTTCTTCTGTTTTCTGAGTTTCAATCTTCTTGTAGATGCGTTCTTCAATGAAGATTCTTTCCAGAGTACGCAGGTGAAGTTTTTCGAAGAGTTCTGATTTTTCAAGTTCCAGTTCGTCTTTCAGAACACCAACCAGCTGCTTTGCATGATATTCAATAACCTGGGTACAGGTCATTTTTACAGGCATGTTGTCTTTGATAACCAGCAGGTTACAGTAGA
>JAKSTN010000067.1 GCA_024402535.1 Treponema sp.
TTAAGACAAAGAAACTTGAACTTTCTGTAAACAGCATTCCTCTTATGAACAACGTAAACAACAATGACGCTAAGGGACAGTGTACTTCTGACGGAACTGCATTTGCCAACTGCTACAACAGACTGCCTAATGGTGACAACAACAATAATCTTGATGACGATATCTTTTTTGATGTTTGGGAATTCAATGATAGGGTGGCAAAGCTTTATAATGAAGCAACAATGTTTGGTATGACAATGAAAATTGCACCAAGCAAAAAAATTATGTATGGTTTTGGTACAAGTCAGAAGAATATACATATGGGAACTAGTGCTCGTTCTTCAACTTATACAGCTCGAGGAAATGCAGGGCAGAAAGACTATGTTGTACCTTCTTCTGTAGGGTTCGGAATCGACGGATCTGGAAATACATATGCTTGTGAATTAAGTGGAGAAGATACTGATTATGTTCGATATTTTGAAAATGGGTCTGAAAAATCATCTATAGAAACGGTAAACGGAATTGATAAATCCTTAAAAGATCAAATACATTCACCTGTTTTTGCAAGTGGTACTAATGTCTACTTTGCATATTTTGATAAGCTTGCTAACCAGATTCGGTTTATGCAAACTAGTCAAATGCAAACAACTGCAAACCGAAATCCTGTCACTGGTGGAAATGGAAACTGTCAGGTAATTGCAGGTACAGGTGCTAAAATTACTGCAGATGGAACAAATGATCGTGGAGCAGGAGAGTATGTTTCTTTGGCTGTAAGTAAGAATCGTACAAATGGAGCTGCTAATAACGGAAAAGATGTAGTTTGTGCAGTTTGGTTTAATCTTGCAAAAAACAAAGTTCAATATAGTTATCTGGACAATGGAGGTACTGCAACTAAGGGACCTACTGCCAGGGGATGGTCAGGAGTTCAGGACATCTTTACTGGTGGTGGACAGTACTGTCAGATTGCAGTAGACAGCCAGGGTGGTGTACATATAGCAGCTGATGTTGGTGGTACAGTTCAATATGCCTTTGCTCCTTCTTACAATGGAACATTCCAGAAAGTTATTGTAGATGTGAAGAGTGTTGGAAAAAACCTTACACTGGATGTAGGACTTGAAAATGGAAGACCTGTTCCTGTAATTGGTTACATGTGGTCTGGTAAACCAAAGTTTGCCAAACTTACAGACTCAGCCTGGGCTACCGGTAATAGAACAACATGGACAGTTCCTGCAGGTGTAGATGGAAATCGTTTTACAGGAAAATGGGATGTAACTCTTGTTCCAAGAAAAGCAAACATGACATTAAATGTAGTTGAAAAAGTAAATGTTGGGCTTTGGAAAACAAATGCTGGTGTTATTACTGATTCTCAAGTAGCTAGTTCAACAAGTTCATATACTAATACAGCGGAGACTACTTGTTATAGTGATACTTACGGTAACGGAACTTCTAATGCAGTTCTTTGTTACCTTACAGATGATGGAGCTAACATGGAAACCGCTCAGCTTCGCTAAGTAAAATAATAATTTTTTTAGTAAACACATGACACTCCACGGCACCTGGCGGAAGGACTTAAGTCCACCCGACAGGTGCCGTTTTTTTTCGTTAGGGATGCGGAGGGCGGCGAAGGCGGCCACCGGAGGGGACTGTGACGGAAGGAACAGTCCCCGAGGAGGCTGGAGGTGGAAGCCGGAACCCGAAGCAGCCCGGCCTGCGCGCCAGCGCAGGCAACGCCCAAATTTTTCTAAAATTTTTTTTTCGTCTTTCCTGTTTTGTCAGAAAAACTCCATATATATAGTGAGAAATTTTAAGAAAAAGGGAGCTCACTATGATAGAAAGTCACCTTATCGATTGGGAAAAAATTACAATCACAAACAACCTGATGTTTTGTACCGTTATGCAGGATGAAGAAATTTGCAGAGAATTTCTTGAGACCATGTTGCATATAAAAATCGACCGTCTAACTTATGTAAAGTCAGAGGACGCCATAGGAAATGATATTCTTGGGAAAGGAATACGGCTTGATGTTCATGTAAAGGATTCGGACCGGGAGTTTGATCTTGAAATGCAGATGACCGACACTCAGGAGCTGCCGCTTAGGGCAAGGTTTTATCATTCGCTTCTGGATGCCGATGCGCTGGACAAAGGTCAGAGTTATGACATGCTTAAAGAAAGCTATGTAATTTTTATCTGCCCGTTTGATGTGTTTGGAAAGGGTCTGCCAGTTTATTCTTTTGACAGAACTTGCCTTGAAGATTTTTCTGTCAGACTTGGTGACAAAAGTCACACTGTGTTTTTTAACTTCGGAGCCTGGGAAAAAGTTGGTGACCACGAAATCAAAAATGTGTTAAAATATTTTCAGAACGGAACTGTAGGATCGGCTCTTACGGAAAAGATAAATTCTATGGTGACCCATAACCGCTACAAACGAGAGTGGAGGGAAAGATTCATGACATACGAACAGGATATGGCTGTAAGAGAAAAATACTGGTATAAAGACGGTGTTGAAGCTGGGATAAAAGAAGGCATGGCCGCCCAAAAAGCTGAAGACGAAAAGATAATTCAGGAACAAGCATCTGAATTACAGAAGCAGGCTGAAGAAATTGCGCGCATTCTTGAAGAGAATGCCAGAATGAAAGCGTTGCTGGAGAATAAATGAAAAAACATTTTTCTTCGATTCTTTTAGCCGGCATTTTGTGGGGAACCACGGGAGTTTTCCGCAGACTTTTGGATTCTATAGGGCTCAACACAATCAGTGTAGTTTTTATCCGTTCTTTAATAGCTCTGATTTGTTTTACTGTTACACTTCTTATTAGAGACAGAAATGCATTTAAAATCAAACTGAAGGACTTGTGGTGTTTTATCGGCACAGGTCTAGTCTCCTTTCTTCTTTTTACACTCTGTTATTTCAAGGCCATGACGTTAATGAGTCTTTCAACAGCGGCCATTCTTTTGTATTCGGCTCCATGTTTTGTAATCCTTATTTCAATTCCATGTTTTCATGAAAAAATAAATGCTGCAAAAATTATTGCTCTGGTTCTGGCATTTGCGGGCTGTTGTCTTGTAAGTGGAATCGGTTCCGGGGAAAATCATCTTTCGGCTTTAGGCATTTTGTGCGGGCTTGGTTCCGGCATCTGTTATGCCCTTTACAGCATCTTCAGCCGCTTCGCTTTGAATAGAGGTTACTCAAGTCTCACAATCAATTTTTACACATCGCTTCTGGCAACCCTGGGTGCTTTATGTCTTGGCGGCTGGCAGTCTTTACCTGAATGTTTTTCAAGTTCAAGTGCTGTTCTGATTTCTGTTTCAACAGGTATTGTCACCTGCTTCCTTCCTTACATGCTTTACACTTATGGATTAACCGGAGTGGAAAATGGAAAGGCTTCCATCATCGCCAGCATAGAACCGGTAGTTGCAACGCTTATGGGTATTTTGATTTTTGGTGAATCCTTATCTTTAATGAGTCTGTGTGGCATAGTCCTGGTTTTATCGGCCATAGTAATCACAAATCTCCGCACTTCCAAAGAATAAAGAAATTTTTTTGTCACAGTGATACAATTGGAAAAGTGACAGAACGATAATAGTAAAATGAGAATGGATCATAAGCAGTTGACCGAACAAGGGCATCCCGCACAAACGAAGTGCGGAGGACACATGCCCTTGATTTGGGCAGACTGCTGAGAGGTACATTCTCGATATAGGAATAACAGTCATGGCAATTTTACATTTTGAATCAGACTATATGGAAGGCGCTGCCCCAGAAATCTTGCAGCGCCTCATGGAAATCAATCTGGAAAAAAATCCGGGTTACGGCAGCGATGTTTACTGCGAAAGTGCAAAGGAAAAAATCCGTCAGGCCTGTAAATGTCCTGAAGCTGATGTTCATTTCCTGGTGGGTGGAACACAGACAAACGAAACTGTGATTGCCGCAATCCTTAAACCATGGCAGGGAGTAGTTTCTCTTGATACAGGACACATTGCAGTACATGAAGCCGGAGCTGTGGAATACACAGGGCACAAGGTTCTTACTGTAAAAGGAAAAGACGGCAAAATGGATGCTGCAGTTCTGGATGCCTATCTGACTGCTTTTGAAAAAGATTCCACAAAGACTCACATGGTTGAACCTGGTCTTGTATACATTTCTTATCCTACTGAATACGGAACACTTTATACTAAAAATGAGTTGAAATGTATTCACAATGTATGTACAAAACATGGAATTCCACTGTATATGGACGGTGCCCGTATGGCCTATGGCCTTGCAGCACAGAAAGATGTAAAACTTTCAGATATCGCTAAATACTGTGATGTTTTCTATATCGGTGGTACTAAATGCGGTGCCCTGTTTGGTGAAGCAGTTGTATGTACAAAACCTGAACTTCTGCCACATTTCTTTACACAGATCAAGCAGCATGGAGCATTGATGGCAAAAGGCTGGCTTTTAGGAATACAGTTTGACACTCTGTTTACAGACGATTTGTATTACAAATTGGGGCAGAATGCTATTGAAATGGCAGAATATATGAAAGCTGAAATGAAAAAGAAAGGTGTTCAGTTCTTTATTGATTCAATCACAAACCAGCAGTTCTTTGTAATGGAAAACACAAAACTTAAAGTCCTTTCCAAAAAAGCTGTTTACAGCGAATGGGAAAAGTTTGACGACACCCACACCGTAATCCGCTTCGCCACCAGCTGGGCCACCACCCGCGCCGCCGTAGACGCCCTTGTAGCATTGATGTAATGGCATTCCGCACGAGGAAATTGCCAGTGTTTTTAAAGACATATAAAATGTAATAAATGGGCGTAAGAAGTTGACCGAACACGGTCATTCCGCAGTGAGCTTGCGAGCGAGGACTCATGACCGTGCTTCGGGCAGACTTCTGAGAGCACATTTATTAAAGGATAGATATAATGGATTTTAAAACAGAACTTATACCTTCTTTTGGTGTTGCCGGGAATTTTACTGGTCACCTGGAGCAGGCCGGCGAAGCCCGGGATTTTACAAATATCAAAACTGCAGAGGCAAATGCACCAAAAGCATTGTTTCCAACTTTTCTGCCGCCGGCACATGACGCCGTCCCGCAGGGCGTTTGTGAATCCAGTGCCCCACAGGGCGGACAGAATTCCACTACTCTGCAGGGCGCTTGTGGGGCGGACACCGGGAACGCTGTGACTCCTGCATTCCTTCACACATTTCCTTTCACTTCAGACAAAATCATTTTTCCCAAAGGCGAAGAAAAACTTCAGATTGAACCTGAATGCGCTATCCTCTGTGACATGGTCTGGAACGGGGATATAATTTCAGAAGTAGTTCCAAAAACTTTTGCCGCTTCAAATGACTGTTCCATCCGTAAAGAAGGAGCAAAGAAAATCAGTCAGAAAAAAAACTGGGGGCCTGCAAGTAAGGGGCTTTCGGAAAATCAGATTGAACTGACTGGCGCCGTCCCGCAGGGCGACAAAGATGCCGTGACAAGTGACGCCTGCACCCTGCAGGGCGACAAAGATGCCGTGGCAAGGGACGCTTCTGCTTTTTCAAAAGGCGGGCTTCTAGACAAATACCGTATTGCAAGTTTTCTTGTCCGCGACGGAAAAGTTTTTGATTATGGTGAAGACAGCGCGGTTCGCGACTACAGCTACATTTATGAAAAACTTCTTTCCTGGATTTGTGACAAATTGAATAATCAGAAAGATGAAGGTCCTGCAGAAAACATTCATGCTTATCTTCTGGAAAGCGGAAAACCTTCGCAGGTTATGATTTCAATCGGAGCAACCCGTTACACAGATTTTGGCGAACACAATTTCCTGGCAAAGGGTGACCGTGCAGTTGTAGTTGTGTACCCTGAAAATAAATACGACCATGATGCAATAAGTAACATGGTCAAAAATCAGAAATATGATGATTCTGAAGTTTCAGTTCTGGATCAGGTGATAGAACTTTAAGAATGGAAATATCCAATAAGTATAGTTCATAGTGTCATTCCGAACTTGTTTCGGAATCTGTACACGGGGTCCTGTGTAGATGCTGAAACAAGTTCAGCATGACGGAACTTATTGGACATGCCTTTATTATTTAACAATCTGCAGAACGAAAATCCAGATGAAGCAGATTACTGTAATCAATTTTAATCCGGTTCCGAAAAGAAAGCCCAGGAAGGAGCCCCAGGCAACTTTAATGGCTTTGGAAAAATCTTCTGAGTTGTGAATCAGTTCGCCAAGCAGAGCGCCGCAGAAAGGTCCAAGGATTACGCCGAAAGGTCCCATAAAAAGTCCCACGATAATTCCTACTGTTGCGCCGCGGCTTGCAGCCTTGCTTCCGTTAGTTTTCTTTGTCATGAGCGCGGGAAGAAAGGTATCCAGTACAGTAACTACCACTGCAATAATTCCTGTAATAATCAATGTCTTGATTCCGTATTCAGTCCAGCTGGAAAAATAAGCAAGCAGAAGTCCGGCCCAGCCTAGTGGAGGTCCCGGCAGCATTGGTACGATACAACCGATAATGCCAAGAATTAGAAGAACTGCAGCTATTATTAAAAAACCGATATCCATAAATCTCTCCTTAGAAGTTAAAGTGCCAGGTCTACAAGAACGGCGTCAGTTGCCTTTACCAGATCCATTGGATTCAGTGCAATCTGTACGCCCCGCTGTCCGCCGCTTATGTGAACCTTGTCGCAAAGCTGAGCCATTTCATCTATAAAAGTTCTGAACTGGCGTTTCATTCCTAAAGGAGAACATCCTCCGCGGATGTATCCTGTAAGGGCCATAAGTTCTTCAGGTTTTACAGGACCAATTTCTTTGCAGCCTGCAGCATTACGGGCTTTTTTCAAATTGATTTCATTTACGGCGCTCTGACAGAACACGCAGATTTCCTTTGTGTCTGTGCGCATTACGATTGTCTTATAAACGGTTTCAGGGTCAATGCCGAGTTTTGCCGCTGTATCATTTGCAGCGCCTCTGGAAAGTTCATGTTCACCGTCATCATCGTATGTGAAAACTTCATAAGGAATTCCAAGTCCGTCCAGGATGCGCATTGCATTTGTCTTAATCTGTTTTGCTTCTTTTGCCATAAGGTAAATATATCATGCATGACAAAAACAGTAACCACTATTTTGAAATAGTATTACAATATTCTTATGGAGCGTATGAGGAGTTTATGAAAGAGTTTTCATTAAAAAAGTTTTTGTCAGATCACTTTGTGGTTCTTTCTGCTGTTTTTTCTTTTTTGATTTCGGCTCTGTATTTTCTAAAAGGATTTCAGTCTGGTTTTCTTTGGGGAACCTGGATTGTAATCGGTATGAATCTGATTTATATTCCCTTCGTTTTTATTTTCCGTCAGAAAAGTTTTCCAGTCTTTTTTCTTTTGTATGCTGTGATTCTTATTTTCCTGACTGCTTTTGAAAAAACACTTTTACTGAATAATTTTACACCGCTTTTTATTGTGTGCATTGTAATTGGCCTGCGCCCTAAGTGGAAATGGTTTTCTCTTGCCGCATATTTTTCTGCTATCTGCATTGCCTTTGCATTGAATGAAGAACCTGTAATCTGTTTTCTTATTCACATTGTGCGGGGATTCTGGTTTATTCTTTGTGTCCTTTATGTTTTAGACAATTATTTTGACCGTAAGAAAATAGTTCTGTATGAAGATGAAAGAAAAATTCTTGATCAGCTTCTGGATGGAAAAGTTTATCAGAAAGAAGTTGAAGGATTTTCTGAAAATACAATTTACAGGAAACTTAAAGCAGCCCGTGAGCGAAACGGATGTAAAACCCGTGAAGAACTGCTTGAAAAATATCGTGATGAAAAAGAAGCCGGAATAAAATAACCTCTGGTGATTTTCTGGTGACCGTTTGCGGGTGAAATCATTTTAAAATTTCCCTCTTCTCCTTTATGTTTGAACTGACTGCGGGCCACATGTTTTTGTAAAACGAAAACTTACGCCCCCAGCCAAGGAGTTCATATGCAGTTGAAATTTTTTCATTGCAAACACTGTGGGAAAATAATTGCCATAGTAAAGGATTCGGGAGTTCCAACAATCTGCTGCGGCGAAGCCATGGAAGAACTTGTTCCGGGTGTTTCGGACAACATGACGGAAGCTCATGTTCCTGTAATTAAGGTAAGCGGTAACACGGTGACTGTTACTGTTGGAAGCCGTCTTCATCCGTCACAGGAAGACCATTACATTGAATGGATTCTGCTTCAGACGGATAAAGGAATCCAGCAGAAATGGCTTAAACCCGGAAACGCGCCTCAGGTGGAATTTGCTGTTATGACAGGAGAACACGTAAAAGCGGCTTACGAATATTGCAACATTCATAAGCTGTGGCGAAAAAAATGTAACAGCGATAAATGCGAAGAAGTAAAAACTGGAGGTACAAAATGAAGGAAAGGATTTTAGAACTTTTGAATAATCAGATTCAGAAAGAATTTGAAAGTGCTTATGCATATCTGGATCTGGCAGCATTTTATGATTCTCTTTCTCTGTCCGGTTTTTCAAACTGGTATATGGCACAGGCAGCAGAAGAAGAAAGGCATGCATTACGGATTTATAATTATGTTTTTGATTCCGGCGAAGTGGTGAAACTTATGCCTGTTTCTCCGTTGAAAGAAAAACCAAGGAGTATTACAGCAGCACTAAGCACAGCTTTTAATCAGGAAAAAGAAGTGACTCGCCTTATTCAGGTAATTTACAGAGTATGTGAACAGGAAGAAGATTACGCCACAAAGAATTTTCTTGAATGGTTTATTGCTGAACAAAGGGAAGAAGAAACAAATGCCAGAAGAATGATTGAAGATTTCAAGACATTCGGTGGGTCTGCGGAAGGTTTGTTTCTTTTGAATCAGAAACTGATGAAACGAAAAATTGCGTAAGGCATGCGGAAGATGGGCGAAGCCCAGTCCGAAGGACCGGAGGCGGGAGCCGTAGTCTGGAGCTCGCCGACCTGTCCGAAGGACAGGTTACGCCCTTTTTCTAAAAACTTGTTCTTCCCCGGAAACTTAAACTCAGCGTGCGCTTGTCGATATATTCCAGGTCGCCGCCCACAGGAATACCTGTTGCAAGGCGCGTAACTTTAATCGGGCGGTCTGTGAATTGTTCGCTGATGATTTTATTCAAAAAGAGGGCCGTAGTGTCGCCTTCAACCGTGGGATTAGTTGCAATAATTACTTCCTGAATGTTGCCGCTCTTAAGACGGTCAATCAGACTTCCGAAAGAAAGCTGGTCAGGCCCGATTCCTTCCAGCGGTTTGATAAGTCCGCCAAGAACATGGTAAAGCCCGCGGAACTCTTTGTAGGCTTCAATGGTGCCAACATCCTGAGGCTGTTCAACAACGCAGAGAATTGTCTGGTCACGGAGCGGGTCAGAGCAGACAGGGCACGGATCAGTTTCGGTCCAGGTGCCGCATACAGAACATGGTTTGATTTTTTCGTGAAGAACAGAAAGCCGCTGGGCAAAATGCATGGCTTCGGCGGCGTCCTGTTTTAAAATATGATTTACAATTCTGACTGCCGATTTTTTCCCGATTCCCGGCAGCCGCGAAAATGATTCTGTTAATTCGTCAAAAGCAGACATGTTCCCCTCGTTATATGTCATAAAAAAAAGGCGCCACTTTAACGCGGCGCCTGCCAGGCGTCATAACGCCTCTTAAAATTACAAACCTAAACCAGGAAGGTTCAGCCCGGAAAGCATTGGTCCGGACATTTCCTTGATTTTTTCCTGAATCTTTGTGATTGCATCATGCTGGGCAGCCTTAATAAGATCTTCCAGCATTTTTACATCACGGTTGTCTACGCAGATAGGATCCAGGTGGATATCGGTCATTTCGAATTTTCCGTTCAGTGTAACTTCAACCATGCGGCCACCTGAAGAACCTGTTGCGGAAATTGATTCAAGCTGTCCCTGAACATTTTCCAGCTGTTCTTTAATGGCGCCGGCGTTTTTAAGCAAATCAAATGGATTCATTAGAGTTGTGTTCCTGTTGCGATTTTTTCATTAAAGCGGTCCAGTTTTTTTCCTTCAAGAGGATTTGGCTGACCATTCATTACAGCGCGGAGTGCTTCCATTTCTTCGCCAGAGAAGTTTACTCCGTGTTCCATATGATTGATGAAAGATTCAGTTGCCATTGGAGCAACTTTCTTACACATTTCAAGCATTACTTCTGCATAAACGCGGATTTCATACTGTGCGTGTGAATCCAGGCGTAGCTTCAGGAAGTGGAACAGGTTGTGAAGATCCATTTCCCAGTAGAATTCTGTGTAAAGTGAAAGTGGAAGATTAACACGTGCAAGTTCGCGTGCAACTCCGTCTTCCAGAAGTTCTGAGTAATTTTCGTAAGCGGCTTTCTGTCCTGCAACCAGGTTGTCTACAATTTTCTGAGCTTCGGCTTCGTCAAAAGCTTCTGTTGCGCGTCCCTGTTTGTTGTCTTTGCTCTGAGGAGAAACTTTGTCCAGTTCAGGAACATAGAATTCTTCCTTCATAACAGAGTATCTTCCTGAAACTTCGTTCATACGTCCCATGCGGTGACGAACCCACTGGCGGGCAACGAAGATAGGCATTTTTACGTGGAA
>JAKSTN010000068.1 GCA_024402535.1 Treponema sp.
ATCGCCGAAAACGTAGCTGCTTACAACAAAGCTTACGAAGAATACAAGGTTATCCTGAACCAGGTTAGCCCACTGTATGTTTAATTCTTAATTGAGTTAAAACAGAAATCCCGTTCCATGAACCTTCATGGAACGGGATTTTTTTTATAAAAGTTCTTCTATTTTATCAAGAATAAGTTTATCTGCTGGTAACCAGTCTACTGAATGCAAAGTTTCTTTTGTAAGCCATTTTGCCGCTTCATGTTCCAAGAGCTCAGGTTCCCCGGAAACAATGGTACACAGGATGCAGTGCATGGTCAGATGAAAAGCCGGGTAATCATAATCCACCACGCCTAAGATTTTTTCAGCCTTCACTTCGGTAGCCAGCTCTTCCCTAATTTCCCGCACGATGCACTGTTCCGGAGTTTCCCCTTCTTCCAGCTTGCCGCCGGGAATCTCCCACCAGCCTTTCCAGTCCCCGTACCCACGGGCTGTAGCAAATATTTCTTTCTTCTTAGTTTCCGGATTTGTACGCAGGATGATGGCCCCGCTGACGATAATTTGTTTCATAAAGACTATTGTAATGAAAATTCGGGAAAAATATGCAAAAATAAGGAATAAATTATGGATACCGGGAACGATGCTGTGGCTTGATGAAAGCACAGAACCTGAACTGGTCATACGCGGGTAATTATAAAAAAAATGCGTATTTACGCAAAAAATTATAATTTGAAATTTTAAGAAAGGGAAGTCTCCCCTTACGCCCGCCACGATAGAAAGAAGTTGTTTTGCTGTATTAAAGGATTTCTTATTGTCTTTAGAAATTACCTCATATTTTTCGATATTAAGTGTTTTTGCATCTGATGGGTCATCTATAATTGCTGAAATTATTTTGTTAAAACTTCAGAGACAGCCGTTTTACTAACATCTCTGGTTTCTGTTCCTGACCATCCTTGAAAGAGTTACAGTCTCCTGCTTTTCAGAACTTTCCACAGAATAAGTGCCAGAAACACAGCGGGAATATCGGTTTTTAATTTTTTTGCCTGGATGGCAAGTTTTTCTTTAAGACTCATCCAGTTTATCCATTTCTTCTTTTATCTGCAAAACTGTCTGGCAAATTTCATCATTAATTGCAAAAGGCTGACTGAAAGGATCCAGAACAATTGTATTACAGTTTTCTATTGTCTTTGACAAAGTAATACATTCCATAAACGGAACAGGTACGAGCTGAGCACCTTTTAAAACTTCCTGATTTCCAAACTCTGACTGTTCGTAATTCGAAAAAACCGGGAATCCCGTCTCACCATCCTCATTTGTAAGAGTCTTTGCAAAAATATTTTCTCCTTCAAAAACTGTTGGCACCAGTAAAACTGAATCTGCAAGACACATCAAAAAAGGAAAATAAGTTTCTTCTTTTGGATCAGAAAAAAATCTCTGCTTCAGTGTAACAAGCATTTTGCCGTCTTCCAGTTCTTCAGGAGTTGGCCGTCTGATTTCAGAAGCCGGCGGAGTGTTCATAGCCTGACTTAAAAAATCCCATTCCATGAATCTTTTAAAATATTCAGGCTTCCAGATTTCTTTTTCAATCAGATCTTTTTCGATTGTGGTCATAAGTTCCACCGCCAGATCGTCCTCAACACGGACTCCGGAAGGTCCCTCATGCCAGTTAATCTTTGGGAAAAGTTTTTCGTATCGGGTGGCAGGAAGTGGATTTTCACTGCCAGCATCAAAAGCATCCATCACCCAAAGGTCACCAGAATATTTCTTTTTTCCGTCTTTATGAACTTCATTGCTTTTGTAGCAGGCGCCTTTAAATTTTCCCACCATGACAATTCCGTCATTTTTGGTTCCAATCTGCTGCATGATAAAAATATCATCTGCCTTTACCTTTTCATATTCAGTTACTTCAAAACTGAAATCATCAGGTGTCTCACCGTTTCTTAAATGATTAACCAGGTCCAGATGTATTTCTTTTGTATGTGCTGATTTTTTGGGATTCCATCTTAAAACATAAAGACTCATAGAACTCTCCTTAAAAAAGGTTTCCATAATATTTTACCATGAAAATCTTCAGACGGCATTTTTTGTTCTGAATAAAGATTCACATATTTTTTTATTTCAGAAAAAATAATCCTTAAAAAATCCAGACTTTTAGTATAAAATTATATATAAGGAGAGATTCATGAAAAAGACAATTGCATTAATTACAACTCTGGCTTCCTGCCTTCTTCTTTACAGCTGCAAACCAACTGTAACACCTGAACAACCTGATTCAGATAAAAAAACACAAGGGTCTTCTACAACACAGAATTCAGAATCCACTGGAACACCAAAGCCTGATCAGGAACCGCCGCTGGATCCAGACTTCGCACATCCAGGAAATGTTGAAACTGTTTCTTTTACTATCAGTGATATTCCAGCCGAATACACCAGTGTCCATATTTTCAGAAAATATAATACCGAAAAAACATACTCACATTATGCCACTTATGACTTTTACCGGACAGATGAATCACACACAATAACCTTTGAAGATATTTTTGTTGAACCTGGTAAAACTTACAATTATAAATACACCCTTATAAAAAACCAGTCTAAACCAGAATACATTTATGTTGATAATGGGGAAACAAAAAACTTTACACCTGCTTCTGGAAAAGGAGAACTGAAATACAATGAACCTATTCCGGAATTTTCTTACGATCCGGAAACTACTGATTTAAGTTTTTCAACTCAGCTGAAAATTGTTCCTGATCCTGATTCATTATATGATGCGGAAAAATATGAAAATCCAGACGCACCTTATCCAAATGTTATGTCGGCTTTATGCCTGGACACAGACACCTTTTCATGGCTTACAAACACTGTTGATTATACAAAAACAACTCTTAATCTTTTAAATGATTTCCCATATGGTCAGGGAGATTATAATTTTTCATCCTTCAGGCCAGCTTTATTTTGCTCTTTCCCAGATAGTTCTTATTCACTTTGGTTTTATGGAAAAGAATACAGTCTTGAGGATGAGAATATAAACATTCATTTTCCTGTAAGATTCGGTGCTAAAAATGTAGAAAATGGAATTGAAGTTGCATTTTCAAAACATAAATATGATTTCACTGACTGGAACAATTCTTATATTGAAATTTATGAAAACGATGTAAAACTGGATTATAAATTCTTCATATATTATAACATCCTCTATTCAACAGAAATCTATAAGGAGCATAAATTTGTATTTCCTTTTACAACCAAAGGAAAAACATACACATTTAAATTCAATCCTAATGATGAAAAATCTTTTGAACAAAGTATTGTTGCTGAATATACTTCAAGCCTAAAAATTGACTCGCAGAAAATTACAGATAATTTCAAGAACATGAAAATTTCATATATTGAAAATAATACTGCAGAAAAACCTGTAAGACTTGTTAAAATTTCATCGGCAGCTGTAGACTGCTTTACTGGAAAAACTGAAACAAATTTAAGAACAGGTATCGAACTAGATGTATATGCTGATGAAGGTGACTGGCAGGGCTCAATTAATGGCATGAGTCAAACTGCTTTCAATGAATTAACTTCAGACGGTCTGAACATTCTTGAATCAGAATATTTTGAACATTATGGGGATGTTACAAAAGCTTTCAATGAAACAGGAAAAATTTTATTCCTGCCTTGCTTATTATTCACTGTAGAAGATGAAGCCAATGCCGCAGGTAATTTTTTCATTACAGGAAACCTGTCAGAAACTTTCCCCTGGGCAGCTACTGAATAAAGATTTTTTTGATTGACCTTTTTTTAGTCGTTACTCAGGCAGCTCGTGCGAGGGGCTTCTTCCGGGAAGCCCCGAACAAAACCGCAGTTTGCTTCCATGTTCAGGTCGCGGAGTTCCTTGATGCCGTCTATGTAAAGCTGATAATCAATTCCAGTTCCTTCATAACCGCAGCCAAGTCCGCACTCATCTCCCAGTGCTTCAGCCACAATTCTTTCCCGTTCTTCTTTTGTTGTATCTTTAATTAAAATGCTTGCCATAAAAACAGTATATCAATCCGTTTATATAAATCCTACATATAAATCAAATATATTTCTTTTGATTAGTTATGGCCTTTAAAAAACTTACTCCCGGTCACAATCACGCCCGTCTGGAACGCTAGCTAACGTCGCTAAGTTGCAGCCCGGCAAGGAAACTATCAAGCCGGTCTGCAGACTTTCCTGACGGCCGTTTTGTTCCCTTGCGTAAGTTTTTTACAAGCAGGATTAAATCAAATAAATATTTTTGCTTTAATGAATTACGCGAAGGAACAGAAAATGGTGTATGCCGAGCATTTGAAGCGGGGCTGAATAGTTTCTTTGACCCGCTTCACATGAAGCGAAATATTGAGCGGTCGGCAATACCCATTTTTGTGACTGGGAGTAATTCATTAAACGTAGATAAACAAAGTTATTTGATTTAATCCTACATTCTATTTCCCTATCGCTTTTTCTATTGCTTTGCGCTTGCCGTCCCAGACATTTGGTTCTTGAAGCAGGAAATAACGCTTCATGGCGTATCCACCATTATCAAGAATGCGTTTTGTTGTATCGTGATCATAAATGAGGCTTGGACTTGCCACATAATTTTCTATCTGCTTGTGCCAGCTGCGGATTCTTTCCTGACTGTTTTCCTTAGACCAGTATGAACCAGGAGCTGTAAACTCCATCAGATATTTTTTATAAAGTTCCATGTATTCAGGAATGGCAATAAGTTTATCCATAAGCGGACGATCCATAGGTCTTGCCCCGCTTGCTTTTCCCCAGGCAAGAGGATTTTTATTTACAGGGTCACCTGCAACAGGATTTCCAAATGTATGATCATAATCAAAAGGAATCATATAAAGTTTTCCAGTTCCCTTCTCACTTGTATCAAAATACAGATAAAAGTTATTTCCGTTTCCCCAGTAATCATCATCCATACCAAGAATTACATTACAGGCCATAGTACGAAGGAACAAATCAACTTCCATGTGAGAGTCAAACCAGGCTTTAGCCTTTTCAATTCCGCCTTCCTTGAAAACATCAATCTCACCAAGCTCATTTATCCAGGCCGTTAATTCAGCCGATGCATTTTCAAAATCATTCTTATTTGTTTTCAGGCAATAACGGTATATTTTTGCTTCTTCCTGATTTATTGTTTTCACTTCATCCATTCCAATATCTTTTTCAGGCTTATAAATGCTGTAAGGAGTAAAGTCCGATTTTTCCTGACATTTCCATAAGTTTCCTTTTGTTGAAGTCCATGCATCGGCAGTCATCTTGGAACGTTCAGAAAGAGACTGCTTTCCAACTTCCTCAAACATTTCATAAATTCCGTAATTCAAAATTGAATAGGAACCATCAGTTGTGTCTTCAAAAATCTGAATTATGAGGCGGGTATAAGAAGCCCGTGGAGCGGTCCAGACGCCGTTATGACGCATAAAATCTAAGGAATATATTTCACGGATATAGGCCGCATCTCCCTGAAAGCGTTTCAGGTTCATGCCTTTAAGACAGCCTGCCATCTTTACTGCATCTTTCTGTTCGTCTGTAGCTTCATCTGAAAGGAACTTATCAAAACTCAGCTTAAAGCTTGACTGACGGTATTTGTCTGCAGAAGCGCTCTGAAGCCCCTGCCAGTTGCTCCATTTATGATTTCCCTGACTGTGAGTATAATCCGGTCCCTGAGGGCGTACACGGGTTGTATTACCGCGAAGACGGAACCCTGAATCCGGCATGGACCATCTTTTCCCGCCTTTTTCAAAACGGTAATCCGCATGAACATAAATTTCATTTCTGTAATAGGAATCATAATTTTCAAGCATGGTTTCCCATTCTGAACGTGGAATCGTAATCGTGGTTTTTCCTAAAACGTTATTATCAAAAATAAAATCCAATGCATCTGTGTCGCTCTCAAAAGACACAGGATTTTCTGCTTCATCATTTTCATATTTAAAAAGGATTTTTTTTGCTTTCGGATCTTTTTCTTTTGCACTCGAAACGCAGGAAACCGCAAGACTGCAAAAGATTCCTACAAAAACCAGAAACTGAGTTTTCATTTTTTTCATTTTTGTTCTCCTTCTTTAATTGTATCACACGCTTTTCATTAATAAATAAGAAGATTCATTTAATATATAGAGTTAAAAACCTTTATTAAGAGAAATATCTATCCTCTTTAAAATCTCCAAAATTTCTACTCTATTTTTTTATTTTGCGATATAATTGTAGTATTATGAAAATTATTACGTGGAACGTTAACGGCATTCGTGCTGTAGAAAAAAAAGACTTCTGTTCATGGCTGGATACCTGTAATGCCGATGTAGTTTGCATTCAGGAAACAAAAGCAAAACCTGAACAGCTTTCAGAAAATCTCATAAATCCTCCAAAATATAAATCTTATTGGGCAAGTGCCGTAAAAGCCGGCTACTCAGGAACTGCTATTTATTCAAAAAACGAACCGGACAAAATTGAATTTCTTGGTGATTCCCGCTTTGATGACGAAGGGCGTACTGTTATGGCGTTCTTTGGAAAATTTGTAGTAATCAGCGCCTATTTTCCAAACAGCCAGGACGCCGGTGCGAGACTTGATTACAAGATTGCTTTCTGTGACTGCATGCTGGAACGACTGAATGCACTTGTTGCCGAAGGTTACGACATCTGTCTCTGCGGCGACTATAACATTGCACATAAACCAATCGACCTGAAAAATCCTAAAACAAATGAAGGAAATGCGGGTTATCTCCCGGAAGAACGCGCGTGGATGGACAAGTTTCTGGAAGCCGGATACTGCGACAGCTTCCGTCATTTCTGCCAGGAACCAGACCAGTATTCCTGGTGGAGTTACCGGTTCCATGCCCGTGAAAAAAATGTAGGATGGCGTATTGATTATGCAAACGTAAATGAACGCCTTTTACCAAAAGTTAAAAACTGTGTTATCCGACAGGACATTTTTGGAAGTGACCATTGTCCTGTTGAAATTGATATTGATTTATAACTAATTTAAAAACGAGGAATAAATCTATGGAAGTACAAATTTCTGAATACAATCATGCCTTGTTTGACAACATGGCTTTCTTTGCTGATGCCGTATGGGAACTGAATGCAAAAACTGAAACCGTTTTTTTCCTGCATAATAAACTGCTACCACAATTTATGGTTCAGTCTTTTTCTTTTTCTGATTTCCATGATGTATTGAAAGAGAACACTCACCCGGATATCTACAAGAAACTTGTTCCCATGATCAACACAGAGTACATCAGAAATCTTACAGAAAGTGATTCTTTCCAGGGACGTATTCTTGTTGAAGGTTCATATCATGCACTGCGCTGCGTCATTACTCCATCCTTTGAAAAGAACGGACAGGTTAATATCGCATATATCACGCTTCAGGATATTCAGGAACAGATAAACGAAAAAGAAGAAGTGAAAAAATCAAAACAGGAACTGGACCGTTACCTTCAGGCCGTTTCCTGCGGTATTATTCAGTATAAGCGCATTTCTAAAGAACTGATTTTTGCAAACGACAATGCTCTTCAGATTCTTGGATATTCTTCAATTGAGGAAATGCAGAACGATAACTTTGACGGAATTGTTAATACAATCCTCACAGAAGATGCTGAAATCATGCGTAAACGCTCAAAAGAACTGAAAGAAGACGGCGATATTGTAGAACTTGAATATCGTGTCATGCATCCCGACGGAACAATTATTTCCTGTTTTGGAAACTTAAGGCTCATTTATGAAGATGAAGGCGAACCTATAATCCAGTGCAGCATGATTGATATTACAGAACGCCGTAAGACCGGAAAGCTTTACCGTGAACTTACAGAAGTTCTGAACGGGGCACATCTTGGGTTATGGTATTTCATTCTTGATGAAGGCGAACCTCGCTTCATTATCGACTCTGTAACTGCAGGCCTTGTAGGATGCAGTGAAAAAATCAGTCCTGAAAAAGCGTTCAAATACTGGTTCAACCGCGTTGATACTGATTTCAAAAACCATGTTAATGAATGTGTTGATAAAATAAGGAGCGGCCAGTTTGCCGAAGTTACTTACACATATCACCATCCAACACGGGGCGAAATTACAGTCCGCTGCGGCGGCTTCATAAACAAAAGCTATTCCGGAACCGGTCTGATGATTCGCGGATACCATCAGGATATTACAGACTTCTCAAGACGCATTTCCGAAGAAAAGGAAAAAGAACGTAGCGAACGAGAATCACTTCAGTCCATTGCCTCCATTTACAAGACAATGCATATTCTGGACCTGGAAAACCAGACTTTCGAAGAACGTTCTGCATTCAGCTCAATTCATGATTATGTTGAAATTCACCGTGAAGAAGAACTCCAGAGAATCATGGAAGGCTCTTTAAAATTTCGTTTTATTGGTTCTCATCTGGAAGCCGCTCAGAAGTTTTCAAATCTTTATACGATTAAAGAACGCATGGAAGGTGAAGCTTCCATTTCCTTTGAACTTATTGATATTGATAATTTATGGTGCCGTCTTTCATTTATCAGGATTGGAGACATTGATAAACCTTTAACAAAAGTTATTTTTGCTTCCCAGAATATCGATAAAGAAAAACGCAGGGAAGAAAATCTGATTCTCATGACCAACACCGATGAACTGACCAGACTTTTTAACCGTCATGCTTATGAAGATGATATTAAAGAAATTGAGAAAAACGGCATTTCTGAAGATTTATGGTTCATGGGGGTTGATTTGAATGGACTGAAAACAGCCAATGACACTAAAGGTCATAAGGCAGGAGATGAACTTCTGATTGCCACTTCAGAATGTCTCCGCCAGTCAGTTTCTAATTCAGGAAAAGTTTACCGTGTAGGCGGAGATGAATTCATCTGTATTTTCACCGCAACAGACAGAGAAACCATGGAAATGATAAAAGAAATAGACGATTTCCAGAAAAACTGGCATGGCGAACTGAACGACTCTTTCAGCTTCAGTAAAGGACTTGTCTGTGCAAAAGAGATTCAAAACTGCTCTATTTCTGAACTTGAAAAAGAAAGCGACCGCCGTATGTATTCTGAAAAACGGGAATATTACAAGGCAAAAACAGACCGCCGTAAGGAATAACCGAAGGGGGTGTGCCGAAAAAAAATGAAAAAGCCGGTTTCGAAAGAAACCGGCTTTTTTAGTTGAGGCCAGGGGGAAGACTTTCCCCCTACCAATTTACCTTTTCAACAATTAATTGAATGGGTTTTCTGTTGGGTAGCGTACACCAGCTGGCTGGTTGTATCCAATTTCTTCTACTGGTACTCCAACGTATTTGAATACTTCGTAAAGTGCTTTACCCCAGTGACCGAATGCAACTGCACCGTGGTGTGGGTAATTTCCTTCGATAAGTACGTGGCGGTAGAAACGTCCCATTTCTGGAATAGCGAAGATACCAATACCACCGAATGAACGTGTAGCAACTGGAAGAACTTCACCATGAGCGATGTAAGCGCGGAGCTTAGCATCAGATGTAGACTGGAGACGGAAGAATGTAATATCACCAGGAACGATATCACCTTCAAGAGTACCGTTTGTAACTTCAACTGGGAGGCTGCGAGCCATGATCATCTGGTATTTCATTTCGCAGAATGAAAGTTTAGAAGATGCTGTGTTACCACAGTGGAATCCCATGAATGTATCCTGGATTGTGTATGTTCCGTGTTTACCTTTGATGTCTTCATCGTAGATATCCTGTGGAACTGTGTTGTTGATGTCGAGGAGTGTTACTGTATCATCAGAAACAACTGTACCGATGAATTCAGACAGACATCCGTAGATATCTACTTCACAAGATACTGGAATACCTTTTGCTGTAAGACGTGAGTTTACATAGCAAGGAACGAATCCGAACTGTGTCTGGAATGCTGGCCAACATTTACCTGCGATTGCAACGAATTCACGGTAACCTTTGTGAGCTTCAATCCAGTCGAGGAGTGTGATTTCGTACTGTGCCAGTTTAGCAAGGATTTCAGGTTTTTTGTTTCCTGCACCAAGTTCTTTTTCCATTTCAGCAACAACACCAGGGATACGTGCATCACCAGCATGTTTGTTGAATGCTTCGAACAGGTCAAGTTCTGAGTTTTCTTCGATTTCAACACCCAGGTTGTAAAGCTGTTTGATTGGTGCGTTACAAGCCAGGAAGTTAAGTGGACGTGGTCCGAAAGAAATGATCTTCAGGTGGTTCAGAGCGTAAACAGCTTTTGCGATTGGTGCAAATTCATGGATCATGTCTGCACACTGTTCTGCTGTTCCTACTGGATATTCAGGGATGTAAGCCT
>JAKSTN010000069.1 GCA_024402535.1 Treponema sp.
AAACTGCAAGAGCCTGACGTGTGAAAGCCATACATACTGGGTGATCTTTTGAAGCATAAGCCATGTTCCAAGCCTGCATAGATTCTTCTGGGTCACCAGGACGGATAGCCTGTACACCTGGAATTGAGCGCAGAGAACACATTGTTTCGATTGGCTGGTGTGTTGGACCGTCTTCACCAACGTAGATTGAGTCGTGTGTGAATACGTAGATAACTGGCTGTTTCATAAGAGAAACTACGCGGAGTGATGGGCGCAGGTAATCAGCGAATACCAGGAATGTTGCACAGAATGGGCGGAGTCCACCGTGAAGTGAGATACCTGCACAAACTGCAGACATTGCGAATTCGCGGATACCGTATTCGATTGTACGTCCAGCGCGGTTTGCAGGGCTGAATGTTCCGTTGTCTGTTGCTTTGAATGCTGTTTTGTTTGGTCCCATAAGGTCAGCTGAACCACCAACCAGGTTAGCATAGCGGGCAGCGATTACGTTCAGAGCTTTTCCTGAAGCATCACGTGTTGCACATGCGTCTCCAACTTTGTATTCAACATCAGCAACTTCTGCTGTTGCTTTGTCTGAGTGGTAAGCATCCCAGAGTTTTGCCAGTTCTGGATTTTCTTTTGACCATTCTGCGAATGTAGCATTCCAGTCAGCTTCTGCTTTTGCAAATTCTGCTTTTTTGCCTTCGAAGAATGCATATGCTTCTGGTACAACGTAGAAGTCTTTGTCTGCTGGGAGTCCCAGTGTTTTTTTAGCTTCAACGATTCCTTCTGCACCAAGTGGAGCACCGTGAACGTCAGCTGTGTTCTGTTTTGGAGCACCTTTACCGATTACAGATTTCAGCATGATGAGAGATGGCTGATCTTTGTTTGCTTTTGCTTCAGCAACAAGTTTAACCATTCCTTCAACATCATACATGTCACCTTTAAGAACCTGCCATCCGTAAGCTTCGTAACGTTTAGCAATGTCATCTGTGAATGTAATGTCTGTGCATCCGTCAATAGAAATGCGGTTTTCATCGTAGAATACGATGAGTTTACCAAGTTTAAGGTTTCCAGCCAGAGAACAAGCTTCTGAAGAAACACCTTCCTGAAGACATCCTTCTCCTACCAGAGAGTATGTGTAATGGTCAACGATTGTGTGTTTGGGTGTGTTGAATTTAGCAGCCAGCATGCTTTCTGCCATAGCCATACCAACAGCCATAGAAACACCCTGTCCAAGTGGACCACCAGTGCATTCTACACCGTCTGTATCACCATATTCAGGGTGACCTGGACAACGTGAACCAACCTGACGGAAGTTTTTAATATCGTCCATTGTTACATCGTATCCTGCAAGGTGCAGAATAGAGTACTGGAGCATTGATCCGTGTCCTGCTGAGAGAACGAAACGGTCACGGTCTGCCCATTTTGAATTGGCAGGGTTGTGCTTCATTACTTCACCGTAAAGTACAGCAGCTGCTTCAGCAGCACCAAGTGGAAGTCCTGGGTGACCAGAATTTGCTTTCTGGATAGCATCCATTGACAGGGAGCGGATAGAAAGAGCTACCGCTTCAATTCCTTTTTTGTCCATATATTATTCTCCTAAAATAATTTACAAAAAATTAATCCAGTTCTTTTATTGCATTCAGAAGAGTTGCTTCATCTGCATGCTCATCAAGAAGTTTCTTGAAAGAGTTCTTTCGGAAAAGTCCAACCAGTGTTGAAAGAACTTTCAGGTGTGTCTGCGGGTTTGATGTAAGCAGGATGAACATAACATTTACCTTTTTTTCATCAGGAGCTTTCATATCCATTGGTTCCTTAAGGTAAACAACGCAGATTCTCTGGTCAGTCTCGGTTTTCATAATGGGACTGCGTGCATGAGGCAGTGCAATTCCATTTCCTACAGCTGTGCTTAAAATCTGTTCGCGGGCACACAAAGCATTATACACTTGTTCAGAAGTCATGCTATCGGGTAAAACAAGCATTTTGCTGATTTTTTCATAGATTTCCTGGGGTGTTGAGCCTTCAACATCCTTGAAAACTCCGCCTTTGTGAATAAGAGGTGCAATATCAAATATTTCTTCCATAATAAACTTTTACCTTTATCTCTTACCGATTTATTTTTTTAGCATGTTTGATTGCAGCCAGAAGAGAATCTTCAATGGCATCAAAGGAATCTATCATTCCGGAAAGTGATGTCATCATATCTTCCATCTCGTTTTCTGCCTTTTCTGGTACAGTTTCAAACTCTTCCAAGAAAGCAGCCACGTGTTCGGCTACCTGGTTGGCCATTATCAGATCCTGCTGCGGAAGATCTATGAGCGGAACGTGTGAATCAGTGATTTTGGCTATAAGGTTCATAATTTTTCGGAACAGAATAAGAACCTGGTGTCTTCCGGCTGCCAATGGAAAATCAGTGAACCTGTTATACTCTTTTTTTACTATATCGATTCTTTTTTCTAAGTGCAACATTATGAACTCAGACTCAAAATCGGTGAAAGAAAGGCTTTCCGGATAGATTTTCTTGTAAAGTTCGTCTGCAGAATCTAGTTTTTCCTTTCTGTTAATCATTTCCTTTATAAAACTTGTAATCACATAGTCTGCAGAAAGGAGCCCAAGGCAAGGAAACGGAGCCTGGTCGGCATACTGTTTGTTCCATTCACCTACAAAAGGAACAGATTCATTGTATCTCCAGATGCGGGATTCAATTCCGTACTGTGAAAAGCCCAGCTGGGTAGTGTGCTGCATGAATTCATCAATAGAACCGCAGTCTTCGTTGCAGAGTTTTCCCTGTTCTTCCAGAATGAGCAGGGCCAGCTGCTGCTGGATTGAATTACATGGACCGTGACGGTCAAATTTCTGGAGCATGCACTCTTCAAAAGTCGAATACCATTCTTCATGTGCCATGTCGGCAAAGCTGATTTTAAGGGAAGAATGTTTTTCTTTTCTGATTTTGGTCTGGATTATATTGTTTTTCCAGTCTAAGACACGGCACAGAATGCGGTCGCCGTATTCAAAACCTGCTTCAAGGTAAGGTTTAAGGTCAAAGCCAGTAAGCCGAACTTCGTGGGGAAGCCCGTATTGAACTGATGAAAAAGAAAACGGCTCGCAGGAAGGGTCTTCAAGAATTACCGGAATGGAATAACCTTCGCCGTAGAGGGCGTAGATGTCCAGTGCCTGATTCATGGAAATAGTTCCGGGTACATGATAGATAGGTGTTTCACCAAAATATAGATTGGCTGCAAAGCCCTGATATGCAGGGTTCATGAACGGCATGAAGCGATGGCCACCGAAAAAAACGCCTTTTTCCACTTCTTCCTTTGAAGGTTTGAAGCAGAACCAGCGTCCTGTAAAGGCGCCTGCATAAGTGAGGAACATGTTGTTTACAAGAGCAAATACAACGTCACAAGTGGCGAGAAATCCGTAGATTTCATCAAGTGAGATCTTGTATTTGTGCTTTTTCAGATGAGCCTGAAAATCCTGTGCTGAAAATGGTTCCAGCCTTGTATACAGGAATTCCTCAGAGGCTTCTTGCAGTGTCATTCCACCCAATTTATTTTCCCGAAATTAAATTACTCTTATATCAATGATTTCAGCTTCTGCTGATTTCAGAATGTTTTCCATTTGTTCTATTGTAATGCCTGTTGCTTTGATTGTAGAACGGCGAACATCCTTGTCTTTTACTTCGCGTGTAACAACAGAAACAAGGTTTCCTTTAAGCTCGGCTACCTGAGTAGTGATTTTTGCCAGCATACCAGGTTTGTCCTGCAGGCTGATAACGGCGCGAACGCCTGAATTGCGGGCACCGAAGATTTCTGTAAACAGGCGGAAAAGGTCGCTTTCTGTAACGATTCCCACCAGAACGTCATCTTCCATTACAGGAATACAACCGATGTTGTTGTCTACCATAATGCGGGCAGCTTCTTCAATTACTTCAGTTTCCTGAATTGTAATGACTTTCTTTGTCATGAATTTGCCGACTGTAAGCTTTGAAAGAACGTAGCCCAGTTCGAACATATCAAGGGTTGTGGCATCAGAAGGAGATGCTTTCTGAATATCATTTTTAGTAATAATTCCGACAAGTCTTTTTGACTTGTCCATAACAGGAAGCTTTGAGAAGTTGTTCTTGCTCATAATAGCTTTTGCTTCAGTAACACTTGTTTCTTCTGTAACTGTAACAGGAGCTTTTGTCATAACATCGCGGATAATCATAATAAGTACCTCCAGATTTAGATGCTTCTACACATTATACTCCAAAATCTACAGTTTTTAAACGGAATATTGGGGTAAAACGTGCTATACTAGTATTTATGAATTTCACTGTAAATGGTATTTGTTCTTCAAATATGGTTCTGCTTCAGAACTCTGTAAACTGTATTTTTGGTTCTGCTCCGTCGGGGGCTCTTGTAAATATGATGTTTGGGGAAGTGACTGCTTCCTGCTCTGTTTCTTCTGACGGGAACTGGAAACTGGAATTTAATCCGGGGCCGGCCGCTAATGGAAAAGACCTGGTTTTGACATGTGAAAGTGCCGGCCAGGGTGAAAGTGAAAAGATTATCTATAAAAATGTAGCTGTTGGAGAAGTGTGGATCTGCTCTGGACAGAGCAACATGCAGCTTCAGATGGAACGGCTTAAATATACTTATCCTGACGAATATAAAAAGCCTGAAAATCAGAATATCCGCATGATTACAATACCTGTAAAGTTTGATTTTTCCGGTCCAAAGGATTCTGTAGAGAATCCTGACTGGAAGGTTGCAGGTCCTGAAACTTTGTCAGGCATGAGCGGAACGTCTTATTTCTTTGCCCGTCGTCTGACGGAAGAACTTGGAGTTCCTGTTGGAGTGATTGCCTGCTGCCAGGGCGGCACGCCAATTACTGCCTGGATGAACGGCGAATCTATGGAAGGAATCGGGGATTATGTGAAGCGGCTTGAACAGCTGCGCCGCCCGGGTTATGTGGAAAACGTTCAGAAAGCCGAAAAAGAAGCCCAGGACACCTGGTACGGAAGACTTGCCGAATACGATACAGGTTTGGCGGAATCATGGGAGAAACTGTCCTGTACACAGGTAATGGAAGCCGGTTGGGGTACCTGCAATATTCCTGGAGAAATAGACCTTATTGATGAAGGCGGAATTGTCTGGTTCAAGAAAGAAATCACTCTGACAAAAGACCAGGTGGAATACTTTGAAAAAAATGGTGCACGCATCTGGACCGGGACAATCCGGGATGCAGACCGTGTATATATAAATGGAGAAAAGGTTGGGGAAACTTTCTATGTTTACCCGCCTCGTCGTTACGATGTTCCTTCAGGTCTTCTGAAAGAAGGTGTTAATACAATTACTCTTCGAGTTCAGCAGAATCTTGGTCATAGAAAAATGTATTTCTGGCCGGAAAAACATTATGCTCTTGCAAGTCGTGATGCAAAAGTTATTCCAACTGCCATTCGTAATGTTGAAAGGGTAGAAGGAATTGCCCCTTTGAGAACTGAATCTTCAGTTGATAAAATTGAAGTGGCTTCTGATTCAGGTATTTATATTCCATTGAATGGAGAATGGCTTTGCTGTGGTACAAGTCAGATTGTGGACTGCCCGCCTACAACCTTCTTTGAATATGAACCAGAGGCTTTGTACAATGCCATGCTGTCTCCATGTTTCAATACAGCAGTCCGGGGCGCTTTGTGGTATCAGGGTGAAAGCAATGACACTAATCCTTCAGAATATGAAGAACTTCTTTGCCGCATGATAAAACTGTGGCGGGAAAAATTTGCATATTGCCCTGAAAGCAGTATGCCTTTTTTAGTAATGCAGCTTCCTTCCTGGGCTGATGATATTCTTCCTGATTCATATCCTCTTTACAGTAACTGGGCTTTGATTCGGGAATCTCAGGCAGGTGCGGTAGCAAAAACTGGAAATATTGCCCTGAGTGTTGCAATTGATGCAGGTGAATGGAATGATCTTCATCCTGAAAAAAAACTTACTGGCGGAAGCCGAGCTGCAGAACAGGCACTTGGTCTTGTTTATGGGAAGGATTTTAAGAAATGCGCAAAAATGAATTCTTTGAATCTTCATGTTGAATTAGGAGAGCCGGAAGACAGTTTTTGCATTGTGAAGTTTGAAAGTGAATCAAAACTTGAAGCCTTTGAAATAAATGAAGGAATTGCAGATTTTACAAAACCTGTATCTGAGGTTTTCGGGTTTGCCATAGTAACAAAAAATCTTTTTGGAAAAGAGGCTGTTCTTGCAGTTTCAGCAGAAATTTCAAGTGATAATACAATTTCTCTGGAACTTCCAAAAATTATGCCTTTTACGCGAATTACAGAAATCCGCTATCTTTGGGCAAACTGTCCGGAATGTGTAAACCTTTATTCAGGCGGGCTTCCTGCTATGCCTGGAAGAATTATTGTTTAAATAGACATAATGATATTGTTTTTTTTTGAGGAAGAAAATGAAAAAAACTTTGATTTTAATTTTAATGAGTGTTTTTATGCTGTCAGTTTTTCCTGGCTGCAGTGATCCCAATGATACAGATAATAATAAGAATCAGACTGGCAGCAACAGACCTGAAAATCCAAGACCTTTTGATCCGGATGCAACAACAAACAGTGAACCCGGTGAGCCTCTGGCGCCACCTTCCGGTGACTTAAGTGATGCTGACCTTGAAGACTTCATTGCAACATTAAAGGATTCTGAAAAAGCATGGTGTTCCGAAAATAATGTTTCTTATGCTGAGTATATGCAGCTTCTGCTTGCCCTTGCCGAGGTACCATTTGATGAAGAAATGGATTTGGAGACATTGGTAGAAACAGTGACATCTTGTGCTGCAGAAATGTATCCGGATAAAAGTGATGAAGAACTTGGCGACTTTGTCAGCTCATTTATTACAATGGTTTTATTTGGTAATGATTTTGGTGATTTTGATGGCAATGGCGGATTAACAGATTAAAAATAAAAGGAGATAAATATGGATATCAGATCATTTATTGAAGGATTCTTTCTTGGAGTGGTTATTGTTACTTTTGTAGTAATCATTATAAAGAATTCAAAAAAGATTAAAGCTGATAAAGAAAGCAAAAAGTCTGAATAAAAATCAACAATGACATTCCTCTAAGAATTCACTATAATATATGAACATTTTTTTAAAGTATTCTTTGGAGGAATATCGAATGAAAGCAATCGAAATGGAAAAGGCTTACGATCCAAAAACTTTTGAAGATCGTATTTATGGTGAATGGGAAAGCAAAGGCTACTTCAAGCCTGCAAGTGATGAGGCATCTCCAGTACATAGACAGTATAAATGCCAGTGTGAATCATGCAAAAAATCAGACACCTATGCCGTCGTCATTCCTCCTCCAAATGTTACCGGCGTTCTTCACATGGGACACGGTCTCAATAACACTCTTCAGGACATCGTAGTTCGCTACCACCGTATGCGCGGCGACAATACTCTTTGGGTAACTGGTACAGACCATGCCGGTATTGCAACTCAGAACGTTGTTGAACGTAAGCTCAAAGCAGAAGGTCTTTCACGTAATGACCTGGGCCGCGAAAAGTTCTTGGAACGCACATGGCAGGTAAAAGAAGAACACCACAATATTATTGTTAAACAGCAGAAAAAACTTGGTAACTCAACAGACTGGGACCGCGAACGCTTTACTTATGATGAAGGTTTGAGCGGTGCTGTTCGTGATGTTTTCGTTACTCTTTACGAACGTGGACTTATGTACAAAGGTAAGCGCCTTGTAAACTGGTGTCCTCGCTGTGGAACTGCCCTTGCCGATGACGAAGTTGACCACGAAGATACACAGGGTGCAATGTATCACCTTTACTACGAATATGCCGACGGAAGCGGAAAGATTGAAGTTGCTACAACTCGTCCTGAAACTTTCTTTGGTGATACAGCTGTTGCCGTAAATCCAAAAGATGAACGCTACTCTGCAATCGTTGGAAAAATGCTGAAACTTCCTCTTACAGGAAAAGAAATCCCTATCATCGCTGATGACTACGTTGATATGGAATTTGGAACTGGTATGGTAAAAATCACACCGGCTCACGACCCTAACGACTGGGAAGTTGGTAAACGCCACAATCTTGAAGTAATCAATCTTCTTACTCCAGATGGAAAAATGAACGAAAATGTTCCAGAAAAATACCGTGGTCTTAAACCAGAACAGGCTCGTAAACTTGTAATCGAAGATTTAACAGAAGCAGGACTTTTCAAAGAAGAAGAAAAGATGGTTCACTCAGTTGGTAAATGTTACCGCTGTAAAACAGTTGTTGAACCTTACCTTTCAGACCAGTGGTTCGTAAAAATGAAGCCAATGGCTGACAAAGCCCTGGCTGCATGGAAAGCCGGTGAAATCCAGTTCTTCCCACAGAAATGGGAAAATACATATGAACAGTGGCTGGTAAATATCCGTGACTGGTGTGTAAGCCGTCAGATCTGGTGGGGACACAGAATCCCAGCCTGGTACTGTGAATGTGGTGAAACAATCGTTAGCCGCGAAGATCCAAAATGCTGTCCAAAATGTGGAGCAGGCGCCGACAAACTTAAACAGGATCCTGATGTTCTGGATACATGGTTCAGTTCATGGCTCTGGCCTTTCTCAACTCTGGGATGGCCTGAAAACACAGAAGACCTGGCAAAATTCTATCCTACAACAGCCCTGGTAACTGCATACGACATCATCTTCTTCTGGGTTGCACGTATGATTATGGCCGGTCTTGAATTTACAGGAAAGGCTCCATTCCATGACATTTATATCCACGGTCTTGTTCGCGACAAACAGGGACGCAAAATGTCTAAGTCTCTGGGTAACGGTATGGACCCTCTGGAAATTATCGATATGTACGGTGCCGACGCCCTTAAGTTCACACTTGGATTTATGTGTGCTCAGGGACAGGATATCCTCATCGACAAAGACTCATTCAAGCTCGGTTCACGTTTCTGTAACAAAGTATGGAACGCAAGCCGCTACATCATGGGTAACCTTGAAGGCCGTACTCTCATCCCAATTACAGATGCTGACCTTACAGAACTGGATAAATGGATTTACAGCCGTCTTGATAACGCAACACGCATTGCACGTGAAGCACTTGAAAGCTACCGCTACAACGATGCTGCTTCTGCAATGATGGAATACTTCTGGAATGAATACTGCGACTGGTACGTTGAAGCTACAAAACTTTCTTTCAAGAATGGTGATGAACACGAAAAAGACCGCGTAGTTTCAGTTATCCTGAACCTGCTTGAAGAAAACCTTCGTCTTCTTCATCCATACCTGCCATTTGTAACAGAAGAAATTTACGCAAAACTTCCTCTGGCAGAACTGGTAGAAAACCGCAAGAAGGCCGGCGCAAACAAGATTATTACAAACTCTGAATACAACGGCATGATTATCAATGCACCTTTCCCAGAACCAAGTGATGACCGCAAGAATGAAGCTGTTACAAAACGCTTTGACGTTCTTAAAGACCTGGTTGGAAAAGTTCGTGCACTCCGCGTTGAATGTGGAATTGATCCTGCCCTTAAGATCAACATTGCCCTTAAGATTGAAAAGGGAAGTGATGCTGAAGTTTGTATCGGATACGCCGACATGGTTAAACTCCTTTCAGGTATCGCTAAGATCGACTTCGTTGATGCAAAACCAGCTTCTTCAATCGGTACAGTTGGTGTTGGCTTTGAAGC
>JAKSTN010000007.1 GCA_024402535.1 Treponema sp.
CTTATAGGCTAAGTGCAAACCACCCCTTTGAGGGGTGGTTATGATTTTAAATTAATGTATTAGTTTGATTAAAAAGCTGGGTTTGAACCGGTTCAAACCTCAGCAGGATGCTCAAGCCGCGTGAGCGGCGACTAAAAAATTTCCACTAAGCAAACAGCGTCGAAGACGATGTATGCCCAAGCCGCGCTTTGATGCGCGGCGACTTAAATAATTTCCATAAGGCAAACGGCGTCGAAGACGATGGATGCTCAAGCCGCGTGAGCGGCGACTAAAAAAATTCCACTAAGCAAACAGCGTCGAAGACGATGTTTGCCCAAGCCGCGCCTGATACGCGGCATTTTTTCAAATAGCTATAAATAATGTGTTCAGTGAAGACTTATAGCTGTTTTGGGGGATGAGTGCCTTGCAGTGGAAATTGAAATTCAGTGAAAAAGCTATAAGTATGTGGAAAGAAAAATATTTATAGCTGAAATCTTGGACCTGGCTGGAAAATTTTGGAAGGTGTGGTTATAAATTGGCTATAAGTTTTATGAAAAGTGGAAACTTATAGCTTTTCAGCTCTTTTTGCAAAAGAGAAATGATATGTTTGGGGAAAAATAGCTATAATTTTGAAAGCTTTCAAGGATTTATAGCCTTTTGGGCATTTTTTCCTGTTGGAAAGGGCTGCGTGAGGGATAGAAGGGGCCGCGAAGCGGTTCAAAATGCCAAAAGCCCGAGCTTTGTGAGGGCAGGCATTTTGAATGGAGGCGCTTCGACGCCGGAACCCCGCATAGCCCGACGGGGCGGCGGTTTGTTTGCGACCCGCGGCGCGCATCCTGCCGTTCGTCGTGCCACGGCGACAGAACCGCCACCCCGGCACGCCCCACGTTGCCCCGCCCCACAGGGCGCCCATCTGCGCCCGCTCCCGCCCCGGCACGCCCCACAGGGCACCTCCCGCGCCCATATACCACATCATTATTTTTTTTGATATAATCTTTTCCAATAAATCATTTTTTTGAGAGGCCAATATGTCTTTAACAAGTGTTTCTCCGGTTGACGGACGTTACGAAGGAAAAACAAAGTGTCTGCAGGGTTACTTCAGTGAAATGGCACTGATGAAATACCGCATCTACACAGAAATCAACTACCTGATCAAACTGCTTGAAACTCCAATGCTTAAGGAACGCATTACAAAGCCGGTTGATACTGCAAAACTCCGTTCAATTATTGATATTACAGTTGAAGATGCAGAAATCGTAAAAGCTTTCGAAACAAAAGGCTACAATGGAACACCTGCTACAAACCACGACGTAAAAGCCATTGAATACTTCATCAAATTAAAGATCAAAGAAATGGGGATGGACGAAATTCTTGAATACGTTCACTTTGCCCTTACTTCAGAAGACATCAACAACATCAGCTACGGACTTATGATCCGCGACGCTGTAAACGAAGTTGTGCTTCCTGAAATCCTGAAAATCTACGACAGCCTGTACAAGCTTTCTGTTGAACACAAAGATCTTTCAATGCTTGCCCGTACTCACGGGCAGCCTGCAACTCCAACAACTTTCGGAAAAGAAATCCTGGTTTTTGTAAACCGCATGAAAGAAGAACTGGTTCAGCTTGGAAACATCGACATCCTGCTTAAGCTCAACGGCGCAACAGGCGGCTTCAACGCTCACAACTTTGTTTTCCCAGATTTCGACTGGATTAACTTTAGCCACGAACTTATCAACTCTTTCAACGACAGCATTACTCCAATGGACAATGCTTACATGAGCACAAAACCTTTGAAAGTTCGCTTCAATCCTATCACAGCACAGATTGAACCACACGACTCATACCTCCGCGTTTTCGACGGTGTAAAACGCATCAACAATATTCTGATTGACTTTGCAATGGATACATGGCGCTACATTTCTGACGGATGGATCAAGCAGCGCGCCGTTGCCGGAGAAATCGGTTCTTCAGCAATGCCACACAAAGTTAATCCTATCGACTTTGAAAATGCAGAAGGAAACTTCGGATTCGCAAATTCAATGTTCGAATTCTTTGTTCGCAAACTTTGTATCAGCCGCCTCCAGCGCGACCTTACAGACTCAACTGTTGAACGCAACATGGGCGTAGCTTTTGCTCACTCAATGATCGGTTACGCAAGCCTTCAGAAAGGTCTTGGGAAAATTGAAGTTAATGCAGAAAAAATTACAGAAGCTCTGGAAACTACACCTGAAGTTCTGGCAGAAGCATATCAGAACTTGCTCCGCATGAGCGGTGTAGACAAGCCTTACGAACGTCTTAAGGAAATTACTCGCGGTAAGAAAGTTTCAATCGAAGACTTCCACAATCTTGCAAGAAACCTGGATGTAAGTGATGAAGTTAAGGCAAGACTCCTTGCAGCTACTCCATCAAACTACACAGGACTCAGCGGAAAAATCGTAGAACAGTTTGAACCAAAAATTAACTAGAATCTGAAAGATTAAATAATCAGAAATCCCTTCTTTAGTTTTTGCTGAGGAAGGGATTTTTTTTTGTAAGGCTGCCCCGCGGTTTTCAACCGCGGCCGCTACGTCCGCCCTTCGCTGCCGCTCATCCGCTTCACTCACGGTGATTTCGACAAGCTCAATCACCGTTCGCTCCAGTGGACTGCTTCGCAGGGGCTCCCATCGCTGGCAGTTTCCTTATTTTTTCATTCTCAGTTCATCAACCATGAACTCTTCTGGAATCTTGCAAGGGCGGTGATTTGCGGCGCTTACACATGCCCAGTCAACGTCTGCTTCAACACAGACTGTTCCGTCTTTCTTACGCATAATCTGATGGATTGTTCCGCTGATGAATCCAACTTTTGTCATCTCACATTCAATGATCAGTTCATCATCCTGTACTGCTGAAGATTTGTAATACAGGTCTACATGGGTTACATAAAGAAAGTAACCTGCTTCATAGAATTCCTTGTATTTGAATCCCAGCTGATGGAGCATATCCATGCGGGCATATTCCAGGTAGTTCTGGTAAACGGCATTGTTTACGTGATTGTATGAGTCAATTTCGTATGGGCGAACGATAAGTGAAGTATATGTTTTCATATTTTAATAATAGTATGCTTTGTGCATTATGACAATATTTGAAAAAGTGTCATTGTGAAATAACAGGAAATTACACCCTTTCAATTTTTATGTTATATTTTATTTATGGCACATTTTAATAAATCAGACTTAAAACGAAATCAGTTTATGCTGACAGGAAAATTTACCCGTAAAGGCTACGACTGGTGGTGGCATTCTTTTACTGCGGTAGACGAAGAAACTGGTGAGGAACGTCCTTTCTTTGTTGAGTTTTTTACATGTAATCCGCTGCTTGCTCGTCCGGTTCCAACTTTAGGGCAGCTGCCAGAAAATCAGAAAAATAAAATCAGACCTTCGTACCTTATGGTAAAAGCCGGAAGCTGGGGAAAAGATAAACGTCAGCTTCACCGTTTTTTCTCATGGAAAGAAGTGAAGGTTCATAAAAAAGCGCCTTACTCAGTAGAAGCCGCAGACTGTTACTGCAGCGATACAGAACTCCGGGGCTCAATTCATCTTTCAGAAGGCGATGTCCGCAAGCACCCTGAATGGATGTGCGACGACGGAACCATGGAATGGAATCTTAAACTGGAAAAGAAAGTTGCATTCAATGTAGGCTATGGAGCCGGCTGGCTTTTCCGTGCGTTAAAGGCTTTTGAAATGTACTGGCACGCAGAAGGTATGAAGACTGTGGTTTCAGGAACTGTAAAATATCAGGGACGCACTTATATTGTGAAACCTGAAACCTCTTACGGCTACTCAGATAAAAACTGGGGAAGCAATTTTACAAGTCCATGGGTTTGGCTTTCTTCAAATAATCTGACAAGTAATGTTACGGGAAATAAACTGGAAGATTCTGTTTTTGATATTGGCGGTGGATGCCCAAAAGTTTTCGGTGTTCCTCTTAAGCGGAAACTTCTCAGCGCTTTCTGGTATGAAGGAAAGCCTTACGAATACAACTTTTCAAAATTCTGGACTCACACAAAAACAAAATTTACTTTCCGCGAAGAATATCAGGAAGTAATCTGGAATGTGGAACAGTCCAACAGAAAATCAGTTATGAAAACTGAAATCCATTGTCTGAAAAAAGATATGCTTTTTGTAAATTATGAATCACCGGACGGAAAGAAACGTCACAATCAGTTATGGAACGGTGGAAACGGCTGGGGTAATGTAAAGCTTTATAAGAAGAACCGTAAGGCGGAAAACGGACTGGAACTTATAGACGACATCGATGTAAAAAATGTTGGCTGTGAATATGGAGAATACTGCTAATTTTCAGTAATAGAAAAATGATTGCTTTAGAATTTGTTGCAGGAAATCTTTTTATAATTTATACCGTAGTGCTTCATATTTTAAGTCCTGGAACGTTCATGGATATTCTTACATCTTTCTGTAATATCTGGGCGGTGGCAGGAATATTTCTTATATGGCTTTCGGTGTATAGGCTTAAGCACGGCTATTCTTTCTGGAGTCGCATTCAGAAAAAGTGGAAGCGTGTCATTCTCATTTTTACTGGAGTATGCGGATTGATTGCTCTGGTGAATCTGATTTTTATTTTAACTCCACGGATTCTTAATCTGGAAGAACTGGCCTGTGAAGCAGGAGAGACGGAAATTGAATCTGAATTTTCTGACGGTCACCAGGTCTATGTTTTTCTTCTTGGTGGCGGTATAGATAAAAACGGAAAGCTTCCTAAACCTGTTATGCTGAGGGTTCGAAAAACTGCGGAATACATGAAACTGAATGAAGATGCATTTTGCGTGGTAACAGGCGGAACTTTGAAATGGCTGCCTTATCCGGAAGCTCCTGAACTTAAGCGACAGCTTGTAAAGCTTGGAATCAGCGAAGACAGGATTTTTGTGGAAGACCAGGCTCTGGATACAATTCAGAATCTTCAGAAAGGAACTGAAGTTCTAAAATCAGCACTGGGACTTACAACCCGGGAAGTTCTTGATTCCCCTGTGGTTCTGGTTTCAAGCCGGTATCATCTTCGCCGCTCACAACGGCTGGCCCATCGTATGGGATTTGAAAATGTTACAGGAGTAGGATGCAGGACTCCTGTGTTTCATTTGCCAATGGCTTATTTGCGTGAAATCTGCGCTTACGTTAAACTGAACTTAAGAATTTTGCTGACAGGAAAACCTGTAAAATTATAATCTACCTAAGTGGATTGCGGTATAAAAATGGAAGAACGAATTACAAACATAGAAATTAAGCTTGCTTACATGGAAGACTTTGTGAATCAGATTCAGGAAGTTGCCGTAAAGCAGGCAGAAGAAATTGAAAAACTTAAGCACGACAATCAGATCCTTTCCCAGAAACTGAAAGACGTTTACGACAACATGGAAGGCGATATCCCCAACCGCAAACCACCTCACTACTAGAAATAAAAAATGTAGGATTAAATCAAATAGTTCCTGCTGCGCCGCGGAGGCTAGGTTGTCACACCGATTGAAATGTAGGGGTAATGGCAGCTAACGCAACGCTCTAACGAGCTGTGGGGAAATCTGTTTGTATGGGAATTTATTTTTTTTAGAATGGATTTTTAAGCAGGATTTCTTTCTGTCAGGAAGTTAACTTACTGCAAACAGCCATTTCTAAAATTCTATTTAATACACGAACATATACGACTAAACCGGTTATATCACTTTTACAAAGGTTTTGCGTTAGCAAAACCGAATCGGTGTGACATTCTCCGTAGGAATAAAGTTTTACGAAAACTTTGCCTTGTGCGGACTGGGAGTAATTCATTAAACTAATAAACAAATGTATTTGATTTTATCCTACATTAAAAATCCTTACACTTTTACTTTTTTTGTCACAATGTTACAATGGCAGCATGAATATACTGGTAGCATTGTGCGCAGTTGGCGCTGAAAAAATCCTGGGCAATGAAATCAAACACCTGGGATACAAACTTGCAGGCAATCGTCCTGGCCGCGTAACTTTTTACGGCGATGACGATGCCCTTTTCCGCTCAAATCTTTGTCTTCGCACTGCTGACCGCGTTTATCTGCAGATGGCAGAATACAATGCTTCGAATTTTGATGAACTTTACGACGGCTGTTACGCTGTAGCCTGGCAGGATTTCTTAAAGAAAGATTCCCGGGTTGTAATTGATAAAGTACGTGTTTATAAAAGCAGACTTAATTCAGAACATTCCATTCAGGGCATGATCCAGAAAGCCATTTACTCAAAACTGGGTGATGTATGGCATATGCGTTCCATGCCAGAAACAGGTGAGCAGGTAGACGTTCGTGTTTACATGGACGAAGACAAAGCTCTGATTCTTCTGGATCTTTCCGGACTTCCGTTACATAAGCGTGGTTACAGAACAGACGGTGGTATTGCACCTCTCCGTGAAACCACAGCAGCAATCCTGCTTCAGGAAATGATGTGGCGCCGTAAGACTCCGCTTCACGATCCGTTCTGTGGCTCAGGAACAATTGCCATTGAAGCAACTCTTTATGCGTTTAATATTGCTCCAGGATTCGGACGTCGTTTCGCGCTGGAAAATCTTCCGATTTTTGATGCCCGCCGTGCCGAAGAACTTAAACGGGCTGAAGCCGAACTTATCCGCACAGACGTTGAAGTTCGTGTAACCGGAAGTGACATTGATCCTGCCGCTGTAAACCGTGCCAAGAAAAATGCTGAATACGCCTGCGTTATGGCAGGACGTGCTCTCCACATGGTAGATAAAAGTTTCCATGTTCCTCGTCCTGATTTCATTCAGTCAGATTTTGCGGATCTGGCAGCTCCTTATGAAAGCGGACTTCTTATCTGTAACCCTCCATATGGTGAGCGTCTTCTGGATGAAGAACAGACCCGCGAACTTTATAAAAATATGAGCGGACTTCTTACAGCTTTCCCTGGTTGGGATTTAGGTATCGTAACTGCCGCTGAATATTTTGAAGAAAGCTTTGAACATAAAGCAAATGTGATTAAGTCTTTTAAAGCCGGAAACCTGGATACAAAGTTCTACGAATTTAAACCAGGTGAAACTGTCCGCAGAGACGGTGAAGACCGCCGTGTAAATAAGCCTCAGCGGGATGGCGGCGAGCGCACAGAACGCCGTTCCGAAGGACGTGGCGAGCGCATAGAACGTTTTGAACATAAGGACCGCCCGGGACGCCGTGACGAACGTCCGGCCCGTCGCAGTGATCGCCCGGCAGGAGAACGTCCGGCAAGAGCAGAAAGATTTGACCGCTCAGAAAGGCGTAGTGACCGTTCAGCAAGAACAGAACGCCGGGACAGGGATAACCGTTCTGCCCGTAATGAAAATCGCGGTCCAGAAAAATTTTAAAAGTGAAAAGAGGTAACAGATGGCAATCGTAGTTGAACATGAAAAACGCAAGCAGGAAATTCTGCAGAAGTCTCTTGATGTATTCATTGATGAAGGATACGAAGATGTAACTTTCCAGAAAATTGCAGACCGCTGTGGAATTACAAGAACAACTCTTTACATTTACTTCCGCAATAAAAATGAAATCTTTCTGTGGAGTATAAAACAACTCCTTACAGGTGTTGAACTTGCCATTGAAGAAATCCTCAATGATTCTTCAAATAATGCTGAAGCAACTTTGAGAAAAACTCTGGATGTGGTTATTGAGGCGATCCAGGAAAACCGCAAACTTTTCCATGTTCTTCAGATATATCTTATTCAGCTGGAAAAATCCGGGGAAAGTGCTAACGACCGGGTTAATCACCGTGTAATCAGAATCCGTCATGTTTTAAATCACATTCTGATTATGGGAATTAAGAATAACGAGTTTAAAGATCTGAATGTTCGTAATATGAATGAAGCACTTTACAGTCTTATAGAATCCGCAATTTTCCGCGTAACAGTTCTGGGACAGAAAAATATAGAAATGGTAAAGGAATCAATAAAACTTGCCATTGACGGATTTCTTACCGATAAATAAAGAGAGGGAAAAATAAATGGCAGAATTATTGTCTCCTGAAAACCTTTGTGAAGGAATTTCAAAATTATTATCTGTGAATTCTGTTTTCACAGGAAAAGAATTAAAAATCACTGTGGTTGCAAATAAATATGCAGGTGGTTTTACACAGAAAAAAGAATCTGAAAAAAATAAAAAACTTCTGGATGCAGCACTTAATAAAGCTGAGGGAAAAACAGCTGTAACTAAATCCTGCGAATCAGAACTTATAATTACAGAATGCTGCGGGCATGCCGTAAAGATTGCTTCGGAAATTGCTGAAAAAGCAAAAGTTGCTAGTGGCATTCTTACAGTAATTGTAACAGCCGGCGGTGATGGTACTTCTCTTGAAGTTCAGACAGGTCTTACTAAGTGGGCTCAGGAATCAGAAGAAAATAGAAAAGTTGTTTTTGATAATATCGTTGTTTTCCGTCTTCCGCTTGGAACTGGAAATGATGGTACTGACGGACATATTTTTGAAGAATCTCTTGATATGCTTGAACAGCCTCTTCACTTTGCAAATGCCCGTGCAGTAAAACTTGCTTTGAACGGCGAAGCAACAGAAGAAGGTATTAAGGAAGCGGGAAAAAATCCTGCTGATTACGGAAATGCTGAGGATAAAGCTCCATGGTATGCATTCAATGTTGCCGGAATCGGGCTTGATGCTTTTGTTTGCTGGAAGACAAATGAAGTAAAATCAAAACACCCTGGTAATCATTATCAGCTTATGGTTGATTTTGCTACTCTTAATTATAACAACGCATTCCCACCAGAGCCTGCTGTAACTGAATTTTACAATGGTGATGAACTGATTGGAAAAGTTGAATCAGCTTTTGAAATGATGACTTTTGGCGTTTCAGGGCACAGAACTTTTGGTGGCGGAAAGAAAGTTTTCCCAGTTGAGGAAAATGCAGCTTTTGTCCGCAAACTGGATGTACTTACAATGGTTGCTAAGAACGGAAAATTCACAGATGGTTCTTACGTTGAAACAAATCTTGCTTCAACTTTTAATGCAACAAAAGTTGTTATGAATTATGACAAACCAGTGCTTTGTGAAATGGATGGGGAAACTCATCTTCTTCTTAAAGAGAATTTCCCAATCACTATGGAACTTACAGCTCCATTAATTCAGGTACTGGAACGGGACGATCTTGCATGGTCCCGCGGCACTGAAAGAAAATAATATTTTTCTGATTTAAGTTATTTCTTCCAGTACGCTGGAACAAAGAATATCAGCATAGTGTACAGTTCCAGACGTCCTGCCAGCATGGCGAAACAATACCACCATTTAAGGAAGGACGGAAGGAAACTGTATGTGTTGCTTGGTCCCAGCTGACCGAATCCCGGACCTACATTTCCTACCATAGAAAGGGCGCCTGTGAAAGACGACCACAAATCAAGATTTCCGAAACATCCTATAAAAGTTGTGAGTACAACCAGAAGCAGATAAACAAAGAAGAAAGCTGCAACGTTAAAAACAACATCTTTGCGGCCTGGTTTCCCGTTAAGGCGTACAGTAAAAATTCCGTGAGGGTGGAGCATGCGGCGGATTTCATTTCCTGCCTGTTTGAAAAGAATTACCCAGCGCACAACTTTTACACCGCCGGAAGTAGATCCTGAACTTCCACCAACAAAGAAAACCATAAAACAGAACAGCTGGGCTGGTACCGGCCACAGAGTAAAGTCAGAAGTTCCGAAACCTGTTGTAGAAGTCAGGGATGCAATCTGGAATGACGAATAGCGCAGGGCTGTAAAAAAGTTCGGATACTGTGGAAGCAGACAGAGTGCTGTTGCAATTACCAGGAAAGTGAAAAGCCCGATGTAACTTTTGAATTCTGAGTTTGATGTGATTTCTTCTGTTTTTCTTGTGAAAAGATAATAGAAAAGGCTGAAGTTGATTCCGGCCAGAAACATGAAAACAGTAATGGTTATATCAATAGCGGCAGAATTGTAGTAGGCGATGCTGGTGTTCTTTGTAGAAAATCCTCCGGTACCCAATGTACTGAAGGCATGGGCCAGAGCATCGAACCAATCCATTCCGAAAACTTTCAGAAGAATGGCTTCTACAATTGTAAAGGAAAGATAAATAATCCACAGGGCTTTAGCGGTTGTAGTGATTTTTGCAGTAACTTTTCCTTTTTCAGGTCCTGTAGTTTCTGCCTTAATCAGCTGGAATCCACCAACTCCAAGGAGAGGCAGAAGGGCAACTGTCAGAGTTACAATTCCCATACCGCCAAGCCAGTGTGTCATACATCTCCACATATTGATTGCTCTTGGCAGAGCTTCAACATCGTCAATTACAGTAGCCCCAGTTGTGGTGAATCCGGAGATGCTTTCAAAAACTGCGTTTGTCAGGGAAATGCCGCAGCCGGAATAATAAAGAGGAATGGCTCCCATAATGGAAGCAAAAATCCAGGCGCCTGCAACAACAACAAAAGTTGAGCGGGTAGAAAGATTTATTTTTCTGTTTCTGAATGGGAAAAAGAAAATCATGAACAGTAGAATGCCTGCTGCCATTGGAATTGCAAATGAAGGAATTACGGAATATTCGGCGTAAACCAGAGCAACGATAATCGGGATAATAAATGTAAGCCCAACGATGGCGAGAAGAATCGAGATGATTCTGAAAAAATCAATAACTTTCATAAAAATGCTATTTATAATAGTATTCTTTCTATGAATAATTCTCAATACACACCCGAAGAACCTATTTCTTCCATTGCAACAGCCCTGGCTCCTGCCGCTTTAGGTATTGTCCGCGTTTCAGGTAAGGACTGCATCACTTTAGTATCCCGCGTTTTCTCTTCTCCAAAGCGTCTTCTTGAAGCTGCCGGAAACACAATTGTTTATGGCTGGATAAAAGACGGTGATGCCCTTGTGGACGAAGTAATGGTCGCAGTTTACCGTGCGCCAAAAAGTTTTACGGGCGAAGATATGTGTGAGATTTTCTGTCACGGCGGTCCGGCAGTTGTAACGGCTGTTCAGACCCTTATGCTGAAAAGCGGTTTCCGTCAGGCAGAACGTGGTGAATACACTTTCCGCGCTTATATAAACGGAAAAACCGATTTAACAAAAGCCGAAGCGGTAAAAGAGATTATCGATTCCCATACAGACGCTTCCCGTGGCCGTGCCGCAGGCCGTCTGGCTGGATCGTTATACGAAGAAATTGATTCAATCAAAAAACTTATCATAGATACATTGGCCGCCATTGAAGTTGAAATTGAATACCCTGAGGACGAAGAAACAATTGCAGATGCCTTTGATTCGTCAGATATTAAGGCGGCCAGAGACCGGCTTCAGGAACTGGTGGATTCATGGAAAGGTGAAAAGCTTTATCAGGACGGTGCCCGCGTAGTTCTCTGTGGCCGCACAAACGCCGGTAAATCTTCTTTATTCAATGCGATCTTAAAGGAAGAACGTGCAATTGTTTCTGACATAGAAGGAACTACCCGCGACTTTCTGGAAAGCTGGGCAAGCTTTGACGGAATTCCGGTTCGACTTTTTGATACAGCAGGACTCCGTGAAACTGAAGATGTAATTGAAGCTCAGGGTGTAGAGATTACAAAAAATCTTTCCACAGATGCCGACGTGGTTTTGTATCTGGTAGATTCAAATACTGGTCTTACAGAAGACGATGCACTTTTCTTAGAAAACTGTAAGGAACCTTTGCTTCTGGTATGGACCAAAAGTGATGTTTCAGGATTTATGGCCTGTGACAAAGCCCTGTGTCTGAAAAACGGGGAATCTCTTGAAGGAAAAATTCCTGAATACCGTGGACAGGTTTCCATCAGTTCAAAAAAGGGAAGCGGTTTCGATGCTCTTTATAAGGCTGTAAAATCAATACTTACTTCAGGACTTTCTACAGAACGCAGCCAGGCTGGTCTTGGTTCAGAACGTCAGAAGGAAGCCGTGGCCGAAGCACTGGAATGTGTTGAACACGCCCTGGTTTCAGCCGCCGACAATTATACTTTGGATGCTGTAGTTCAGGATCTGGAAGACTGTCTGGACGCCCTTGGAGTTGTAACCGGCGACGTCACCCCTGACGACGTCCTCGGCAGCATCTTCGCCAACTTCTGCGTTGGAAAGTAGTAGCTATAAATCAAATATATTTTTTTGATTATTTGTGACCTCTAAAAAACTTACTCCCGGTCACAATCACGACCGTCTGGAACGCTAGCTAGCGTCGCTAAGTTGCAGCCCGGCAAGGAAACTATCAAGCCGGTCTGCAGACTTTCCTGACGGCCGTTTTGTTCCCTTGCGTAAGTTTTTTAAAAGCAGGATTAAATCAAATAAATATCTTTGTTTTAATGAATTACGCGAAGGAACAGAAAATGGTGTATGCCGAGCATTTGAAGCGGGGCTGAATAGTTTCTTTGACCCGCTTCACATGAAGCGAAATATTGAGCGGTCGGCAATACCCATTTTTGTGACTGGGAGTAATTCATTAAACGTATATAAACAAAGTTATTTGATTTAATCCTAGCTTAAAACTTTCTTATGAACTCGCTGAGCTGCACAGCCATCTTTTCATGAGTTACGGCGCTCGGGTGCCAGTCTGCAGCTATGCCGTCACTTTCTTCCTGTACAGGGAAGGTGAGGGTTTTGATTTGTGCCGAAGGAAATTCCTTGCTAAAAGCTTTCACGGCGTCTTCAACTGCAGAACATAAAAGCTGTCCCATAACACCAAGGCAGCAGACAATCTTTGCGTCCGGTGAACGGCGGTGCACTTCTTCCAGAAGTCCGCGGTAAAGATTGATGAAAGTCAGAGTTCTTTCTTCTTTGTCACGGGTCCAGCTCTGGTCATTGGTTCCCAGGTTTATGATTACAAAATCAGGTTTGTATCTTGAAGCATCCCAGACTTCAGGATCTTTCTTCAGTCTGATGGAAGCACTTTTATCTGTGTATGGCCAGGTGCGTGGCATGGTCCAGTTATTGTCTGGAAGTTCAATTGAAGGGTCAACGTAAGTTGAAGAAAGTCCGATGCCGCTCCAGGAAATCATGTTGTAATCGGCGTTGAGTTTTCTTGCGGTAAGGTAAGCATAGCCTTTGTCGGCTCTTTCAATATCAGTTCGGAAATTGTCTTTTTCCCAGACCCCGTCAATTCCGTAACCGCAGGTAATGGAATCTCCAATGTATTCCAGCTTCAGGTCATATTTATGTTCAGGTAAAGATTCAAGGTGGCCGTCAATTTCAAGACCAGTAAAGCCTGCCATACCAAATGCATCTTCTGAAATTTTCATTACACGGATTTTTACGGTTTTTTCTGTATCGCTTTCAAAAAGGACGCAGTCGTTTTCTTTCTGTGAAAGTTCAATACGGCTGTCTGCCTGAAGGGCATAATCCTGGTCTAAGTCAGAAATAAAAATCCCAATCCAGCCAAGGTTTTCTTTGGTCCAGTTTTCAGGATCGCTTACGATTTTTGCAACAGCTTTTTTACCAGTGAAGGCAAATTCAAAACTTGAAGCAGTCCAGTTAAAAAATCGGACGCCGTCCGAATCCAGGCAGCGTCCTTTCCATGTAAGTTGTTCTTTTAAAACAGTCATTGTTTCCCGTTTTTATTTTTTATTATTAATTGATTTGAATACAGGTTTGAAAGCAATAAGGTAATCTACGAAAGAAACGTAGCAAAGAATCAGACACACAGCAAAAAGCCCGATTCCTACCCCCCACATTGTTTTCATTGTGTGATATTGAACTGTCACTCCGCATCTTACCAGAGTTTCAAGGAAGAAACCGTAGAAGGCCGAAACAATGTATATTACAGTTTTGAGTTTTCCGCCTTTTCTTGCTGCAATTGCAGTTCCCTGCATTACGGCAACCATTCTCAGGAAGGTCATTGTAAGTTCACGATAAAAAATCAGGATAAAAATAAAGGCCGGCATATAACCTGCCATTGGAAGTTCACGGCTCATGCTGAACATAAGACAGCAGAATGATGAAAGGTGAAGGATTACATCGGCGAAAGGATCAAAAACCTTTCCGAAATCACTTACTTCATTGTGCTTTCTGGCATAGTGGCCGTCCAGTCCGTCAGTGATTTCTGCAAAAACAAGGAATGGAAGCAGAATAATCATTGATGCGGCGGCAAATTTGCCTGTCCAGATAGGAATGAAATATAGAAGAAAAACAACAGGTGCTGCAATTACACGCACAATAGTAAATTTATTTGATGTACTCATATATTTAAGTATCGTAAAATTCACTGAATAAGTCAAACAAATCCCGAGAGTATAACGATTTTATAGATAATTAATGCACGGAATCCAAAATTTAAGGTATTTTTTGTAAAAATTTGATATTAAATTTTTATTCCTATCGTTTATAGTGATAATTATGAAAGCTACTAAAGTGAATTTGACACCAGCCTCATGTGCGCTGGATATGGGTGACGGAAGCGAACGCGGTCTTTATGTTAATCAGGATTACCTTTTACAGAAAATGCGCAAGGTACACCGTGGAATTTCGTTGATGTATACATATTATCCTCATGATAAGGAATGGCCACAGCGTGTAAGTGTTGCTCTGCCTGAAAATAAAGCAGGAGGAGCATGGAACTTCCCTTATGAAGATTATTTCCCTTATCAGGGCGGGAAAAACGGCGACAGAAACGCTGAACCTTTCTGTTATATGAAGGATATCCGTCAGCACGGTATGGATGTTGTTCTTACAATGACAATCGATCCTCACCTGGAAGACGAATATCTTATCGAAGTGGCAAAAGACCTCCGTTCCTACGGACGCCTTCTTCTTCGCGTAAATCATGAATGTACAGGTTCATGGTTCTGTTTCAATAAGCGTGCAACTTATCAGGAACTGGCTGATTTCTTCGTTCGTTTTGCAAACATTATTCATGAATATGCTCCAAACGTAAAAATCATTCTTTGTGCCGGTATGTTCCAGAAGGAAACAGGCAAAGTAGAAATGGAAGACATTTTCCTGGAAGCACACAAAGTTGCAGACATCTGGTCTGGTGACCAGTATCTTTCCCTTCACTGGGGATGGCCAAATGACATTGCAGAAAAAGAAAACCTGGCCATTACACATGCCTGCTACGACGTAGACGAAGTTTACGAAAAAGCAAAGGGAACTCTTATGCGCCTGCGCGAAATCACAGGCCAGGACAAACCTTTTGTTCTTTCAGAACTGAACGGCGACGGTGACGTTACAGGCGCCTGGGAACAGGCAAACATGATGCGCCACTTTATGGAACGCCTGGAACAGGACGATGAAAAATGGCTCAGCGCTTTCACCATGTACCAGTTCCGCGATGACGGACGCCTTGGCTGTGAAGTAACAGACCCTAACAATCCTGAAGTTGGAATTGAACAGCCACTGCTTGGCGCTTACCGTAAGGAAGCCCATAAAGATTTCTTCAGCACAAAAGCTGTTGCTGCCGGAGAAATTGAACTGCCTGCAAAACTCCGCTGGGGTGGAGCAGAAGACGCAGAAGGTATCGAAATCCCATTGCACTTTGAATCAAACCCTTGTTTCTGCGAAGCATATTTCAAGGACGAACTTAAAGACATGAACCTGGTTCTGGAACTGGGCGGTTACTGGTTCTATAAAAAGCCTGGAGTTCCTTTTGTGGATATGATGAGCTACTTCTTTGAAAATCCACTGAGCGGAAAAGCCGACATGAAGCTTCATCTTTACTGTCCTCCAAAAGACGGCATGAACCATCCTGAAAGCGGCGATCCTGATACAACAAACGGTGACTGGATGACAAACGACTACACAGTTCTTCCTGCACTTCCTGAAATCCGCATCCGCTGCTTCGGCGAAGAACCAAGCGTTTTGAAAAGATATTAATTTTTTTTGTAGGGAGGGAGCCCCCTCCCTGGCCTCAACCGAAAGCCTGCAGTAAGTTTCACTTACCGCAGGCTTTTTCGTTTTCGGCACACCCACCCCAGCGGGCTCAGTCGCCGCCCGCAACGCCTGCTTTAGGGTGGATAAAGATTATTTGTCGGAAGAAAATATCTTACTGTTGATAATGAGTACCGCACTGAACTATATACAATTTATCATTTTCAACTTTGTAAACAAGACGATTTTTCTGATCAATTCTGCGGCTATAATATCCAGACAATTCATGTTTTAATTGTTCAGGCTGACCTTTACCTTTATCAGCACCATTTCTTTCAATATCCTTTATTAAATCATGAGTGCTTTTAATTAAATCTTTCTGATGATTTTTGAAAAAATCTAAATAATCATTCCAAGCTAAATCAGACCAAATTTTTATCATCTATAAAGAATCCTTCAATTCATGAGCCTGACCTTTTCCTGATTCAATCTGATTTATGCTTTCACGTAAATATTTCATGTTTTCTTCGGAATAAACATAAGGATCTTCAGATGCTTTTAATGCAAATGGCATACCATTTTCTCTGATTGTAGCTTTTACAAATGCATTTATTGCTGAAGAAATATTGATTCCCATAGAATCACAGATTTTTTCAAAAGTTGTTTTATCATTATTGTCAATTTTTGCAGAAATTGTAGTCATATTTAATGCCTCTTACTACAATGTAATACACTAGGTAGATTTCGTCAATTTTTGTATTACGATTTCCTTTGATAAACAGACAAAACATATAAATCTAAGCTGTCATTTTTAAACTTTGATTCAAAAGTTTTCCTTCTATACATTACCCCGACTAATTTCTGTTTGCATGCATAATAAATTATACCATGCTCATAATTAAGTAGAAAATTGAAAAATCTCAGAAAACTCACACCTTTCAGCCTGAAATTATAAAAAGGCATGAGAATTAAGATCAATTGGTATTGATGGGGGAAAAATTACAATTCTTATTTTTCCATTAAATTTATTAATTCTGCTGGGCTTACTACAAAAGGTTTTACAGGAAAATGCTTACTATTTCCGGTTACAAGAACACTTTCTTTATCCGAGGTAGTTAGAGTCACCGCATAAAAATTAATATCCTTTGGATCAGGCATTGATTCTTCGACTTTTACAGTTTCTTTTACTTCATAACCATATTTTATAATATCATTCAATAAATTGATAATTATTTCATCTGGAAGTTTAAACTTTGCCCTATGAAGTACTTCATTATATTCCCTAATAATTTCTTCTGAAAAAACAGGAATTATTTTATTATCTGCTATGTATCTAAGAATTTTTACTGTCGGAGAAGATTCATTTCTTGTTATCAAGGCTGAAACCAATACGTTAGTATCTACAACAACATACTTTTTCATTTAAGCCTCTTTACGAGCCTCGTTGATTTCTGCATTGATTTCATCTAGTGTCATTTCCGGAACATTATTATCCTGTATGATTTTACGGGCTTTACTGTAAACATCCCATCGACTGTTTTCTTCCCTAAGCTCAAAAGGAAGTCCACCAACAGCAATACTCTTCTTAATAAATATCCTGATTGCAGTAGGAAGATCCAATCCAAGATTTTCGTAAATTCTTGAAACATCTTCTTTTACATCTGTATCGACTTTTACCTGAACTAATGATGATGTCATATTAAACCTCCATACTTTTACATACTTTGGTATTAATTTAACATTAGTATTGCATTAAATCAACAAAAATGGGATTGTTTTCTTTATAACACTTACTTTTTAGAACAATTCATATTTGTAAGGGAATTAGCTTTTTTGGCTATACAATAAAGCTCCTACTAACAGTCTGTTTTGAGACCTGTATATAATTAGTATCTATATATTATTTGTTTTTTCTTTTATAGAATTTAGAATTCTTTCTAATGTTTTTTCTGAATAACTTGATTCATATGGTAAAAAGAACAGAATGTCAGATTTAGAATCTTTGGTATATAAGAAACCATATCCTATAAACTCTTTACCATTTATTAAATATTTAGGCTTTATAATAATTGCATTGGAATAATACTCGATAGCAGAATAATCTATTTTTTTAGCATTTAAATTTGATAAAGATTGTTCCAACAAATTTCCAAATACATTTTCAACATGAACTTCTTTATCTTTTATTTCTAACAGATAATAGCTTGCATATTTCCCATATCTATCTTTTCCATAACTTTCATATGAAATACTATCTGTTTCTCCTGACTCTATTTTAGAAAATTTTCCCTGATATTCAAAACTAATATTTGACATTTCTATTGTACGCCATAGTTCAGGTACTAATGAAATTAGTCCACCTATAAATCCAAGTAGTAAAAGACCTAAAATATAGTAATTCTTCATTAAAATAAATTTTTGCCACATTGAACCCATATTAAATGGTTCTTTAACTTTTAAATATTGACCTTTCATTTCTAAATCCTTTTTTTTCAAAGAACAAATAGGATACATATAAAAAATATCCCGCTAAATTTCTGTTGATCTGGATAATCAACTTTTTATATCAAAATTATACCATGACTATGTATAAATCCGTATCCGCAAAATCAACCAATAAACTTATTGGCAAAAACCAGGCCTTTTTATCGTAATTCTTGCTGAAAATGCAGTTTATTTTCTGGAAATTTCACAAATAAAAGCGGTATCCACGCAAATTGTTATTTGTCGGGGGAAGAGTTCTCTAGATTTTCTAACGGATTTGAAATAAAACTTTCATCTATATTTACTAGAAGCATTAATTCTGGTTCATTAATTGCCCCTGTATATCCTGATTTGCCTATCAGGTTGCCTTCAAAAACTTGATTATTCTTAAAATAGAAAAATTTTTTCAGATGACAATATCTAACAGTCATTGATAAACATGGATATTGTATTTCAAGAAAATTTCCCTGCTCAACATCATAGCCATACGACAAAATAGTTCCATCTTTTATCGCATATATATTAGTTCCTTCGTCAAGATAATAATGATATTGATTTTTATTTTTTGTTTCATTTGCAAAAATATTTGGTAAAAAAAATATTATGAATACTAAAAGGAACGATTTTTTCATTTGAAATTTACCTCATAATTGAATGTATCTGTAATGTTATGTTTATTTATTGCGATTACATATAAATCTATCGACAATGAAGCTGTATTTGCTCTAGGAGTAATAAATGTAATACTGTTACCTTCATTAGCATCAGCTTGGCTTGTTAGAAATATGGGGGAATCCTTTATCTTTATCAAAATAGATAATTCAGAAGCTAATGCAGCATCAGCAAACATTCCGTATTTTTCTGGATTATTTGAATCAACTCCATTCTCAACAATCATCGAAATATCAAATTTTGTTTCTTCATTTCCATTATTTCTTATTGTATTATATTTTAAAATATTTAAGGAAAAAATTATGTCTGTATTTGCAACTGTATCTTCAATTTTGAGATAATTTCCTGTAGTTTCATAAACAATTCGTACATCAACAGGATTCCCTTCCCCCGCTAAATTTCTGTTTGGCGGAATAAAAATTACCATCGTTTTTCAAAGGCTATTCTTGTGTCAGAGCAAAATCCTATAATTGTCACAATACTCATAACGCATTTTTCAAATGTTGTTCCCAAAAACTGCTGGACTACTCCTACTAAAGTCAAAGGAAGTGTGACAATTAAAAAAGCAGAAAGTACTATTCCAAAAAATCGATTAAGTTTTACAGGTATGATTTGACTGGCAATCAGCGCGATTAAAATGTTTATAACTGTCATGATTATGGAACTGGTAGATAATTGGCGAGCAGCTTCAAGTGATTCTGTTCTGCCTCCATTTACCCATAAATAAGGAATGATACTTGCGATTACTAATAAGTGCACCACAATATTTATTCCACCAACCGATGCACTGATCCATCCAGCTTTTTTTAAATTAAATTTTCTAATCCATGCTAACATCTTTAATTTCCTTTTTTAAATCTACTGAATAAAGTAAATGTGATTTGATCTCACAAAATATTGTTTTGCTATAAAACCTTTATCTTCATTTTATCACAAAAATCACACCTTTCCGTAAAAAAAACAAAAGTTACAACCTTCCTTTTCTGTGTTACAGTTATAAATAGAAAAAGGAAGGTTTTTTATGTTTAAAAAAGACGGTAACAAACTTGTAATAAATCACTGTGGTCTTGAAACCTGGATTGAAGCCTGGGGAAAAGATTCTGTTCGTGTCCGCGTTATGAAAGAAGGTGATAGGCCTGTTCACGACTGGGCTCTGGATACAACTCCAGATGTAACAGATTCTTCTATATTAATTGAAGATGTAAAAGTTTCTGAACCCTGGCACGTTCACTATGAAAATCCGGAAAGTCATATCCAAACATTTCAGGAAGCCTCCCTTACAAACGGACGTATGCAGGTCCGGGTGAACTTTGAAGGATGGATTTCATTCTGGGATTTGGGGGCCACTGCCCATGACGCCTCCACCGCCCATGACGCCCTGGCCGCCCATGACGCCGTTTCGCGTGGGGAGCAATGCAACGCCTCCACAGAACCAAAACTTCTTCTGGAAGAACAGTGGCGGAATCGCTGGCGCATCGACCGTTACTGCGCTCCTCTGAACACAATGGGGCGCGAAGTCTTCAAGAATAAAGATTCAGATGACAATTTGATTAATGCCCGCTTTGAAGCCTACGACAATGAAAAACTTTTCGGTATGGGACAGTATCAGGATTCTCACCTGGACAAAAAAGGCGGAGTGTGGGAACTGGCTCAGAGAAACAGTCAGGCTTCCGTTCCTTTTGTAATTTCCAACCGGGGCTACGGTTTCTTATGGAATAATCCTGCTATCGGAACTGCAGCATTTGGAACAAATGGAACTGTGTGGTCATGTCCTCAGGCAGACAAAATTGATTACTGGGTAACCTGCGGCACTCCCCTTGAATGCGAAAAGAATTACGCATCGGTTACAGGCTTCACTCCAATGATGCCTGATTTTGCTATGGGCTTCTGGCAGTGCAAGCTGCGTTACAGAACTCAGGAAGAAGTTCTTGCTGTTGCCCGTGAATACAAAAAAAGAAATCTTCCATTAGATGTGATTGTTATCGATTTCTTCCACTGGACCTGTCAGGGCGACTTTAAGTTCGATCCAGAAGACTGGCCAGATCCGGAAGCAATGGTAAAAGAACTTTCCGCCATGAACGTAAAACTCATGGTTTCTGTATGGCCTACAATCGATGAACGTTCAGAAAACTATGACTACATGAAAGAACACGGACTTCTCATCAGTTTTACAGAAGGCAAAGGCTTCAATATGGACTGGATGGGAAACACTGTTTTCTTTGATACCACAAATCCTGAAACCCGCAAGTTTGTCTGGGAAAAATGTAAGGAAAACTACTTCAAGAAAGGAATCGAACTTTTCTGGCTTGATGAAGCGGAACCTGAATACGGTAACTACGACTTTACAAAATTCGGCTACAAACTTGGTCCTGCCATGACCTGTTCGAATATTTATCCAAAGTATTATGCACAAGGCTGGTATGACGGACTTAAGGAAAGCGGTGTGGAAAATCCTATCAGTCTTATCCGCTGCGCCTGGGCGGGAAGTCAGCGCTACGGAACTGTGTGCTGGTCCGGAGACATTCATTCAGATTTTAAATCCCTTAGAGATAACCTCCAGGCAGGGCTTTCTATGGCTACAGCCGGCATTCCATGGTGGACAACAGATATTGGCGGTTTCCTTGGAGGCGACATTCATAACGAAAGTTTCCGTGAACTTATTGTGCGCTGGTTTGCCTGGGGCGTTTTCTGTCCTGTAATGCGGCTTCACGGGGAACGTCCGCCATTCAAAACTCTGGAAAAACCATTTCACGAAATCCGAGGCCATCAGATCAAGCAGATGGAAAGCGGTCAGGACAATGAAATCTGGAGCTTTGGCGACGAAGTTTACGAAATGCTGGCACCGCTTCTTCAGCTCCGTGCCCGGCTTAAACCATATATTACAGAAGTAATGAAATCTGCCCACGAGGAAGGGGCTCCTGTCATGAGACCTCTTTTCTTTGATTTCGCAGAAGACGAATGCGCCTGGATGGTGGAAGACGAGTACATGTTTGGACCAAAGCTTCTTGTTGCTCCTGTAACTGAAGAAGGTGTGGACAGCCGTTCTGTTTATCTTCCTGAACTTCCAAAAGGTGAAAAGTGGATTGAAGCCGTGACAGGAAAGAAATATAAGGGTGGCCGCATGGTAAAAGCTGCAGCTCCTCTTGGGGAAATTCCTGTATTTACCCGGGGAAAATTTGAAATCCCGCTTTTTAACTGATAAACTGATTTTATGAATAAAAATCAGATTTTTCAAAAGTTAGTTTTTGTTGTAGTTTTATTTTTTGTCTTTTTCCCACTCAACGCGGCTCAGGGCGTATTGTGGGGATCTGAAGATATTCGTGTTGTAAGAACCCAGTGGTTTGATATTATTTATCCGCCGGAATCTGAACAGAGTGCAGCAATCCTTTCGGAAAAAGCAGATGTTATTTATTACGAGATTGCAGGGCTTTATGGACATGAACCTCAGGTACGTATGCCTGTTGTTCTCACTCCAAACGTAGAAGAATGTAATGCGTATTTCACAAACGGGCCTTACAATCGAATTGTAATTTATGATACAGCAGTAATTGATGATCTTGCTGTTTTCTCGGAAGATCTTCTTTCTCTTTTCCGTCATGAACTGACACACGCTTATACGTATAATCTGAAGAACGGTTTCTGGAAATTTATAGGAACTGTTTTTGGCGATCCTGTTGGTCCTTCAATTTTGACAGTTACAAGTGGTCTTGCAGAAGGTGCCACAATGACAAGTGAAGCTTCTTCAGGAGAAGGGCGCCTGAACAGCGAATTTTCCATGCATATAGTAAAACAGGCAAAACTTGAAAAAGAGTTTCCTGCTTATGATGATGTTCAGGGCGGAGCAACCGTTTTTCCGTATGGTAGCTTTTATTATTTCAACGGTGCTTTTAATCAGTGGCTTCAGAATAAATATGGATACGAAAAGTATTCGCGCTGGTGGTATTTTCTTGTAAACGGAGAAAATTTTGCTGGCGGTGCCTTTAAAAAAGCTTATGGCATTGAATTGAAAAAAGCCTGGAAACAGTTCGAATATGATTGCTATGTTCCGCAGATTGAAGATAATCCGCTTAATACAGGCTTTGTAACTGATTTTTTTACCGGAACAGAAAAGTTTTCTTCAAAAAATCTTGCCGGCCCTTTATTTCAGAGTCTTTCTGTTTCTGACAACGGAACTTTGTGGGTGGAAAAACAGCAGAATGGCGTTTTTTACAATGGAAAGAAAATCTTTACTCGCCTGAATGTTGATACTGCAAAGCTTTCATCAGACGACCGCTTTATAGCTGTAACTTATTACAACACAAGATCTCCTACGGTTCAGAGAAGAGTAAAGCTTTATGACACCAAGACAAAGAAAACTATTGATGTTGAAGGTTCTGGTTACGCAGATGCCACAGTCATCTGTAAAAGTAACAGATACTATCTGGTATGCATGGGTTTTTCCAGCAGCCAAAAATGGATTGATGTAAAGGAAATAGAACTTACAGAAAACGGAAAGAAGGTAAATGTCCGAAACAAGCAGAAAATTGATATGCCGTTGAATACAACTCCTTCATATTTTGTAGATCTGGCTAATTCCAAAGGCGGAATGGCATATGTTAAAAAGGAAGGCTTGAATTATTCCATAATCGTTACAGAAGTAGGGAAAAATGAGATACAGGAATATAAACTCCCTTACGAAAAAATGGTTATTCGTGATTTGAGTTATTCTGCCCAGAACAAAGAACTGCTGTTTTCATGGACAAAACCCGGATCTATGCCGCGTCTTGGAAAATTAAACCTTGAAACAGAAGAATTTAATCTTTATAAAGATGATTTGTCGGGAGGTATTTTCAATCCTGTACGGCAAAATGACGGAAAAATCCTTTATACAGGTCATTTTTACAGGTCTTACCGGCTTCTTGTTCTTGATGAATCAAAACTTACAGCGGAATTAAATGCCTCTGCTGAGAAAAAGAATTATTATTATACTCTTCCCGATAAAAAAGTAGGAACAGTCAGAGCCCTGGGAAATTCAAAGCCTTACAGTTCTTTTGATTATCTTCAGGGAATGCTTATTCCAATTTCAACCATTAATGTTGATCCGCTGGATCCTATTCTTGAGGCAGGCGAAAAATCTGTAATGGCACCATGGGGGCTTACTTATCAGGGGTCTGATCCTTGGGGCGGCCTTTCATACAGCCTGACAACAGGATTTTCTTCTTCGACTGGGCTTGGTGGCGCAAGAATAGGCGTTTCAGGAGGAACAGACACTTCTTTGTTCAAATGGCAGGCTGGAGGACAGATTGATTTTGATTATCTGAACGGAACTTATAAGCAGATTTATGCAGACTGTGCCGGTTCTGTTCTTGTTCCTTTCGGACAGTATTCCCGTGTGGGACTTTCAGAATCTGTTCTTGCAGGAGTTGTAAAACGCAGTGCTCTTACCTTGATGGAATCAAATACAGAATTGTTCTATTCATGCGGGCATTATTCGGGGCTTGGAATACTTGAATATTCAGGTTTTTCTGCAGGATGCCGGGTAAAACTTGGACATTATGTTTATAGTCTTCTGGAAACTGGTAGATATTATGGATTAGAAATCAGTCCTTATCTGAATATTTTCATTCCGAAATTGCTTCCGCTGAATTGTCGGGAAGGTTTTGTATATAATCTTCCGCTTCAGCTGAATTTCAGCCTTTTTGATTATAATGCTTTTGCTTCAGGTGCTGCTGATATTGTTCTTTTCCGCCAGGATGTTCAGAAAGCATTGCCTGTAGTCACTTTCCTGTTCCTTCAGAATTATTATGTTCGCACAGGATATATTACTTCGTTGTATCTGGAAGAAAGTGGAAATGTGCTTATGAGTGATTATCTGTATCTTTCTGGAAATATGTGCATATCATTGTCTTCAAGCTCAACGGCAGTAACTCTCTATACAGATGTTATGTTCAGTTACAGGGATTTACAGGCTGGAAAACAGTATATTTACATTCAACCGGGGATTAAAACACATTTTTAGATATTTATAAACCTTTTTTTACAAATTTCTAATACTCTGTTATGATATAAGGATAGATTTCTGCTTAAGATTTGACTTTTTATTGCCGATAATCAAAGAGGAAATTTCTATAGTAGTAGTTAAAAAAAAGGGGTTTATATGAATTTCAAAAGAACATTGTCAGTGTTTCTTCTGGCTGCGCTTCTGGTTCCTGCATCTTTCGCTCACGGAAAAAAGGATGTTGAAGAAAAAGAAGTTGAAAATTTGAACAGCTGGCAGGAAACTTTCAGCCTGGAAGGAAAGAAGAAAGGCAAGTACAACATTATGATTACCGCCAAAGACTTAGGTGGTAATACATATATTGAAGGTCCTCATAATATTTTTGTTGATCCTGATTCGGATCTCTGTATTCCAGGTATTACTAACCCTGTTGAAAATATGCGCGTTGTAGGAAACCTGAACATTGTTGGTACCTGTAAGGATGATGATGGTGTTCAGCGCGTTGAACTTATCCTCGACGGAGAAAAGACTGTAAAAGCCGAAGGTGGAGAATTCTGGTCTTATTATCTGGATACAACAGAACTTGAAGAAGGTGCTCATACCATTGAAGTAATGGGTTATGATATTAACGGCCTTGAAGGAAAGCATACCAAACTTACATGGCAGCTTGACCGCCGTCAGCCTGTAACTTCTGTTAAAGAAAAAGATATGATCACAGACCGTGCCATGGGTCAGCTTGTTTCAGGAAACGTAAAATTCTCTGGACTGGTAGAAGACGGTAATGGTATTAAATCTCTTGCGTATTCTCTTGATAACGGTGAACACTTCCGTGATATCAAAATCAAGAAAAATGATAAGCTTAAGAATGCAGAATTTGATATTTCTGTAAACACAAAAGATTTTAAAGATGGTCCTGCAGTTATCTGGTTCAAAGCAGTAGATAATTCTGGATCAACAGGTATTTATTCATTCCTCTACTACATTGATAATACAAAACCTGATGTAAAAATCATTTCACCAGCAAAAGACCAGCAGGTAAACGGAAAGTTCTCAATTGCCGGTTTTGCTAAAGACGCCATTGGTATTACTTCTTTATCATGGGTTTATGGAAAGGATTCTGGTGAAATTGAACTGATTCCAGGTAACCCTTACTGGAGTCTTGATTTTGACGCTACAGAAACAAAAGATAAATCAGTAAAATTCTCAATTACAGCAGTTGATGCCGCAGAAAACGTTGTTGAAGTTTCTCAGAACATTCTTCTGAATCCAGAAAGTGATAAGCCTGTAGTTACAATTGCTTCTCCAGTAGCTGGAGCACAGTATTCTGCCGGTGATGAACTTTATGTTCGCGGTATTTGTCTTGATGACGATGCTGTTGCCGGAGTTAATATTTCCCTTGATGGTGGTGAACCTGTTTACCACGAAACAAAAGGTGTTTATTTCCTGAGCCTTGGAGATTCTGCTGAATACGGAACAAGTAAACATAAGGTAACAGTAACTGGTGTTGATACAAACGGCGTTGCAGGAAATCCTGTAACAGTTGAATTCTTCACACTTGGTCTTGTGCCTCAGTATTCAGAACCTGCCATTTCGGTTGGAAAAGATACAGTTCCATTTGTAAACGGTATGGAAGTTCATCCTGAAAGCGGTTCAGCATTTACCGTAGATATTGCTTCAACAGCAGGTATTAAAAATGTCCGCACTGAATATTCAATCGGAAACAATGAACCTGTAGCAGTTGATGTTCCACTGAAAAATGCTGCCTCATATAAAGCTTCTATTCCTGTAACAAATGAAATGCCATTCGGTGTTGTAAAAGTAAAAGTTACAGCAACAGATATTTATGACAGATCAAGTGATTACACTGGTCTCATTTATGTTACAAATACAACAGTCGTAAAAAAGGACACACCTGTAGTTGTATTTGATGATTCAAGAATTTCAGTTGAAGACGGAAAAAATCTGATTGTAAACAATTCTGAATTCCCAGCTTCTGGTTACCTCCTTGGAGATGTTGCAACAGATGTTGAAATCGTTCCTGAAACTCCATTTGCAACTGCAGTTCTTAAAGGAAACCAGATTCAGCTGATTCCTGGAAATGCAATCGGAACTTCAGAAGAAGTTGTTGTTCGTGTTACAACAGCTAAAGGTGATAAGTTTGATTCAATCCCTCTGGTATTCTCAAATGACACAGCACTGCCACTTCTTTCAATTGACGGCTATTCTGATTCAAATGCAATCGATATCAACAACAGCAATATCTCAATTAAGGGAAAAGCAACCTGTGAAACAGGTATGAATAAAGTAAAATATCGCCTTATGTCTGCCACAGTTCTTATGGCAAAAGGTGTTATTTCAAAAGTAAATCCAGTTGATATTCCAGCTGATTTCAGTGATGCTTCATTTGATTCTGACGGAAATTTCTCTATTGATATTGCATCTGGAAACTTGGACGACGGTCTTTACCTTGTTGAAGTTACAGCAGTAAGTGCTGCAGGAAACACAACTGTAAAAACAGTATGTTTCAATAAGATTCCTGAAATTGAAGAAGATGAAAAAGGTAAGCTCCCTGTTCCTAAGGCTCCTGCAATCGTATGGTTTGACGGAAGCGATGTTTATGCTGCTGCCGTTTACCAGGGAACTCTTTCTGAAACATTCAAAGCATTCCCACGCTCAGAAATGGTTGAAGGAAACAACCCTCTCACATGGTCTACAACTGACGAAAATGAAAAGGTTGTTTCTGGAAAATATACTGCAGCTAAAGACCCAACTCTTTCTGCAAACTTTGCTCTTGTAAACGAAGAAACTTATATGAGCGGAATGCCTGTTACACTTGCTTTCGGAAATGACAAAACAGTTGTTCCTGGAACAGTAATTGCTTACATTGATACAGGCGCTGCAGTTTCTGCTGCAACATATGAAATCTACGGTGAAGAAATTTCAGGTGGAGATGTAAAACAGACAGGTTCAGCAAAACTCACAAAACCTCTTCCAGGTGAAACACGCTGGACTGCTGAAATCCCACTGAAGAATCTTCCTGCCCGTGTTACAAAAATCAAGCTTAATATTAAGGCTGGTTCTCTTACAAAGACAATTGAAGGTTCTGTAAAAATCGTTCGCCCAACAGAAGAAAAAGTAATTGATGATAAAGAAACCATCTACTCAATGGCTTCTGTAGATATGCATTACGATTCAGTTTCTGACCTTTACTTTATGGGACCAGATTCAAAATTCTACTTCTACGCAAACTTCCCTGGACCAATCAGTGTTGACCTGAACGGTGCAAAAGACGGCCTCAAAATGGACGTTGAAGGAAATCTCATAACTATTACTCCTGTAAAAGACGGTCGTTACAACGGCGTTTCAATTAAAGTTAAGGATATCCTTGGAGATGAACATACTTCAGATAATCTGAACTTTGTTGTAGATTATGCTGCTCCTGAACTTAAGATTGAAACACCAGCTCTTCACGAATGGGTTGGAAACGAAATCAAGATTTCCGGAACTGCTGCAGATGTTCTTGGTGTAAGAACAATTGAATACTCTCTTGATAACGGTGCAACATGGGAATCATTTGTCCTGAACTCAGGCGATCCTGACAACAAGGGTGTTACTTACAGTCAGGAAGTAACAATTTCTCACATGGCTGATGGTCTTATTCCAATTGATGTTCGTGCAACAGATATCACAGGAAATGTTTCAACAGCACGTATTGCCGTATTCAAAGATGTTACTCCACCGGAAGTAAATGTTGTTCTCCCACTTGGAGAAGATATTGTAAACGGTGAAACACTTATCGTATTTGATATTAAAGATAACGGTCTCTACAACAGAACAGAATATGTTCTGCCACCAACAGTTGCAGCTGAAGGAAATGGACATACAGAAATTCCATTCAGACCTCTTGTAGCAACAATGATTGGTACAAAAGAAATGCCTATTGATGATGCAATGTCATTTGAATTCTATGATGATGCAGGTAACAAGACTATAATCGAAAAATGGGCATTCCTTATTGATAATGAATCAGACCTTCCAGTTTCTGAAATTCACGTTCCAGAAGAAAATCAGGTTATTACCCGTGACTTCACAATTTCTGGTATCGTAACAGATGATGATGGAAAATCAACAATCTTCTATAAGATTGATGACGGTGAATTCATTCAGTACCCAGAAATGGGAACAAGTTTCTCTATTGATGTTCCTATCTCATCAATGAGAGATAACGAACATACAGTTACCGTTTACGCTGTTGACGTAAACGGAATTAAGGGACCTGAAGCAGTTCGTACATATCGTGTATCTTTGGCTGAACCAAAGGGTGTTCTCGTATCACCTGATATGGATACATCTGTTCGTGGTGTAATTACACTTGCTGGTTGGGCAAACGATAAGAACGGTATTGCAGATGTAAAAGTTTCTCTTGATAACGGTAACTCTTATAATGATGCAATTCTTACAAAAGTTGACGGTGCTGATGCTGACTGGACTTACACAGTAGATTCTCGTGCAATTCCTGGTGGTTCTCAGGTTGTCTTCCTTAAGATTACAGATAATTACGGAATCCAGGGACTTTACTCAAGCTTGATTAACATTGATAACCAGGCACCAACTCTTTCTCTGGAACTTCCAATTGACGAATCAACAACAACAGGACAGCTGTTCTTCTCTGGTTATTCATTTGATAACGTTGAAATTACAGACATGCACGTTACAATTAGAAATCTGGAAAAATTCACAGAACCATATGTTGAAAGCTTCCCGATTGACCGTGTAATTGGTAAAGTCCTGGATATTACATCACTTGCCGATGGTTTCTATAACATTGAACTTACAGCAATTGATGCTGCCGGAAACTCTTCAAACGTTTCACGCAATGTTCACCTGGATAAAAAACGTCCACAGGCAGTTGTTGATATTCTGTATCCATTGAATGGTGAACATAAAACTGGTGAATTCAATATTTATGGTCAGGCAGAATCAGAAGGAAAAATTTCTCTCCTGAATCTGTATGTTGATGATAAATATATTGCAGAAACTGAACTCACAGATTCAGGCTTCTACAAGTTTGGAATTACACAGGACCTTCTTGCAAACGGCGAACACTACTACTACGTAGAAGTTGTTCTTGAAAACGGCGTTAAGATTTCTTCTCCAGTTCAGAAAATCACTTATAGTGCAAACGGACCATGGGTTACAATTGATAACTTTGTTTATGGTTCATTCGCAATGGGCCGTCCATACCTTCGCGGTCGCGCAGGTTACACAATCGACGGTGATGAACTTCTTTACTCAAAAACAAAAGAAGCTCCTATTGAATTGAAAGAAGAAGTTGCTGCAAAAGTTGTAGAAAAGATTGAACTTTCTATGGATAACGGACGTACGTTCATTCCACTTTCAAAAGGTGATAAGTGGATGTACCGTATTGAAAACGAAGACTGGCCGGAAGGTTATCACTTCCTGCTGCTCCGCGCAACAATGAAGAATGGTGAAACAGCAATTGAACGTACAATTGTTCAGATTGATAATACAAATCCTTCTGTACATCTGATTGCACCTGAAGTTGGCGGACGTTACAACCAGGAACTGAACTTTTCAGGACTTTCTGGTGATGATGTTGGACTTGAAGCTGTAACTGTAACTCTGCGTAAGGGTGATAAATCATCTTATGAAGTTCCATCATTCATCCAGGGACTTTACGTAGACTTCCACTTCTGGGGTGCTACACTCTTTGATGTTGGTGCAGGTCTTACATTCTTTGATGACAACGTTAAACTTCAGTTCCAGTGGGGACAGTTTACACAGGCTCAGCGTGATACAGTTTCTTCACTGCTGAACCAGCCACAGTCAGATATGCGTTACGGTGGAAACGTAATGGGTATCAAGCTGCTTGCAAACATTTCTTCTATTCCATTCAGCTATTTCTTTGGTCATGACTGGGACTGGTTGTCTGCAAGTGTTGCCGTTGGTGCTAACTTCTCTTACTTCACTGAAACAAACTCTGGGGTACCACAGGTTCTTTCTTCTGGTCTCTTCCAGATTGAATTCCCTAAAGCTAAGTTCAACGGTGTAAAAATGTTCAGTACTGTTTCGGGATACACTGAGGGATCACTGTGGTTTATTCCTACAGATATTCAGACAGATGCAGCAAATGCACCTAAGAAAATTGTTCCACAGATTTCTGTCGGATTGAGAGCAAACGTATTCTAATTTTGTTTGAGGTTTTAGATGAATAGAAAACTTAAAAACCTTATTCTTGCGGTTCTTCTCTGCGTAGCAGCAGTGCCTGTTTTTGCAGTAGAAGAATATGTAAGCCTCGTTTATAAGGAAATTGATGTTGCTTTTGCAAATCGTTCTGATGAAATTCTTGATAAGATTCTTCAGAAATACCAGGGTGACGACTATTATTTCCTTATGGAAAATTATTCCATGAAGAAAGTTCGTCGTCTGATTATTATAAACGACTACGAGTTTGCCATGAATGCAGATCTTGTTATCATCGACAACAACCTTGATAACATTGAAGCTGTAGAACTTTATGCAACAATCACAGATGCTTATGAAATGCAGAAAACTCTGGATCGTCTGGCAGAAGAAAAACGAAGGGCAGAAGAAGTTCGTCTGGTAAACCTTAAAGAAGAACAGCGTGGTACTGCTGCAAAGCAATACAATGCTGTAACAACAAGTACTGGAAATACTGTTTATGTAACAGGAAAAGACGGTGGTCAACTTACTTACAACGGTTTGAATTATGGTCTTGGAGTTGTTCCAGGATTTGTAATGAACAGTTCTATAAATGAAGAGAATAATCTTAAGGCTGCTACTGCCGGTATGGCTCTTGATTTCGGGTATTACACAATTCTTAAAAAAACTAATATTGGTGGTGATCTTGGAATTCAGGCTGGAATCCCGCTTACAGGACAGGATCAGTCTATTTTCGTAGATGCAAGCATTGCAGGAAAAGTTGCATTCCGTGATTTTATGGACAAGCTTTTCTTAAGAGCAGGGGTTGCAATTGAAGGTTCCCTGAAAGGTGAGTCAAATTCATCACTTTTCAATCAGGATGTTCAGAACGCATTCTTTACACCACTTCTGGGATTCAAATTCCAGGAGATTCCTTTAGGAAAGATGGCTGTTAGTGCCGGTGTAGACTGGTTTGCAGCACATCTTTGGACACCAGGTCTTAATGCTGCAGGAAAAGTTGATCTTTCTATGAACATTCCGTTTGGAGTTACAGATAAAGTTATTCTGGACTTCATTATTGGTGCAAGAGATATCGTATTCCTGAAAAATACAGGTCTTGAAAACCGTACAAACTTTGTAATCGCTTTAGGAGGTCGCAATGTTAAGTAAATGTAAAAAAATCTTTGCTTCCATTCTTTTAGCTTTTTTTGCTTTCAATGCAGTAGCTGCTACAGTTGATCTTGCAGGGCGCTTCCTTGAAAAGGCTGAAACTGCTTATGAAGACGGTGATGTTGACGGTGCATATAAATATATCAATCAGGCATTGGCTCTTACAAAAAATGATGATGCTGCAACAAATGTTGTTATTTATGCACAGAGTGTCTATAAAACAAAACTGGAAAGAATCAAGAAAAATTATGATGAACTTGATTTTATTGATGTAACTTCGAATCTTGAACAGTATCCGAAAGTTGCAAGCAGTTCTGTTAAAAAACTGGTAGCTCAGATTGAAGTTATTCAGAATCAGAAAGCTGAAGCAGAACGCAAGGCAATTGAAAAACAGACTCGTGAAGATGAAGCACGCCGTGCAAATGAACAGACTGAGATCATGCGCCAGCAGGCAGAAGATTCACGCAGACTTCAGGAAGAAGCTAACGCAGAAACCCGTAAGGCTAATGAAGAAAACCTTCGTATTCAGAAACAGAATTCTGAAGAACTGAAAAATACTCTTTCAAGTGGACTTCAGGTTCTTGGTGATGGTCTTGAAAAATCTTCAAATGAAACAAGAGGTGCAATTAATAAGATTGTATGGATTGTAATTCTTATTGTTGTACTTATTCTTGTAATCGTATTAGTAATTCTTCTTGTTGCCCGTAAAGGATTCAAGCAGGCAGAAATTCAGCAGGAACAGTATGTTCAGGCATTCCGTATGCTTGCGGCCTCTCAGAATCAGACTAATCGTCTTATGCTTGGTGGTGTAACAGATCTTTATAACGGCGAAGGTTCAAATCTGCGTATCGCAGGAAGTTCAAGATGGGAAGCAGCTGCTCTGCCTGAAACAACAACAAGTCCTGAAGAACAGGAAGAACTTAGAACTCTTGCTTCAAAGTGTGAAGACCTTGGAGCAAAAATTGACCAGGCAACAGTTCGTAAAAACAATTCAAAGAACGTTTCAGAACTTTGTTACAAAATTGCTATGGCACTCGGACTCCCACAGGGAGAATCTATGCTGTACTTCTGTGCAGCAATGGTATATGACGCAGGATTCCTTGCTGTTCCAGAAGAAATTATGGCTTCTGATCAGCTTACAGATGAACAGAGAGCAATTCTCAAGAACCATGTAAATATGGCTGAAAAACTTCTGGACTTTGTTCCTAAGAAGTTCTGGCAGACATTTGAAGATGCTGCACTCTGTCACCATGAAAATATGGATGGTTCAGGATATCCAAAAGGGCTTAAAGGGAATGAAATTCCTCAGATTGCACGTCTTATCCGTGTATGTGAAAGTTATATTTCGCTTACAAACAAGCGTAATTATCGTGAGATTTACGATAAAGAAACTGCTATTCAGAAACTTAGAGAAAAACCTGAATTCTATGATTCAGATGTAATCGACGTTCTGGAAAGCATTATTTAATTAATGAACTGAAAAAAGAAAGGCTGCGCTTTGTAAGTGCAGCCTTTCTTTTTTTAGATATGTGAATTAAAAGATATTTGCTGGAATTGAAACTCTTATACCTGTGTACAATACAACGCCGTTAGTTATAGATTTGAAAATATTCAATGCGGAATTATCGGTGTTGTTATAAACAGAATAGGCAATGTCTTGAACAAGCTGGACTTTTACATCACCTTTTGTAAGGTTTGGTGTAGAGAATGAAGCCCCTAAAACACCAGGGAAAATAGATGGAGAGATTTCTTCATCGGTATCATGAATGATACTCTTTCCAAAAGTGAATACAGGACCCATATAAACGCGGATATTATCATTTACTGTAAGGCTGAATGTGAGAGGCATTTGGAATGCTCCAATCCAATAGTTCCATCTGAAACCGAGACCAAAGCCTGGTTGTAGTGTTTTGTCAGAAAGTCTTGCGTTTGTCTGGAAATCAACTCCGCGGAAATTCGGCATGAAATTCTTTGAAGTAAGAACGGACCAGTCTGCCAGAAGCGAAGCATCCACAACAAGCTGGTCAAGAACAGGAAGTGAAACACGTTCTTCCTTAATAACATCTGATCCAGAGTCATGAGTTTCTTCAATCAACTTTCCTGATTTATAAATCTGGCCGCATCCGATGTAGCGAGGTTTCCAGTAGGCTTCATTAAGGGAAGAAAGAATTACGCCTGTGTTTGGGCCATCGCTTAATGCTGAAATGAACTGGTTGTTTCCAATATAAATTCCTACATGGGAAATTGAACCTGTTGTAGTGGTTCTGAAAAATAAAAGGTCTCCAGGTTCTTTTTCTTTGTCGGGAACGATTTTTGATTTGCTGTAAAGAGCCTGAGCGGTACGTGGCAGCTGAGTGCCGTTTGCCTCGTGGGCAACGTAATAAATAAGACCTGAGCAGTCAAATTCATCAGGGCCTGCGGCACCATAAGTATAGGGGCAGCCTACATATTTCTTTGCTTCCCGAACAAGATTCTCACGGTAGGTTTTTGCTTTTGCGGTAGAAACTTCTTCTGCGCAAAGGTTCAAGCATGTAATACAGAATATGCTTGTAAAAAGTGCCAGGAATTTGTATTTATGGGCAATCAAAATTTCTTTTCGTGTCTTACTCATATATATATTATCGAATATTTTGGTTAAATAATTAAGGCGTCACATGAGTGACGCCTTTTTTTGCTATTCTGCTTTTTTAGCGGCTGTTTTACGGGCTGCTTTTTTCTTAAGACCGTCGGTATTTGTTACTACAACCGAGTTGTCTGCGTTTGAATAAGGTGCTGGAATGTATTTGTCTGCTTTCCAGTCATTTTCCCATTTAATTCCATCCAGAAGGTAACGGAACTGATATTCTCTGTTTGGTTCCAGTTCAAGTTTAATTGAGAAAGAACCATCTTTTGCCTGTTTGAGTGAATTATCTGTACTGCTCCAGCTGTTGAAATCACCTGCGATGTTGATTGTTTTTGCACCCTGAGCTGCTTCTGCTGAAACTGTGAATGTAACTTCTACTTTTCCATCTGCTGTAAGTACTTTACTTAATGCCATTTTTGGACTCCTTTTAAATGTAAAATCCCACCAAAAATTAAAGATAATGGAGATATTATAATCTTATTAGCAAAAAAAGTAAATAAAATAGGGGAAAATTCTGTTGACAATTCGAGATTTTTGGGGTTTTAAAACGTTTTCGTAAGAAAATTTCTTGCCAAAAATGATACAAAAACAGTATATTATACGTGTACATAACTTATCCGCTGATTTATCCAAATTGCCGGCGGTAAAAAGCATCCGGATGGGAGCTTAAGAGCTAAACAGGAGGTCCAATAATGGGCACTATCACAAACAAAAATCACACACTTTTTACATCTGAATCGGTTGGCGAAGGCCATCCAGACAAACTCTGCGACCAGATTTCTGACGCAATTCTCGACCGCTGTCTGCAGCTTGATCCTGCAGCTCATGTAGCTTGTGAAACATTCTCTACAACAAACTTCATTCTTGTTGGCGGCGAAATCGGTTTCCAGACAGGAACAAAAGAAGAACAGGAAGCTAACGTTGCAAAAATCATGGCTGAAGCTGAAACAATTGCACGCAACGTTGCAATCCGTATTGGTTACGTTTCTGCTGATGTAGGTCTTGATGGTTATCACTGTGAATTTATGAACAGACTTCACGCACAGTCATCTGACATCAACCAGGGTGTTGTTGGCGAAGGTGTTGAAAACAAAGGCGAACAGGGAGCCGGTGACCAGGGAATGATGTTCGGTTTTGCATGTAACGAAACTTCTGAACTTATGCCGGCTACAGTTTATTATTCACATCAGCTGCTTCTTAAAGCACATGAACTGCGCCACGAAGGAAAAATCAGCTGGCTCAGACCAGATGCAAAAAGCCAGGTAACAATTGAATACGACGGACACAAACCTGTTCGCATCGACGCTGTAGTTATTTCTCATCAGCACGATCCTGAAGTTGACTACGAAACAATCCGTGACACAATCATGAAGGAAGTAATCAAACCTGTTCTTGAACCAACAGGGCTTCTGGATGAAAATACAAAATACCACATTAACCCGACAGGCCGTTTTGTAATCGGTGGTCCAGACGGAGACTCAGGTCTTACAGGACGTAAAATCATCGTTGATACATACGGCGGAATGGGGCGCCACGGTGGTGGTGCTTTCTCTGGAAAGGACCCTTCAAAAGTTGACCGCTCAGCAGCTTACATGGCACGCTACATTGCAAAGAACATTGTTGCTGCAGGTCTTGCAGACCGCGCAGAAGTTGAACTTGCTTATGCTATTGGTGTTGCAAAACCTGTTTCAATCATGGTTGAGACTTTCGGAACTGAAAAAGTGGAAGTTTCAAAAATTGTTGATGCAGTAAATAAAGTGTTCGACTGCCGTCCTGCAGGAATCGTTTCAACACTGAACCTTAAGCAGCCAATTTATTCAAAGACTGCCTCTTACGGTCATTTCGGTCGTCCTGAATTCCCTTGGGAAAAAACAGACAAAGTCGAAGCACTTAAAGCAAACATTTAAAAACAATGCTTCCCGCAATAAAGAATGGAGCCACCCGCGGGTCCCCGTCGACTCGCTTTGCTCGCTCCTTGCCCACGGCACTCCATTCTTTTTGCTCGCGCATTGTTTTTACTTATTATTTTCAGTTCTTCGGTTTGTTTTAGAACTTATGTTTTAAAGGGGCGTTAATGTTTACTGAATCTTCAAGAATATCAGAAATGTTCAGCCGTCTTCGCGAACAGAATCCGAATCCTACTTCGGAACTGAATTATGTGAACGCATATACTCTTCTTGTAGCGGTAGTTCTTAGCGCTCAGGCAACTGACAAAAGCGTAAACATCGCAACTGAACCTCTGTTCAAAATTGTTACAACTCCTGAACAGATGGTTTCTCTGGGTGAAGAAAAGCTAATCACTTATATCAAATCTATCGGGCTTTATAAAACAAAGGCAAAACATGTAATTGAGCTTTCTGAAAAGCTTATTTCAGATTTCAATTCAGAAGTTCCGTCTTCCCGTGAAGAGCTTATGTCTCTTCCAGGAGTAGGACAGAAAACTGCAAATGTTGTTCAGAATGTGATTTTCAAGATGCCTACCATGCCTGTGGATACACACATCTTTCGTGTAAGCCACAGAATAGGTTTGTCAGACGGGGCAGTTCCAAATAAAGTTGAAGAAGATCTTCTGAAAATCATTCCAGAAGATTTCGCTTTCAATGCACATCACTGGCTTCTTCTTCATGGCCGCTACGTTTGTACCGCCAAAAATCCAAAGTGCGAAAACTGCATTATCTCAGACCTTTGTGCACATAATTACGTTTAATGAATTACTCCCAGTCCGCGTAATATTAATATGGACGAATAACTTTGATAAAGCGGGAAATGTCACACCGATTGAAATGTAGGGGTAATGGCAGCTAACGCAACGCTCTAACGAGCTGTGGGGACAGCAGTTTGTACGGGAATTTTTAAAAAAAAATGGCTTTTTGAGTAGGATTTCTTTCTGTCAGGAAGATAACTTACTGCAAACAGCCATTTTTAAAATTCTATTTGATATACAAACTTATACGACTAAACCGGTTATATCACTTTTACAAAGGTTTTGCGTTAGCAAAACCGAATCGGTGTGACCTTCCCCGAGGGATAAAAGTTTTAAGAAAACTTTGCCTTGTGCGGACCGGGAGTAAGTTTTTTAGAGACTATATAAAAGCAAATAAAATATATTTGATTTATATGTACAATATCTTAGCTTTTACAAGCTAAACGTATTACTTCGTATGCGCCGTCGTAAACGCCGGCGGCTTTGTTCTTCATGATGTTCATGCACATGCGGTTAAGGATTTCAGGCTCTTCCTGGAACTGATCCAGCATTTCGCGAACCGAATTCTTTGTTTCGCATTCGTATGTTCCGTCTCCAATTTCAGCACTGTGGATTGCGCCCCAAGCTTCATGTCCGCCAACGCGGCGAATGAAAAGTTTTGGAATAGGATAGAATGCAAGTTCACTTGGTTTAGTTACCAGAACATCGCTTCCACGCATGAGAAGGTTTGTAACGTAAACTGCAGCAAAAATATCTTTGTTGTAGAATACATGGATTCCTTTTGGTGTGTCTGCATCGCCTGCAGGTGTGAGAAGAGAATCAGCAAATTTCTTTGCATCTTCGAAATCATCAAAATGTGTAACTGCGTCTTTAAGTTCAGGAATATCTTTTAAAAGTCCTTCCCATACATTTTTATGGTCGCCTGTATTCAGCATGAGCATTGCCCTGTTGGCTTTAATTTCCGGCATGAGGTAACGGATAATATCACCGTAAATTTCTTTCTGGGCTCCGGCTCCGCCAATTGTAAGCAGGTAGCGCACTGCGTCACCTTTAGCACGGCGATCAATTCTGAGTTGGCAGTCTTTTTCAATGTTTACAACCAGTTCATGATCAATGTAGTGACCAGTACATTTAAGTGAACCTTCTGTCATTGGTTTAAGAATGTTGTCTTTATCCATGCCACGGAGTGCTTTGTAACCAAGGTATGAACTTTCTGTCTGAACAGTGTGAAGCGAGCCTTCTGCAAGATGCAGTGCCATAGGCCAGTTATCGGGAATTGCATTTACAACATTTGTAAGTCCTGCGTGGACGGCGCCCTGAACAGGGTAAACGTGAGCTCCCACAAATGGAATGTCTTTAGGAAGGTCTGTATAAACCGGCGTAAAGAGTTCTGCAACTTTCTGGTCAGAGCTGTTGTAAGAAAGCTGGCGGAAACCTTCAGAGTTTACTGGTTCCCACACAAATCTATTAAAAAGTTTTGATTTCTGTGAAAGGCGTGAACCTAAAGAATAAAGTTCGTTCTGGCTTTTGATTATTTTGCCGGCTGTAGCACTCTGGAAAGAATGCAGGTCAAACCAGTAAGGAGTGTATCCCATTGAACGAGCGGCAGAAGCCAGGGCAATGGAAATACGGTAATGACCGAATCCCATGCGGATATTTCCAACGATAAGTGGTTTTTCGCCATTTGAAGTGTCTGCAAAGTTGTAAGGGGCAGAAGCAGAATCATCAATTACAAGATTTTTTACACCAAGATTTTCAAGAACAGGAACTGGTTCCGCTTTAAGATGATATTCAGTATTTCTGTCATCACCGAATTTGCGGATAAATTTCTTCTGATTTTTAATGCCTTTTTTTACAACTGATTTTGGCATTTCATTTCCAAAAATCACATCTGATTTATTCATTTTTTTTGCCTCCAAATCTCAAATTAAAATTTGACAACTATCATATCCCGTGTTAATCTGATAACACTGATAGTTGAACTATCACTTCGCATTTACAGTATAACTTTGATTTGAAGGATGTCAAGTGAAAGACGCAGGACGTTACAGAGAAGAACGGTATAAATATGCCGTTGATGTTGCATCGGGCCTTTTTCTGGAAAGAGGAATCGATGGGGTAAAGATGACTGATATCGCAGAAAACTGCGGAATCGGGGTTGCTTCCCTTTATCGTTTTTTTGAAACAAAAACAGAAATTGTTATCCGTGCAGGAATAATTATATGGGATAAAATCCGCAGTGATTTTATGAATTACGTTTCAGAAGATACGGGTAAAACAGGAATTGAAAACTTGAAATATGCCCTGGCTTATTACAAGAAACTTTATGATGATCATAAAGATGCTATTAAGTTCCTGGATGATTTTGACCAGCTTATGCTTTCCGAAAAAGTTGAAAAGGAAAGACTTGTTGATTATGAAAAATCAATCGTAAACTTTTCAGAACCATTTAAGGCGGCTGTAGAAAAAGGACGTCAGGATGGAAGTGTTAGAAAAGATGTTGATGTCAGTGAAGTTTATGTAGCAGTAACACATGCTCTTATTGCTGTATGTCAGAAATACATTCGGGGAGAAATTCTTCCTAAAGATGATTTCTCACTGGCAGGAAAAGAAATTGAAAAGATTCTGGAAATAACAGCAGCATATCTTGCCGCTTAATAAACACACACAAAAAAAACAAACTCTTGGAGGATAACATGAGTGAAAGAAATCTGAGCTTAAAAGAAAAGATTGCTTTTGGTATTGGTGCCGTTGGTAAAGACATGGTTTACATGCTTTCTGCCAGTTACATCCTTTATTACTATCAGGACATTATGGGTGTCAGCGCAGTTGCAATGGGAATTATTCTGCTTGCTGCACGTGTTTTTGATGCATTTAATGATCCTATTATGGGCGTTATTGTTGCAAAAACAAAGACTCGCTGGGGAAAATTCCGTCCATGGCTTTTTATCGGTACATTAACAAATGCAGTTGTACTGTTCCTTATGTTTGCAGCTCCACCGGCTCTCAACGGCGCTGGTCTCGTTGCTTACGCAGCAATCACTTATATCCTTTGGGGTGTAACTTACACAATGATGGACATTCCTTTCTGGTCTATGATTCCGGCTTTTACAAAAGCAGGTAAAGAACGTGAAAGCATGTCTGCTCTTGGCCGTTCATGTGCAGGTGTTGGTTCTGCTCTTGTTACAATCGTAACAGTTCTGGTTGTAAAAGCTCTTGGAACAATGGCAGCCGGTGCTGATGCTTCTGCAAAAGTAATTGAACGCAGCGGTTACAAATGGTTCTCTTTGATTATTGCAGTTCTTTTTGTTCTTTTCACAGTTTTTATGTGTATTTCGATTAAAGAAAAATCAACTGTTGATATGGAAAGCCCAAGCGTTGGCGACATGTTCAAGGCTCTTCTTAGAAACGATCAGGCCGTAATCATGGTTATTGCAATCGTTCTTATCAATACTGCTTTGTACACAACATCAAACCTGACAATCTATTTCTTTAAGTATGACTTTGGCGGAGCTTCTGCATGGGAAGGTCAGTATACTCTGTTCAATACAGCAGGCGGTGGATTCCAGATTCTTTCTATGATGATTCTGTTCCCTGTTCTCCGCAAATTCATGAACTCACTTAAAATTATGTTCACAAGCTTCGCAATGGCATTCCTTGGATACGTTGTTCTTCTGCTGATTTCGCTTTCAGGCGCATCAAATGTAATGCTTCTTCTTATTCCTGCATTCCTTATTATGAGTGCTTTGGGAATGATGAATGTTTGTCTTACAATTTTCCTTGCAAACACTTGTGATTACGGCGAACTGAAAAATGGCCGCCGCGATGAATCAGTTGTATTCTCTATGCAGACATTTGTTGTAAAGCTTTCATCTGGTCTTGCAGCTCTGTTCGCATCACTTATTCTTCAGTTCACAAAAATTTCTGAACTTTCTAAGCTTGAAGAAATTGTTCTTGCTTCAGATGCAAGCCGAACAGGACTTCGTTTCAGCATGACACTCATTCCAATGGTTCTGATGGTTGTAGCTATCATCTTGTTCAAGAGAAGATATGTTCTTACTGACGAAAAAATGGAAGAAATCCAGAAGGAACTTTCGTCTAGGAAGACTGTTTCTTAAGTAATCCTGGAACTGTTTCGGCAAGAACTACGGCGAGGAAAATAAGCACACATCCAAAGCCCATTCTTAGCGAAACAGTTTCATGAAGGAACATCACGCTGAAAAGAATTCCGAAAACGCTTTCAAAACTCATGAAAAGTGAAGCCAGCGGACCCGGAAGGTATTTTAAGCTGATGTTCTGTAACAGAAATGCAATAAGGGAGCTTAATACTCCAAGGTAAAGCATTGAAACAATAACCCTGTTGTTCTGGATACCTGCAACAGGGAATGCCCCGTCAATGAATGGGGCTGTAAGCCATGAAAAAACCGCAGCAAAAATAAACTGTTGGGCTGTAAGAAAAATAGTGTCACATCCTTCTTTGTTGCACTTTTCAGTCCAAAGAATGTGAAGGGCATAGAAAAGCCCGCAGATCAAAGTCAGAATATCGCCAATGTTCACACCGGCGTCTCCATTTCCAAGACTTAAAAGCCCAATCCCCGTAAGACTCATTGCCGCTGCCACAAAAACATACCAGCCAGGGCGTTTTTTGTATAAAGGCCAGCTTAAAATTGGGACAAGCATAACATAAACAGTTGTGAGAAATGCATTTTTTCCGGCAGTTGTGTAGTTACACCCGATTGTCTGTGTAAGGTAAGCAGCGTAAAGAAAGAAACCTGTAATAAGACCGTTGAACCAGTCGTGACGGGTTTTGTTTTTGAATTTCTTGAATGTGAAAAGCGAAAGTCCTATAGCGGCGATTGTAAAGCGGAATGCAACCATCCAGACCGGACCAATAGAATCCAGGGAATCTTTTACAACTACAAAGGCGAACCCCCAGATTACTGTAACAAAAATAAGACCAATACTGGCCATAAAAGAGCGTGTTTTTGAGTTCATGGCGAAATTGTATCACAAAATTATTTTTTTTACTTTTACAAACAAGAATTTATAAGTTAAACTAAACTTATGGGTGTTAGGAAAGCAATCGGCTGTTTAATTGCTAATCCAGAAGCAGCATATCAGCAGCGATTGTTAAAGGGAATTCAGGCTCAGTTAGCTCGTTATGGCTATGACCTATATGTTTTTACTCCGCTTGTAGGGCTTGGAACTCCACAAAAAGATTACGTTAATTCAGACTTAAATATTCTCAATCTTATTAACTTTGACCTTGTTGAAGGTGTTCTGGTATGCGGTCAGACTTTTCTTGTTAATAATGATTATTCCCTTATTAAAAATATTTCTGCCACATTAAAGAAGAAGTGTAAAAAACCGGTTTTCATAGTTGATTTTGACATCGAAGGTTTTGAAACAATCCATACCGAAAAAAAATCGGTTTTCCAGAATATTGCAGATTATGTTTTTAATTTGAAAAAGTGCAAGACTGCGGTTTTTCTGACAGGAACAAATAAACCTGAAAAGAAACATCCTGTATATAAGGCAATTGTTAGTCAGGCAAAAAAGTATGGCGTAGAGAAAAACAATATCCGTCTTGTTTATGGAGATTTCTGGTATACAAGCGGAAAGTTTCTCGCTGAAAAGTTTATTAAAGGGGAAGAAAAAATCCCTGATGTAGTAATCTGTGAAAACGATTACATGGCCTTAGGTCTTGAAAATGAACTGCGTAAGCATGGCATAAGATGTCCTGAAAAGCTGATGATAACAGGTTACGAAGCAGCTCAGGATGCGTTCTTAAATGAAGTGACAATCACGTCATATGAACCTAAAGAAGAACGTACTGCAATGGAATGTGTAAATGCCCTTATTCGGAAAATTTCTCCTGAAACAAAAATCCTGAAACCGAAGCCTCAGTTTGAGCAGGGCCTTATTCCGGCTGCAAGTACAGGCGATCTTATAGAAGATATTGAAGTATATAGAAGAACTGTAAAAGACTGGATTTATAAAGTAAACCGTTCCGAAGATGAATGGCAGGCCCGGGAATTCTTTGACATTGGCCGGCTTATGGAAAGCTATATGTTCGAAGATCTTACGGAAAAAAACAGTCCAATGGATTGTCTGTCCAGAATCTTTATAGACGCATATCTTCTGGAACCATTTTCTGCTTTCTACCTGAACCTTTGTCCAGACTGGCTTGATACTACAAAAGTTCGTGAATCCGGCTATCCTGCCGAAATGATTGCTGTAATCGACAAGATTTCAAAACAGCATCCAGATTACCGTCCAGGTCGTAACTGGTTTTCTCTGGATACAAAATACAGTTTCAAGACAAAAAAACTTCTGCCTGCAGCTTTGGAAAAAGAATGGGCAAAACCTCAGACTTTTTATTTTGTTCCTATTCATTTTGGAAAAAATACTCTGGGCTATGCAGTCCTTCAGTTTGATGAAGAACGGCTTCTTATTCCTTCAGTAATGCACAGAAACTGGCTTCGTAATGTTCAGAATGCCCTGGAAATGATCCGTACTAAAAATAAGCTTTATTCACAGAATCTTGTTGACGGTTTGACCGGCGTATTCAACCGCAAGAAATTCGGAGATCTGTGCACTGACGGAACAAAAACACTTATAAACGAGAATGTGGGCATCATGATGATGGACATTGACTTCTTTAAGGTGGTTAATGATACTTACGGTCATGCCGCCGGAGATGAAGTCTTGAAGCGGATTACAGAGCTTGCAAAAAAATGTATCCGTGAAAGCGACATGATTATCCGCTGGGGCGGCGAAGAATTTGTAATTTTCTGTCTTGGCTGTACAGATGAAAACCGCCTTCATTCAATTGCTGAAAAAATCAGAAAAATAATTGAGGCCGATGACTCAATGGTAACAAAAGTAACTGTCAGCATTGGTGTTTCCGTTTATGACGGCGAAAATTATGAAGCTTCAGTTGCAAAGGCAGATAAGGCTTTGTATTACGCAAAAATGAACGGAAGAAATCAGGTTGTAATTCATTCTTCCAATTAATCAGTCTTTTATTTTTTTAAGGAAAACAAATATGGATAAATCTCATCTTTCAAAAATCCAGGCTGTTCTGGATGATTCAGTAGCAAAAGGAATTCAGGCAGGCGTTAACTGTCTGGTATGGAAAGACGGCCAGGAACAGGGATACTGGGAAAGCGGTTACCGTGATGTGGAAGGAAAAGTTCCTTTCAGCCGGGACACAATCGTCCGCTGCTATTCCATGAGTAAACCTGTTACCGGTGTTGCCGTGATGAAACTTCTGGAAAGCGGAAAAATCGATCTTTATGATGAAGTTTCGGAATATCTTCCTGCATATAAAAATCTTACCTGTATGAAAAACGGAAAGGTGGAAAAGGCAAACCGTCCGTTAATCATTCAGGATCTTCTGAACATGACTTCGGGACTTTCTTATGGCGGCGATAATGATGAAGCACATCAGCATGTTTCCCGTCTGATTTACTGCGAAGGGGGCCTGAATGAAAGTGCTGCAGGCCCGAATAATATTACAACCCGTCAGGTGGCTGACCGTCTTGCAGAAGGTCCTTTAAGCTTTGAGCCTGGCACCGACTATGAATATGGTCTGAGTGCTGACGTTCTTGGGGCTGTTATAGAAGTTGTGACAGGAATGAAATTCAGCGAATATCTGAAAAAAGAAATTTTTGATCCATTGGAAATGAAAGATACAGGCTTCTGGGTTCCGGAAGAAAAACAGTCTCGCCTTTCAAAAGTATATAAATCAAGTCAGGGACAGGCTGTGGGGGCATGGGGCGGAAACAGCAAGGGCGGACAGATGGAACTGTTCGAAAACTGCAACCTGGGAATCCAGAATTACATGAAGAAAGCACCGGCTTTTGAAAGCGGTGGGGCAGGACTTGTTTCTACAGTGGATGATTACATGCGTTTTGTTCAGATGCTTTGTAATAAGGGAATCCTTGATGGAAAACGTATATTAAAAGAAGGAACTGTAAAATATATGAGTCAGGCAAGGCTTCGTCCGAACCTGCAGCAGTGTTTTGACTGGAAAATGGAACACTGGTCCGGTTACAGTTATGCAAACCTGAACCGTGTCTGCATTGAACCTGGTGCTGCCCGTGCCATTACCGTGAAAGGGGAATTCGGCTGGGACGGCTGGCTTGGCACTTACATGAGCGTAGATATCATTAATAATCTTGCTATCTGCTACATGACTCAGAAAGTAGATGCCGGCACAACCTGCGTTACCCGCAAGATGAAAAATATCGTTTATACCGCACTTTAGTGACAAAAAAAATAATTTTAATTATACTAAAGTTTATAAGTAAAATTAAATTTGGAGTAAAAATATGACAGCACAGTTTGTTGCCAAGATTATTGCTTTCGTTCTTTATCTTGGTGTAATGATTTTTGTTGGATTAAGAAACGCCAGCAAAAACAACAGTTCAGCTGACTTCTTCTTGGGCGGACGCAAAGTTGGTCCTTGGGTAACAGCTCTTTCTGCAGAAGCTTCTGACTCTTCAGCATGGCTTCTTATGGGACTTCCTGGACTCTGTTACCTTGGTGGTATTCAGGAATCAATCTGGACAGCAGTTGGTCTTATTGCTGGTACTTATTTAAGCTGGCTTTTTGTTGCAAAGCCACTGCGCAAATGTTCTATTGCATTCGGTGACTCAATCACAATCCCAGAATTCCTTTCTAACCGTTTCAATGACAAAACACACCTGCTTTCAATCGTGTCTGTATTCTTCATCGTTCTGTTCTTTACTATTTATACAGCTTCAGGTTTCGTAGCATGTGCTAAACTTTTCAACTCTGTATTCGGAATCAACTACCATGCAGGTCTTGCAATCGGTATTGTTGTAATCCTTTGTTACACAGTAACTGGTGGTTACACAGCTGTTTGTACAACTGACTTCATCCAGGGGTCCCTGATTTTCATTGCATTCGTAGTTTCAACAGTTATCGCAGTATTCGCAATCGGCGGATTCGGTGAAACAGCAAACATCTTCCAGAACTTCCAGGCAGTTGCAGGAACAGAACTCCAGGCTTTCAACGGCATGGGTATCGTTTCAGCCCTGGCATGGGGTCTTGGTTACTTCGGTATGCCACACATCATCGTTCGCTTCATGGGTATCCGTTCTAACACAGAAATCGGAAAAGCACGCCGTATCGGTATCATCTGGATGGTAATCTCTTACATTGGTGCAATCCTTATCGGAACAATCGGTGTTGTTTACCTGAAGAAATACGGAATCACTCTGGATTCAGTAAGTGCTGAAACAGTATTCTCTGAAACAATGCAGAATATGTACCCAGCTTTCATCGCAGGTATCTTCCTTTGTGCTATTCTTGCTGCATCTATGTCTACAGCAGACTCTCAGCTTCTGGCTGCTTCTTCTGCCGTTAGCCAGGATATCTTCAAGGGACTCATCAAGAAAGATGCAGAAGAAAAAGATGTTCTTACAGTAAGCCGCTTCACAGTATTCCTTATTTCTCTTATTGCTCTGCTGCTTTCTCTGAACCCTAAATCTTCAATCTTCAGCCTGGTATCATTCGCATGGTCAGGATTCGGTGGAACATTCGGTCCTCTGGTTCTCCTGGCTCTCTACTGGAAACGTACAACAGCTCCTGGAGCTATTGCAGGTCTTCTTTGTGGTGGTATCGTAGATGTAATCTGGCACTATATTCCAGCTTCTGTAAGCCCAATCTTCGGTCTTTATGAAATCGTACCAGCTTTCGTAGCATGTCTGGTTGTAACAGTAATTGTTTCACTCTGCACAAAACAGAGCGAAGAAGTTGCTGCTAAGTTCGAAGAATACAAAAAAATGGCTGACTAAATAAATGTGCAAAGCATAATTTATAAGTCACAATAATTTGTGAATGAAAGAGTCCCGCTTTTGGAAAAATTTCTGAAAGCGGGATTTTTTTTGTGCGTTGCGCACGAAGGTTCTGAAAAATTACTCAAGACTCTGTATTTCCTTGCTCTTAAAATTAACATAAAAAAAAGCACAGCAAATGTGCCGAAATATGTTTATTTTTTTAGGAGTATTTTATGCGAAAAAGAAACAGAGTAATGGGGCTTGCTGTTGGTTGTATTGCAGCATTTTTGTATCTTGGTTGTTCGCAGACACCAGGTACGGATCCAATAGATCAGCAAAATCAAGATCAACAGAATACAGATACAACAGAAACACAGACTGCAAAGCCTGAAAAATCTACAGATCTTATTAAGTTTAATATGAGCAAAGCATCTGTACTTGCTACAACAGGTCTGGCAAATCATGCAAGAAGTGCAGGGCGCGCTGCTGGGGACAATCTGGATTCACTGGTAGCAATTACAGAAGACAATGAAGTTGTAAACGTAATGGAAACTTCAAAAGAACTTCAGGACTGGTGTGTGCCACCAAAGGTAGTAGAAGTTTATCAGTGTCCTTATGCAAGTGTAGAAGAATCTTGCAAAGGTGTTTATACAGTATTTGAATATGCGGTAGATTACTGGAAATTTAAAGACGATACACCCGCTCCAGGTATGAGTATGCTCATGTATGTAAAACCAGATGGAACTGCAGTTGATGTTTTGAATATCGATGGTGATGTTTCTCATTATGTTCAGACTTATATTAAAGCAAATGACGGAAACGATTATATTAAGTTTGATAAACAGGGAAATGCTTTTATTCTGGCTGATGATGGAAGCAACAGTGTTGTTTACAGATATAATCCTGTAAATGATGCAGTAACAAAATATGATTTAGGATTGAAGTCAGACAGCAGTTCAGTATGGATCGGAAACTTTGAAGTTTCTGGCGATGGAAAATGGGTTTTCCTGAAAGCTGATATAAAAAGCAATGAAAAAACTGTAAGCACTGTTTATGCTATGGAAGTAAATTCACAGAAAGCTCCTGTAAAAATCTTTGAATCAAAACCTGATTTTGGATATGTAGTTTCAATGGCTTATAATGACAGCATTAATACATTGTATTTCAGAGTTTTTGCAAATGCTGACGATGTAGAACTTGCAGATGAAACTTGCAGCATGTGGGGTTTGTATGAACTGGCAAGACGTTCAGACGATTCATTTAATGTAGCTGATTTGAAAAAGCACAACAAGCTTCCAGACTGGCTTTTTTACAACCTGGCAAATAAATACATTATTGATGATTTTAAGGATGCTGAAGGAAATTCAAAGTATAAAGCAAAAACTAATCCTGATTATACAGGCTTTGTTGCTGCCCTTAAAAAACAGGTTTGCTATGATGGTGATCCAGAAGATTTAGTTATAGATTTGTCATTCTTTAAAACAGATGCCTGGGTAGAACATATTGGGGAAAATGATAGAGAGAGTGTTAAGGCTTCCGTTCCAAATGATATTAAAGATGCTGAAGCTATTGAATGGCTTTTAGAAAACAATATTTATTCAGGCACTAACTGGTTTACAGATTTTGTATATAACATCTGGAACTGGGAGTCAGCCTTTGGAACCGATGCCGATAAAGAAGCTGGCCGCTATCCATACTTTCTGGAAGCTTTAGTACATGGTAAAAATGGAAAAAAAGTAATCGATCCATACTGTTACGGAAGTAAAGATTTTACTGGAGACTGTGCCGGAGCATTTGCATTCAATAACGATGGTGTGTGGACATATATGAATAAAGGCGAAGAGGTATGGAATGGTGATACTCATGCTATCTTGTATAAACTTGCAGACAGAAAAGGAAATTTTGAATTAAGTCAGCCTGAAGGTTTTGCTGGTAAAAGATTGTATATAGCAGAACCAGAAGAACGTGAAGATTCTGATCCATGGTACAAGAAACCTTATACTGTAACACCAACAGCTGTTGCAGCTCTTTCAGAAAACAGAAAATCAATTTACTACTATTCAAATGGTACTGTAAAAGACCTTTTGGAAAATGATTCGAATAAGAGCAGCATAAGCATGATTTATTCATTTACTCTTAATGATACTGAAATGGTTTATAACGCCGTAAAGACTAATGGCGGATACATGATGGTAAGAGTTGACCTGGCTACAGGCGCTGCTACAAAACTTCCTCTTGAAGTTCGTGTAGAAAATATGGTTTCAGTGAGATAAAGAAATACAAAATTTCACATAACACCCTAAAATTCAGTATAATACTCCTTGCACTTGCGGATTTTCTCAGAAAGAGAAAATCCGCAGTTTAGGAGTACTTATGGAATACACACCAGAGGCTATTGAAGCCTTAACAGTCAACGAAGTTGAAATTATGAAAAAAATCGCTGCAGAACTTGAGATCCGCATGTCTCAGGTAAGTGCAGTTATCAGCCTGGTAAATGAAGGCTGTACAATTCCTTTTATTTCACGTTACCGAAAGGAACGCCATGACAATCTGAATGAAGTTCAGGTTCGTGACTGTGACCACCTTTTTAAATCTTACAAAAATCTTGAAGAAACCCGTATCGATTATATAAAGAAGATCTACGCTCAGGGAAAACTCACAGAAACTCTTGCTGCCGCTCTTTCAAGTGCAACAACTCTTACTGCTCTGGACGACCTTTATGCACCGTTCAAGAAAAAGAAGAAGACCCGCGGAATGGCAGCCATTGAACGTGGTCTTGAACCACTGGCAGATTTCATGCTGGCAGACAATAATGATTCGGCCGTAGAAAAAGAAGCTGAAAAATATGTTAAGACAGATTGCGAAGATGAAGCTCTGAATGTTCCAACTGTGGAAGATGCTCTTGCAGGCGCCAAAGACGTTATTGCAGAACGGGTAAGCCAGGAAACAAAGAATCGTGAAGTTATCCATGAGCTTTACATGCGCACAGGTCTTATTAAGACTAAGGGAATTGTTCCGGAGGGAACAGACCCTGCCGTTGCGGAAAATACATCAACTTACAAAATGTACTGGGACTTTGAAGAACCTCTGAATCAGGTTAAGCCTCACCGCATTCTTGCCATTAACCGTGCAGAACGGGAAGGTGCTCTGGACGTTACAATCGATGTTGATGTTGATACAGCCGTAAAAACTCTTCAGCGCAAAGCTGACATTCATAACAAATTTCATGAAGAAGCCATTGAAGACGGCGTTGTGCGCCTTCTTTCTCCGGCTGTTGTACGCGAAATCCGTTCTGACGAAACAGATGCTGCAGATGAACACGGCATCGAACTTTTCAGCGAAAACCTGAAGAACCTTCTTATGACTCAGCCGATTAAGGGAAGTCGCGTTCTTGGAATTGACCCTGGTATCCGTACAGGTACAAAATGTGCCGCCCTTGATGAAACAGGAAAGTATCTTGGTTACTTCAAAATCTTCCAGGTACAGAATCCGGAAGATGCTTACAAACAGCTGAACGACGCCATCGATAAATATGACATTCAGGTTGTTGCAGTTGGTAACGGAACCGGAAGTCAGGAAGTTCAGGCTGTGGTTTCAAAAGTTATTACAGAAAACTATAAAGACAGTGACGTTATGTACACTGTTGTAGATGAATCCGGGGCTTCGGTTTATTCGGCTTCTGAAGTTGCAACAAAAGAATTCCCTGAGCTGGACCTTACAATCCGTGGTGCTATTTCTATGGGACGCCGTCTGCAGGACCCTCTGGCAGAACTTGTAAAAATTGATCCTAAAGCAATCGGTGTCGGACTTTACCAGCACGACGTAAACCAGAAAAAACTTTCAGACACTCTGGACGAAGTTGTAGGTTCTGTTGTAAACAACGTTGGTGTAAACCTGAACACAGCCTCTTACATGCTTCTTTCTTATGTTTCAGGAATCACAATGAGCACTGCAAAGAAGATTGTTGATTTCCGTGACAAGAACGGAAAAATCCTGAGCCGTGAAAGTCTTAAGGAAGTGCCGGGTCTTGGCCCAAAAGCATTCGAACAGTGTGCAGGATTCCTTAAGATTCCTGAAAGTTCAGATCCACTGGACAACACATGGGTTCACCCTGAAAACTACGAAGTTGCCCGCGAAATCCTTCCAAAAGTTCAGGCAAAAGAAAAAATCGGAAACGATATGCTTAAAGCTCTTTGCGAAAAATACAATCTGGGACTTCAGACTGTAACTGATATCGTAGATGAACTTCAGAAACCAAACCGTGACCCTCGCGACGGAATGCCGGCTCCAATCATGCAGAAAGGCGTTCTGGAATTTGAAGACCTTAAAGAAGGTATGAAAGTTACAGGTAAAATTAAAAACGTTGTAGACTTTGGTGCTTTCGTTGATATCGGTATTCACGATACAGCCCTGGTTCACGTTTCAGAGCTTTCGGATAACTTTATTGAAAATCCTATGGATGTAATCAAAGTTGGGGATATTAAAGAATTCGTAATTATTGACCTGGATAAAGACCGCCATCGCATTGGACTTTCTCTGAAATCTGACGCTATGAGCCGTATCGGACAAGGTGGAACAGCTGGAAAACGCAGTTCTTCAAGTGGCGAACACCCTGCTTCAGGAACTGCCCGCCCTGCAGGTAGTAACTCTGGTGCACGTAAAGTTGTTGTAGTGAAGAAAAAGGATGCAATTAACGGAGCAAACAGTTATAATAAAAGCAATAACTCAAAAATCTCCAATTCTGGAAGCAGACGTTTTGAAGCTGCCGACAGTGGAGAAAGTTACAATCCATTTGCAGGATTGTAATTTCAGGAGGTAACTATGAAGAAGAATCTTCTTTTGATAACTGGAGCAATTACACTGGGAGCAATGCTTTCCGGGTGTTCTTTCGTTGTTCCAAAAAAATACAAAGTTGTAACAAAGGCAGATTATAATTTTACTCTCATGGAACGGGATATTGATTTTAATAAAATCTTTTCTATGGACAGTATGTTTAAGTCTTTGCCGAATACTATGAGCTCATATAAATATAACCCGGGTGGACAAAGTGAAACCAGACAGTATGTGTTCACATTGCCTATTGGTGAGCCTGCTTTTGAAATGCCAATGTCCAATTATTCGGATGAAAAAGAATTTGATACATCAAATATTTCATCTGTAATGAATTCTCTGGTTAAAATTTTTGGACCTGTTCCTCCTACTGGAACTGGAACAATCAGTGCCGTTCCTGATAATACAAGTGACAAATTTGACAGTATTTCTTATTCAAGAGGAATCATGAAAATTTATGTTGAATCAGCTTCAGCTGGTGCAACAGTAGATTTTAAGAAGAATGGTGAATCCCTTTTTAATGGGCCAAAATCTTTTTCTTCTTTGGATTCATCAAAAGAAATAGAGTTTACGATAGATGGAAATACTGTTAGAAAAAATATGACTGCATGTGCAGATGTAGATTTAACTGGTGTAACCCTCTATATGAATGATATTACGCTTGAGATTACAGGTTGTTCCGGATTTTTCTATGCAGAAGTAATGCCGGATTCTGTAGTAAAAAGCGCAAGTAACGTAACTGTAAAAAACGGCTATGATGTTGCCCTGGGTGAAGAAACTGTAAAAATGGACTTTGGTTCAAGTATTAAGAAATTCACAATCGGTGAAGGTTATTTTTATGCTTCTGCAGTTCAGCCGGAATCCTGGAATGGAGTAAATATTAACTTTGCATATTCAGCTACGGGAGATCTTGTAATGATTTCTGATGAAACTGGAAAAGCTGACTTAGCCGGAAATTCAGTTGATAATAATCCTGCAGAGTTTAAGTTGACACCTGCGCTGAAGGTAACACTTGAAAATGCAAATATTGATCTTGAAAAAAAATTACTTCTGGAATTTAAAACAGAAATAAAAATGCTTTCATCTGTAACAATTGATGCATCTCAGATTAATAAACCAGATTCCAATGAAGAAAAGACAGTTGATACAGGTGTAAGCTTTGGCGAAATAATGAAGTCTTTTGGAGAAGAATTCTGCAGAAACGTCAAAATGGACGAAATGCCTGTTTATATTTATGCAGAAAAACCAGAAGCAGATGAATTTTCAAATATTTCGATTGCAGGTGATATTTCTGTACAGGGCGCTTCGGAGAAAGTGGTAAAACTGTTAGATGGAGAAAGCATTGATATGTCTGCAGGCCGTCCAGATTTAGGTTTGGATGAAAGTGGAGCTGTTGTTACTACAGACCTTTCACAGGTAAAAAATGCCTGCAGCGGTGACATTGCAGAAGTTGTTTCCTTCTCTTCAAATGACCCTTTGAAAATCAGCTACAAGCTTAATATTCAGGGCTTTGACGGTAGTGATGAAATGACACTGGAAAATGTTGCAATGGAAGGAAAGAAAACTTCAATTGCTACCTATGCTTATATTGTCATTCCTATGACATTTAAGGTAATCAGAGATACTGATAATAATAGTGATAGTTTTAATTTCTTCGGAGGCAAAAGCAATGAAGACGGATCTAAGACTGACCTTCTTGGGCGTACAGAAGCTCCGGCAGAATCTTCTGAAGGAAGTTTTGCAGACGCCATAGAAAGTTTTACTCTTTATGTTACTTCGTCAAAAATCCCGTTCAAGTATCGCGATGAAGAAACAAAAAGCATTCAGCTTGTGATGGACTTTGATGGCGATGAATATGAAGATGGAACTGCTTTTAATTTGTCAAATGGAAGCTACACAATGACTCGAGAGGAGATTCAGACTGCAACTCATACATTTCCTTATGTTCCGTCAATTAAGCTTCGGTTCCCTGCAGGAAAAATGAGTATCCTTGATGACATGAATCTTGCGACACACATTGATTTTGAAATTAAAACCGATGGAACCTTTACTTTCGGCGGTTCCAGCGAGAATGAATAACAGGAGGAAAGAGATATGAAAAAGATTATTACTTGTTTATTTTCGTTATTCGTTCTTACTTCTGTCATTTCGGCAGAAACAATCGGGAAAAGAATTTTCGAAATTAGAACTGATGTAGATGCAACAGCTGGAAACAATGCTTTCGGTATTTCAAGTTTCTTTCAGGAAGAAGCAGTTCTTGATTTTCCAAAGATTTATAAAGATCTTCCAAAGAAAGGTTTTATTACCTGTTTTTCGGCAGAGCCAGATGTAGCAGTTACACTTAATATTTTTGATGTAAAAGCAGGGCTGGAAGCTGGTCTTGATTTCAGCGGTTCTCTCGGGTTTTCAAAAGATTTCTTCAAGTTTCTTGGAGTAGGTAATAAACTGAATGAACCAATGTCTTACACTGGAAATGGAAACCTGGATGCATTTGCATATTTTAGAGCTCCTGTGCGTTTCAAAGTTCAGGACATTACAGTAAGCGCAACTCCTTCTATTTTCGTTCCAATGCTTCACGCAGAAATGGTTGATACAGGTGTAACAATTACAAATGAGTCAGACGGAAGTATTGCAGTTAATGCAAGCTATTCCATGCTTTTCCAGTCTGGATTCGAAACATCTGTAGTTGAATCAAAGGCATATACCGGTGCGTTTGGAAGTGTGTTTGGAACTTCTGGTTTTGATATGGAAGTTGGAGTAAAAGTTCCTGTTCTTTTTGGATTGCAGGTAACAGGTGATGTTCATGTTCCAATCGTTCCTGGAAAAATGAATTCAATAGTTACGGCCAGAGGTAGCGTTGACTATAATATGACTCTTCTGAGTTCAGGAAGTGATTCTGAAACTGATTCTGAAAGTGTTTCAGAAACTGTTCCTGAAAGCGATGAGCCTGCAGAAGAACCACAGCTGCTGGAAATTTTATATGATTCCAGGGTTGAAAGAATCAACAGACCTCTGACTATGATGGCAGGTGTTGAATGGAATCCTCTTCTTGATATGGTGCGGATTAACGGCGCTTTGGGTTATGGAATCAGATATCCTTTCTCTAAGAAGGCACATTTCTATCCTCAGTACCATGCAGGTGCCACTGTATCTCTCTTAAGAATTCTTGGAGTATCATTCTCAACTGAATATATGAATGAAATGTTCAGACATGAAGTGGGTATGATGTTTAACGTTCGTGCACTGGAAATTGACACAGCTGTTTCTCTTATCGGAGCAGATTTCAAGAACAGCTGGAGCGGAAAAGGCTTTGGTGCCAATGTTACAGTTTGTATAGGACTTTAATTAGAAAGCCTGGTTTGACAGGTTGATTTTTACAGCACCGGATTTTTCATCTTTTGGAAGGTCCGGTGTTTTTTTATTTAACTTTACTGCCAGAAGATCTCCGCTGGTTAATTCCGGAAGCTTTTCACCAGGTTTTACGTTTCTGTTGCCCGGAGATGGCATGGTAACCAGAGTAAGTCCAAGTTCTGAGCAGGCGTAAAAACCTGTCTGCCAGCCTGGAAGTTTAAGCGGGTCAGAAGCGATGCGGAGTGTCAGTGTGCCAGGTTCTTTTGAATTAGATAAAGGTGTGGCAGCATTTGTTCCGGCATTTTCAGGTACTGCAGAAATGAAACTTAATACAGCCCGTTCCTTCGGAAGCTTTGCCATATCAGAAAGCTTTAAAAGTTTCTTTGGAGCATCTTCTGTGCTGAACGCAAAGTTACACCATTTATTCTGGCTTCCTGTGTATGCTTTGAAGCCGTTCATAGGGCATTCGCCGGCGTGAGGGCAAGGAGACTGAACACTGAAACCGTCTTTGATAAAGCGGCTTCTGAAAAGGCTTAAGAGCCTTGCCGATTTTGGAACGCCAGGTTCTACCATAAGATATTTGCAGTCTGGAGCGGCATAAGACTTCAGCTGTTCGTAAAGTTTTTTTGCTTTGTATTCTGGTGGCATGTCTGAAGCCTGTTCCATTTCGTTCATGGCATTTCCACATGTAATGAAATCGGCTTTTTGATTAATGTGAGTACCGAAGCTGCCTTTTACACGAATAATTTTCCACGGTTCAGTTTTTGTTTTTGCTGCAACAGAAAGGAAAATGTCTTCACCCGCTTTCATGGAATTTTGTGAAACGTCCATTACATACCATGTGATTTTTTTTGTTCTCAGTTCTGGGCGGGCGAGCCAAAGGGCTGTAACAACAGTTAAAGGTCCGGTTCCGATATCAAGAGCAATCACTTCGTCCTTAGAAGGAAATGCAGATGCGTTCAGATTTGAAAAAAGACGAACCTGGCGGACAAGATTCCACCAGAGATAATATCGTGTGTAAACGGAAAGCTGAATTGCTTCATTCATGTAGCCAAGGCGGCGGCTGCCTCTTTCGTCTGTAAGCTGATGCGAAAATTCTTTTATGTTGTGGGGCAGCTGCTGAAGCTGTTTTGAATTAAGAGGTCGAACACTCTGTACGATGGAATCAAAGTTTTCAAGAATATCCATTGAATCAGCAGAAATGTTTGATTTGTCAAAAAGAGAAGTTTTAGAAAGAATCATTTATTTTTCAGCCCTTTTACAAAAAGATATAAATCGGTAAGTTCGCTTCTGGCGTCGTGAATTTCCTGAACAAGCTCAATATTGTCAGATTTAGCTTTTGCATCTTCCAGAAGCTGTTTTCTGGCACCTTCCGTAGTAAAGCGTTTTTCAAGAATAAGATGTTTAAGGCGCATAACCATTTCCAGATCGTTCTGGGTGTATTCTCTGTGCCCCCCAAGATTTTTCTGAACGGAAAATCCGGGGATTGCTTCTTCCCAGTAGCGGAGGATATGCTGTTTTACGCCTGTCAGTTCTTCAACTTCACTAATCGAAAAGGTTGCCATAAAAATTCTGCTTAGTTAAAAAGTTTTCTGCATTCAAGGTAGAAACGTTTTTCATCGGCTTCGCCCATAGAAAAACTCTTGCGTGGAAGAGGTCCTGTCTTTCCGATTGTTTCAAAGAAACTTTCTTTTGCAATCGGTGGAAGAAGGATTCCAGTACCATTGTCTTTTGCGCCAAGTTCAAGAACATCTTCTGTTCCGTGAATGTAGTCAATTTCCATTCCGCCGGCTTTAAGGAATTCATCAAGTGCCGGCTGAAGTTTTGAAACTGCCAGTTCCTTGATTTCTGTTTTCAGAATTACATATTTCTGTGCGCCGTCTTTTTTGAAAGCAAATCCAAAATCAGCATTTGATTTTTTTACGGCGTCAATCATTTCTTCTTTTGAAGAAGCTGCCACAGCTTTTCCGCCAAGTTTTTCTGCAAGTACAGAAATCATTTTTTCAGAATCTGCATCGAATACAACGCGGTGAATTGGTTCAAATGTTAAACCTTTGTCGTAAATATTTACAATTTCAACCAGGGCGTAACGAACGTTGTCATCAGTTGCGCCGGTTTCTTTTTTGTGTTCTTCCCATGTTGATTTTGCTGTTGCCAGAGAATGGTTTCCGTCTCCAACAGCAAAGAGGAATGTGCTGCCGTCTGCCTGATGGTTTTCTTCGGCAATTTTGTTCAGAGCTTTTTCAACGATTGAATTGTCAGTTACTGCCCAGCCGGAAATTTTTCCGCCGTTCATCATCATGTCGCCGTCGTAAACTGGAGAATTCTTTTTTGCATTTTCACCACAGGCTTCAACAAGGCAACCGTCTTTATCGTTTACCAGAAGCATGATGTGTGGCAGTTCCAGTGGAGCGCCGCGGCGGATTTCCATTCTTGGTGGAATGCGTTCAATGATTGTTGCTTCTGTTGCGCGGATGTTTGCTGTTGTGAATGGTTTCCATTCGTAAGTTTCCAGGTCGATGCAGCACATAAGTCCTTTGCGTGTGCGGCCGAATGCCGTTGTGCGTTCAAGATAAACAAAGGAGTTAAGTGGTTCTGCAAAAACATCACCGCTGATATATTCATTCATTGCTTTATGAATTTTTGAAATGCGTTCCTGTTTGTCAGGAGCGTTCAGATAAACTTCAGGAAGAATAAGATTCAGTGTTGAAGGATTTGATCCTGCAGCATCGGAAGTTTTTTTCCAGTATTCAGGATTCTGTGTGTACTGGTCACATGCAATTACTGACCAGCTTTTTACATCAATTTTTTTTGGGAGCAAGATTTCAGGAACGTAAATTCCGTATTCATTAATACTTTTCATAAAAAAATTATATCATGAATCGCAGAATTCTTTCTATGATTTATCTTCTATTGTATTCTTCAATTGACTATATATTTTTTTGAGAGTATTATTTTTAAACTATATATTCTATTTCTTTTTTAATGGAGAAAAACCAATGGCTAAGTATGTTTACTTTTTCGGTGACGGAGATGCAGAAGGTGATGAATCAATGCGTCTCATCCTTGGTGGCAAAGGTGCTAACCTTGCTCAGATGGCAAAAAAACCACTGAGTCTTCCAGTTCCATCAGGATTTACAATTTCTATTGACGTATGTCAGGAATACTACAAGCTCGGACGCAAGTATCCTGCATCCCTCGACGCTGAAGTTCAGAAGAACCTCAAGAAGCTCGAAAAGTCTATGGGTAAAAAACTCGGAGACGAAAAGGATCCACTCCTCGTTTCAGTTCGCTCAGGTGCTGCTGAATCTATGCCAGGTATGATGGATACAATCCTCAACCTCGGTCTTAACGACAAATCAGTTCTTGGTCTTGCAGCTAAAACAAACAACCCACGTTTCGCATGGGATGCTTACCGCCGCTTCATCCAGATGTACGGAAACGTAGCTATGGGTGTAGAACATGACAAATTCGAAGCTATCCTTGATTCTGTAAAAGCAAAGAAAGGCGTAAAAGAAGACGTTGAACTTGAAACAGAAGATCTTCAGGAAGTTGTTAAACAGTACAAAGCAATGTACAAAAAAGAAAAGGGTTCTGAATTCCCACAGGATCCACAGGAACAGATGTGGGGAGCTATCGGTGCCGTATTCGGTTCTTGGATGAACGAACGCGCTATCATTTACCGCAAGCTCAACAACATCGATGAAAACAAAATCAAAGGTACAGCTGTTACAGTTATGGCCATGGTATTCGGAAACATGGGTGAAACATCAGGAACTGGTGTTGCATTCTCACGTGACCCATCAACTGGTGAAAACCACTTCATGGCAGAATACCTTATCAATGCTCAGGGTGAAGACGTTGTAGCTGGTATCCGTACTCCAATGGATATTTCTGCTCTTGAACAGCAGCAGCCAAAAATCTTCGCTGAAATCACAAAAATCCGCAACAGACTTGAAAAACACTACCGCGATATGCAGGACATGGAATTCACAGTTCAGGAAGGAAAACTGTTCATGCTCCAGTGCCGTAACGGTAAACGTACAGGTCCAGCAGCTGTTAAGATGGCTGTAGACATGGTTGCTGAAAAAATGATCACAAAAGAAGAAGCTCTTCTTCGCGTTAAACCAGATCAGCTGGATCAGCTCCTCCACCCACAGTTCGACGCTAAAGCTCTTAAATCAGCAAAACCTCTCGCATCAGCACTTAACGCTTCACCAGGAGCTGGATGTGGTGCTATCGTATTCACAGCTGACGAAGCTGTAGAATGGGACAAAGCTGGAAAGAAAGTTATGCTCGTTCGTAAAGAAACTTCTCCAGATGATATCGCCGGTATGTATGTTGCTCAGGGTATCCTGACTTCAACAGGTGGACGTACATCACACGCAGCCGTAGTTGCTCGTGGTATGGGTACACCATGTGTTTGTGGATGTTCAGATGTAGTATTCACAGGAAAAGACACAGTTACAATCGGTGGAGTTAAATTCAAGAAAGGTGACATCATTTCTATCGATGGTTCAACAGGTAAAGTTTACGGTGAAGCAATTCCTGTAACTCCAGCAGCAGTTTCTGGTGACCTTGAAACATTCCTCGGTTGGGCTGATGAAATCCGCGAAAAATCAGTTCGCACAACACCATCTGGAAAGAAAGTTAAGGGATTCGGAGTTCTTGCTAACGCAGAACAGAACGAAGCTCCACAGGCTTTCCGCTTCGGTGCTGCAGGTATTGGTCTTTGTCGTACAGAACACATGTTCTTCGAAGAACCAAAACTTACAACCTTCCAGAAAATGATCATTTCTGAAGATACAGCTGCTCGTAAAGAAAACCTCAAGGCTATCCTGCCAATCCAGGTAAAAGACTTCTACGGAATCATCAAAACAATGGAAGGACGCCCAGTAACAATCCGTCTTCTGGACCCACCTCTTAACGAATTCGTACAGGCTGAAACACCAGAACTGGCAAAAGCTCTTGCTAAGAAACTCGGTGTATCAGTTGAAACAATCAACAAAAAATACGCAGAACTCAACGAACACAACCCAATGCTCGGTCATCGTGGATGTCGTCTGGCTATCACATATCCAGAAATCTACGAAACACAGGTTGAAGCTATTGCTCGTGCAACAGCTAAAGCTGAAAAAGAAGGTCTGGCACACGATGTTCGCATCATGATTCCAAACGTAACAACATTCGCAGAACTTAAACAGATCCGTGCACAGGCTGAAGCTGTAATCGCTGAAGTAAACAAAGCACAGAAAACAGAACTTAAGTTCCAGATTGGTTCTATGATCGAATTCCCACGTGCTGCTGCTACAGCAGATGAAATCGCTCAGTACGCTGACTTCTTCTCATTCGGTACAAACGACCTTACACAGACAACATTCGGTTTCTCTCGTGATGACTACTCTAAGTTCATCGATTCTTACCTCGACCAGAAAGTTCTTCTCCAGGACCCATTCAAGACACTTGATGAAGGTGTTGGAACAATGATTAAACTGGCAGAATGTGGTGGACGTTCAGTTAAATCTGACCTGCACCTGGGAATCTGTGGTGAACATGGTGGAGACCCAGCTTCTATCGAACTTTGTTACAAACTGGGACTGAACTACGTTTCATGTTCTCCATTCCGTGTACCAGCTGCTCGTCTTGCTGGTGCTCAGGCTGTTATCAAAGCTAACCAGGCTGCTAAGGCTGCAAAAGCTGCCGAAGCTGCAAAAGCTGCAAAAAAAGCACCTGCTAAAAAAGCAGCTCCAGCAAAAAAAGCTCCTGCAAAAAAATCTAAGTAATTAGACTTTTAGTATAAGCTTTTAAGCTGAGAAAGCCCCCGGAACGATCGTTTCGGGGGCTTTTTGTTTTTATGTAGGATTAAATCAAATAGTCCCAGCTGCGCCGCGGAGGCTGGATTGTCACACCGATTGAAATGTAGGGGTAATGGCAGCTAACGCAACGCTCTAACGAGCTGTGGGGACATCTGTTTGTATGGGAAGTAATTTTTTAGAATGGTTTTCTGCATGGGAAATCGTTTTGTAAAAGTTTTTAGTCTGTATTGTCTTGCGTAAGTTTTTTACAAAGTAGGATTAAATCAAATAAATATCTTTGTTTTAATGAATTACGCGAAGGAACAGAAAATGGTGTATGCCGAGCATTTGAAGCGGGGCTGAATAGTTTCTTTGACCCGCTTCACATGAAGCGAAATATTGAGCGGTCGGCAATACCCATTTTTGTGACTGGGAGTAATTCATTAAACGTATATAAACAAAGTTATTTGATTTGATCCTACTATTTCCAGTTATAATTTTTCATTAATACCTAATATTGTCAGTGTTTTACGGAATATCTTTATGGTGTAAAGCGGCAAATCGGTTATACTTAAAATGAGGAGATTTACTAAATGATTAAAAGACCCTTCAAAGATATTGAACTTTCCCTTTTAGGTATGGGAAATATGCGTCTTCCTATTATGGAAGGCGGAAAAGACAAAGATATTGACTACGAAAAAGCTTCAGAAATTATTGATATTTGTATGAAAAGCGGAATCAACTACTATGATACAGCTCACGTTTATCATGGTGGCGGAGCTTCGGAAAAGTTCCTTGGGGACGTGATGACAAAATATCCCCGTGATTCATATTATCTGGCAACAAAATATAACATTGGCGCTGAAAAAGATTATAAAAAATGTTTTGAAGACCAGCTGGAACGCATGAAGACAGATCACATCGACTTTTACCTGATTCATTGTATTCTGGACAACAATATGCAGGAATATATTGATTCAGGTGCTGTTGATTATTTTATTGAACAGCAGAAAGCCGGCCGCATTACATATCTTGGTTTCAGTTCACACGCTTCTGTTGAAACTCTGGAAAAATTCGCAAGCATGCGTCAGTGGGATTTTGCTCAGATTCAGTTGAATTACTTTGACTGGATGTATGGAAATACAAAGAAGGAATATGAAATTCTTGCAAGCCGCAACATTCCAGTCCTTGCTATGGAATCTGTTCGCGGTGGACGTCTGGCACAGCTTACTCCTGATGCAGAAAAAATTTTGAAAGACGCACATCCAGACTGGAGCATTCCTTCATGGGCTTTCCGCTGGCTTATGAGACTTCCAGCTCTTACAGTAAGCCTTAGTGGTATGACAACAAAAGAACAGGCACTGGATAATATCAAGACATTTACAGATGTTGAACCTCTTACAGATGAAGAAGAAAAACTGCTTTTCAAAGCATGTGATCTTTTCCATACGCAGGTTCAGGTTCCATGTACAGCTTGCCGTTACTGTACAGATGGATGCCCTGTTCAGATTAATATTCCGGAAATTCTAAAAGTTTATAACCAGTACAAGCTTCAGGGCGGCTGGGCACTTCATGCTCTTAAGGATGTTAAATCAGAAGGACTGCCAAAAGACTGTGTTCAGTGTGGTGCATGTACAGGACACTGCCCTCAGAGTATTGACGTTCCTGCAATTATGGCTGAACTTGCCGAAGCTACAAAATAAAGTGGTTCAGTAATTCATATAGGAAACAGAAAGCCGCGGCCTAGAGTCCGCGGCTTTCTTATTCAGTGGGACGTTTCAACATCCAGCTTAAGGTACGTAAATTACTTCGCGTGGTTTTGAACCATTTGCAGGTCCTACAATTCCTCGTTCTTCCATTTCTTCAACAAGTCGGGCTGCTCGGTTGTAACCGATCTTCAGACGACGTTGAACGTAAGATGTACTTGCTTTTCCTGCCTGAAGAACAACCTGGAGGGCTTCTTCGTAAAGAGGGTCTTCTCCAAAGTCTGTGTCTTTATCAAAGAGTTCACCCTGATCATCTTCATCATCCTGGAAAATATCTTCATCAATATAATCAGGTTCACCGTATTCCTTAACGGCATCAACAACACTTTCAACTTCTTCATCGCTGATGAATGTTCCCTGAATACGAACTGGGTTTGGATCAACGGCTGAAGCATAAAGCATGTCACCTTTACCAAGCAGTTTTTCAGCACCCGGTGAGTCGATGATGATTCCAGAGTCTGTGCGGGAAGCAACCATGAATGCGATACGGCTTGGAATATTTGCCTTGATAAGACCTGTAATAACGTTTACAGATGGACGCTGTGTTGCAAGTACCAGGTGGATACCAACGGCACGGGACATGGCTGTGAGACGGGCAACAACGTTTTCTGTTTCTTTTCCTGTTGTAGCCATAAGGTCAGCAAATTCGTCAATAATAACAATGATGTATGGCAGTTTTTCAGCAGCCATTTTCTGTTCCTTGATTTTCTTATTGTAGCTTGAAATATCGCGCACACCCATGTGATCAAGGAGTGAGTAACGGCGTTCCATTTCGCAGATACAGTACTGCAGAGCCTGAAGGGCTTTCTTGCTTTCTGTAATAACAGGAGTAAGCAGGTGAGGAATGTCGTTATAAAGTTTAAGTTCAACAACTTTAGGGTCAACCATGATAAGTTTTACTTCATCTGGTGAACGCTTAAAGAGGATAGAAAGAATGATTGAGTTTACACAAACCGATTTACCTGCCCCTGTTGCACCGGCAATCAGAAGGTGAGGTGTTTTTACCAGGTCAAGAAGCTGTGCTTTACCAAGAATGTCTTTTCCAAGAACTACAGGAATAGCCATCTTCTTGTATTCTTCCAGATTCTGTTCAATGATTTCACGGAAACCTACAATTGAACGGTTTCTGTTTGGAACTTCAATACCAACTGCACGTTTTCCTGGAATTGGTGCTACAATGCGGACAGATTTTGCGGCAAGGCGAAGTGCAATGTTGTCCTGAAGGGCAACGATTTTTGAAAGCTTAACACCAGGTGCCGGGAGAATTTCGTACATAGTAACTACAGGACCTTTTTTAATTCCTGTGATTTCAGCTTCGATATTGAATTCAGCCAGTGTGTTTTTAAGATCAACGGAAGCTTCTTTTGTAGCTTCATCAATTACCCAGTACTGGTCATCTTCATATGCTGTGAGCATGTCAGAAGGAATGATGTATGGTCCCTTTTTGCGGGCACGGCTAGAATTCTTTGGAGCGGATTCTTTTACAATTGTGCTGTGAACAGGTTTGTTTGCTTTTTCCTGTGCGTTGAAGAAATCTGTTAATTCGTCTGGAGTAAGGTTACGGGCACCTGTTGCGTTTGGATTAAGTTCCTTTGAAGGTTTCTTTTCAACGGCGATCTGAGTGCCTTCGTAGTCAACAAATTCAGTTTCAGATTCATCTGTGGCAGGTTCTTCTTCATCGGCCACAATTTCGTCAAAGCCTTTTTCTTCGCGGATGTCATTATCCATGTCTGCAAAAACGTCTGAGGCCATAGAGAATACGGCTGCCTGATTTTCTGTTTCAGGTTCATCGTCAGCTTCAAGTTCATCTGCAAGGGCACGCTGAGATTCAAGAATAGGGTCAAAATCGTCTTCTTCATCATCATCTTCGTCTTCGAACATAATTTCAAAGTCGTCGTTGAGATCTTCTTCTTCAGGAATTACAGCCGGTTCTTCCTCGATAATTTCTGTCTCAGGTTCTTCATCTACCAGAATGATTTTTGTTCCGTATTTTGATTTTACGGGTGCTTTTGGAAGTTCTGGTTCAATTTCTTCCTCTTCGTCTTCATCACTTGTCAGATCGATTTTAGAAGGGTAAGGAGAGGTTTTTTTTTGAACAGGAGCTTTTTCTGTTTTGTCCTGGATATAATTTGCAGCAGCGTAAGGATTTTCGTCTTCAGGAATATAAGCTTCTTCCTGTGGAATATATGAGTCATCTTCAGGTGTAGGTTCGTCATATTCAACTGGAGGAACATTAGACTCGTCGATAGCTTCCTGTTCCTGAACCGGATTGTCGAAGTAATCTGCATCGTATTCTGGTGGCAGTGTTTCCGGTGCTGGTGGAACATTGTTCCATTCAAGATCATCATTTGCAGGTTCTGTTTCTGGTTCATCAGGCTGAGTTAAAGCCTGGAATTCTTCATGAGAAAGAAGAGGGGCTGAAGGAGTAGAATCGTCTTCATCAGAATCTTCAACTTCCTGGTTTTCTTCATCTTCTGAAAGAATTTCTTCTTCCAGAATTGAAGTTTCTTCTTCAGAGAAATCTTCATCTGAGTCTTCTATGTCAAAACTGTATTTTTCATAAATAGTGGCATTGGGTACTTCATCACTGTTTGATTCTTCTACAGTTTCATCTTCTGTTTCAGGATTTTCATCATATGATTCAGAGAATGCAGGATGAAGTTCAATTTTTTCTTCAGGTTCTTCAACAGGTTCTTTTGTCTCAAGGATTTTTTCTTTTTTCAAGATCGGCTTGAGAACAGGTTTCTTAAGAGGACGTCTTTTCTGAGGCGTACGGTTGATTTTATCTGCAATGATACCGGCTGCAAGAAATTCCATAATGATGAGCATAATGCCGGTAACTGTAACAACTGCGATTTTGACTGCAGGGAACTGGGCATAACGCATTCCCATTCCTGCAATGGAACGGATGATTTTTTCACAGATTACACATGTGAAGAAAGGAACAATAGCTGTGAGAAGGCGGAAAGCCTTGCGGGCAGTCCATGTTGTAGCAAAACAGGAAAGGCCTGCTGTTAAGAAGAATGCCGGAATTAGAATGCTTGAAAATCCGTATACGGTATAAAGCATTTTTCCAAGTGTTACAAAGAATCCGGACTGATATGTTCCAAAGTCCAAAAGCTGCATAAGCAGAGTTATACTGAACAGGGCGGCAAAAATTAAAAGTACAATTCCTGAAATTAAGTTAGTTTTAGCTTGTGTCGATGGTTTCATACCTAGAATATCGGTCAAAAATCGGGTCAGTTTAGAATTTTTGGAGGAAATCTTCTTAAAAGAGTCTTTCTGTGATAAACTTAGAATATGAAAGCTTCCATAAAAACAATCGGAATTCTGACTTCGGGTGGAGATGCCCCAGGTCTTAATGCTGCAATCCGAGCAATCTGCATAAGTGCAAAAGAAAATTACGGAGCCAAGGTTCTTGGTTTTAAGAACGGTTACCGTGGTCTTATTGAAAACAATTTTGTAAAAATGTCTGATTTTGACATGGAAGCATTGCTTACTATGAGCGGGACTTGTCTTGGAACTTCCCGGGAAAAGCCTTTTAAGGCAACCGAAAAAAATGCGGTAACAGGTAAAATGCCTGTAGAATCAATTAAAGAAACTTTCAAAAAAAATAAACTTGATGTTCTGTTCTGCCTGGGCGGAAACGGAACAAATACAACAGCAAGTCTTCTTGCAAAGGAAGGTCTTCCTGTAATCGGGCTTCCAAAAACAATTGATAACGATATTTACGGAACAGAACTAACCTTCGGCTTTCATTCAGCAATTGATGTAGCGGCAGAAGGAATAAATCAGATCCGTCCTACTGCAAAAAGTATGAGTCGTGCCATGGTTGTGGAAATTATGGGGCATAAAGTCGGTTGGCTTGGGCTTTACGCTGGAGCCGCTGCCGGGGCAGACATAATCCTGCTTCCGGAAATTCCCTACGACATTAAAGTAATTGCAAAACATATAAAAGAACTCCGTGCCAGAGGCCGCGAATATATTATTATCGCTGCAAGTGAAGGTTCTCTTTCGGTAGATGAGGCAAAGCTTGATAAAAAGGCATTTAAGAAGGCCCGGGCTGCCATGACGGAAAGCGTTGGTTTCAGAATTGCCCGTGAAATTGAAGAAGCCACAGGCATGGAAACCCGTACTTCGGTTCTTGGTTACACACAGCGTGGTGCGGCTCCTAGCCCTAAAGATATAGTTCTTGCCACACAGTTCGGTGTCGCCGCTCTGGAATTTGCTGCCCGTAAGGAATTCGGCGTTCTTGTAGCAATGAAAGACAACAAAATTATTGGCTTTCCTCTTTCAGAAGTGGAAGGACGAGTAAAACCAATTCCAATGGATGATCCGGTTCTTCAGAGCCAGCGTGCACTTGGTGTTTGTTTCGGAGACTAAGTGATGAGCGGGTGGGAAAATAAAGAAAATAATTTTAAATGTCACTATTGCCAGGTATGTAATGGTTTTGGCTGTGTAGGTCAGCTTCCGGGCTTAGGCGGCGTTTATGAAAATAAAAACTTTCAGCTGAACTGTTCAGCATGGAAACAGATTCGGGACAATAATCCGGAACTTCTAGATGCCATTACTTCTATAAAAGTTACCAGAAATAAACTGCGCTGCGGTCCTGTAACCGGGGCACAGGAAAACATCGGGTTTGCGGAAGAAAAAGATTTTTATTTCCCATATTTTGATGCCGCTAAAACTTCTGGAATCGGGGTGTGCGTTGGAGACGGCTGTCCTGACGAGAAACTTCAGTATGGGCTGGAAGCCGCAAAGGCCTGCGGTTTTGTGGCTCATAACGGCGATATAGCTGGTGCTGCTTTCTTTCTGAAACCTTATCCTCTTGAAGTTTTGAAAAAAAGAGTTGAACTGATTAAAGATACAGCATCTTTCATCGGTATGGATATTGATTCCTATAACATCCTGACTATGAGAAAACTTGTAAACCTGGAAAAGAAAACTGCACCAGATCTTAATGCTTTCAGAAATCTTTTTGATCAGCCTTTTGTAATCAAAGGTGTTTTCACTGCGGATGACGTTGAACTGGTAAAACAGATTAAACCTGATGTTGTGTTTATTTCAAATCATGGCGGCCGTATAGAAACCCGTGTAGGAAGTTCCGCAGAGTTCCTGGTAAATTATGGGGAAGAATTGAAACAGTACTGTAAGGAACTTTGGATTGACGGCGGAATCCGCACAAAAGAAGATGTTCAGACAGCATTGTATTTTGGCGCCGACCGTGTTCTGCTTGCACGTCCTATAATCAGTGCCCTGACAAAGGGCGGAACTGCTCAGGTTGAAAATCTTATAAAAAGCCTCACAGATTAAAAAAAAGGAGTTTTTCTCCCGAAACCTTTAATAAAACTGTTTTATAATTACCTTAATGAGGTATTTATGAAGAGATTTTATTTAATTTTTTTAGTTCTGATTTTTTCAGCTTTATTTATAACTGGTTGTAAACACACTCCTGATGATGAAGAAAATTTAGACAATGTTGAAAAAGATGAGATGGAAATCTCCTTTGATGGATTTGATTTCTGGGGTGAGTCATCTGGTTCTTACAATGCCGAAACAAAAACTTTAAAACTTAGTAAAGTTCTGCTTAAAGAAAACGGTAAAGATTACGAATACCATGGGGCATTTTTCAGCCTGAAAGATGTTGAAATAAAGGGAAAATATATCCGCGTGGATTATGAACAGACTTCCGGCCGTCTTAGTACAACTGTTAAATATTCTGATGATTCAGAACTTATCACTCCATGTGATAAAGTGAAAAAATCTATTTTTATCCTGTTTGACAGTAACAAAAAAATGAGTACTTTTCATTTTACATCTACAAGTAAAACTGAAGATGTTCAGGTAAAAATCAATAAAATCAGTTTTGCAAATGAAGTTGAATTAGAGAAAAATCCAATTGTGGATTCAGTTTCAACAGGTAAGATTGATAATAATATTTCCGCTTTAAACTTTGTAAAAAATATGGAGTTTGGTTTTAATCTTGCCAACTATTTTGATACCCGCGACGCTTACAATGAAGACCTTGATGTTTGTCTGAATTGGGGAGAGCCTGTTACAACCAAAGCTTTGGTTAAGAAAATTGGAGAAGCCGGTGGAAAAACAATCCGCATTCCTGTCACCTGGTGTAATCATATTGTTGATGACAAATATACAATTGATCCATTCTGGATGGCAAAAGTTAAAGAAGTTGTAGACTGGGCTTATAAAGAAGGCTACTACGTAATCTTGAATGAGCATCACTCGGTTCACGGTAAAATGAATTCTCCAATCATCTATCACGAAGGATATATTCTGAGAAATACTCCGGATGATATTGCAGAATCTGAAAGATTCTTAAAGGCTATCTGGACTCAAATCACTGCTGCATTCAATAATTCCTATGATGAGCACTTGATTTTTGAAACCATGAATGAACCTAGAAATACCAGTCATGGAGAACACGAATTTTATCCTGCTGTACAATTTTACGGAATTGATTCGCGTGACTGTGAAGAATGTATTGCCGATCACAAATTGAATAATCGATATAATCAGTTAATTCTGGATACAATTCGTGCCAGCGGTGGAAATAATGCAAAACGTTTTGTAATGGTTCCAAGTATGGGCGGCAACTATTTGGCAGCCTATGTAGATAATTTTAAAATGCCAACAGATACAGCAACCGACAAACTTATTCTTACATTCCATCACTATCCTCTGTATGACACCTTATGGTTTGTAAATGAAGCAGAACATAAACAGATTATTGATGAAATTTATGCAGAAGCTAATGAAAAGTTTGTAAAAAAAGGAATCCCGGTTGTGGTTGGAGAAATTGGCCCAACTGGCGCTGATTATTTTAAAGAACATGGAATTGAGGTTCCAGAAGCTGATGCTCAGGCTACCTGTAATTATGTAGCACAGGTTGCAGGAGGCTATGGAATGGCTGTCATCATGTGGACACGAGAATATTCCTTTGAAAATGTTCCGTTTGCAAAAAAAGTACAGCAGGTCTGGAAAAAGGCTTCTATGAGTAATATCGATTTATCAACTTTTGAACTTTGGGATAATGATATTAATTCTTTCAATAGAACAACTTGTGAATTGGAGATTAATAGAAAATATTCAGGCGGACAATTTAATCTTTCAGATTATAACGGAGTTGGAAATACACTTACTTTTGCTTACGAAAATCTTTCTGGTGAAATAATGGTAAAAGCTGTTTACAAGAATCCTGATGATGCAACAAAGAATATTGAAGATGTAAAATATCTTACAGATGCAAGTGGAAGTGTTTCATTTACAATTGATTCCTCAAAAGAACTTAAGGCATTTTTCATCCAGTCAAACTCCGATTCTGAAGTTGAACTAACTCTAAAATTTTTGAAGTTCGCAACAAAAGATTAACTGCAGTTTTTGATGTAAAATATTCCTATGAAAATTAAGAAGGTTTTCTGGATTTTTGTATACATAATTATTCTTTCCTGGGGAAGCTGCTTTTCTCAGGAAAAGAAAGGTCTTACTGATTTTCCAGGTTATTCAATAAAACAGACAATAGAAATTGATTCCGCTCATGAAGTTTTAGAGCTATATTCTAAAAGTGAAAAATCTGTACGTATTATCTATACGGAGAAAAGCGATTATTCGAATTATAAAACCCTTTTTTCCAATCGTACTAAAGTAGAATGGTACAGTTCGGCTCTTTATTACAGTAAAAAAAATGACACAATTTACTTACACTTGAATATGAGTCCTATATCAATTTTGGGAAACGATATTTATTATGACGCCGGACTTTATTCTTTTGAACGTGTCGACGGAATTTTTAGCCAGGACGGAATGAAGCGTTACATGGTTCCTGACAGCTGGATGATGAATTTTGTCTGGGACGCTTTTGTAAAAAAAGATACGAACTATTCCGGTTTTCTGGATTATGTTTATTTCATTTCTGATTCTTGCGAAAAAGTATTTTGTATTACCACAAAAAATGGAGAACTTTTCAAAGAAGATGCGGCTATAAAATATATAAAGGAAAATGATTTATATACATCAGATGCATATACCTTTTTAACTTCATATTTAAGGCGTGTTGAAAATGGCGTTATAACTTCAGAATCAGCTTTTACCTTAAACGGGCATCCGGAACTTCGAAATCATATTTGTAAAAACAGTCTTTACAATTGTATTTTTGTAGAAACGGATGACGGCATCTGGATTATACGGGAACATTCACTTCCTGTTGAAAAGAAAGATGATCTTGGAAATAAGTATACTGTTTATGAATCTGATTATTTGATGCCGCTTTTACTTGAAGACAGCACTGGAAAAATTGTTTCAGACCAGCCCGACTTTGTAAAAAATTTTAAGATTTTTCCAACACAAAGTTTAAAAGATTATGAAGACTGCTGCAGGAATTTAAACGGGTATCTTTTAATGAAGGATCTGGACGGGAAGTCTTACTGGATATATAAGAATGGAAGTTTAATAAAAAAAGATTCTTATATGCAGGTTTTAAGCTCGTTAGCTTCAACTGTACCTGAAGAAAATAAAATAACTGAAAAAGAACAATTTAATTTCTGGATGATTTTGACAATTTTACTTTCCTTAATTTCAATTTTATTCTTAATCGTAATCATAATTTTGAAATCAAAAAAATATGAACAGCATCTGAATAAAAAAGATAAGAAGTTGATTTTTAATATTCAGAATAAAGAGCGAACAAAGATTTCAAAAGATTTACATGATTCTGTTGTGCAGAGTATTCGTGCTATTCGAACTGATGTGGAAATGCTTAAAGTTCCAGAAGAAGAAAAAGCAAAGCAGCAGCAGATTATTAAGGAGATAACAGATTCGATTATTTTGCTTCGAAATATCTGTTATACATTAAGTCCTGCAGAAATCAGTTTGGCAGAAAATACTAATGAAAAAGACGTTGAATTATTGTCGGTCATTGATACTTTAGTCAAGCAGTTTTCTCATAACACAAAAATTCCTTGTGTAATAAATATGGCAAGTAATGTTAAACTTCCAAGTTTTGATCTGGAAGTTTCAAAATATGTAATCAGAGTTGTTCAGGAAATTTTTGTGAATATCCAGAAACATTCCTTTGCTACAAAGGTAGATGTGTTTTACACAAATGAGCAGCTTGAAAAAAAATCAATGTTTAAAATAGTCATAATCGATGATGGAATTGGATGCGAAGTTGAAAAAATAACTAAAAATAAACATCATTTTGGGATTCGAAACATTATTGAAAATATGAATAGTGTTGGTGGAAAAGTTGAATTTTATTCAAAACCAAATGAGGGAATGAATGTTGTCTTAAAAGTTCCATGTGGAGAAAGAAATGACTCATAATTTATTTTTGGTAGATGATCATTCCATGCTGAGAAAAGGAATTGCAAGTTATCTTGAGGAAAGAACATTCTGGAAGGTTAGTGGAAGCTATGGAAATTCTCTGGAATGTCTGACTGCTTTGAAAAATCTGAATCTTGGAAATGAAAAGACACCGGAAATAATCATTGTAGATATTCAATTAGGAAAAGAATCTGGATTTAAGCTTGTTCAAAAAATAAAAGCTGATTATCCCGAAATCAAAATAATTATTTATTCAATGTTTGATACCTTAGGATTTATAATGCAGGCGAAAGACGTTGGGGCTTCCGGGTTTATTTCTAAAGCTGCAACTGATGAAGAATTGGTTCAATGTTTAAATATTGTTCATAACGGTGGTACATATTTTGAAGAAAGAGAGCCTTCCATTCAGCAGGAACTGGATTCAATTGTTTCTATACTTAAAGACCATGAAAAAATAGTTTTTGAAATGATTCTTCAAGGTAAAACAAACAATGAAATAAAAGATGAACTTTTCCTTGGATTGCATACGGTTGAAAATAAAGTAAGTTATATATTAAATCTTTGTAACTGCAATACCAGAAAGCAGCTTCAGGAAAAATTTATGTAAAAAAACTAACCTTTAACTAAAAAAAATCTCACTAGTTTTAAAAAAGAGCCTTCATTAAACTTAAGGTATGAAAACACTTTTTAATGAAGGCTGGCAGTTTGCAGAAAGCCCTATTGATAGCAGCACAATGTTTAAAGACGGGAAGGCTGTTCTTTTTGAACCGGCTGATTTTTTCCCTCCTGCTGAAACGTTGAATTTTAAATCTGTACATGTTCCTCATGACTGGATGATAACTGATACCCGCGGTTTATATAGAAATTCCATTGGTTTTTATAAAAAATCTTTTTCTCTGAAAGAAACAGCTGGCAAACATTTTGCCCTGCTTTTTGAAGGCGTTTATATGAACAGCGCAGTTTTTGTGAACGGAAAGCTTGCAGGAGTCTGGCGCTATGGATATTCACAGTTTGAATATGATGTTTCAAATCTTGTTCAGAGCGGAGAAAACGAGGTTCTGGTAATCTGTGTGTATCAGAGTCCTAACACAAGATGGTATTCCGGTGCTGGCATAATCCGTGATGTAAGCCTGATTGAAACTGAAAATGATTTTCTTGTTACAGATGGAAATTATGTTCGTGTTCGAAAACAGGATGGCGGAAAGTGGTCTGTAAAAATCAGTTCGGAAGTGGCTGTAGAAAAGGACGGACTGAAGGTAAACTATCGCTTGAGCCGGAAGGGCAGTGATGCTGTAGTTGCTTCTGGGGAAGCGGAACTTTCAAAGCTTTCGGGTGATGAAAATGAAAAAATAACTTCTGTGATTTCAGGCCTTACTGGCCGGCATATTGCAAAAGCTGAAACAGAACTGAAAATTGAAAATCCTGATTTATGGGACTGCGAAAATCCTGCACTGTATATTTTGACTACTGAGCTTACAGATGAAAGCGGCAAGGTGCTGGATTCGAAATCCGAAAATGTTGGTTTCCGTACAGTTGAATTCGACAAGGATAAAGGAATGTTCCTGAACGGCGTTCATACAAAGCTTTACGGTGTGTGTCAGCATCATGATCTTGGCGGGCTTGGCGCCGCTTTTGATATAAATGCTCTTCGCCGCCAGTTTATCGCACTAAAAGAAATGGGCGTCAATGCAATCCGTACATCTCATAATCCTATTCCGACAGCTTACATGAACCTTGCTGATGAAATGGGATTCTTAATTGATAATGACGGCTTTGATATGTGGGAAAGTTCGAAGACAACTTTTGACTATGGAAATTGGTTCAACGACTGGTGTGAACGTGACACGGCGTCGTGGGTGCGTAAGGATAGAAATCATCCGTCACTCATTATGTGGAGTTTTGGCAATGAGATTTATGACACTCATGAACCGAACGGAGTTTCAATTACAGAACGCCTTTCAAAATATGTGCGGGATTGGGATCCTGAAAAAAATGCAGCCACAACTATTGCTTCAAACTATATGATGACTGAAGGCGCCTGTAACTGTGCAGAGCTGACAGATGTTGTGGGCTACAATTATCTTGAACGGCTTTATAACGAGCATCACAAAAAATATCCTCACTGGAAAATCTACGGTTCGGAAACGGCCTCAACAATTCAGAGCCGCGGAATCTATCATTTCCCTTTGACCATGAATCTGGTTACGCATGATGATCAGCAGTGCTCAAGTCTTGGAAACTGTACCACAACCTGGGGCTGTGAAAGCACTCAGAAAGTAATTACAAATGACCGTGACGCTCCTTTCAGTGCAGGTCAGTTTATCTGGACTGGCTGGGATTATATTGGGGAACCGACACCGTATAACAGTACTTCAAAATCTTCTTACTTTGGTCAGATTGATACGGCCGGTTTCTGGAAAGATACTGCCTGGCTTTATAAAGCCGAGTGGGGCGGAAAACGGTTTGAACCTTTTGTGTATCTGCTTCCTTACTGGGACTGGAATGAAGGACAGAAGATTGATGTTAAGGCTTATACAAACTGTGATTCAGTTGAACTTTTTCTGAACGGGCGTTCCCTTGGCCGTCAGAAAATTGATCATGAAAAAGGAACTGATCTTTTCGGTCTTTGGAACGTGATTTATGAAAAAGGTGAAATTAAAGCCGTAGCATATGGTGAAAACGGTAAAGCTGTTGCAGAAGAAGTAAAGCATTCCTTCGGCGATCCTGTAAAGGTGATGATTGATCCTGAAAGGTTTGACGGCGTGTGTCATATCGGCAATATGTATTTCTTTGACATCAGAACAATAGATAAAGACGGATACGATGTTGCCAATGCCCGTAATGTTATTTCTGTTCAGGTTGAAGGTGATGCTGAATTTGTTTCTCTTGATAACGGCGACTCAACAGATTATGACCAGTATGTTTCAAACGAAAGACGGCTTTTTGGAAACAGACTCATGGCAATGGTCCGTGCAAAAAGTGAAACTTCCGATTTTGAAGTGACAGCGGTAAGTAAAGATCTTGTGGGTTATAAATGTATTATTGCAGGCGGTGAAGTTCTTTCTGCTCCTGGAGCAGGAATGGAAGTATATGATGAAGTGCCTCCATTAAGTGATGCTGAACTGGAAAAAATTGGCGGGGAATATGCAAAGTATGTTCCTGTAAGAAAAATAGAACAGCAGCCACAGGGAAGTGTAAAGCTTACAAAAGAAAATGCTGAGCTTAAGCTTGTTGCAAAAGTCCTTCCTGAAAATGCAACTTCAAAGGAAATAACATTTACACCAATGCTTCCGACTTCAGTTGTTTCTGACGCCGTTGAGGTAACTCAAAACGGCACTGATGCGGTTCTGAAGACAGTGTGCGACGGTGACTTTATTATGCGGGTTAGTGCAAATAACGGTTACGGTTATCCGGAAATTATTTCAGAACTTGAAATGAGTGTCCAGGGAGTAGGGAATCCAAAGTTTAATCCGTATAAGCTTGTGGAAGCCTGTCGGTACACGAACTATGACAGAACCAAGCCTGAACCAAAACTTGGTTTTACAGGCGGTATTTCGACACGTGGAATTGGCGGCGCTTGGGTAAGCTTTGATAAGGTTGATTTCGGCGACCAGGGGAGTGATGAGATTCATGTACCTGCTTTCTGCTGGAGTCCAAGCTGGAATATTAAAATTTACGACGGCGAGCCTGAATCAGGTGAACTGCTCTTTGACGGTCAGTTTGAAGCTGAATATGAATATAATGTTTATACAGAAAAAGCTTTCCGTCTGAACAGAAGACTTTTTGGCGTTCATAAAATTTCCATCTGGGTGGAAATTGAACTTGTATGGCATGGTTTCCGTTTTACAGAAGATTTGAAAGCCTTCGGAAAATTGCGTGCTTTGGATGCAGATACCGTTGTCGGCGATACTTTTGTAAAAACAAAAGACGCCGTTGAGGGCATTGGAAACAACGTAAACTTGGACTTCAAGAATATGAATTTTGGAGACGGTACAAAAGGCAATCCTTTATGTGCCACAAAACTCACAATTTGCGGAAAGTCTAATAAGCCGAACAATTCAATTAATCTGAAGTGGTTTGGAGAGCAGGGAAGTTCTACTCAGGTTATAGAATTTCCACATACGGATGATTACGAAGAAAAAACTTTCGATATTGAAGCCATAAGCGGGAAAGGACAGCTTAGTTTTGTATTTCTTCCGGGGTGTGATTTCGATTTTAAGTGGTTTAAATTCGAATAAAAAATTTACGAATTTTTTTGGAGAATTTGGAAATTCCGTGTTATACTTAAGGTAAGGAAAGGCGCAAAGCTTTTTCAAATAAATAACATAAGGAGACACTAAAATGAGTACTAGAAAAGAGGCACGTCTCGTAAAATTCGAAATTAAACGCAACAATGAAACAACTGTTATTTGGGCAGAAGTTCCAAAACGCGCATTCACAGAAGGAAAAGCAAAAGAAGGTAATTATGTAGCCTTTGACAGTGATGAATACTGGAAAATCCTTTCTGCAAAACGTTTGAGCGTTTTCAATAAACCTGCAGCAGATGCAAAAATTTACAGCAACGTTACTTTCAAAGAAAGAGACTAAAATACAAACGTCCTGAGTTTTACTCGGGTAAAAAAAAAAGACCTGCATTTTACGATGCAGGTCTTTTCTTTTTAACAATAAAGAAGTTTATAGTTTTGCCATGGCATGGGCACTTGCCCGTGGGTTCTGTAATAACAGGCTTCTGAAGTTGTCTGCTGAAATGCGGATAATTTCACAGTCACAGTCTGCGCTGGCAGTGCCCTGGCGGGTATGTTTCATCATTGCCGATTTTTCACCAAAGAAAACACCTTTATCATAAATCATTTCTTCGTTTTCAAGTTCTTCTATAACCCGTCCTTTTTTTATGAAGAAAACGGAATCACTTTCATCACCTGTTTTGAAAATAATATCGCCCTGTTTAAGGAACATAGTATTCTGTTCATCCTGAAGGACTGAAGGATTAATGAAAAGCTTCCGCTTGATAATATCTCCGATTTTTCTGGAATCTTCTGGCGGAAGCATATACATTTCACAGAATAAAAGGCTATCCAGATACTGCCATACAAAAAGACACTGTGCAAAAAACAGGAAACTCATGAAAAAGAAATAAACCTTAAGCATAAGAATGATTACAGAACTGATGGCTCCGTAAATAAGGTTGTAGTTTGAAAGATTCATGAACTTGTTAATCCAGATAGAAATAAGGAAAAATGAAACAGTCTGCAGTACTGCAAAAATAAAACAGACTCCCATTTTCGGCGAAGTTCTCGGTTCAAAGCGGTAAACGCTCCATGTGAATATGAAAATGATAAGGTAGAATAATAAGCTTGAGATACGGCTTAAACCATGTCCAAAGAAGAATGGAAAAACTTCTCGCAGAAAGTCAAATGCAGGCTGTGAAATCAGCTGGTTTAAAACAAAAGAGACTATGACAATTGCGATTAGCCCGAGAATAAGTGTAAATTCCCCGATGAAAGTCATAAGCTGAATGACATATGCTTTCTGCGGGGTCTGACTATGGAAAATGCGGCTGATGCTTCTGGCAATTGAAAGGAAGAATGTTCTGGCAACCCAGATTACAAAGAATCCAAGGATTACATTAACAAAAGTAACTGATCCGTTTTGGGAAAAGTAAACAATCAGAGCTTTTATATCATAAACTGATGAAAAATTTGCGCAGAGTGCAAGGACATAATTCATTATATCCGGGTATTTATCAAGAATAACGCTGAGTAACGATACTGCCATGAGCATGACAGGAACGAATGAAAAAACGAATCCGAAAGAGCAGGATGCAGCACTTTCGAAAAGACTGTTGCGTCCGTAATTGATATGGGTCAGATAGAGAGTCTGCAGAAGCTTAGTAAAACGGTTTTTTCTCATAATAAAACTGCCTTACTAAATTATATAACAAAAAAGCGGTGTGTAAACACCGCTTAAGCTATCTGCAGATTTATCTATATTGTTATCTGTTGATTACTCGTAGAACAATTTCTTTAAGTTCATCTGAGTCTACAGGTTCCCGGGTTCCCCAGATTTTATCATCAGGAAGAAGAGCCGGCATAATGCCTTTTACATACATCTGTGCAATGTGTGTAACACATACACGACAGTCATAAAGATCTTTAAGTTCCTTTGCGGCATCCCAGTTTTCTTCATCTTTTTCACCAATGCTTTCAAGAAGGTATTGATGCACAGAAGCTGCAACGTGGCGGCGATCAATTTGTTCTGCCGGGTAAATGCGGACAGTAAGGTTGTCGCAAGGTTTCAGGATGCCTGAACTTAAACGGATTCCTGTAAGTTCATCATCACTTGTCCATTTGATTTCGCTTTTTTCGCCAGTCCATAAGTTCTCAACAATCAGAGATTGAAGGTTTACGTAGTCTGGGCGAACAGGCATTTTGTGTCCGATAGCATCCATAATCTCTTTCATGCTGACTTTCAGGTTTTCGTAAGTTTCTGTCTGACTTAAATTGATGAAAGAAACGGCAATGCTTCCGTCATAAAGAGGTTTTGCAAGGATATCCAGGCGATCATTGTTACGGCTGTAAGCGGTTGAAGGATTTTCAACTTTTACCATTCCTGAACCTTTTTTATAAAGGGCTTTAATGCGTTTTGCCTGAATACCAAGAATATCCTGATTCAATGCGATGAGCTTTTCATTTGCAATGATGTTGTACATCCAGTCGCCTTTTTGTACACGGCGAAGATCCATACCAAGCATAAGAGGGGAGTTCATCATGCACCACATGGCAAAGTGTGTGCGGTTCATTTCAGGAGTAAGGCCATCCATGCCGATCATGAGCATGTCAGGATCGTTCCAGCCTTTATCAAGACCTGCGAATTCATCCATAATGACTGCTTTGTTATACTGTGATGTTACACTTGGTGTATAGCCGTCTACCCAGTTTCCTTTACCAGGATTTCCCGGTGCCCCAACCTGGAATGTAATGTCGTTCAGAATGCGCCATGAATTTGCCACTTTGTATGCCCAGTTCTGTGGCTGAGTTTTTCCCCATTCACAGGTGCTGAAAACAAGGTCGTTGTCCGGCTTGATTTTATTGATTTCTTCCAGAAGCTTTGCATAAGAGGAAAGTGTATTTTCCTGACGTCTGTGATTCATAAGGCGGATTGTGTTCTTGCCTTCTTTCAATATGATTGTGATGGCTTCTGATTCTGTGAAAGATGCCTTGCTTTCTGTTGCAGGAAGGAATCCGTCAAAGAAAAGGGTGGAAGTGACTGTGGGTTCTGAATTTGAACCGGCGTCATGTGCGCCCGCTGAACCCACAACGGCGTCCTGAGCGCCCGCTGGGGCTGGTGCGGCAGCCGGTGAACTTACTGCAACCTGAAGCCACTGACCGCAGCCTGGCTCTTCCCCTGAGGCGTAATTAACATAAAGCTTGTATTCACCCCCAGACGGAACAGTCACGTCAAAATGAAGTTCCCCACTTTCCATGCCTACAGGAGTCTGTTCAGGTCCTGTTCCGTCAAAAGTCCCGATGTTTGTAACAAAGTCGCCTTCAAGGCGCGGACCATTTCCTGTTATTGTTCCATTTTTTGTGGAAAGAAACTCAATTCTGCCAGGGCGTTTTTTTTCGCTTCCTGGAAGCCCTGTGCCTTCCACTTTGATTCCGCGGATATTTGGGGTGTAAACGTAACGGGCGTTTTTTGCATCGCTGAATGTTGCGTTATCCCAAAGGTAATAGCAGTTGTCTACTTTAAGGAAGTCTACGCCCCATTCCATATAGGATGCAGCATCAACATCTTCGTGACCGCAGGTTCCAACTGCAGCGCCTGCACAAAGGTTTGTCCCGATGTCATTGTACATTCCGAATTTCAATCCTTTGCCATGAATATAATCAGAAAGGGCTTTGAATCCTGATGGAAATTTTACAGGTTCGTTGGAAAGTTTTCCGTCTACGCGGGCAGGTTTGTAGCAGCCGTCATCGAGGATAATATATTTATAGCCAAGTTTATCAAGGTCAAGTTCAATAAACTTGTCGGCCATGATTTTAGTCAGCTCTTCTGTGTTTGCGCTGCCGAAAGCATTCCAGCTGTTCCAGCCCATGGCAGGAAGCCCTTTTTCTTTTCCTTCCAGGAAAGGCATTACTTTGCCGTTATCAAAGCTGTCGTAGCGGTAATCTTCGTTTTTTATATTGATTGCATCCATATCATTTTCCTTTGATTTTGTTTCATTGTTTTTAGTTACAGTGGTTGTGGCACTTTGTTTTAGAGTGTCTGTCTCTTTTTGCAAAGAGGAGGGGACGCCTGGCGGAGCCGAGCTGCATGAGGCAAGTAAAAGAGCTGCAACTGCGCTTTTTGTAAAACGTTTAACTTTAGTCATGGGCATATTATTTTGGATAATGGATTCTGCGTCAATGAGGGAATTTTATGAAAAAGCTATAAATATTTGGTTTCAGGCGATTTTATAGCCGATTTTGTGTGAAATAATTGGTTTGGCGCGGGGATTGCGGGTGAAAAGCTATAAGTATGTTGTTTTCCCGCGATTTATAGCTGAATTCTTGCAGAAAATTTACCCTGGGCCGCAGTATGAGTTGAGATTCGGCTATAAATCTGAGGTTTTGATTTTGTTTATAGCTTTTGGGGGAGAATTAAGGGGTTGGTGGTGGAGATAATCCTGATGTTTGGCTATAAATTTCAGGATTCCCCTGGATTTATAGCTTTTTAAGGTGTTTTTACATTTTGTGGCAGGGAAAAGTGGGGTTCGGGGCGGAGCCCTGAAGAAAGGGGTGTGGTGAAGACCGCCAGCAAACTGTGCGGTGCGATCATAGCGCCTTTTAGGGTGGCGGGCTGAACCCAGGGGGAAGGCTTTCCCCCTCAAAGTTAAATCAAATGGGTCCTTCGCCCCTTCGGCAGGCTCAGGGGTCATTTGTTAAACAAAAACGCCTGCTCTTTCGAGCAGGCATTTATCTAAGTGTCAAAAATTAGATTAGAAGCTTCCAGCTACTGCAACAGCACATGCTACTGTACAAGCCAACAATGGAAGAAACGTTAAAAAAAGAGCTCCTGTGAAGCTCTTTTTAGTTTCGACCTTGAAAAATGGCTCGCCCGATTTTATCGGGCGCCAACGGTTGTACAGTAGGAGTTTAAAAAAAACAAAGGCTCGCTTTCGCGAGCCCCTGTTATAAGTCAGTTATAACTTAGAATGAACCTGCAACTGCAACAGCACATGCTACTGTACATGCTCTTATAGGAGAACCGTTAAAAAAAGGCTGCGAGGCAGGCTTTTTAGGTTCTTCCTACAAATGCACGGAGCCAGCTGTGCTGGCGAGTTGTACAGTAGCAAGGTTTAAAAAAACGCCTGCTCTTTCGAGCAGGCATTTATCTAAGTCTCAAAAATTAGATTAGAAGCTTCCAGCTACTGCAACAGCACATGCTACTGTACAAGCCAACAATGGAAGAAACGTTAAAAAAAGAGCTCCTGTGAAGCTCTTTTTAGTTTCGACCTTGAAAAATGGCTCGCCCGATTTTATCGGGCGCCAACGGTTGTACAGTAGGAGTTTAAAAAAAACAAAGGCTCGCTTTCGCGAGCCCCTGTTATAAGTCAGTTATAACTTAGAATGAACCTGCTACTGCAACAGCACAAGCTACTGTACAACCAACCATAGGGTTGTTACCCATTCCCA
>JAKSTN010000070.1 GCA_024402535.1 Treponema sp.
TCATCACGTTTTGTGTTGATCTGTTCTTCAAGATACTTTCTGCGGTTTACTACAGGATTAAGTTTTTTGTCTGAATACAGACGTTCAATATAGAATTTAGATTTTGTACCGAGCAGACTTTCTGGTTTTTCAACTTTATCTGCATCTGACTGGCTGATTGGAAGGAATGCATTGCGTTCGATTCCAAGATCAACTTCGTAACCACTTTTTACTACTTTAACAATTACACCATCAACTGGCAGACCTTCTTCAAATGCCTGTCTAACTTCTTTTGTGTAGCGTTTTGAGTCAGCACTTTTCTTAGAAAGTACAGGACCATTCTTGTCATATCCTGTAAGCAGTGCCTGAACTTTGTCGCCTTCTTTAGGCAGATCACCTGAGAATTCCTGTACAGGAATCAGACCTTCTGATTTGTCTCCGATATCAACGTATACGTAATCGTTTGCAACTGAAACTACGATTCCTTCTACAAGCTGATTTTTTTTAGGTGCATTAAACTCCTTCAGAGATTCCTCTAACTGTGCTTGGAAAACGTCTCTGGAGTTCTGAGAGTTTTCTTTTTCCACTTCCATTTCTACCATTTTAAACCCTTTATGTTATGAAATTTGTTTTATAATTATCTCACAAACTTGTTCTATCGTCAAGTTTGAAGTATCTATATAAGTAGCATCCGGTGCGATTTTAAGACTTCCTTCTGCTTTATTTTTATCCATTTCGTCACGTTTTCTGATAGATTCCTTAATTTCTTCCAATGTAAGATTAGAAACTCCCTGATCAAAACGGCGCTGAGCCTGAATATCAAGACTTGCATCCAGATAGAACTTGTATTCTGCATTTGGGAATACAACAGTTGTCATATCACGGCCTTCACATACGATTGAAAGGCTTTTAGTAATTTCACGCATCACATCATTTACGTAATGACGAATCTCAACATTTGAAGAAACTGCCGAAGCGTTTTCTGAAATTCTGTCATCATGAAGATGATCATTAACATCAACTCCGTTCAAAATAAGACGTGAATTTACATATTCAAGTTTCTGTTTTTTTGCAAATTCCGCAGCAACAGCCTGATCTTTATAATCAATATTATTATCAAGGATTGCCATAGTAAGAGCCCGGTAAAAACTTCCCGAATTCAGATTTGTAATATTAAGTTTCTTTGCAACAAGAGATGCAATTGTTGATTTTCCTGTTCCAGCAGGTCCGTCAATAGCGATAATCATATATTTCCTCCAAGGGCATTATAAATTGAATCAACATCAAGTCCGGCTTCTTTTAAAACATCCTGCCGTGTTCCATGAGAATAAAACTTTTCTTCAAAGGCAAGAATCTTTATTTTATTAAAGGCTTCTTTTAAAAGAAGAGTTTCAAGGTATTCTGATATTCCGCCGGTTCTAACACCGTCTTCAACAAAAATCACTTCAGAATATGATTTTACAAGTTCCTTAAAGTAATTTTCATCAAAAGGCTTTATAAATCTCATCACAAAAATGTCAGCAAGACCACCGTCAGCAATATATCTGATACAGGCATCCCGAACTTCAGTAAACATACCGCCTGTTGTTACTACCAGTTTCTTCCCTTTTCTTTCCACATATTCACTGTCTGAAAGGCTGGCAAAATCACGAGCTGAAACAAATATTCCTTTTCCAGGCGTTACAGGCTGGCGGAAAGCATCCAGTTCCGGTGGACAAACAAGTTTTGGAATACGGATAAAAACCGCAGAATCAGCAATATTTACAGCCCAGCGGAGACAAAGATGAAGGTCTACATCACTTACAGGACTCATGATTACAGCTTTTGGAACAGGTCTGAAAAGGGCAATATCAAAAATTCCCTGATGAGTTGCACCGTCTCCAGGAACTGCCCCTGCTCTGTCCATTACAAAAATGCCGTGAACATTCTGAAGAGAAATATCATGGAGAATCTGATCAACAGAACGCTGTATAAAGGTAGAATAAATGCAGCAAACCGGAATCATGCCGCCGCGGGCAAGACCGCCTGAAAAAGTTACAGCATGTTCTTCCGCGATTCCTACATCAAAAAAACGTCCTGGAAATTTCTTTTCAAATTTTGAAAGACCTGTTCCCTGAGCCATAGCTGCAGTAACTGCAACAATCTTTTCATTCTTTCGGCCAAGTCCCACAACAGCACTGCTGAAACTGTCTGTAAAAGTAAGTTTTCCAGGCTTTGTAAGATTTCCTTCCTGTACGTCAAAAGGGCCTACTCCATGGAAATTTTCCGGTGTTTCTTCTGCAGGTAAATAGCCTTTACCTTTCTTTGTAACAACGTGAACTACAACCGGTCTATGAAGCTTTCTGACTCTTTTAAGAACCATTTCAAGTTCATGTTCATTATGGCCGTTCAAAGGTCCTACATATTCAAATCCAAGATCAACAAACAGATTATTAGTCAGCATAAGACCTTTAATGGAACGCTTAAAACGGAAAATGATTTTTTCAAGAGATTTATTGATATATGGAATTTTATCTACAAGACGGTCAATTTTGTAACGGAAACTCTGGTAACGAGAAGTTACTGTAAGCCGTGAAAGATAGCGGGAAACAGAACCGTTATTCTGATCAATAGACATCTGATTATCATTCAAGATAACAATCAGATTTTTAGAAAGCTGACCTGCATGTTCAAGGCCTTCGAAAGCAAGACCGCCTGTGAGAGCACCATCCCCAATTACAGCAACAACTTTGCCGTCATGCTTCTGTCTTTCCCAGGCTGTAAGAAGTCCAAGGGCTGAAGAAATAGAAGTGGAGGCATGGCCGCTGGTAAAAAAGTCATGTTCACTTTCTTCTATATTTGTAAAACCTGAAAGCCCACCCTGCTGACGGATTGTTTCAAAGCCTGAAAAACGGCCTGTTAAAAGTTTATGGGCATAACATTGATGACTAACATCCCAAACTATTGCATCTTTCGGAGTCTGAAAAACACGATGAAGAGCAACAGTCAGTTCTACAGCCCCAAGATTACTTGCAAGATGTCCGCCGTTTGATCCGACAACAGATATAATTTTCTGCCTTAATTCAGAAGACAAGACTGAAAGTTCTTTTTGAGAAAAATTCTGTAAATCTGAAGGTGAATCTATTTTTTCCAGATACATAACTATAAAACAACGATAGTTACAAAAGATTACTACAAGTTTAAATAAAAAAAAAGACCGCGAAATAGAAACTTCGCGATCTTATCTGACACTACAACTGTCACAAGCTAACCGGTACTTACCGACTATTTCTTATGTCTGTTGCGTCTAAGCATCTTCTTACGCTTATGTGTGGCCATCTTCTGGCGCTTTCTTTTCTTACCACAAGGCATGAATAGAGCTCCTTAATTAAAAAATACTTTATAAAGTGGTCTTATTATTTCACAAATCAAAAATCAGGTCAAGTCTAACTGTTCTTTTTGAAAAGCTTTGAAAGTGCCGTTACAGCAGTATCATCCTGAGCCGGAGAAGCAAGAGCTGCTTTATTTTCTTCCTGAATGGCATCAAAGACTTCCTGGCGGAAAACCTTAACATTTTTTGGTGCCTCAACTCCGATTTTTACCTGATCACCCTGAACGCTGATAATTGTGATTGTTATATCGTTTCCGATCTTAATTTTTTCATCAATTTTACGGGCGAGAATAAGCATTAGTTTTCTCCCCCATTTTTCTGAAGCATTTCCATAATATCAACTTTTGTTGACCAGCGGTTGTCATTCAGAATAACCTGCATGCATTCTCTTGAATTTTTATTGATTACAATAGGGCCTGCAAAGTTAGCAGTAATTTTCTGTCCGCTTGAAGGAACAGTTACGATTGTCATGATGATGATATCTTCAGGTTTTTCAATTCCAATTTTTTTAAGGGATTCATCATCAATATCTGTTTCATAAGTTGAACAGATTAAGAATGGATCTACAATCAAAAATGCTACATCCTTATTCTCTGTGCTCTGAAGCCAGATAAAAGGTTCATAATCAGAATCGATAAGTGCATATTTTGTATAATCTTCAAATCCGAAAATTCCTTCCGGAACAGAAATCATGTTATCTTCAGGAATTTCAGTCAGACCTTTTGCTTTTGTTTCAATTAACATATTTTATCCTATTCTAGCAGAGAAAGTTTGGCATGGAAGCCAAACTTTCGACTATTTCATGTAATTTAATAAAGTGCTTGAGTACATTTTTCCAGCCTGACTCAGTGTTGCCTGATTTGCATAATCCAGCATCTTAAGGTCAGTGATTGCTTTTGTATAATTCAGGTCTCCTTCACGGGAAATCTGCTGGGTTACATCAAGAGCAAGTTTCGAAGAACGGGTCATATTCAGCTGGGCTCTTTCGTATTCACTTCCGCTTTTTGCAAGGCGAGTTACAAGAGAGTTGATTCCCATATCCAGTGAACCAAGAACACGGCCACCGATAGATTCATTGTCTCCTGAAAGAAGTGCGTTTCTAAAAGCAATTACAGTATCAAACATAGAACCGCCTGCTACGCGAACACCCTTAGCAAAGTTATAAGGAGGTTTCTGAGTAGAATCATTTACGATCCCAAGTTCATTCATAGCGTTTCCGTTTACATCTGTTACCCAAAGCTGACGGGCATCAGTTGTTGCAAGATTCAGGGAATTTGTAACAGGGTCAATGCTTGCCTTTACGGCTGCGGCACTGGAATTGATTTTTGAAACCAAAGCATAAGCATTGTCTCCTGCACTAACTTTGATTTCAACACCGTCAATTGAAATGATGCTGTCACTTGAAGCCTGCCATGAAGAAACATCACGGGCTCCGTAAACCTGCTGATTTTCTGCCCAGAAAGTTTTATTACCTGCATTGTCATTTGCCATGTATTTGTGTTCATCAATTTCGATCATGTTTACATCGATATTGCCGTTATATTTTACGTTCTGAACCAGTGGAATTCCTGAACCTTCAACATTTCCCATTTCTACTTCAAAGGCTGTAGCTTTAGTGTTTGTTCCGGCAAAAAGAGCATTTCCGTCAGAACTTACAGCATTTGCATTCTGAACAAGCTGAGCCAGAAGTTCATCAACTTCTGTTGCCATATTTGAAAGGTCTTCTTTTGTGTAGATTCCATTGGCGCCTGTTACTGCCAGCTCACGGATTCTCTGCATGATATCCAGGGAATCCTGCATGTAACCTTCACGGAGAGCAAATTCATCTGTAAGAGTAGCAGCATTTTTTTCAAACTGATTAACACGGTTCAAATATGATTCATAACGAACCAGGTGACCGGCTGCAAGAGGATCATCACGAAGGCGCTGAATCTTCTGCTGGCTTCCAATCTGGTTCTGAACATTATTCATACGACTTTCCTGAAGTCTTAAGTTAGCCTGTGTGTCGTTATTGTACATTTTAGAACTAATTCTTTGCATTTAATTTACACTCCTAAACGGTTGATGATTGTATCTACCAGATTGTCCCAGACTGTCACAAACTTTGCTGCGGCGGCATAACCATGCTGGAACTTCATGATTTCTGCCAGTTCTTCATCAATATTTACACCACTGATGGAATCTCTTGTTGAGCGGAGGTCAGCCATAATTGAAGACTGACTTAAATGATTCATTTCTGCCTGTTCCCCTTTCAGTGCAACATTTGTTACAGAATCTGCAAAGAAATCATCAAGGGTTCTTTCAGAACCGATCATGATTTTTGTGTTTCTGATGGCAGCGATTTCTGTAGCGGCACGACCGTCACCTGCATTTACGCTTCCTGAATGATCCACAAAACTTGCTGCAACGCTCATTACATCATTTCTGACAGCTTCATTTACGGCCACATAGGCTGCAGGATTTGCAACAGGACTTACTGCAAACTGTCCACCGGTCAGAGCATTAACTGCGTCTGCCTGAGAAAAATCGTAAGCACCTTCAGCTCCAGTACCTGAAAGGATTCCTGAATAACCTGCCAGGAAGAAACCTGAATCTTCTACGTGGCGGATTACAAAATCAGGATTATCAACACTGCTTGAAGTAGTTGCTTTAAGTACCAAGTGATTATTGCGGTCAAGGTAAGCTTTTACTTCTGAAGTTGAATCGTTGATGCGGTTGATTACAGTTTCTACTGTATCTGTTGCGTGATAAGGAATCTGTACGTTTCCTGAAACGCCGTTCAGTGTCATAACGCCTTCAAGACCAACCTGCTGGTGAAGGTCCAGGGCATTTGTTCCTGAGAAACGGAAAACATATGAAGAATCCAGAGTTCCGTCTCCGTCACGGTCAAAGTTACCGTTGGCATTTTCTACAAAATCATGCTGAACAAAGAAATCAAGACCTGTTACTTTATTAAGACCTGCAGCATTGCGGTGGACATCGTTTACAAGATCAGAAAAGTTCATGGTCATTGTATTCAGGCTCTGGATTTCATTTCTTACATCCACATCACGAAGTTCAATCAGAGCACCAAGTTTTCCGCCTTTGAAAACTGCATCATTTTTTGTATCAGCCCATACAACTTTGTTAAGGCCTGTATCATCTTTTCTTGTTTCAAGAGAGAACTCACGGGCAATGTGTCCCTGAACCAGAACCTGTCCGTCAACATGAATAAGGAATTCATCTGGATCTCTTGTGTCACGGGTAATATTGATAAGACCTGAAAGTTTATCAACCAGAACATCTCGGCGATCCAGAAGATCGTTAGGATTATCTCCAACACCACGGCTTTCTACAATCTGGTCGTTAGTTGCGGCAATCTGACGAATCAGGTCATTTACCTGACGAACTGTAGCTTCAATATCTGAATCCAGGATTTTCTGAATTCCATCCAGGCTTTCAAAACGCTGGTTGATTGATTCAGTAAGAGTTTCACCGCGGGTTACAACAGCCTGACGTGCAGCCTGACTTTCAGGGTTCATAGCAAGTTCCTGCCAGCCTTCCCAGAATTTATCCATATTTGAACGGATTGAAATATCATATGGTTCGTTATAAATCTGTTCCAGCATAGAGTAATAGTCAGATCTTGTTCCCCAGTAAGTTTCCTGGTTTGCCTGGGCAACGATACGTGTATCAAGGAATTCATCACGTACACGTTCAATAGCCTGAACATCAACTCCCTGACCGATAAGGCCTGGGCGTTCTGCGCGGCTTAAATCAGGTTTATAAAGAGGATCGAATTCACGGATTTTTACACGCTGTCGTGAATATCCTTCTGTATTTGCATTTGAAATGTTATGACCTGCAGTTGTGATGGCATCTGTATTTGCCATGATGCTGCGTTTACCAAGTTCAATTCCTGAAAAAGTTGATCCCATATTTTCCTCCAGTCCCTGCTCTATAAGTTTGCACTCACAAGTACACTTACAGGCTGTTTCTGAACAATCTGTCCGTAACGTGAATAAGTTTTAGTAGAAGTCTTATCAAGAACACCGTTGATAAAACCACGTGTAATACTGATGTAATCGTTCAATGCACGGTTTTCAATTTTTGACTGTGCCAGTTTTGAACGCAGAAGAAGAAGTTTATTGGAGAAAGGTTTAAGTTCAGCTGAAGTCATTTCATTCTGAATGGCATCTCTCTGGCGGTCCAGATTATTGAAATCGGTAGAAGCTTCGTTCATGTTATTCACTAAAACTGTGAGAGTTTCCCATGACTTTGTAAGAACAGCATCATGCATATTTCTCTGAATAAGAACGATTTCTGAAATCAAAGTGTCTTCAAGATCAAGAATAGCGCCGAAGTTTTCAATCTGTGATTTTTCCATATAATTACTCCAATATTGGTCTTCTAATAGGAATATCGGAGAGAAAAATATTTAGTTTAGGAAAATTTTAAAAAAAATTAATAAATTAAAAAATGTTTTAAGCCAGCTGACTGTAAATCTGATCTGCCAGACCAAAACCTGCATTTTTTGTCATGGCTTCAGAATATTCATCCCACAGCATATCTTCATACATGCCGGTGGCAAAATCACCTTCTGAAGCTTTATTTATAGATTTGCGCATTTCAGAAAGCATCTGCTTTACAAAGTAGTTTTCCAGTTCCTGGGCTTTCTGATAAAGTTCACTGGTTTTATCGATGTTTTTTGACTTAACGTTTGGATTAGCCTGATTTGCGGCAGCTCCCTGAGGCTTTGCATTCTTATCACTTTCAGAAGTATAAAGACCTGCAAATCCGGTAGTATATTCCCCGTTCAGTCTTCCGTTTTTAGCAATCTGAGAAGAAGACAAAGTTGATTCCCCTTCTGTTTTTCCGTTTGAAGCACGGAGTTTATCAAGGAGTTCTGAAAATCTTGCTTTGTCTGCATTCTGGCTGGCAGCCTGAACTGCGGCACTGCCATTTGTAAGTCCTGCATAAGTACTGATTGCTGAAACGTTCATAAAAAACCTCTTGAAAGACCGGAAAACGATCTTTCAAGAATAGTATCGGAAGAATTCTGGCTTTGTTTAGTTTTTTATGCAGCCAGATAATCCTGGAATTCTGCCATATTTTCGTATACACGGCAGTGTGCAAGAGCTCTTCTTTCCAAAGTCCTTACAGTTTCTTTTGAAACTCCAAGTTCTTTTCCAATCTGACTGAGGGAACGGCAGCCTTTTCGGTCAAGTCCATATCTACGGGTAAGAACATAAGCTTCATCATTTGAAAGATTATCAACTGCACCCGAAACGAAGTCACAAAGTTCCTTAATTTCAGCTTCACAAGACGGATCAATAGAATTTTCATCACAGATCTTATCTGCAAGTACAAAAGAATCTGAATCAGCATCACAAGGTTCATCCAGAGATTTCACAAAACTGCTTGCCAGAAGAAGATCATTTACATGCCTTTCTTTAAGTCCAAGACGGCGGCATGTTTCTGTAATTTTATCATTTTCACATAAATTTTCAGGAAGACTTTCCATTACAGAAATAATACGATTAAGTTCTTCTTCACAGTTCTGTGGAAGACGGATAAAACGAGAATTCTTTCCCATGGCATCCATTATTTCCTTACGAATCCAGAATGCGGCACAGGTAATAAAGCGGGTTCCTTTTTCAGGCTTATAGGCATCAAAAGCCTTTACTAACCCGATATTACCGTAACCGATAAGGTCTTCCATTGAAAAAGATTTCCCATGTTTGAAAGTCTTACAAACACTTATAACATAATGAAGAGCAGATTTTATAACCTTATCACGGGCATTCTTATCTCCCATTTTCCCCTTTTTTACAAGCAAAGCTTCTTCTTCTGCTGAAAGGTAAACAACATCCTTCATCGAGTTCAAATACATACCAAAAACATTCAAATCTTTCATACTTTACCCCTTATCATTTATTTTCCCCTTCAGTATAAAACCCCACTATCTCAATGAATGATACACTTATCACTCCAAATATAACTTTTTGTTATTATCATTGTAAGCGTCAAACCAACCCGTGAAAAATTTCAAAAGTCATTAATTCTGTGATA
>JAKSTN010000071.1 GCA_024402535.1 Treponema sp.
CATCAATTTTGGTTGAAAGTGCAGATTCTGCTTTTTCACCGTTAAAATATTTTAACATATTTTTGATTTCTTCGTCATGAACTTTTCTCCATTCAGAAAAATTATAAAAAATAGACTGAGTCTTATCACCAAGTTTTACTCCTGAATCTTCAAGGCAGATTTTTTCAAAAGTATAAACAGGAAGACTTTTATTAAATAAATCGAATGGACAAATGAAAATAATATAGCTTTCTTTTAAGTCCTCATAAAATTCTCCCCGATCCAAAGTAGCTGCATCCAATAATGACTGATAAAATCTTGCCCGAAGCGGAAGTTCATGGGTATCGGACATTTGCATCTCAAGGTCAAATTCCCGATTAGAGTCTTTTACATGAACATCTAACCTGATTCCTTTTCCAAAGATATCGGTTTTAATGGAATCTTCTGCTTTTACATATTCAATGTGATCAATTCTGATTTTCAGCATAGTTTCCAGGAATTCTTTGCAGATTTCAGGTTTCTGCATCACAGTACAAAACATAAAATTGTTTGTTATAGTGATTTTTTCCCAATTAATTTTCTGATCACTCATAGGTGCCTCCATTTTTAGTTCAATTTCAGATTTTCATAAATCTTCACTTTATAAATAGATTTTTTTTGTTAAAAACTGCAAAAAGAAACTATAAAAATGGAAAAAAATGGCTATTATCGATTATCTCAAATCAAAAAATGTCTTACAGCCCCATAACACTTCCTAAGCCTGAAGTCTATGTAATTTTTACAGGCGAACGAAATGAAAAACTCCTGAATAAATATCACAACGAAAACGAACGACGTATTGCCCGCGAAGAAAGTCATACAGAAGGGAAGGTTCAAGGCATGGCCGCCCAGAAAGCCGAAGATGAAAAAATTATTCAAGAAAAAGACGCTGAAATCGTAAGATTAAAAGCTTTGCTTCAAAAACAGGACAAATAGCATATTTTTTGGGTTTTCCTCAAGAAATTTTATATAAAAAGCTATAAAAAAGGTTATTAAATTAAATTTATAGCTGATTTTTCTAAAATTTCTTAATTTTACTTTAAAAATTACAACATAATAACTTTATTGTTGTAATTTTTAAACAGATTTTCTAAAATTTGTAGTTCTTATTTATATTTTTCTAAAGATTTCCAGCAAAACGGCTATAAATCAGGGCTATGCATATATTTATAGCTTTTTCCCTATTTCATCGTGATTAGTCATAAATTATTTATACTTTTTTCAATTCTTCTTTCCTGTTTTGTTAAAAAAAGTGCATTTATATAGTGTGGGAATTTTTAATCCCAATATAAATACACAGGAGGCAGAAATGTCCGAATCAGCAAACGGAGTTACTGCAACAAATAAATACAAGGACCGGTTATTCAGAGCGATTTTCAACGATGAAGAACACAAAGACTGGCTTTTATCGCTTTATAATGCAGTGAACAATTCAAATTACACGAACGAAGAAGATCTTGAAATTACGACTTTGGAAGATGTCATTTATATGAAGATGAAAAATGATATTTCATTCATTTTGAACAATCAGATGAGTCTTTACGAACATCAGTCTACGTATTCTCCGAATCTTCCTCTCAGAGGCTTCATGTATTATGCAGAACTTCTCAGAACTAAATATCACAATTATAAAATCTACTCTACTTCACAAATAAAAATAGCAACGCCAAACTACATTGTTTTCTATAACGGAAGACAAGATATTGGCGACAGAAAAGTTCTAAAACTTTCAGATTCCTTTGAAGTTCCTGTAAAAGACTCTGACGAATGTTATGAATGGACCTGCACAATACTGAATATCAACAAAGGTCATAATGAAAAACTTATGAAGTCCTGCCAAGCCTTACAAGATTATGCAGAGTATGTTAATATGGTTAGAGAGAATCGGATTAAAGGTGCAAACCTTGATGCAGCTGTAGAAAAAGCGCTGGACGAAGCTGTAAGCCGGAATTTACTAAACGGCTATTTCAACCGCCATCGGGCAAGGATAAAAGCGATGAGTTTAACAGAATACGATGAAGAAGAAGCAAAAAAAGTTTTCCACGATGACGGCTACAACGAAGGCCGAGCCGAAGGCATGGCACAAGGCATGGCTGCCCAGAAAGCTGAAGATGAAAAGATTATTAAGGAAATAACACAACAGAAAGATGCTGAGATAGAACAGAAGGATGCAGAAATTGCACGGTTAAAAACTATATTGGCTGGAAAATAAATCTTTTTTTGCCGCTGTAGAAAAAGCACTGGATGAAGCTGTAAACAGGAATTTACTGAACGGCTATTTTAACCGCCATCGGGCAAGGATAAAAGCGATGAGTTTAACAGAATACGATGAAGAAGAAGCAAAAAAAGTTTTCCACGATGACGGCTACAACGAAGGCCGAGCCGAAGGCATGGCACAAGGCATGGCTGCCCAGAAAGCTGAAGATGAAAAGATTATTAAGGAAATAACACAACAGAAAGATGCTGAGATAGAACAGAAGGATGCAGAAATTGCACGGTTAAAAGCTATGTTGGTAGAGAAATAGTTTATTTATAGAGTTTTTTTTGAAATCCTTATTGTAAAAACGCGGTTCTTTTACAACCGCGTTTTTTTATAAAAAAAGACCGCTCGGGTAGAGCGGTCAAGATTACTTTTTTACATTTTGTTTTTTTAGTTAATTCATTAAAAATTTCTAAACTTCGACTTCTTTTGAGAAGAAATTAAAAAATTATTTTTTTGAAACTACAACTGATTTAAGAACAGCATTATTACTTGCTTGAGCTGTAAGCTGGTGTTTCAAGGTACATGATTTTGCTGTTGCTTCAGCTTTTAACGCATCAACTACTGTAGAGAGAGTAAATTTATAAGAATATTCTTCTCCAGCTTGGAAACTACTTGGTGGAGGAAGCTGTCCATATTGACCTTCACTTAAAATTCCATCATGCCATGTATATGGAGATTCAGCATCCGTTGCCATAAGTTTAAGAACACCCCAACCAGAACGATTATCTTCTCCTTCATTTTTAATTATGATTGTGATTGTATCATATTTTGCAAGATATTCTTCAAGAGTAGAAACCATTGCAATATTTCCATTTTCATCTGCGGTTAAAACAACATCTTCTGGCTTTTCTTCTGCACCTGCAGCACCTGCTCCATCACCAGTTGCATCATTTCCAGTGTTTCCTGTGTTTTCAGTTCCAGCTCCTGTTCCAGCTGTCTGTTCTGTATTTGTATCAGAATTTGTACCAGCATCTGGATCTTCAGTAGATGGTTTACAACTTATAAGAAGTGCAGCAGCGATTGTCATAACACCAAACAGTTTTACGATTTTTTTCATTGTGTTTCCTCCAGGTAATAAAAACCTATTTATTACCAAATCATTATTATTTTTGTTTCAGAATGTTCAAGCACACGGCCTTGTTCGTCGTTCTGATGACTTTAAGGATAACACAGTATTATTGAACGTCAATATACGAAAAATTTTATAGGGAAAAGTACTTAAGGGGGGTGGAGATATTAGAAATTACAACGTTTTAGAAAAATGGAGAAAATAGAAATAAAAAAGATTTTGGATATTTAAAAATGGCCCTCCGAGGAGGGCCGAAACGGTTTTTTATACTATGATTTTATCAATTATTCAGAGAAAACAATTGATTTGATGTAGATCTGTCCTTCAGCACCACGTGGGTTGAATGTTACGCTGTTCACAGCTTTTCTATCTTCAAGTTTTCCACCAGTGTATTTTGAGTTTTTATCACCTGAAAGATCACTGAATTTATCAAGAGAGAGACTGTAATCAGCATATTCAGCAGTAAGCTTCAAGAATGAAGGGTCAGTCCATGTTGATGCCCCTACTGCTTTATCGCCAGAAGCATATTCGAAGATAATAGCGTCTGGTGCAGTATAATCGGCTCCAGTTTTTGCAGTAATTGTAACTTTTTTTGCTGATGAAAGATCAACATCATCAAATGCAATTTTAAAACTATCCCAATAGCCGCCCATAAAAATAAAAGCACCATCTTCTGCAACATCAATAATAGTTTTATTTTTGTCGCTTACAATTGGGCTTCCTGCATATGTTCCACAATATGCATCAGATACTTTAGCTTTAGTCAAATCTACAGAATAAGAGAATGCTTTTGGAGTTTCATCAGCTGTTCCTTCTTCTGAACCAGTATTTGTTCCGCCTGTCTGTTCTGTTGTAGTACCTGTGTCGCTTGCAGTTGAATTATCTACAGGATCTTCGGCAGGTTTACAGCTTACGAGAAGTGCTGCGGCGATAGTCATAATACCAAACAGTTTTACAATTTTTTTCATGTGTTTCCTCCGGGTTTTTGGCCCTTATTAATTTGATTTGTTTTTTTTTATGAACCATGGGGGAGCCCCAAGTTCATAATTAAATAATAAATCAGAATTTTTAGGTTACAATGAGTAAAAACTGTAAAATTTGTACTTAAATAATTATAAATTTTAAGTTAAAGGTTTTAAAATTTAGGTGAAAATTAATTAAATTAATTATCTCCATTTAGTTTTTTATTTACCAGATAATTCCCGGATCAGTTTTGTGGCGGCCTGGCATTCATCTGCGTCTGCAAAAACAAGGTTCTGGTTGCCTTTTGATTTTGTGGCAACAACCAGATTTGCGTGGTCGTATTTTTCCTGTTCGTCTTCCGGAAGGTTCAGAATAGGGAAGGTGACAATGTCGGTAAAAAAAACTGTAACGCCGTTCACAATGGCACAGTGTTCATAAATGCCGTATTTTCCTTTTGTTACAAAATCCCGGGATGTAAGTTCGGCACCCATTATTGCAACCAGGGCGAACATAAGGTTATATGCCAGACTGTAATTTCTTAAAAGGATGATTGCAGGAAGAATAAAGGAAAAAGCGTACATTGCGTAAAAGTATGCTTTTGATCGGTTTTTTAAGGCCATTTTAAGGTCTCCGGCCATGGACATTATTTTTCTGCTTCTGAAAGGTACTGTTGCTGCATCGGCAATAAGGAAAATGTATGCCGCAACTGTGATTATTATTTTTGTATTCATAGCTTAATAATAGCTTTTTATTTGATTTTTTTCAGCCAGGCGTTTAATGCACTTACACCGGAAGGAAATGCCAAAGGAAGATTTTCAATATCTGTTTCTGTTGTAATGCGGTGAACCTGAATCTCTGTGACTTCACTTTCTTCGGCAGTAAGATTTTCTACCAGATCCGGAATCGTCTTGTGATCGGGAAGTTTGGCTGCAAAGAAAATATCGCAGGTTTTATATGTTATATCTCTGTATTCGTATGTATTTGGAAATGTAGTCAGATATGTTATATCCTCTTCTGAGATTTCCAGTCCCACTTCTTCCCGGGCTTCCCTTATCACGGCGTCTTCTGCCCGTTCATTTGCGTCTACGAAGCCTCCAGGAATTACTATATAGCCTTTCCGTGGATTTTTAGCCCGGACTTCAAAAAGCACGTTGGAAGAATCGTCATAAAGAATAAGCCCTACGGCAGCTGCAATGTTGCAGTAAAGATCAAACCCGCAGTCGGGACAAGTCCATTTACGGGTTGCTTCTTTTGCATTTGGATTGAGTATATTTTTTATGTTTGTGCTTCTGCACATTGGGCAGCAGTTGAAATTATTTGACATTTAGTTTTTTGGCCAGCTTAATTCTACCTCAATTGAACCTTTTTCTGGCTGTGGAACTGGGGCAGGAGCTGGTGCTGGAACTGGCACAACTGGAGTTTCAATAACAGTTTCTGTAACTTTTGTTACTGTCGGAGACTGTCCCATAGAAATGGATTCTGCTGCGGCCTGAGTTTTAACGGCTGATGCAGCACTTGTAACTTCCTTTACGGCTGCCTCAAACGGAGTGGCAGCACTTCCGTTCATTGTAATGGTACTCTGCTGACCTCCAAAAACCATAACGCCGCCTTTTGGTGCGTCAGGAGCAACATCAGTTGCAGGAGTTGTTACTTTACTTGGTCCGTCAGCAGGATCCGGAGTTTGTGGGGCTTCTGCAATTTCTGTATTATCAGCTTTTTCAGAAACTGAGTCTTCTGCTGTATCAGAAACGTCTGTAACTTCAGAAACTTCATCTGCAGTTTCTGATATTTCTTCCTGTTCTTCGGTTACAGTTTCATTAGTTTTAGGTTCTTCATAAAGAGCTGCCGGTGTCAGAACAACGGCACCTGAAAAGCAGATAACTGAACCGTCATCCATTGAAATGAATTCTGTACCACGAACAGAAGCGACTGCTACAGGATTTCTTACGGTGTAGCTTACTTTTTTGTCTGCAGAATGATTTACTTTTGAGCGAACTGCACCTGTGTTAAGGTAAACATCTACAACATCTTTTGTTTTTTCCTGGGAAAGTCTTGAAAGCGTAATGCGGGACATTGCACCAAGCTGCATTATTGAATCTTTGTATTTAATCTTTGCTTCTGACTGAAATCCGGTACTTATCATTTCGGATTCAGAAACTTTGTCTCCCACATTCAGGGGAACCCAGGTATCGTTACGGTTTGCTTCGACTTTTCCCTTTACTGAAATGATTTCTGCAGAATCAGCAAATGTGAAGGCTGTCAGAACAGAGGTCATGGCAAAAGCTGTAATTATTTTCTTAATGTTTGTTTTCATATGGCGAACTCCTAGAAGGAAAGTGCGACTTTCAGTGTTGCAGAAAGTTTATCAGTATAGTTTTTGTTAAAACTAATGAAGTCTGAAACAAGAGCGGTCAGCTGAAGGTCTGAAAAGATGTTGTAAAGGTATGAAAAATCAATCTGCAGACCTGCAGGTGTTATTTCTTTTTCAGGGCAGGCAAAGACTCCCTTCAGATTTGATGCAATAAGCATATTTTCTCCAATCGGACTGTTTGCTTCCAAAGTGGCAAGAATTAAGCCTGAAAGTTCGGCGTCTCCGTTTCCAGAAGAATATGCCGTATGAGTAGAAAATCCCTTAAATGGGCTGAAGAAAGCATGATTGCCTGAAGCATATTCGATTCCGGTCGTGATAAGACTTGTTCCGGCAAAAATACTGAAGTTCAGTTTTGTGTAGTTCATAAGGCTTGTTTCAAAATCTGAGCCGAAATCTGTTACGAAATTGTAGAATACAACTGGTGCTACGGCTCCTGAAAGGGAAAGTGCTCCATAGATTCTGTTGTACTTGTTTTCTGAAAGGTCAATGAATCCGTTTCCCTGAAGTGTAAGGCTCTGGTTCAGGAAAAGATAAGGAAAAGAAACAGAGGCAGAAACCGGAATGTATGGATTTGAAAGAGCATAAACTTTATTTCCAGGTATGTGTTTTATGCCTCCTTTTCCAAGTATGTACACTACATTACTGTTTAAAAGTCCAGTATAGCCTGCGTAAGCAGAGAATCCAATGCCTGGTGAAGTGTAGTTTACATAGGCACCATCACAGTTCTGGCTGAACACAGCTCCTGATATATCAGAAAGTGAAAAACGTCCTGCAGAAAAATCCAGAGTTGACTTTCCCATTTGAATTGTTCCGGCACATTTTAAGAGGTCAAGGTCGGCAATATGAGTAACTGTTCCAGACGCATAGGAAAATTTGTACATGCCTTCGCCTTTTATATAAATGCTTCCGTCCGGGGCAAGTGGGGCAGAGGTCCAAAGGTATACTGCATCAGACTGTGCGAATGAAAGAGGGCTTGATTCTGGCGCTTTGTCATTATTCATATAAATGAGCTGGCTTGTATTGTCCAGAAGTCCGCCCCATTCAACAGCAGAAACAGGAGTAAGAATTACGAATAAAGAAATAATAGAAATTAAATACTTTTTCATTTTTGTTTCCTTGGATTTAGAGTTCGTCGGTGAACTGTGGTTCGCCGTAACGCATGCTGACTTTTGTGAAAAGGCTCATAGCCTCACGGCCGGAAAGAACTTTTGAAGGGTCCGTATTCTGGGGAATAAGTCCCTTTGCTTTCAGATGCTTGAATGCATAGCGTGGAGAGCCGCCTGAAAGTCTGAAGAAAAGTCCGCCTTTTACATCGAACATTTTTGCATATATTTCAGAAAGTCTTGCTATGGTTGCAGGTTCTGAAGGTTCTGTGATTTCAGAAAGCTGTCCCTGTCCTACCAGGGCTAACATGGAATCTTCGAAGGATGTGTCATCGGAAGCAAAGCCCTGGAAAACTGCGGAAAGGTAACATGCCTGTCCCATGGTTATTTTTTCAGCATTAAGAATGTCTGTGACTGCATCAGCAGACTGGGCTGAAAGCGACATAGTTAAAATAAAAATGGAGATTACAATAGAAAATTTCTTCATAATCTCCATTTTATACTTTGTATGCGTGTATTACAATATAATTTTTTTTGAGATTTTAAAATTTATTTTTTCAGCAGTAAATCCATGCACTGGACTGCGGCGCCGGAAGCACCTTTCCCAAGGTTGTCAAAACGGGTTGTAATCATGATGCGGTCGTCGTTTCCGTAAACAAATACCTGCATTTCGTTTGTGTTTGCAAGAGTGTTTGCCGGGATAAACTGTTCTGTAAGAGTTCCTTCGCCCATAAAGCCGCATACGTGAACATTTTTTGTTTTGTCATCAGTTGCATAATGGTCACGGAACATTTCCCATACTTCTTTTGCTGTAACTTTTTTGGCAAGAAGGCGGGCATGAAGTCCTACTGTTACGGTCATTCCCTGGAAGTAGTCACATACGTATGGATTGAAGATTGGTTCAAAATCCAGCCCGGAAATGATTTTGATTTCAGGCAGGTGTTTGTGAGCCTGTGTCAGGGCGTAGAGACGAGGTGAATCCAGTTCCGGATTACGGCTAGGGTCTTCATACTGAGCGATGGCTTTTTTTCCTGCTCCTGAATAGCCTGAAACGGCGTGAATAACTACAGGGTAATCTTTTGGAAGGATTCCTGATTTTACCAGAGGGTAGAGGATTGCGATTGAACCTGAAGCATAGCAGCCTGGAACTGCAATGCGTTTTGATTTAAGGATTTTTTCTTCAAAAGATTTATCCAGTTCTGGGAAACCGTAAGCCCAGTCAGGATTTGTTCTATGGGCTGTTGAGGCGTCAATAATTACTGTGTCAGGATTTGTGCAAAGCTGTGCTGATTCAATAGCTGCGGCATCAGGGAGACAGAGGAAAGTAATGTCTGATGCATTGATAAGCTTCTGTTTTTCAAGAGGATCCTTGCGTTTGTCTTCATCAATAGTAAGGATTTCGATATCACTTCTGCCTTCGAAGCGTTCATAGATTTTCAGGCCGGTTGTGCCTTCTTTTCCGTCAATAAAAATTTTTGTCATAGTGAGAGAAGTATAATGTGAAAGAGGGAGAGTGGAAAGATATCCGCTCTCCCTCTTTTTTTATTAGGGCTCGTGAGCCCGTGAAAATATGAAGCGAAGCGGAATATTTTCACAATAA
>JAKSTN010000072.1 GCA_024402535.1 Treponema sp.
AAAACTGCTAAGTTAATATTTGATTAGATAAAGTGGTCACTTTCGAAAGAAGGTGGCCATTTTTTTTGTTTATAGAAGTATTTGATTGTTCTTTCGATAAAGTCATTTTAAGCTTAATTTTTCAAACGTAAGTCAAAGGCTTTTTTTAAATTTCCATCAAATCCAAGATTTTCATAAAATTTGTGAGCCTCTGTTCGTTTGCAGTTGCTTTGTAAAATAACCTTGTAGCAGTTATGAGCTTTGGCATCTTCAATTGCCATTTCTATAACTTTGCGGGCAAGTCCCTGCTTGCGGTATGCAGCATCTGTTACGACATTTTCTAAAAAACAGATAGAACGTCCCTGTGCAGTAAGATTTGGAATAATCATTGTCCAACAAGTAGAAACAACTTTGTCTTTATTGCTGCTATCTACTGCTCCAAAATATTTTATATTTTGATTTTTTGTAATTTCTTCCCATACTGGCAGGGAGCTTTGAGCTGTCAGATTTTTATTATTTTCATCCAGCTGAACATAAAGCTCCAGAAGGGAAGGTAAGTCTTTTTCTGTAAGAAGACGAAACTGAATTTTTGATGCTGGCATAAGATTCCTCTTTTTTTTATCTGGATGTCATCCAGAATTAACATAAAATGTTTAGCATTTATTTTTATTTCATTATACAAAATCTTTGGGACTTAGGAACAAAGCATTTATTTAATTTTAAATTTTTACTTTATACTAATCTTCTGGAAAATGAGATAAAATTGAAATATGAAAACTGTTGAACTCAATACAAAAAGACTTACCATCAGAACTTTTTTACCAGGCGATGAAGTTCAGGCTCACGAATATGCCGGCGATACTTCTATAACAATGATGTATTGGCTTCCAAATAAAACCTTTGAAGAAACTGCTGAATATTTTAGAAGTGTTATTGAAAAGCGGGAAAATGGTCAGACAGAAAATCTTGATTTTGTAATTATTTATCAGAATAGAATTATTGGCAGCATTGATTTGCATTTTGAAAGTGATAAAACTACGGCTTATCTTGGGTGGGTATTAAAAAAAGATTGTCGGGGCTTTGGTTTTGCAACGGAAGCGGCAATTGCAGTCCGAGATTATGCATTCAGGGAATGTGGTGTTACAAAGCTTCTTGCTGATTGCGATGCCAGAAATAAAGCCTCTGCTAATGTTATGAAAAAAATTGGAATGCAGTGTGTAATGGACAATGGGGCCAGAACTTATCCCAAAACTGGGGAAGTAGCAGTGGAGCATGTATATGAGCTTAACAGATTAAATGAACCCGCTTTTAAAATTGTAGATTATTTTGAAATGTCTCAATCTCAGCAGGTAGAAGTTATTAAGCAGCTTGAAGCTCGTAAGGATCTATGGGGTGCACTTCCTTTTGTAATCAATTGTCTAAAAAAAGAAGGGCAGCCACAGGTTTCAAAAACTGATGGCGGCTTTCATGATTTACTGGGTCCTGGTAGACTTTTTCTAATGCTTGATGAAGCAAATAAAACTGAAATTACCGTAAATAGTCAAAACCAGTTCTGTCCTCGTCTGGCGGCTTTTGTAAGTCTTGTTCGAAATGATGAGGTAGATATTTCTGTTTCAGGCAGGGAAAATTGGACTCCATGGGTAAGCTGTGTCTGGACATATCCGGAATATAGGGGCAGGCGCTTGTCTGAAAAATTAATTTCTATTTCTGAAGAATATGCCATTAAAGAATTCAATGCAAAATATACTTATATTTCTACTGACCACATAGGTCTTTATGAAAAATATGGTTATCATTTTTTTGCAGAAGCAGACACTGTTTGGGGAGATCAGACCAGAGTTTTACGGAAAAATTTAGTAAATTAATATTAATCATGTGAATAGAATTTTATTCTATCTAAATTGAAAATTTGCTTTTAGGATATAAGGTAAAGAAAAAAGGAGTTGATATGAAAAAGAAAATTGATAAATACCAAACACTTTTGGAATTTTTAAAAGTTATTGCTCCTGATGAAAATTACATTAAGCTTCAAATGGCTCAGGTTCAGTTTGTTTCAGATATAATGCATAAAGCAGTTGAGGGAAAAGATTTTGATTCCAGTATCACACCTGAAGCTTTAGCCTTTGTTAAATCATACAGTAAGAAGGTTCGTAAAGATCTTCAGCTGTTTCTTGAAAATCTTAAAGATACAGAATTTCTTAACTACGAAGAAAATAATGATTATGAGGTTGTAAGGTCTGAAATAACAAGCTTTTTAAGTATTTTTGAAAGCAGCAATGATGAAGATGTTCGTGAATATTATAAAATGACATCAAGTGTTTATGCACTTTTAAAATAATTATTCTGTTTTTTTCACTAATGCCATTACGCCAATTTTTCAGTAAACTATAAGCATGGCAACTTTTGACGAAAATACACTTTATATTCTTGATTCATACGGGCTCATTTACAGAGCATATTTTGCATTTATTTCACATCCGCTGACAAATTCAAAAGGCGAAAATATTTCTGCGGTTTTTGGATTTTTCAGAAATCTTGCAAATGTGCTCCAGCATTATAAACCTAAGTGCCTGGTGGCTGCTCTGGATTCTATCGGACCTACATTCCGTCATGAACGTTATCCTGAATATAAGGCAACCCGTCCAAAATCTCCTGAAGATTTAATTGCCCAGATTCCATGGATTGAAGAAATTCTTGAAACCCTGGGCATTCCTTCTATCCGCGTAAACGGCTATGAAGCCGATGACATTATTGCAACTCTTGCCCGTAAGTGTGAGAACGCAGGCCGCACATGCCGTATCCTTTCTGGCGATAAAGACCTTATGCAGCTTGTAGATGATTATATTCAGATTTTAAAACCGGATCCGACAGGAAACTGGAAAGTTGTGGGACCTGAAGGGGTAAAAGCTGAATGGGGTGTAATGCCTGACGGTCTTCTTGATCTTCTTTCTTTGTATGGCGATACAGCCGACAACGTACCTGGTGTAAAAGGCGTTGGCGTTAAGACCGGCGTAAAATACCTTGAACAGTATGGAAGTCTTGAAGGCATTTATGAACATGCTGATGAAATCAAGGGCGCCATTGGCGAAAAAATCCGGGCTGGCCGCGAAAGTGCTTTTTTCAGTAAGGAACTGATTACGCTCTGCGAGACAGTTCCATTGGATGATCTCCCTCAGTTAAATCAGATCGTGAATCTTTTGAAGGGCGAAAAATGCAAGACAGCCTTTGAAGAACGTTATAACTTTGCAGGCGCTTCAGACCTCCTTATGAAATACGAAACTCCAAGTCTTGCAAAATCTTTTGCGGCTCTTGGTGGTGGTATGGTTTCTGCAGAAAGTTCTGCGGCAGTTGAGAAAGTTTCCAAAGCTGAAAAATCTGCGGTCGCTGCAGTTCCTGTTGAAAATGCGTCAGTCCCTGAGCCTCAGAAAAATCATGGTAACTATAAAGCTATTACTGAAATCGGGGAACTGAAAAAATATATAGACGAAGCCGTGAAAAAAGGTGTTGTAGCCTACGACTCAGAAACTACAGGACTTGATACTTTAAATGATAAAATCCTTGGTTTCAGTCTTTCTTATGAAAAAGGAAACGGGGTTTGGGTTCCCCTCAGTGCAGGAGATTCTCTTTTTGATAATGATTACATTACAAAAGACGATGCTTTCAAAGAGCTGTCTCGTATTTTCGATAATGAAAAAATTACAGTTGCAATGCATAATGCCAAGTTTGACTATAAGATCCTTGCTTCAAACGGCATGAAATTTGAAGGCGGCCGCATGAAGTGTAACCTGGTTGATACACTCGTTGCAGCCTGGCTTATGGATCCTGATAAATCCTTTAAAAAATCACACTCTCTGGAAAATCTTGGCATCGTAGATTTAGGACTTATTGGCATTGAATATGATGATATCGTAGGAAAGAAGCAGACCTTCAGCGACGTTCCTCTGGAAACACAGGCCGAATACGCTTCTGAAGATGCCGATTTTACACTTCAACTCTGGCAGAAATATGAAAGCGAACTGAAAGAAAAGAATCTCTGGAAACTTTTCAGTGAACTTGAAATGCCTTTGTTAAAAGTTCTTACCGATATGGAAATTGCCGGAATTCACCTGGATACAAAATCTCTGGATGAATACGATGTGGAACTTACAGGAAAAATCGAAGATATCCAGAACGCAATTTATGCAGAAGTTGGCCACAGCTTTAATATTGCTTCTCCAAAACAGCTGGGAGAAGTTTTATTTGAAGAACTTGGTTACAAGGCAACAAAGAAAACAAAGACTGGTTACTCAACAGATAACTCGGTTCTTGAAGAATTGGCAGTTTATCATCCTCTCTGTAACAAAATTATAGAATTCCGTGAGCTTTCAAAACTGCAGTCAACTTATGTTGAAGCTCTTCCAAAACTTGTAGATAAAGAAGACCGCATTCATACAAGCTTCATGCAGACAGGAACTGCAACAGGCCGTCTTTCTTCAACAAATCCGAACCTTCAGAATATTCCGGTTCGTAACGAAATGGGACGCCGTATCCGTTCGGCTTTTACCGCTCCTAAAGGAAAAGTTTACATTTCTGCAGACTATTCTCAGATTGAACTTGTAGTTTTGTCACATCTTTCAGGCGATCCTGCCATGTGCAAGGCTTTCAACGAAGGAACAGACGTTCACAAAGCAACAGCCAGTATGATTTACGGAGTTGGAATTGATGAAGTAACGCCTGAAATGCGCCGAACTGCAAAAACAATCAACTTTGGTGTTATTTACGGAATGGGAGCTTACAGTCTTGCAAAGGATCTTGGTATTTCGAATACTCAGGGAAAAATCTTTATTGATAAATATTATGAGCAGTATTCTTCAATCCGTAAGTTTATGGATGATACAATTGCTTCTGCAGAAAGTACAGGTTACCTTGAAACAATTCTTGGTCGCCGCCGTTATATTTCAGGAATCAACAGTTCAAACAAAATGCTGAAGAATGCTGCGGAACGTATTGCAAAAAATACACCTGTTCAGGGCTCTGCCGCTGACATTGTAAAACTTGCCATGCTATCTTTGGATAAAAAACTCCGCGAAAGCGGAAGTCCGGCCCGGCTTCTTCTTCAGGTTCATGATGAACTTATTCTGGAATGTCCTGATGACAAGGCAACTGTTGAAGCCACAATTTCTATGGTAAAAGACTGCATGGAAAATGCAATGAAACTTTCAGTTCCTCTTAAGGTAAGCGTTGAATACGGAAAGAACTGGGGCGAATTCCACTGATGATTGTAGCAGTAACAGGGCCAATGGCCAGCGGAAAAAATTACATTTGTTCTCAGTTTGAAAAAAAAGGGTGGGTGAGCATAGACTGCGATAAAGTAGTTCATGCGGCCATTGTTGAATGCCGGGATCAGATTCTTGAAACTTTTTCGTCCGACGCTTCCCGCATGGGAATAAGTCTTTTGAATGATGATGGCTCCATAAACCGGCGTGCCCTGGGCGCAATAGTTTTTTCAGATTCTGAACTTTTGAGAAAGCAGGAAAATATTGTCTATCCTTTTGTTGGAAAAAAAGTAAACGAGTTTATAGAAGAAAATGCCGGAAAGAATGTAATAATCAATGCTACGGTTCTTTATAAAACTCCGGAACTTTTACAAAGATGTGAGAAAATCTTTTTTGTAAAAGCAAATCCGCTTAAGCGCTTTTTCCGTGCCCGCCGCAGGGACAAAATGCCTTATTCAAAAATTCTGGCCCGTTTCCGCGCTCAGAAAAATCTTTTAAAAAAATACAGGGATGCCGTTGCGGACATCCCTGGTATAACTATTGAAAAAATCAAAAATTAGAACTTTTCTCTAAGTACACTTTCGCCTTCAGCGTCATCTGGCATATACCAGAAGCAGAGCTGGATTTTTTCATTAACTTTTTTAGAAAGTTTTATTGTTCCTTCAATCTTTGCCTTTTTCCCGGTTTTTATATCTTTTGCACAGATAATGCCTTCTGTTCCTTTTTCATCAAGTTCAATCCACTGATTTTCTTCTATGTATTCAACAGCCCGAACGTGAAGTTTTTTGATGTCATTGTTTGATGCTGGTGTCCATGAAAATCTGATTGTATCTCCTTCCACAGGCAGGTTTCCAAGAAACTTGTGTGTTACTGGAACCAGTGTTCTGTAACATAAAGGAGCTTTTCCTTTTTCTTCATGGCCGTATTTATCAACAGGATAAACTGTTTCAAGAATATAAAAATCAGTCTTGCTGTTCAGGGAAATTTTCCAGTTTGCAGTTTTTGTACGTTCTTTCCCTTTATGAGCTTTAAGCCATAAAGCACGCATCATTCTGTTGTTTTCATCGGAAACTTCAATTTCTATATGACCGGTCATTACCCAGTCTGCAATTTTACTGGATTTGTTCCGTCTTAAGAAAAGGATGAGGAAAATCGCTCCAAAAGTCAGGAGGAAAACAATCAGGTCTCCAACATATCCTTTCATTGGAATTATAAGGAAGACGGAAATGATTTTGAAAAGTAAATAAATAACTGGAATCACTACGGCAAAAATAAGGAGAACAGCAATGATTCCTCTTAGAAGAATCATTAAGATAGTGCCCAGGTCTTCAAAAACCATTGAAAAAATGCCTTTTTTTTCGTTTCTGTCAGTTTTTCTATTCATATTTTAATTTTAACAAAAAAAAATAAATTACTAAACTAATTTTCTGTAATTCCGATACACAAAGTATAGGGGAATAAAAACTATGGAACAGAAAAGAACTTTATGGATTATCGCTGCAGCCGGCATGTTTCTGCTGGTAGTTTTGGGTGCGGCATTTATTCTTTATTCACCGGCTCAGAAATGTGCTCCACAGACAATTGCACAGAACTTTCAGGTTCCTCCACAGGGCTTTCAGCAGCCATCTTCAGGCTGGCAGTCAGTTCCTGGTGCATATAATGGAAACCAGCTTCTGCCTCCTTCTCAGGGTGAAATTCATACAAATGATCTGACAGTTTATACAGAAAATACAAAAGTATATGGAACAGAAACTTCTGAAGGTACTGTAATTGACCTTAATGCTCTTAAAGCTGCAACAGAAATGGCACCTGCTCAGGAATCAGTTCCACAGCCACAGAATATTAATATTACAGTTAATCTTCCTGAAACAAAAATTGAAACAGTACCAGCTCCTGTTGTTGCTGTAACAGATGTACCTGTTAGAGTTGTTCAGGCAGAACCTGCAAAACGTCCTGCTTCTTCTGTGGCACCAGCAGCTCCAGCTACTTCTTCAAAAACAACAGTAAAACCAGCTCCAAAAGCTGAATCTAAACCTGCTGCAGCACCAGTAAAACAGGCACCTGCAAAACCAGCTGTTTCTCAGTACTGGGTTCAGGCAGCTGCTTATTCAAACAAGAAAACTGCTGAAAATGCACGTGCTGTTCTTGATGACAATAAAATCCCTGCTGATATCTTTACATATCAGGATGCAAAGGGAAAAGTATTCTATCGTGTTCGTGTAGGTCCATACACAACAAAAAGTGAAGCTGAATACTGGCGCACAAAGATTGAAAAAATCTCTGAGTTCAGTAAGGCAGAAAGTTATATCACAATGAACTAAAAATGTTTTTATAATACCTCCTAACGGCCGCATTTCGAATGAAATGCGGTTTTTTTTTGCTTTTTTTTCTTTCTTTTTTCCTTTTTTCGAAAAAAAAATCCATATATAAGGTATGAAAAGAATAGTTCTGATTATGGCTTTCTTTGCAGGCCTTGTTTGTGCTTTCAACATTTATTCACTGGAAGTAAAGGATTTTCAATGGGAAAGCGGAGGGAATTTAAAAATCCCTGTGAAAAATTTTTCTTTACAGACAGCCTTTCGAACCAATGGAGAGAAAAACCTTTGGGGCGGGGGCTTGGGAGGAAAATTCACAAAGAAGAAAATTCCTCTTGATTTTAAAGCTGGAAACCTTGGAATTTCCGGCTCCTTATCCTTGCTGAATAATCCTCAGCTTTCTTCTATTATTTCACCTTTCTCCATTCCCCAGGGAACAGTGACGCCTCTTAATGCAAGGCTTCCTGACGGATCTTCCTGGAATAAACCTTTAAGTGGTTTTGTAAAGATTTCAGCTCTTTCTGCATTTTATACTGAAGAAAAGTTACTTGGCGTTTCTGCTTCCTGCAAATGGTTTCAATGGTCTTTTGTGTCTTCTCCCTTGTCTGCAGGAAAAACTGAGTCCTGGTATTCGGAGCGCCCGTTTTTGAAAAATGATTTCAGATCGGCTTCAATGATTTTTCAAGGCGCCTGGAAAAATGAAAAACTTTCTTTATCTTTTTTTGATGCCTTGTATATACAGCCTGACGGGAAACTGCTTCAGGTGTTCAGAACAGAAAACCGCATAGGTCCTGTTTCTTTGTCCATTTTTGTAAATCCCAATCATAACCTTATTACCTCTTCCGGAAAGATAATGGATGAGTTTTATCAGTTAAAGGGAAATGTTCAGGGGAAAAGTGAAGGCGGAAATAAAATTCCTGTTTTCTGGAAATATGGATTTTCATTCTTAGGAAATCTTGATCCTGTAAAAATGGAATTGAATCTGAAAACCAGTACAGGATTCCGATTCTTGTGTTATTTGACAAGTTTGAATGGGATTTTATCAGGCGATGTAACTGTTCCGTATGAGGAAGAAAGCATTTCTCTTCCTGTTTTGAATAAGATTACTTTGTCTTTGAAGAATACATGGTATTTTTCTATGGTACAGCCTTTGTTCAGGGCAGGGGTTTCTTTTATTCCTTTGAATAATTATTCTTCGTTTCAAACTACGGAGAACCTGGGATTTTCCCTGAACGTTTCATCAATGCCTTCCTTGTATTTTAATATAGCGTCGGAATTAAAACAGAAGAATGGCATATGGCAGGGCGGATACTGTGACCTTGGAGTGAGTTTGAAATATCACCGCAGATTATTTGATGTTTCAGGAAAGGTCAGCTGGAGTATTGAATTTTAGATGACAAATTACTAAAATAGAGTACTCAAACTGAAAATATTTTATTTTAAGAGGTAATATTATGGCTTTTGATATTTCTAAAATGAGAAATATCGGTATCAGTGCCCACATTGACTCTGGTAAAACAACAACAACAGAACGTATTCTGTTCTACTGTAACAAGATCCACCAGATTCATGAAGTTCGCGGAAAGGACGGTGTTGGTGCTGTTATGGACTCAATGGAACTGGAACGTGAACGTGGTATCACAATTCAGTCTGCAGCAACACAGGTTAACTGGAAAGATTACACAATCAACGTTATCGACACTCCGGGCCACGTTGACTTCACTGTAGAAGTTGAACGCTCACTTCGCGTTCTTGACGGCGCTATCATGATTCTTTGTGCCGTAGCCGGTGTTCAGTC
>JAKSTN010000073.1 GCA_024402535.1 Treponema sp.
CAGGATTTGAGTTCATGACTCTTTTGAATTTACACCATTATATGGACTCTATGAAGGATTTAAAAAAGGTTGGCGATTTTTTTAATTTTTTTTTATTTTAACGCATTATTTTTTATACACCTAGACATTCCAATCGGCAACCTTTATAAATTAAATATGGAAAAAATCAGTACAAAAAACGCTCCTGCAGCAATCGGTCCATACTCACAGGGTATGATAACTGGAAATTTAATTTTCACTTCAGGCCAGATTCCAATTAATCCAGAAACAGGCAACATTGAAACAACAGATATTGAAGGTCAGGCTGATCAGGCTTGCCGCAACATCAAGGCAGTTTTAGAAGCAGCCGGATCCTCATTGGAAAAAGTTGTAAAAACTACCTGCTTTCTTCAGAACATTTCAGATTTTGCCGCATTTAATGCAGTTTACGAAAAATACTTTACAGGAAAACCAGCCCGCAGCTGTGTAGAAGTTGGTGCTTTACCAAAAGGCGCACTTGTAGAAATCGAAGTAATCGCAGAAAAATAAAACAGAATGACAAAAGAAGACGCACTTTCGCTTTTCAATCAAATGCATCCCGATTTTTTCGCCCAGAGCTTTATCCAAAGTATGGATGAAAATGAAATCATGGAAGAACAGATTCTGAAACTCGCAGACTTTGACCAGTCCGCCCTGAATATTGAAGTTCCCGAAAACATAACTTTCGGCTGGTACCAGGGCGATGCCCAAAAGCTCATTAATGCCGTGGCAGAAGTTGAAGAAAGCTGGGCCCAGTTCGATATTTTCAAAACAGGCGAACGGGTTTTCTGCGCCATGGCACAAGTACCTGATCCGGAAAAGCCCGGCATTATTAAAAATGAAATCGCAAGTTTCTGTATTGTGGAAGATATGGGAACTCATGAACTTGCCGGGCGAAAAATTAAAATTGGCGGGCCGGGTTGTGTCGGCACTGTGCCGGCTTTCAGACGAAAAGGAATTGGACTTAAAATGGTCCAGAAAGCCACTCAAATATTAAAGGAAGAAGGTTTCGAAATAAGCTGGATTCACTGGACCGGAGTAGGACACTGGTATGCCCGTTTAGGTTACCATCGTATGTTTCAGTGGGACAAAAACGGCATTAAATAAAAATCATTTAATAAAAATCCTGCAGAGCATTGCAAGAGTCATGCCGACAACTAAAAATGGAACAAAAGGGAGCTTTTTAAAAGGGCTCCCTTTAATTTTTGCAATCAGAAAAGTGAGGGCGGTGGCAATGCATGCCACACCAAGTCCTGCTAAAGCCCATAAAACATTTCCACAAGCCATGCCGCAGAAAAGGGAAAACTTTACATCGCCCATTCCTAGGTCAGCTTTGAAAACAAATCGGGTCAAAAGGAAAACTGCAAAAATGACTGCACAGGAAATAAGAGCCGGCACCAAAGCTTCAAAGTAAAAAAACGCCGCGGCAAGACCAATCACCACTGCGCCAAAATATGCATTCCACGGATTAATCTTAAGAGTGCGGAAATCTTCCAGGGCACAAGGGAAACCGAATAATAAAAAAATGACTAATGAAAAAATCTTAAACCGTAATTCCAACCAGTCCTCCAAAAACAAAATTATTATATCATAAAAAAGTTATCGTTCTCTATTTCAGTGTTATAATACCTTTATGGCACATTTTAATATTAAATTTTTCTCAAACTGTCTTAATAGACCAGTTCCTCTTGAAGTGATTATTCCAAACGACCCGAGGGCCGATATGGAAGGTAAAGTTCCTGAAATTGATAAAGAAAATATGAAATGTATTTTCCTTTTTCACGGATACACCGGCGACGGCGGCAACTGGATTCCTGAATGGGAACTTGCAAAAAATAACTGCGCCGTTGTCTGCCCTTCAGTAGAAAACTCTTTCTACCTGGATGGAATTTCTACAGCTCATAAATTCCAGACTTTTGTTGGAGTTGAGCTGGTAAAATTTATTCGCAGCACTTTTGGACTGGCTCTCTCACCTGAAAAAACATTTACTATGGGAATGAGTATGGGAGGTTTTGGCGCCATGCACACAGCTCTGGCTTATCCGGAAACTTTCGGAAAATGTGTATGCCTTTCTTCTGCCCTTATTGTTCACGGCATCGCTCATATGAAGCCGGGCGAACAGAATCCTGTAGCAAATTACGAATACTACAGGGAATGTTTCGGTGACCTGGAAACTGTTGAAGAACGGGATGTGAACCCTGAAGTGCTGGCACTGAAGCTTAAAAAAGCCGGAACAAAAATTCCTGAAATCTACATGGCCTGCGGCACAGAAGATTTCCTTCTTGAACCAAACCGCGCCATGGACAAATTCCTTACAGAAAACGGAATTGCCCACGTTTACAAAGAAGACAAAGGTCAGCACGACATGGACTTCTGGCAGCGCTGCATTTCAGGTTCCATGGAATTTCTTCTCAACTAAAGTCCAAGACGATTCTGAATATACTTCACACTTTCGCGGTATTCTTCGTCAGTGTGAAGGTGTTCAATAATCATAGGCATGTCTTCAGTGTGAGCAGTTGCTAGCTTTGTATAATATTCAATGTTCAGACTGCCCTGCCCACATGGACATTCTTCTGCCTGCCATGTGTAAAGTTCTTTATTCTTAATGTCTTTCAAATGGCAGCTTAAAATCAATCCGTCCAGTTTTGTAAAAACATCAGTCATGAAATCTTCCTGACAGAAAAAACGTTCAGGTGAATTCATCATATTTACGATATCCATATGAACGCCTGCACCGTCCCGGTTGATGTCGCTGAGCAGATCCAGATACTGATCCGGACCTGTTGGAATCATCCATGGCATAGGCTCCAGAGCATACTTGGTTTTAACAGGACGAACCGCATCAATTATTTCCTGAACACTGGCAACAGTTTTTTTCCAGGCTTCTTCAGAAAAATTTTCTTTATACCCGCCATCCCATTTTTCTCCGGCAATAGCACCGGCAACATTTACACAGCAGCGTGCTTCAATCTCTTCGGCAAGTTCCAGCTGACGGATGGCATATTTTGTCATTTCAGCTTTTTCTGAAGGATTTGCGCTGTTCACGTTTCGCCATACACCAACTTCGGCAATCACAATGTCGTTTTCTTTTGCAGCGGCTACATAGTCTTTTACAAGACCTTTATCTGCGTTACAGTCCAGAGGGAAAACTACACTTCCAAGTCCCAGCTCTTTGTGTGCCTTTGCCCATTTTTCTGCATTGTCATAAATCAATCCGCTGGAAATCCCAAGTCTCATAAAAGTCCTCCAATTTTTTTTAAGTAGGATTTAATCAAATAACTTTGTTTATCCAAGTTTAATGAATTATTCCCAGTCCGCCTAAGGCAAAGAATCTAAATACCTTACACAAACGGAGAATGTCATACCGATTCGGTTTTGCTCACGCAAAACCCTGTATATGTAGTATTAATGGCTCAAAAAAAATATGGTTGAATGAGAAAAAAATTAGAAATGACTGTTTGCAGTAAGATATCTTTTGGCCGAAAGATATTTTTTACAATAGGCTATTCAAAAATTAAGTTCCCATACAAACAGATGGCCCCACAGTTCGTTAGAACGTTGCGTTAGCTGCCATTACCCCTACATTTCAATCGGTGTGACAACCAGCCTCCGCGGCGCAGCAGTAACTATTTGATTTAATCCTACCTCTAATTTTAATATGTTTTTTCTAAAAACGCCCGAACATTTTCAAGGTTTTTCAATCCTGTGGCGCGGCCCATCTGGTACACTCGTTCCAGTTCTTCAGGGTCATGTTCCGTGCGGCTGATTCCTACATCCACTTCAGGGGCAATAACAAAACAGCTGCCGTTCTTTTCCTGTTCAAACACAAACTTCTTTTCTTCTTCATACATAATATGTCGGCGGTTCATAGCCCGAACGATTGCTGGATATTTTCTAAGGATGATTTTCATAAGAGAAGCCATAGAAGAAGGCTTTTTTACATAGTCCCGGGTACGAGTCAGAATGACGATATTTTTTTCATAACCAAGTTTCATGAATTGCTTCAAAGGTATGGAGCTTGTAATGCCGCCGTCAAGGTAACGCTTTCCGTCAATCACTACAGGAGAAGAAACAAGAGGAAGACTTGCCGACGCCCGCATCCATAAAAGGTCTTCTTCGTCGCCGTTCGGAATTTCATGGAGCATGGCCTTCCCTGTTTCCAGTTCAGAAACTACCACATAAAACTTCTGCGGATTTTCCCGGTAGGTTTTTACATCGAAAAGATCATATTTGAAAGGGATATCTTCATAGCAGAATTTTGCATCATAAAGATCGCCTGAGCGGAGAAGGCTTCTGACTGTACCATAATGACTGTCACGGGAAAAACGCTTGTTGTAACGTACAGCGCGCCCAGGCTGTTTTGATTTGTAATTACATCCGAAAGTTGCACCGGCACTGACTCCAACAATTCCGTCAAAGTCGATGCCGTTTTCCATAAATACATCGATAACGCCACAGGTGAACATTCCCCTCATGGCGCCACCTTCAAGAACAAGACCTTTTTTCATAAGAACAGTTTATCAAAATACAAGACAACTGTTCTATTCAAAAAAACTTATTACTGAATTTTATCTACGCCCTTTGCGTAAGGCATAGTACTGATGCTTCCATCCTCGTTATATTTGAATTCAGTAACACAGACTGAACGATGGAAAAGGCTTCCGCCAGGAAGCTGGTCTGTATGATAGAAGAAATATGAATGGCCTTTAAAATCACACAGCCCCGGATGATTTGTAAAACATGGACCGGCTTCCATAATTACTCCGCCGTACTTCCATGGTCCTGTTGGTCCTGTAGAAGTTGAATAGGCAAGATGTTCATTCTGCTGACCTTCACCAACTGCAAATCCTGCAAAAACCATGTAATAAATTCCGTTACGCTTATAGAACCATGGACCTTCGCCGTAAGAAGTTCCTGTATTGTGGCTTCCCTTTGCAAAAGCTTCTTCTGTCATTGGGATACGCTCAACCTTTCCGCTGTAAGAAATCATGTCCTCATTAAGCTTTACATAACGAAGTTCAGGATTTCCGAAATAAAGATAAGCCTGCCCGTCATCATCAATAAAAACTGTAGGATCAATATCGTTCCAGTCGCCTTCATCAACAAGAGGATGTCCTAGATCTTTAAAAGGTCCCAGAGGAGAATCTGAAACTCCCACGGCAATGCAGACTCCGCCATTTCTTTTGTGAACCGGACAATAGAGATAAAACTTTCCGTTTCTTTCACAGCACTGTGGCGCCCAGGCTCTGTCTTCTGCCCATTCAATATCTTTAATATCAAAAACCTTGATTGGATCTGACCAGGTTTCCATATCCTTTGTAGTAAAGCAGTACCAGTCGTTCATTGTATAGAAGTTATTTACAAGTTCATTTTCATCATGAGTTGTATAAAGATAAAGTGTATCCTGATAAACCATTGGTGCTGGATCAGCGGTATACATTGTTGTACAGATTGGATTAATCATAAAGTCTCCTTTTTATTATTATTGTTTCAATTCTAATTTAAACGTTTTAATTAAATCATAAAAGATATTCCCTAAATTTAGACCCTTTTTAATAAATCTCCATTTTCTCTAAAATTTTATTGAATTTTTCCGATTTCTGGTCGAAAATATTAGTATATATGAAGAAAGCAGAAAAGGTGAAATCGGTTCAATCTGTTATCACCCATTCAAATACAACACTTCTCCTTATTGCCATTGTGCTTTTCGGTCTCTGCAGTCTGATATTTATTTTTTTTACTTCCATGCAGGTCATGATAAAAAGTCTTACCAACACTGCTAACGGAACAGCACAAAGAGTTGAAGGTACAATTTCTGCCTACGAAAATCTTTGCGGAAGTTTTTCAACAATGCCAACCTTATCATTACCAGACGAAGTTTTTTCCCACGAACAGAAAATCAAACTCCTGACTGAGAGAGCAAAACAATTCGGGCTTTTACGAGTTGGACTTCTGGATAATAACGGCATTTCTAGTCTCGACGGAAAATCCCGGGCAGAACGGCGCTATTTCCAGGAAGCAATGAAAGGAAACATTACGATCAACGATCCGGTCGTTACAATCAGTGACAAGCAGGTTGCCATTATTGTTGGCGGACCAATCTGGAAAGACGGCATTATTAATTCCGAAGTAAACTCTGTCGTATTCTGCTCGATTTATCCCGAAACCTTCAATGAAATCGTTATGACCATGGGTCCAAGCAAACATTCAAAAGGAAGAATTATCGGGGAAGACGGAGTTACAATCGCTTCCACAGAACGAAATAAAGTTCTATCTCAATACAGTAATATTAATGCATCATTCCGTGATCCCCAGAACTCAACTTACAGAAAACTTGCAAAAATAGAAAAAGCCGCTCTTTCCCACGACCAAAAACTATTCTTTTATTCTGATGGACTGTCTATAAAAGGAGTTGTTGCACAACCAATTCAGAATACAAACAACTGGACACTTCTTATTGAGGCTCCTATTAATGATTTTCTTCAAAGCTTTTACCTTGCCTTTCTGGTTTTTACAATTTCCGGAATTATTGTTATAGAGACATGTCGTGCAATGATGAAAAAATATGCACGCCAGGTTTCCATTCCGGTAACAAACATGGCTGAACGACTCCGAAAAGCTGCGGTCGGCGATTTTACATCTGAAGTTGAATCAGAAGATTCACTTGAAGAAGTCATTATCATTTCGAATGCAACCCAGAAACTTGTAAACCGCATGGCCATGGTTCTGAACGAAACCAGCGATTCTTCAGAAAAGAAAAATGCGTTCAATTTTTTTAATCTGGTAAACTGTCAGGATTTTTGTACAGTACTTGAAAACAGCCTGAATGTTTCCATTTCAATTGTTGATACAGAAGGCACTCTGCTAATCGGAACAATTCCTAAAGATTTGTCCGGTGCCGTTGAAGAAAAAATTTATGCCGGAAAAAAACTCTTCGGAAAATACTACGTTATTCCAAGAACAAACTGCGTTTTAGATTATTCGCAGACAAAAGCTTTTGCCAGAACCATGGTTGATATTATCAGTAAGGTTTTTGAACTTTTTATCAGCCGTGAAGAAAGTTTCCAGGCATTCAAGAAAAATGAAATCATCAATATGAATGATATTCTTTCAGGAACTGAATCCATTTCAGAACGAATTGCTGAACTGATTGAGGAATCAAAAGACAATCTTCCTGCCGCAACAAAAAAACAGCTGAGAGCTCTTGTTTCAAAAATTAACGAATCAACAGAACTGGCAAGACTTACTGACATGAACAGTCACATACAGGAAACTGATTATAATCTCCGTGAACTTTCACAAAAATTCGACACAAAAAATATTCTCATCGTTGAACCATTCGTTGAAAAACTTTTTGGTGATGAAGAAAACATCCGCCGCTCTGTAAACTGTATTCTTAAATACCTTGTTTGTGAAAACGAAAATGCTGATGTAAACGTTCTCATAAGCTGTGAAAAGCTCAGCATAGCAACAAACCTTAAAATAAGAATTTCAGACAAAGCTCCTGCATTTACCGAAAACCAGATAGAACGACTTAAAATGCTTGCAGGCAAACTGAGCCTGAACGGAGAAATTCTAACAACTGTTGAGCAGAAATTTCTTTCAGCCTTCAAGCAGATATATAAAATGAACGGAAACATTTCTGTAGAATGCTTTGGAAGCGGCATTCTGAATATCAGCATTTCTATACCACAACTGGAAGCAAACTAAGGAGAGAACTCTGTGAGTGTATTGGAAAATATCAAAGCAAATGCAAAACGTCTCGGGCTGCCGGAAATTGAAGACACTCAGGAATTCCTTATTCAATACATTCAATACTCAGATCATCACGATGCTCGTTTCACAAATGTTTTCAATCTTCATTACACACACCACGTGCTTCAGACATTTATAGATGAAAAGAAAATCAATGAATACGGAATCGCTTTTTTCAATATCCAGAATTTCTCGCAGATAAACCACGACTACGGTCAGACAAAAGGTTCAAAACTTCTTGAAGATTATATTCATAAAATTGAAGAAAAACTTAAACTAGACGGGCATAACGGTCTTGCCGCCATGTCAGACGGAAACAGCGGTGTCATTGTTTTTCCTAAAAATGATATTTCAAAAGTTATCCAGATTCTTTCAGGCGAAGAATTTCAGATAGAAAATAAAGATGGGAAAACAGATAATATTACACTTTCTTCTCAGGCTGGAATTAACACTTCTCTGGAAAACTATACTGAATCCTACCAGATTATAGATTCAGTTCTTATGACCCTGAACATTGCAAGAAAAACTGCCGGTGTGAAAATCGTATATTATGATGAAACTTTGAAAAATAAAATTGATCAGGAACGTCAGATTGAAGGATGGTTTATGGACGCCCTGAAAAATGAAGAATTCAAGGTATATTATCAGCCGAAAGTTGATCTTCACAATTACAAACTGAAAGGAGCCGAAGCTCTTGTACGCTGGTTCCATGAAGATCAGATGGTATTCCCGGATAACTTCATTCCTATCCTTGAAAAGAACTTCTCAATCAAATACCTGGATATGTACATGCTGAATCATGTATGTGCAAGTGTTGAACGCTGGATTTCCGAAGGTAAAGAGCCTGTACAGATTTCTGTAAACCTTTCCCGGGCATCTCTTGTAATGAGAAACATCGTTTCTGTAATAACGTCTACAATCGATAAATACAAAATACCCCGTTCCCTTATTCAGATAGAACTTACAGAATCGGCCTCCGGCACCTCAAACGAAGAACTGAAGCCTGTGGTTATGGAACTGAACCGGGAAGGAATCAGTACCGCCATGGACGATTTTGGTACAGGTTATTCTTCCCTTTCTCTTATCAAAGAACTTCCATGGAATATGCTGAAAATTGACAAGAGCCTTTTACACGGAGCACAGAAAGAAGGCAGTGTTGACCAGAAAATGTTCAAATCCATCATTTCAATGGCAAATGACATAGGACTTGAATGCATTGTCGAAGGGGTTGAAACCCGCGACGACATCAGACTGCTTAAAGAAAGCAACTGCTGGCTTGCTCAAGGGTACTACTTCAGTAAACCAATTACAGAACCCGAATTTGAGAAACTTCTTTAACTTTAACGGCACCCTTGCCGATTTCGTCAAAAATTATTAAATTTATAGCAAGTAAATTAAGGATCATTCCCCTTTTTAAAGGATTGACCCAATATATAGAGGTATAAAAATGGCAAAACAGTTGCTTTTTAGTGAAGACGCACGTTCAAAACTCCTTTCTGGT
>JAKSTN010000074.1 GCA_024402535.1 Treponema sp.
TACGACCCTGACGGATTAACTGATTAATTGTAGGCATCGCCTATTCTCCTATTTTAATTCCGGTCAGCACCCCGGAAAGTATAAACTAGATAGTTTAATAAGTTTATAGAATTTCAAAAATGAATTCAAGGGAATTCTGTCCAAAACTCTGAAAAACGGGTCCCAGCAACGCGAATTCGTGCCAGTAGCGGCATATGTCCTCGTTCGCAAGCTCACTGCGGGATGCCGCTTTGTCACGATTCGCTGCGTCCCGTTTTTCAGTTTTCTACGTTATTTCCTTTTGAATCCCTTTTTGACTCCTATATTTCACAAGAAGGAGCTGCAAAAATCGAAATTCCTTCTCTTGGGAAGCGAATTCTCACAGCTTCTACCATTTCCTTGATTTTCTTTGCATTTTCTTCACTTGTATAAGTGAAAAGAAGGAAATTCTCTTCCGGCCAGATGTTATTTCCAAGCTTATGGGAACTTTTTCCTTTCCCGTGAACTCCAGGAAGAATTGTATATTCCAGATCCGGAAGTTCGTGTTCAAGTTTTTCTACAATATCATCTTCTACTGACTGATTTGCGATAACTTCAATTCTAACCATTATTCTTCATCCTCCCCTTTTGAATCTGCATCATCAGAAACGGCTTTTACTTCAGCAGCTTTATCTTTTTTAGAACGCATAACAACGCTGTAAACTACAGGAATTACCAGAAGTGTTACCAGAGTTGATGATGTAAGACCACCGACAACTGCCATACCAATAGGCTGAACAAATGCTGACATACCTTCTGTAGCAAAACACATAGGAAGCATACCAAGAATTGTTGTCAAAGTAGTCATAAGAACTGGACGGAGACGCGAAACACCGGCCTGAATACAGGCATCTTTCATAGGAAGTCCGCGTGCGCGAAGAAGGTTTGTATAGTCAACAAGAATAATACCGTTATTAACAACAATACCGACCAGCATTACGACACCAACCATGGAAATAATACTGATTGGAGTTCCCGTCAGTTTGAACAGGAAAAGAACCCCGATAATAAGGAACGGAATTGTCAGCAGGTTGATAAAAGGTGCTTTGAAAGATTCATAAGTTGCAGCCATAACACCAAATACCATGAGAATTGCCATGATGATAATGCCCATAAACAATTTCATATTATTCATTGTATCATTCCATGAACCTTCATAACTAACAGTTACTCCGTCAGGAATGATGAATGTATTTGCGATTCCTTCCTTAATTTTTTCTTCAACAACGTTGGCATTCAGTTCAGAACGGTTTGAAGCTGTTACACGGATAATACGTGTACGATTTTCACGGCTGATTGAAACAGGACCAAGACCTTTTTCAATCTTTGCAAAGTTTGCAACACTTACCATACCGCCGTTACCACGGACATAAATATTTTCAAGGTTTGTAAGTGATTTACGGTCTTCAGGCTGATAACGGATTACAATGCTGTAATCTCTACCATTTTTTCTGTAAGTAGATGCTGTAACACCGTCGATAGCGTATTTAATTTCATTTGCAACAGTATTTACATCCACACCAAACTGATAAGCACGCTCACGGTCAATTACAATTTCAACCTGAGGAAGACCTTTGTCCAAGCTAATGCTTGGTTCCGAACATTCAGGAAGTCCGCTGATTACATCAGCAATCTGATCTGCAACATTAATAGCTGCATCCAGGTCATCAGAACGGATCGCAATATTAAAGTCGCTTCCGAACATCTGTCCGCCCCAGCCCGCACGGAAGTTCCATTTTGCCCCGGCAAATTCTGCAAAGTGCGGGCGAAGCACATTCTGCATTTCTGTTGCAGTCATAGCCTTTGGATCATCTGTATCAATAGTGATTTCGATGCTTCCACGGTTTGTTCCACCGCTTCCGCGACCGCCACCAATTGTTGTGGAAATATTTTTGTAGCCTTTAAGTTCATTTTTACAGATTTCTTCCATCTTTAAAATCTGAACTTTTGTCTCTTCCATTGGAGTACCAATAGCCATATTCAGATTCAATGTAATAGAAGAATCTCCACCACCACCACCACCCATATTAATCTGCATAGTCGGAATAAGTGCCAGAGAAATAATGAGAAGACAAACCGAAGCAACAATAGTAACCAAACGATTATTCATTGCGAGAGTAAGGAGCCATTTATAACCTTTAGTAATTGCCTGAATAATCATTTCGAAAAAGCCATAAATTGCTTTAAGAACAGGATTTGTAACTGGCTTTTCAACGCGGTTTGAAAGAGGCAGGAATTTACCTGCAAGAACAGGAACCAGGAACACGGCAACAGCAAGAGATGAAAGCAAAGCAATTACAATTGTAAAAATAATTCCCTTGAACATCTGCCCCATCATTCCAAGGTCTGCCATGTAGAAAAGGAACGGAATGAAAACACAGATTGTTGTAAGGTTTCCCGAAAGAACTGATGAAACCATTTCCTGGGAACCAAGAATAGCAGCAATCTTTGCTTTTGCACCTCGCTGCCGGTAAGCATAAATATTATCAATCATAACAATTGAAGCATCTACGATCATACCGATACCAAGAATCAGACCTGTAAGAGTCATCATGTTCAAAGTAATTCCGAAAACACTCATGGCAAAAAGAGTAATAACAACTGAAAGCGGAATAGAAATACCAATGATCAATGTACTCTTGAAGTTCTGAAGGAATACGAACAGAACGATAATGGCAAGAATAAGGCCTTCAACAAGAGACTCAACCAGAATACTGATTGTATCACGAATCTGTTCTGTATCATCTGAAATAATTTCCAGAGTCATATCTGAAGGCAAAGTTTTCTTTACCTGATCAATTTTCTTATAAACTTCGTTGGCAACGTTTACGCTGTTTGTACCACTCTGTTTGGTAACAGAAATATAAACACCAGGTTCTCCATTGATGTAAGCTTCCCTGTTTGAATCGGCATATCCAAGAGTTGCTGTACCCAGATCACGAAGACGAACCTGGTATCCGTTTACAGTTGCGATGATTACATTATTAATATCTTCAATGGAAGAAAACTCACCCATTGTGCGAACAACGTAGTTTTTGTTTCCGTCCTCAACCTTACCGCCACCAAGTTCCAGGTTCTGACGGGCCAAAGCACCCATTACCTGACTTACAGTAAAGCCGTAAGCACTCATGCGGTTCTGTTCAAGTTCAACATTTACCTGAGCTGTGCGCCCACCCATTACACTTGCTTCACCGACCCCGTCAGCCTGTTCAAGAACATCTGTAATTGTATCTTCCGCAATCTGGGCAAGGTCGTTTACAGAACGGTTTCCTCGAACGAGGATTCGCATGATTGGCATTGAATCTGTACTGAAGCGCATTATCGAAGGAGTTCCTGCATTGTCAGGAAGCATACGCTTTACACGGTCAAGTTTATCACGAATATCCTGAACAGCTTCATCAAGGTCAGTTCCATAGTTGAATTCCAGAGAAACACTGGAGCTTCCTTCGGAACTTGTCGATGTAATTTTTTTCAGATTATTCAAAGAAACCAGGGAACCTTCAATTAATTGAGTTACTGTTTTTTCGACAGATTCCGGTCCCGCATTCGGATACGAAGTTGAAACAGAAAGATACGGGTTATCTGTTTCAGGCATAAGAGCAACTGCAACATTTCTGATTGTAAAAATTCCCAGTGCAAAAAGGATTGCAAAAACAATCAGCACCAAAACCGGATGATCAAGATTTTTTCTGGAAAGACTCATTATTTGCCTCCGTTTCCAGGAAAGTCACCCTTTCCTTCTCCAAAAGCAGGCTTTTCATCAGCAGGCATACCATTTGTAATATCACGGATTTTTGCACCGTCAAAGAGCTGAAGCATACCTTCATTTACAACTTTATCTCCGGCCTTGATTCCTGTAAGAACCTGAATCATACCATCAACTGACTTTCCTACAGTAACCATATTTTTTGTAACTGTATCATCATCATTTACTGTAAAGATATATTTATCATCATTATTTGTAACAAGAGCTTTTTCTGGAACAACAAGTTCTCCCGTATGATTAACTGTATAAAGCTTAACACGGGCAAACATACCGGCATTAATTCTTTCGTCAATTTTATCAAAATCAAGAACAACAGATTTAGTGCGTGTTGCAGAATCAAGAACAGGAGAAACATCTCTTACAGTAGCCTTGAATACAACTTCCGGATAAGCTTCAAGTGTTACTTCAGCTTTAAGCCCCGGCTTCAAAGCTGCAACAAAGCGTTCAGGAATTTTTGCGGTACACTGAAGATTTTCAATATCTCCGATTGTTGTAATAATTGTACTTGCGGCAACCTGGTTTCCAACCTTGCTTGGAGCCTGAAGAATACTTCCGGAAATAGGTGCAGTTACAGAAGACAGTGTGTAATAACTTCCTGCTGTTGAAGGGTCGATTTTTGCAATCACATCACCTTTTGAAACTTTTGATCCAAGTGAAACTTTTACTTCAACAACCTTACCGCCGATTGATGGGAAAACCTGAGCTGAATTCTTACATTCAACTTCACCGTTTGTCATAACATAATCATGAAGAACAGATTTTGAAGCTTCATAAGTTTTTATAGAATAGGTCTGACCTCCGCCAAAACCACCAAAGCCGCCCCAGCCTCCGCCAAAGCCGCCTTTCTTTTTATCTTTTCCTTTCATCAAAAAGAAAACAATTCCTGCTGTTACAATGAGCAGAACCAAAACGATAATTAAAGTCTTCAGATTTTTTTTCATTTGTATATTCCTCTTTTCTGTATCCTATTTACTTAATGTGCCGAAAGGAACTCCCAGTGTATTTTCAAGTTCCAGAATTGCATTTACTAAAGTATAGTTCTGACTCTGGAGCTGTGTTTTTGCCGAAATGAGACTGTCTTCTGCATTACGAAGCGAGTTCAAATCCCGGGATCCCTGATTATATGCAATCTGTGTAAGATCATAAGTTTTCTGTGCCAGGCTTGCTGTTGCTTCAAGACTTTTCATCTGACTCTGTGCCTGACGAATTGTTCGAAGGCTGTTTTCTATAGAAAGTTCTGTTGTGCGTTTCTGGTTTTCAAGATTTTCTTTCAATGTAACAAGGCTATCTTTCTGATTTGCGATGCTCATAGCCCCGTTTGACCATGGAAGATATCCGTCCAGCGGAATTGCAACTCCAAGTGAAACAGAATGATTTGTCATTTTAAATGAACTTTTTGATTCATCTGTATGCTTTAACATTGGCAGCCCTGTGAAAGGGTCCATTACATAAATATCACTAGCCGGTGTAACATTCCCAATTGCAGAATCCCCACCACCAATAGAATATGTAATACTAATACTTGGTCCATAAGCTGTGAACCGTGTTGCGAGAAGCTGGTTCTCTGCTGATTCAATCTGCTTTTCAAGTTTTTTGATTGCTGAAATCTCTGAAAGATTAACCTGAACCTTTTCTTCATCAAAATTTGCAAAACCATCAAGACTTCCTTTCAGACTCAGTTTTACATCCCGATTAATTCCAAGCAGCTGCTTAAAACTTTCCATACTGTTTACAAGCTGATTTTCCTGACTTTCAACAGCAGGCATTTTTGATTCGTAATTTACCTGGCTGGAAAATAAATCCAGTTCCGAAAGCTGGCCGCGATTATACTTTGCAAGGTTTGTTTCATACTGACGTTTTGCTGCTTCCATACTGCGTTTCTGAGTTTCTATTGTCTGCTCAGAAAGAAGCAGGCTGTAAAAAATCTTCCTTACATTAAGCTCTACAGAACGAAGGGCATCTTCATAAGTAATCTGCCCCTGTTCCAGCTGGAGTTTTGCAGAACGGATTGATGTATAAAGAGACGGTGTAAGACTAAGGCTTGCTCTTCCGCTAACAGATACGGACATATCTTTTGACCCGTAAGTTTCCATAAGCGGAATTGAAAGGTTTGCAGAACCATTAATGCTTGGACTTGCCGAGTTCCAGGAATATCTGTTTGAACGTTCTGCCGAAGCAAGAGTTCTTTCAGCCTGATGAACCTGAATATTATTCTGCATGGCAAGTTCAACAGCCTGTTCTACTGTAACTGTAAGTTCTTCGGCAAAAAGACCTGTCGCAAGAACCGCTAAAACTAAAATCGATAAAAGCTTTTTCATTGTTAAATACCTATAATAAAAATTAACAAAATATTGTTCAAAAAATTACAGTTATAAAAACTAAAAAAATGTTATACTCTCTTCTATTATGAAGACATTTGTTTCAATAACCTTAAAACCCGAACAGGAAAACAATCAGGACTTAATCAGAAAACTGATTTTCCGTGAATTAAACGCAAAACACATCGACTTCCAGAAAGAAGACGTAAAATACGTTCAGGAAAAGAAATCCGTTGATGCCCGCCACGGGGGCTTAAAACTTCACATAAAGTATAACGTTTTTATTAAAGAAGATATATCAGAAAACAATGAAGACAAACTGCCTGTCTGGAAGCACACAGACGGACATAAAACAGTCATTATTGTAGGTTCAGGTCCCGCAGGGCTTTTTGGAGCTTTGACACTCCTTGAAAAAGGCATCAAACCGGTAATCATTGAACGCGGAGAATCTGCCACAGACAGAAAACGTTCGATCGCAGCTATTTCCACAAAACATACAGTCGATGAGAACTCTAACTACTGCTTTGGCGAAGGCGGTGCCGGAACTTTTTCAGACGGAAAACTTTACACCCGCAGTAATAAACGCGGAAACATTGCAAGAATCCTTAAGATTTTCGTAAACTTCGGCGCCGATCCTAAAATCCTTACAGATGCACATCCTCATATCGGAACTGACGCTCTTCCCCAGATTATTACAAACATGAGAAACAAAATTATCGAACTGGGCGGCGAGTTTTACTTTAATACAAAAGTAACAGATTTAGTTTGTAGTCATCCTGAACATATGGCAGGTCATCCTGAACTTGTTTCAGGATCTCACCTCAAAGTCACAGGCGTCCGTGCAATAGACCTGAAAACAGGCGAAGAAAAAACTTTTACCGGCGACGCAGTTGTTCTTGCCACAGGACACAGCGCCTCAGACATTTATCAGATGATTGCAAAAATCAGTCCGACATCTCTTGAAGCAAAGACCTTTGCGGTAGGCGTCCGGGTAGAACATCCAAGAGAAATCATCGATGCCATTCAGTACCACGGAAAAGCAGGAACTGCCGGGGCCGGCAATCTTGGTGCCGCAGAATACAGATTAACTACTCAGGTACAGGACCGAGGTGTTTACAGCTTCTGTATGTGCCCCGGCGGATTCGTTGTTCCAAGCCAGACAGGCCCCGATGAAATTGTTGTAAACGGTATGAGTAATAAAAACCGTAACAGCCTGTGGTCAAACGCTGCCATTGTTGTAGAAACAAGACCTGAAGACATTCCTGCAACCTTTACAGAACGGGCCAAACGGGAAAGCTGCCCCGCTCTTGCAGGACTTTACTTCCGTGATCACCTGGAAAAACTTGCAAAAAATGCAGGAGACCAGCAGAAAGCTCCAGCTCAGATGATGACAGATTTCATTGCCCGTAAAGCTTCTGAAAATTTTCCTAAAACCAGTTATACACCTGGCATTGTTTCTTCCCGTCTGGACCAGTGGATTCCATCCCAGATTGCAGACCGCCTCCGCCAGGGCTTCTTAAACTTTGACAGAAACATGAAAGGCTTTGTCTGCGACAGCGCCCTGATGATTGCCATGGAAACCCGCACCAGTACGCCGGTCCGCATCCTCCGTGATTCTGAAACTCTTGAATGTCCTGGACTTTCTGGCCTTTACCCATGTGGCGAAGGCAGCGGCTATGCCGGTGGTATTGTAAGCTCTGCCATGGACGGCGAAAATATCTGTGAAAAAATCTAAATGATTTAAAACAGAAAACGGCTACTGCAGAAAGAAAATTTTCTGCAGTAGCCGTTTCTATTTTAACCTGTAAGTATATTACTTAAAGTAGCATACACCAGCTCTGAACAGGTTCATATTGCTGTTGTCTGCAACGTTTGTCATAGGATCGTATGCCACGTTCTTGAACAGAGCATCTGAACATCCGTTCATGCCAGTCCCTACAGAACGTTCGTTGTGTCCCATCTTACCAAGTACGCGTCCGTCTGGGCTGATAAGACCTTCAATAGCGTAAGCTGATCCGTTAGGGTTATCAGGTTCTGTCATTACAGGAACACCGTTTTCGTTTACGTACTGTGTGAATACCTGACCGTTTGCAAAGAGCTGTTTTGCCATGTCTTCGCTTACAACGATGCGTCCTTCACCGTGAGAAATAGCAACAAGTGTATTTCTTTCATCGATTACAGAAGGGTTCATTGCCCAAGGAGTTGCGGCAGAAACGATTCTTGTACGTGCGATACGTGAAATATGACGACCGATATGGTTATATGTCAGTGTCGGACAAGAATCATCCATTTCGCGGATTTCACCGTAAGGAACAAGACCTGTTTTGATAAGAGCCTGGAATCCGTTACAGATACCAAGGATAAGACCGTCACGGTTCTTAATCAGGTTCATTACTTCGTTAGAAATGCGTCCTTCTTTCAGGATGTTTGCAATGAATTTTGCAGATCCATCAGGTTCGTCACCGGCAGAGAATCCACCAGAAAGTGCCAGGATATTTGCCTTTTTAAGTTCAGCTTCAAAATCTTTGAGAGATTCTTCAAGCATATCAGCTGTCTTGTTTCTGATAACCAGAACTTTTGTGTCAGCTCCGGCAAGCTTGAAGGCACGTTCCATATCAAGCTCACAGTTAGTTCCTGGGAATACAGGAAGAATTACGCGAGGCTTTGCTTTTGTATCGATATTGAATGTAGGATTCTTTCGGATATCAGAAAGTGACTTATGAACACCCTTTGCAAAATCAGGAAGCTCAGGAACATTTTCTTCTTTATCTTTTCCTTCAACGATTGGTGGGAATACTTTTGCAAGTAC
>JAKSTN010000075.1 GCA_024402535.1 Treponema sp.
ACCTAGCCTTATAGGCTAAGTGCAAACCACCCCTTTGAGGGGTGGTTATGATTTATATTTTTTTCACAATAGATCATTTCTTTCTAAAAATGTATATAAAGTCTGTGAACTTACATTCAATGTCTTAAATATGTAGGTTTTACTTTTCCCTTCATCCATTCATTGGATTATTTGATCTTTATAGTCATTTAATTTATAACTTTCATTTCTTTTTCCTAGTGGACGTCCTAATTTTATACCTTCTGCTTTTTTTCTTTTTAAGGCTTCTGTTGTTCTTTCTGAGATTAGTGTACGTTCAATTTCAGCCGATTAACTTACCAAGATTTCGTTTCTTTGGTGAAATGGTCCTTTTTTTTTACATAAAAAGAGATGAGAAAAGGATTAAATTCATTAAAAGGTAGAAAAAAAGGTTATCATGGTGATAAAATAAAGATTATGAAAAAAAGATTTGTTATTGTCACTTTATTTTTCAGCTCAGTGCTTTTATTTGCACAGAAAATCTCAGTAACTAATATTCTGGGAGGCGATAAAAGTGAAACGGGAAGCGGGGATATTTTTTATTTTTTAAAGGTTTCTGACAAAAACGGAGACTATATTGGCTATTCTACAAATCCTGTAATGTCTGACCGTTTTCAGGTGGATGTAAAATCGAAAAAAATAGATTCAAGAATTCGTTCAGATATGAATCTTATCTGGAATAAGAATTTTGCTCCTGATTTTTCCATTCGTGGATATGGAATGTGCTTTCCAATTGAATATATAGGATTGGGTGCCGGCAATTCATTCTTTCAGAAATATGCATTAAAAGGTGCTTGGCTTGCAGCCTCTGATGACAGTCCGAAAACAGGGCGTCTTTTGAAAAGTGGTGCCGCCATATACAGTGTTCTTCCTTTGGAAAATATAGGGAAAGTTCGAGGCGCTTTTTCTGTAGATTCTGAAATCTGGGGAGAAGATGATTCTGAAAAACTAGATGAGAAAAATTCTTTTCTTTTTAATGCAGGATTTGAATACGAATATCCTGGAATTGTTTCTTTAGGTTGTGTTTTTCAGAATATAAATAATCCTGCTTTCCGATACGGGATTTATTCCGGTACTACATTAGGAGATGTTTTTTTACTTAATACCGGTTTTATTTATAATTATCGGGATATTTTTAAAACCAGATTTGCTTTTATGACTTCGGCAGGCTATGAGAATAAAGACTATAATTTTGGAATATTTACCGATTGTGTCTTTGGATTTGATAATTCGTACTTGAAAAAGTCTGGAGCTGTTGGACGTTATGAAAATAATGAAATACCACTATATTCAGCTTTACGTATAGATTATAAAGTATCAGATAGCTGGCTTTTAGAAACAAATGGAAATGTTTGCATTTTCATACATGATACTTCCAGCTTAAAATGTGAAATCTATGGTGGTTGCGAGTACAAAATCTCAAAAACTGCAGGATCTATAAAGGGAGGGTCGAGACTTAGTTTTTCAAATTCCGGATTAAGCGGTTTTTCTTTTCCTGTAGTGTGGAAAGTAAAGGTTTCGGATAAATAATATGGCACTTGAAGTTTTTAATCGTTATGAAGTTAAATATCTGCTTACTACAGAGCAGTTTCAGAAACTTCTTAAAATTGTTCCTGAATATATGAATTCAGATCCTTATAATAAGGATGGGAAAACTTATTCAATCTGTAACCTGTATCTGGATACTGAAAATGATGATCTTATTCGGACTTCTCTTGAAAAACCAGTTTATAAGGAAAAACTCAGGTTAAGAAGTTATGGAAAAACACCTCTTGATGGTCGGGTTTTCCTGGAAATAAAAAAGAAATATAAAGGTCTTGTAAATAAACGGCGTACATCCATGACTCTTGAAGAAGCCTATTCATATCTTATGGATGGGGTTGTGCCTGATAATCCTAAAATGAATCGTCAGGTAATGGAAGAAATAAAATATGCACAGAGCCTTTATCATGCAGTTCCTAAAGCTTTTATATCTTATGACAGATTTGCTTTTTTTGAAAAAGAAGATGATGACTTTCGTCTGACAGTGGATACAAATATTCAGACCCGTCGTACGGATTTGAGACTGGACAGCGATATTTATGGTGAACAGCTTCTGGAAGAAGGGATGTGGCTTATGGAAGCAAAAGCCAGTAAAACTTTTCCGTTGTGGTTTTCACATTTTCTTTCAGAAAATGGAATCTATTCCTGTTCTTTTTCGAAGTATGGAACTGAATATAAGCGATTTGTTTTGAATGGTAAAAAATGATAAAATAATAAAAAAAGGAAAATAATAATGACAAATATTTTAGCAAAAGATGTTCTTTTTATCCCTTCAATTATTCATATATTGGCGGGTCTTGTTTTGGGTGCATTTGTAGCGCTTTCATATTGGCTCAGTGATAATCGTAAACGCCCATCTCAGAGTTTTATTATTACAATGGTTGTTCTGCCTGCTGTTATCAGTGTTGTTATAACTATGGTTGGAAGCAATATGGCAAAAGCTGTTTCTATTGCCGGTGTTTTTGCTCTGGTGCGTTTCCGAAGCGTACCTGGAGATTCTCGTGATATTTTCTATGTATTCCTTGCAATGGCTACCGGGCTTTGTGTTGGAATGGAATGTTACCTTACAGGTTTTGTTCTCTGTGTTATTCTTGGTCTGATTTTTGTTCTTTTAAGTCATTTTGAAACACGTCACTTTGGAAAAGAAGTAAAACTTTTAAAAATCACTGTGCCGGAAAATCTGAATCTGAAAGGTGTTTTTGATGAAGTTTTCAAGAAATATCTTATTGAATATAAGATGCTGGTAGTGAAGACAACAAATATGGGAACTCTTTTTCAGCTTACATATGAAGTGATTCCAATGAAAGATATGGATGAAAAGGCCTTCCTGGATGAACTTCGTGTTTTGAACGGAAATCTTCAGATTGCTTTGGGGTATCCGGAACAGGGAACTTCTGCGGTTCTGTAAAAAAAATCCCGGTAATGCGTAAAGCACTTACCGGGAAAATACGGCATAATTAACTACTGGAATCTGATCTTAATCAAGATCCATGGTAATTGCCTTTCGGTCAGAAAATTGACCTTGGGTTTAATGTCTCTATTTTATCCAATATCTCCATTTTGTCAATTCATTTGATGAAAAAAAATAAAAAATTATTTTATAGGACAAAAACACAGATATGAGAAAAGAATGTCTTCTTGTAGCAGGTGGAAAAGAAAATAAAATAGGTTTTAAATTCCCTGATGGATTTGAAAATGTTTTTGTTGTCGCCTGTGACAAGGGTTATGAATACTGTGTAAAGCAGAATGTTCCTGTAGATTTTTTATGCGGCGATTTTGATTCATGTGAATTGGAAATACCGGAAAGTAAAACAATTCCTGGTGGGGTGGAAATTCTTCCGACTCATAAAGATGATACAGACTTGATTTATGCCGTTCGCTACGCACTGAAAAATGGGTTTCAAAAAATCGTTATAACCTGTGCTGGCGGAGGCAGATTTGATCACTTTCTTTCAAATATTCAGGCAATGGTATTTGCAAAAACCTGTGGTAATGGGGAATATGAGGCGAAAAGTAAAGTCGAAGTCTGTCTTTATGATGATGAAAATGAAATTTATATAATTCAAGATGAAAGCATTGAACTTCAAAAACAGGAAAACAGGTCTCTTTCTGTTCTTTCTTTTTCAGACAGATCAGAAGGGGTTACAATTAAAGGCGCTGAATATGAAGTAAGTGACGTTACACTTACAAATCGTTTCCCTTTGGGACAGAGTAACGAATGGAAAGATTCTTGTTGCCGAATCAGTGTAAAGAACGGGATTCTGCTGATAATAATGAGTAAAGCAGGGCTTTAATGTATCTCGTTGAAAGTGAGAATAAATAGTGATATTCTTTTAAAGTAAAAAAAGGAGATAAATATGATTAAGCGTAATGAAAACTATACAAATCTTGCCAAAGGCTATCTTTTCCCGGAAATTGCTAAGCGCCGCCGTGAATTCCAGGCAGCTAATCCGGATGCAAAAATCATCAGCCTTGGTATTGGAAATACAACAGAACCTTTAACTCCACACATTGTAGAAGCTATGAAGGATTTCATCACTGCAATGGGAACAAAAGAAGGATACGAAGGCTACCAGGACGACAGTGCAGGTATGCCAAAACTCCGTGAACGCATTTCAGAAGTTATGTATAACGGAAAAATCAAGCCTTCAGAAGTTTATGTTTCTGATGGTGCAAAATGTGACCTTGGTCGTCTTCAGATAATGTTTGGTGCAGGTGTAAATGTTGCTGTTCAGGATCCTGCTTATCCTGTTTATGTTGACGGAACTGTAATGGCAGGGGCTGGTGGAAAAGAACCTGTTACAGAAACAGGCTTCAAAGACATTACATATATGCCATGTCTTCCTGAAAATAATTTCTTCCCTGATCTTTCAGTTGTAAAAAAGGACAGCCTTATTTATATCTGTTCACCAAATAACCCTACAGGTGCCTGTGCTTCAAGAAAAAATCTTGAAGACCTGGTAGTTTTTGCAAAAGCAAATGACTGTTTTGTTCTTTATGACGGAGCTTATTCTGCATTTATCCGTGACCCAAGCATTCCAAAAACAATTTACGAAATTGAAGGTGCTGACGAAGTTGCAATCGAAATGCAGTCTTACTCAAAACCTGCAGGATTCACAGGTGTTCGTCTTGGATGGTGTGTAGTTCCTGAAAAGCTTAAGTTTGAAGATGGAAGCAAAGTTCAGACTGCATGGGAACGTGAAATCAATACTCAGTTCAATGGAGCTTCTAACGTTGCTCAGGCCGGTGGTTATGCCGCTTTGGATCCAATCGGTCTTAAAGAAATGGAAGAAACAATCAACTATTATCTGGAAAACGGCCGCCTTATTAAGGAAGCTCTTTCAGGAGACAACTTCAAGGCTGCAAACGTTGAAATTTACTTCACAGGAAATGCTCCATATGTTTGGGCAAAATTCCCTGGAAAGAAAAGCTGGGATGTTTTCGACCAGGTTCTTTCTCAGTGCCATGTAGTTTGTACACCAGGTTCAGGATTCGGTCCAAGCGGTGAAAGCTTTATCCGTTTCAGCTCATTCGGACATCGCGAAAACATCGTTGAAGCCTGCAACAGACTGAAGAAATTAAACTTAAACTAAATTGAGAAAAAATCAGATTGATATGACTGAGGGATCAATTGTCGCCAAACTGGTGGCATTTTCGGTCCCTCTCATAATTTCAAGTATATTACAGCTTCTCTTTAATGCAGCAGATATTGTTGTGGTGGGGCGTTTTGCGGGAGATAATTCTCTCGCGGCAGTTGGTTCTACATCAAGCCTTATTAATATGCTTGTAAATCTTTTTACGGGACTTGCCACAGGGACTACTGTTGTCGCCGCAAATTATTTTGGTGCCCGGGATAAAACAAATCTTCATGACACTGTACATACTTCAATGGTTGTAAGTGTTTTTTCAGGCTTGATTTTAACTGTCATCGGGATTTTCGGCGCAAAACAGATTCTTCTTATGATGGGGTCTCCGGAAGAAGTTCTTCCTCTGGCACAGCTTTATCTGAAAGTTTATTTTGGCGGAATTACTGCCAGCATGATTTATAACTTCGGCAGTGCTCTTCTTCGTGCCAAAGGCGATACCCAGCGGCCACTTGTAATCCTTCTGGTTGCCGGTGTAATAAACGTAATCCTGAATCTGATTTTCGTTATTGTATTTAAAATGGACGTGGCCGGAGTTGCTCTTGCTACAGTTTTCTCTCAGGGGTTTGCTGCGGTAATTGTATGCGTAATTCTTGTTCACGAAAATGATGATTTCCATCTGAACCCGGCAGAACTTAAAATCAATCGTACCATATTTTTCCGCATTGTGCGCATTGGAGTACCTGCCGGCGTTCAGGGAATTCTTTTCAGTTTCTCAAATGTAATCATTCAGAGTTCTGTAAACTCCTTCGGTTCAATTGTTGTGGCAGGAAACTCTGCCGCCTCAAATATTGAAGGCTTTGTGTGGACTTCAATGAATGGTCTGAGCCAGGGAACAATGACTTTTGCGGGACAGAATCTTGGAGCCGGCAAAACTGAACGTATCAGAAAACTTCCATTTGTTTCTCAGCTGATGGTCATTGTGGAAGGTCTGGTACTTGGAAATCTTGTAGTGCTCTTTTCGCCAACACTTCTTTCTCTTTACACGGTAAACCCTGATGTAATTGCCGAAGGCGTTATCCGAATAAAAATGGTCTGCACCTTGTATTGTCTTTGCGGCATGATGGACTGCATGGCAAATATGATTCGTGGAATCGGGCATAGTGTACTTCCAATGATTGTTACCATTTTCGGTGCCTGTGGGCTTCGCCTTTTGTGGATTTTTACCGGCTTCCGTTATGTGGAACGGTTCCATTCCATAACATCACTTCTTGCAACTTATCCTGTTTCCTGGTTTGTTACCTGGTCTGTTCTTGTTGTGTGCTTTGTTGTGATTTACAAAAAGGAGTTTTCTGGTGCCGCTCAAAAATAAGGAATCTGTTGAGATTAAAGCTTCTGAGCGTGTTGATACTTTGAAAGTTTCGGGCTTTAAGGTTATTCAGGAAGAAAAGCGTTTCTGTTTTGGCATTGACGCATATCTTCTCTCAGATTTTGCTGTTACCAGAAAAAATGAAAAGATTTGTGATCTTGGTACTGGAACCGGAATCATTCCTTTTTTACTTGCTGCTAAAAATCCCACTGTTCATATTGATGCCCTTGAGATCCAGAGTGAATCCTGTGATATGGCAAAAAGATCAGTTCTGCTTAATGAACTTGAAACTCGCATAAATGTTGTGGAAGGGGATATAAAAACCGCCTCTTCATATTTTGAAAAAAATACTTATGATGTTGTTACTTCAAATCCTCCTTATATGATTGCAGAGCATGGGGAAGGAAACGGAAATGATGAAAAAACAATTGCCCGTCATGAAGTGCTCTGCACACTGGATGATGTAGTGCGTTCCGCTACTGAGCTTTTGAAAAGTCAGGGACGTTTTTATATGATTCATAAACCTTTCCGTCTTGCAGAAATCATGTCCGTGATGATGAAATATAAACTGGAACCAAAGCGAATGCGGCTTTGCTATCCTTATGTGGATAAGGAACCTACTATGGTTTTAATAGAAGGCGTGAAGTGCGCGAAGAGCCGGATTACCGTTGAGTCACCTTTAATTGTTTATGAAAAAGCTGGCGGGTATACTCAGGAAATTCAGGAAATTTATTCACGCTGATTTTCGGTATAATTAGAATATGGATTTTGTTGCGATAGATTTTGAAACTGGAACTCAGCATAAAAACAGTGCTATTTCTGTAGGTCTTGTAAAATATGAGGGGAGTGAAAGAACTGATTCTTTTTATTCACTTATAAAACCGCCTGTTCTGTATATAGATCCGTTTAATACATCGATTCACCATCTGACAATTGAAAATGTTATAGATGCTCCAACGTTTGATCAGATTTTTCCTCAGATTCAAAGTTTTGTTGGAAAACTTCCTTTCGTGGCTCATAATGCAGGTTTTGATATGAATGTGCTGAAAGCAACTTTGCTTCATTATGGAATGCAGGTGCCAGCATATAAATATTTTGATTCAGTTCATTTAAGCCGTAAAATTTTCCCGGAGCTTGAAAGTCATAAACTGACCTGTCTTGGGGACTATTTTAATATAGAATATGATGCTCATAATGCTCTGGCCGATGCAGATACCTGTGCAAAAGTGATTTTGCATTGTGCCAGAAGACTTATTTCTGAAAACAAAATAAAAGGACCGACAAAAGATTTGTCGGCCCTTACTGTACAGAATTTTTTGAAAAGTGCCAGTGTGAAATTTAAGGAACTGACACCTATTTAATAAAATCTTTACATGTTGCTGAGTCTTTCAGCAATAGCGTCAATATATTCCCATGAATTCAGGATCTTCTTTGCTGGTGGGTTAGCGATGCGTGCGATATCACCTGTCATGTATCCGTCTTCGATAGTTCCAAGTGTTGCTTTTTCAAGTTTCTTTGCAAATTCAACCAGTTCTGGAGTTCCGTCCAGCTCACCGCGTTTTGCAAGAGCACCAGTCCATGCGAAGATTGTTGCTACAGGGTTTGTAGAAGTTTTTTCGCCTTTCAGGTAGCGATAGTAGTGTTTCTGTACTGTACCGTGTGATGCTTCGTATTCGAAGTTTCCGTCTGGGCTTACCAGAACAGAAGTCATCATGGCAAGGGAACCACATGCGGAAGCGATCATGTCTGACATAACGTCACCGTCGTAGTTCTTTGTTGCCCACATGA
>JAKSTN010000076.1 GCA_024402535.1 Treponema sp.
ATTATTCCGGAACTTCAGGCTTCCCTCAAAACTTTAATTGCAGCCCTTGTAAAAATTGCAGAAGAAAACCTGAACACTCTTATGCCGGGCTTTACCCACATGCAGCACGCACAGCCTGTAACCCTTGCTCACCACGTTTGCGCCTGGGCCTGGATGCTGGTTCGCGACATTGACCGTCTTTCTGACTGTCTGAAGCGTGTTGACTACTCTCCTATCGGCGCTTGTGCCCTGGCTGGAAGCGGACTTCCACTGGACCGCCGTTACGAAGCAGATCTTCTTGGTTTTACAAACGTAACACAGAACTCTCTGGACACAGTTTCAGATAAGGACTTTTTCCTGGAAACAGCAAACTGTCTTTCCATTATACAGATGCACCTTTCACGCTTCAGTGAAGAAGTTGTGCTCTGGAATACTGTAGAATTCGGCTTCATCGAGCTTTCAGAAAAATGGTCTACAGGTTCTTCAATCATGCCTCAGAAAAAGAACCCCGACTTTGCAGAACTTATCCGCGGAAGAACAGGAAAAGTTTACGGAAATCAGTTTGCTCTTTTAACAATGATGAAAGGTCTTCCACTTGCCTACGACCGCGACATGCAGGAAGACAAAGAACCACTGTTTGATTCAATAGACACAGTTCTTTCATGTGTCCGCGTATTCACTTACATGATTTCTACTGCCACATGGAACAAGGACCGCATGGCTTCTCTTTGTGACGGCGGCTACCTGAACGCTACTGACATCGCAGACTATCTTGTACGCAAAGGAATGCCTTTCCGCACAGCCCACGGAGTTTCTGCCCGCTGTGTTCGCCGCGCCATCGACAAAGACTGCCGTCTTGATGACCTTAGCCTTGAAGAAATGCGCGCAGAATCAGAACTGATTGAAGAAGATATTTTTGAAAAAATCACACCAGAAGGCTGTGTAAAAATCCGCAAGACAATAGGTGGTCCTGCTCCTGAAAGAGTAATGGAACAGATTGCGGAACTGAAAAAAATCGTTAATTAATTTATAGGAGATAAATAAATGAAAAAATCACTTTTTGTTATTTGTGCAGTTGCAATTGCACTTTCAACAATCGGATGTTCAAAAAAGGACAAACCAGCTGCTGCTTCAACTGATGCAGTTTCTGCACTTAAAGCACGCGGAACTTTCGTACTTGGTCTTGATGCTTCTTTCCCACCACTGGGATACACAGACGATGACGGAACTATCGTAGGTTACGACATTGACCTGGCAAAAGAAGTTGCAAAACGCATGGGAGTTTCTTTCAAAGCTCAGCCAATCGACTGGGATGCAAAAGAAATGGAACTCAATACAAACAAAATTGACTGTATCTGGAACGGATTCACAATCACAGAAGACCGTAAAGAAGCTCTTTCATTCACACCAGCTTACCTGAACAATGAACAGGTTCTTATCGTTCGCGCAGATTCAGGAATTAAAACTCTTGCAGACATGAAAGGAAAAGTTGTTGGACTTCAGTCTGGATCTTCAGCACAGGAAGCTGTAGAAGCAAACAAAGCTTTTGCTGATTCTCTTAAGGAAACTGTTTACTACAAGGAAAATGTTTCAGCCCTCAACGACCTGGAAATTGGCGGTGTTGACGGTGTTGTAATGGATTCTGTTGTTGGAGCTTATGCTATCAAAACAACAGGCAAAAATTTCGTAATCGTTTCTGAAGCTCTGGCAAATGAAGAATACGGTATCGGTTTCCGCAAAAGCGAACCAGAACTCCGCGACGCAGTCTGGACAATCCTTAAAGAAATGCAGGCAGACGGTACAGTTGCAAACATCTGTGCAAAATGGTTCTCTCAGGATATCAGCGTAATCAAATAATTAATTAAGCAAAAAAACTTTAAGCGGGTTCATTTTTGAACCCGCTTTTTTTTATTCACAAAACTCTATTTTCTCCATTTTTCTATTTATTTTTTTTTGCATTGTGTTATAATAAACCTATGTCTGATAAAATCTCTAATAACTCCAAAGAAACAAAAACAATTTCTCTTGGAATGCAAATTGGTATTGGTCTTGTTATCATAATGACCATTTTATTCGCCCTTCAAAATGTGGTGATTATCCGTGCAGTACGAAAAGCAACAATAAATACTTATGAACAATCCAGTCTTCGTATAATTGCAGAAGTAGCCGATAAAACTTCCAACTGGAACAATATCCTGATGAACGATCTTCGTATCTATTCTGATGCGGATATTGTTAAAACAGGATCTGATGCAGATATAGTTGATTATCTTATAAGTCACGAAAACATAAGAAATCCGAATTTAAATTACGTACTTTACTGTTCTCTTGATGGAGTGGGATACTCTGACACCGGCAACACTATGACGGTTGTAACAAAGCCATTCTTTACAGAAATCGTAAAACACAACAAAGATCACTATGTTTCAAACATTGAATTTCAGGCAGACGGTACTGTAGCTTACTTTGTTTCACGCCCTGCTTTCGATAAAAATGGAAAACTGAAAGGTGTATTTGCCAGCGCAGTAAAACTTGAAAATCTTGCTGAAACTGTAAACGACCTTAACATGGGCGGAGCTCAGGCTGTTCTTATTGGTTCTGATGGAATCATGCTCACAAAGATTGGCGGACAATACCTTGATGCAAACTATTCTTCAAAAATCGGGTACAGAAATCTGGAAAATCTTTTCCTTGAAATCGAAAAAGGAAATGCCCGCGACGGCTTCTTCTGGAATCCACAGGGAGTCAAAATTTATTCTTCATATGCCCCTGTAGAAGGAACTCCATGGTTTGCAATTTTCTTCATGCCTATGAACGAAATTGAGCACACAAGTAACGCAATGCGAATGCCTATCGCTGTAATCAGTCTTTTAATCGGGCTTTTACTTGCACTCATCACTTTCCTCCTCCTGAAACAGGCGTTGACTCCTCTCCGCATAATCCGTAACAGTATTGAAGGCATTGCAAACGGAGATGCAGACCTGACCCAGCGAATTACTTTGAACAGCCGTAGCGAAATCGGGCTTCTTAGAGACAGCTTCAACAAGTTTATGACAAAGCTCCAGGAAATCATTAAAGATGTTAAAGACTCAAAAGGCAACCTTGATAAAGTTCGCGCAGACCTTACATCAAGCATTATGGAAAACGGATCTTCAATTGAACACATTATTGGAGACCTTAATACAATCGACGGGAAAATCCAGGATCAGGTTAACTCTGTTTCAGAGACAGCCGGCGCCGTTGAAGAAATTTCCCAGAACATTGTTTCTCTTGAAAAAATGATTGATTCCCAGTCTGTTGCAGTTTCCCAGGCCAGTGCAGCCGTTGAACAGATGATAGGAAATATCAGAAGTGTAAGCAATTCTGTAACCTACATGGCATCTTCATTCAAATCGCTTTCTGACAAAACAAATGACGGAATGGGGCGTCAGAAAAACGTTAATGAAAAAATCCTTACAATCGAAAACCAGTCAAAATCGCTTCAGGAAGCAAATACAGTTATTTCATCAATTGCAAGTCAGACAAACCTTCTTGCCATGAACGCCGCCATCGAAGCCGCTCATGCAGGTGAAGCAGGTAAAGGATTCTCAGTTGTTGCTGATGAAATCAGAAAACTTTCAGAAAACTCTTCAGTTCAGTCAAAAAGGATTAATGAAGAACTTAAAAATATTCAGAGCTCAATTCTTGATGTTGTTACTGCGTCAAAATCTGCAACCCAGTCATTTGTTGAAGTTTCAGAAAATGTTGAATCAACCCATGAACTTGTAATGCAGATTAAGAGTGCAATGGAAGAACAGGAATCAGGTTCTCAGCAGATTGGTGATGCACTGAGAACCATGAATGACACAACTTCTGAAGTTCAGCTTGCCTCTGAAGAAATGAGTAACGGAAACAAACAGATTCTTGTTGAAGTAAACGCCCTCAGAAATGCTACTGAAGAAATAAAAATGAACATGAAACAGATCTCTAGCAGTGCTGATGAAATCAGTCATAACGGTGCATCCCTTAACCAGATTTCAGACCATGTTAAGGAAAGCGTGAATAAAATCGGAAGTCAGATTGACCAGTTTACAGTCTAGGAGAAAACAAATGATTAGAAATAAATTATTAACTGCAGCAGCTTCCCTTGCTATGGCTTTGCTGGTTTCTTGTGGAGAAGGAGCCGCTCCATCTCCTGCATCAAAGCTGTCAGCTTTGAAAAAAGGTCCCCTTCCGGATATGACTGTCCAGGGACCTGTACTGAATGTTTCCCTTATCACAACAATTGATAACCTGGATCCACAAACTTCAGTCTATGGTTCCAGCTTTGAAATAATCGGTTCCTGTATGGAAGGTCTTTTCGCCATGGCAGCCGACGGCTCTTCTCAAAAAGCACTGGCAAAAACTTCAGAAGTTTCTCCTGACGGATTAATAAGAACTTATACTCTTCGCCAGGATGCTTATTGGGCAAATGGAGATCCTGTTACGGCCCATGACTTTGTTTACGCATGGCAGCGTGCAGTTGATCCTGAAGTAAACTCAGAATATTCATTTATGATGAGTGACATTGCACAGATCAAAAATGCCACAGCAATTATCAACGGGCTTATGAGTCCTGATATGCTGGGAGTCCGTGCAATAGACGATTTCACTTTGAAAATCGAACTTCTCTGCCCTGTTTCTTATTTTGATGACCTTCTTTATTTTTCTACTTTCTATCCAGCAAACAAAAAGTTTGTTGAAAGCTGCAAAGAGAACTACGGAAAAGCCGCCCAGTATATGCTCAGCAACGGCCCTTTCATTCTTACAGAATTTGAATCTGAAAAAGGTGATGTTAAGCTCATAAAAAACACAGCATATTATGATGCTGCAAACATTAAGATTGCAGGAATCCACTATATCCTCCTTGATTCTTACGAAGAAGCTATGAAGCAATTCAATGCCGGAAAAATCGATATTGTTGAACTTAAATCAGGACAGGTTGCACAATATCAGAATGACAAAAACTTCCATTCGGTTCCTACAGGATTCCTTTTCTATCTTTGTCCAAATGTAACAACAGGTGCGCTGCAAAACCAGAACCTTCGCCGTGCTTTAAACCTGGCACTGGACCGTGATGAACTTACCGGAATTCTCAATGACGGTTCAAAAGCTTCTCTGACTTGTGTTCCTGCAGGATATGCATTCAATTCCAAAGGCCAGGATTTCTCTGCTCCTGGTGCTGAATTCCCGGAATATGCCGATTTTAATCCGGATCTTGCACGGCAGTATCTTGAAATGGCAAAAAAGGAACTTGGAACAAATACAATTGAAATTGAATTCATGGACACTGATACTGAATCAGAACGTCCTATTACTGAAAACATTAAAAATCAGTTTGAAAGAAACCTTCCGGGACTCAAAATCAAACTTCGCCTGGTTCCCCGCCTTGACCGCCGAAAAATTATGAGACAAGGAAACTTTGAACTTGGTCTTACAAACTGGGGACCAGACTACGCAGACCCTATGACATATCTTTCAATGTGGTTAACCGGAAATGACCAGAACAACGGACGTTTCTCAGACCCGAAATACGATTCTCTTATAGCTAACTGTACAAACGGTGAATATGCAACACAGCTTGAAAAACGCTGGAATGCAATGAAAGATGCTGAAAGAATAATTATGGAAAAAGGTATTTCTATTCCAATGTACGTTCAGTGTAACGGCGAAATGATACAGCCTAATGTAAAGGGAATTGAATTTCACGCCGTAGCAATCAACAGATTCTTCAAAAATGTAAGTAAATAATTAAGGACCTTCCTTAAAATATATTAGCACACCGTGGTTTCTTCCTCCTCTTCCATGGTGTGCTTTTTTTTTTACTTTTTTTATTTTATACTTTCTATTATGTCAGCTCGTTATATAAAAATGATTCACGCCATGTTCAAAGGCTGTGGAGTTTCAATCGAAGTTTTCTTACTTACTCTTTTGTTTTCAATACCACTCGCCCTTCCTATTGCTTACGGAAGAATGTCAAAGAATAAACTGCAGTCCGGCATTACAAATGTTTTTCTTTTGATTATCCGGGGAACCCCTCTTATGCTCCAGCTGCTCATCGTTTACTTTGGGCCGGGACTTTTTATCAACTGGCTGAATAAAACTTTTGGAGCCGGAATCACTTTCCGGTGGCCACGCTTTGTAGCCGCAATCGTTGCCCTTTCCATCAACTATGCCTGTTACTTTGCAGAAATCTACCGTGGCGGCATTGAATCAATTCCTAAAGGACAGTATGAAGCCTGTTCTGTTCTGGGCTACACTAACCGTCAGACATTCTTCTGCATTGTTCTCCCTCAGGTTATTAAAAGAATCGTTCCTGCTATGGGAAACGAAGTAATCACACTTGTAAAAGACACAGCTCTGGTTTCAGTTATTGGGGTTATGGAACTTCTTATGGTTGCAAAAGAACGCCAGAGTGCACTTTTCTCTTTCTGGCCTCTTTTCATTGCAGGAATTTTCTATTTTGTAATGAACTGGGTTGTTGCAGAAGCCTTTAAACTGATTGAAAAGAAACTTGATTACTATAAATAAATCCGGGAACTTGAACTGATATGGAAAAGATTATTACTGTTGAACATTTGAAAAAATCCTTTGGCGACGTTGATGTTATTCGTGACGTTTCTTTTTCTGTTGAAAAAGGCGAAGTTCTTGGCATTATCGGGCCTTCAGGTTCAGGTAAGTCAACAATTCTCCGATGTATTTCTCACCTTGAAACAGTTACTGACGGTTCAATCAGCATCTGTGGAAACTATCTGGTAAAGGACGGCGTTTATGCTCCTAAAAAGGATATGCATAAAATCATGCTGAACGCAGGCCTTGTTTTCCAGAATTTTAATCTGTTCCCTCATTATTCGGTTCTTAAAAACGTAACCGATCCTCAAATTCGCGTTCTGAAGCGATCAAAGGAAGAAGCTGAAGCCGTTGCTCATGAACTTTTAGCCCGTATGGGACTTTCCGCAAAGGAAGGAAACTACCCATGCGAACTTTCCGGCGGCCAGCAGCAGCGTGTTTCCATTGCCCGTGCCCTGGCACTGAAACCTGAAGTTCTGCTTTTTGATGAACCAACTTCTGCCCTGGACCCGGAACTTACAGGAGAAATCCTTGCAGTAATTAAAGATCTGGCAGCAGAAAAAATGACCATGGTTGTTGTTACACACGAAATGTCTTTTGCCCGCGATACATCAAATCACATAATCTTTATGGATGGCGGTGTTATTGTGGAAGAAGGCAGTCCTGAAGCCGTAATCAACACTCCAAAGGAAGAACGAACAAAACAGTTCCTTTCAAGATTCAACAACTAAGCTGTTCTTCCCTTGAAACTCATGTAACATTTCAATATAATTACTACTCACATTCACTATGGACTTATTATATCCGGGTGACAAAACAGTATATTTCAGAACTCGCAAGAGCTCTGTGGAGGAATAAATGGTCAAAATCAGACTTAAGA
>JAKSTN010000077.1 GCA_024402535.1 Treponema sp.
TCTATTAGTGTACTCCACCGTTTTCTGTTTTGTCCATTGTAAGAGCCTTGCCGGCTGCCATCAGATTTTTTCCCGCAATCTGAATAGCTTTGTTTACAACGTTGATTTCAACAGAACAGAAAGTATCAATTGTGATTTCTTCCGGTTTCTTAAATGCTGGATCTGCACCTTCAAGGTAAACAGGGTCACCAGGATTTGCCCAAGGAGCTGTCAGAAGTTCAACACATTCTTTTCCGTTTTCATCGTTGTAGTCTGCAGCAAGAAGCATACCGTGGCTTTCAATACCACGCATTTTTCTTGGAGCAAGGGATGCAGCGATGATTACGTTCTTTCCAAGAAGATCTTCCGGCTGAAGATATGGTCTAAGACCAGACTGGATGATGCGTTCAGTTCCTGAACCGTCGTCCATTGTTTCAACGTAGAGTTTTTCTCCTTCAGGGTTGTTTTCAACTTTCAGGATTTTTGCTACGCGAAGTTCAATATTCTGATTGAAGAATTCTTCCTGGTTTTCTGCCAGAACTGGTTCTTCATGTTTTTTCTCAGCTTTCTTTTCTTTTTTCTTGTTGTCTTTAGAAGCTTCTTTTTCCTTGCGGTCTTTCTGATTTCCAGAGAACTTGTCGCGGAAAGCTTCCATTGTTTTTGCATCCATTGGAGTAAAGTAAACCTGAGTTGGACCAACTGATTCCAGACCTTCTGTTACACCAAGGTTTGACCAGTCAAGGCCTTCAAGAGTATCTTTTCCTACAACAGATTCTTTGATTGATTTTCCAAAGTAGCTCATTACTTTCTGTGTGTACTGAGGCATATATGGATTCATCATGATCATAAGATCTTTGATTACATAACACAGGTTGTGAATCAGGCTTTCTGCAACTGCAGGATCTGATGTACGTGTCTTCCAAGGTTCTGTTGCCTGGAACTTTTTGTTACAGATGTCAGCAATTGTGAACATTTCGCGGAAGGCATCTTTAAGATCAGCCCATTCAAGATATTCTGTAATTTTTGCTTCCTTAGCGCGAACTTCTGCCCAGAGTTCTTCATCAACAGGAGCTGCAGGGATTTTTCCTTCGTAGTATTTGTTTACGAAAAGCAGTGTGCGGTTTACCAGGTTTCCAAGGTTTCCGATAAGTTCTGAGTTCAGCTTTTCCTGGAAATCTTTCCACATGAACTGGAAGTCCTGTTTTTCTGGGCGGTTGTAGAAGATGTAGAAACGCCAGGCGTCAGCAGGGATTCCAGTTTCAATGGCATCAGTTCCGAATACACCAACTCCGCGAGACTTACTGAACTTGTCGTTTTCGTAGTTCATGTATTCTGTTGAAGACATGTGATGAAGCTTTGTCCAGTTGTGTGGTGAACCAAGCAGTGTTGAAGGGAAAATTACAGTATGGAAAGGAATGTTGTCTTTTCCGATGAACTGGAAAAGGTCTACAGGAGCTTTTGATTTTCCTTCTTCTGATTCTTCAGGAAGCCACCAGCTTTTCCAGTCAAATGACTGCTTTCCTGCTTTTACCAGTTCGTTTGCCAGCTGCTTTGTAATAGACATGTAACCGATTGGTGCATTGAACCAAACGTAGAATACTTTGTTTTCATAGCCTGCTTTAGGAACTGGAATACCCCATTTAAGGTCACGGGTAATTGCACGTTCGTTCAGACCGTCACGAATCCAGGCTTTTGTAATGTTGATTGCATTGTCAGACCATTTACCGTCTTTAGAAGCCTTGTCCATCCATGAGTCCAGGTTCTGTGAAAGTTTTGGCAGGTCGATGTAAAGATGTTTTGTTTCTTTTACTTCCGGTGTTGAACCACATGTGTGGCATTTTGGATCTTTAAGTTCTACAGGGTCCAGAAGTGAACCACAGTCATCACACTGGTCACCGCGGGCTTTTGTTGAACCGCATTTTGGACATGTTCCGTCTACATAGCGGTCAGCAAGGAAGCGCTGGCATTTTGGACAGAAAAGCTGACGGCTTGTTTTTTCTGTAATGAAACCACCTTTGTCCAGGTCGTTGAAAAGAGCCTGTGTGATTTCTGTACATTCGTCATTTGATGTACGTCCGAATTTATCAAAGTTGATATGGAACCAGTCGTAAATCTTTGTGTGTTCACCGTAGTAATAATCACAAAGTTCACGTGGAGTTTTGTTTTCTTCAAGAGCTTTTGTTTCTGTAGCTGTACCGTATTCATCAGTACCACAGATATAAAGAGTATCGTAACCGCGGGTGCGGCAGAAACGGGCAAAAACATCGCCCGAAAGCATCTGGATAAGGTTTCCAAGGTGCGGAATATTGTTTACGTAAGGTAAAGCGGATGTAATAAGTCTTCTATTCATAATGGATTAAAGTATAGAAGATTTAAGAAATTAACTCAATTAGGAGAGTCAGTTGTCAGTGGACAGTGGACAGTGGACAGTGGACAGTTGTCAGTTCCCAGTTGAGTCACTGTTTACTGTTCACTGTTCACTGTTTACTGTTTACTGTTTACTGTTCACTATTCACTATTCACTGTCCACTTTTCTCCAGCTTCCTTCTCAGAGTCTCTTCAACATTCGGAGGAACCATTTTACTGATATTACCGCCAAATTTTGCCAGTTCCTTGATTGAACTTGATTTTACAATGGCAAATTCTTCGTCAGTTGGAATAAACATAGTCTCAATATTGGCATCCAGGGCCTTGTTCATAAGAGCCAGGTCGAATTCATAAAGGAAATCATTCTGAGTGCGGATTCCGCGGACCAGAACCTTTGCTCCAACCTGTTCTGCATATTTTACAATAAGACCATCCCAGATATGAAGTTCTACGTTTTCAAAAGGTTTTATCATTTCAGAAAGCATTTCAAATCTTTCATTTTCGTTAAACATATATCTTTTATCAGGGTTTACCGAGATTACAACATCAACACAGTCAAAAAGCTTTGATGCTCGTTCAATAACATTAAGATGTCCATATGTAGGCGGATCAAACGAACCCGCAAAAACTGCCTTTACCATAAATATAAACTACAATATTTGACGAAAATTAACAATCAAGGTAAAATCGAAGATATGAAACATAGAATTTTCTTTATTTTCTCTATATTTGTACTCTGTTTATTCTCATGTAAATCAACTGACCAGGAAGCAACTGTAATTGAAAACCAGATTACAGAACCTGGGGAAGATGAAGTAATTGAAGTTATAGTTGAACCTGAAGTTGAAATCATTGAAGACGAACCTGAAGTTCCAGAACCTGAAGTTTTTGAAGATGATGAAGTTATGGATGTAGATGAAGTTGTTGAAGTAGACGACGAATATCTTCGTTCCATTAATGAAATCGATTCAGACGAAGAATCTGTTACTCTCGCCGAATTTAATGACGATAAAGCTGCAATCCTTAGCATTATTGATGAACTTTCTGATGTAATGACAAATTTTGAATTCGATAAATGGAAGACCTTTATTTCACCTACATCCATTGAGTACTATTCAAATCCAGCAAACTTAAGAAAAGCCCAGAAAAAACTTCCGGACAAGCAGATTCAGCTTAAAGGACTCCGTGATTACTTCAAATATGTATTCATTCCTTCTAGAAAAGTAAGTAAGGTTGAAGAAATCCGCTATATTTCTAAATCTTACATTAAAGCAGTAGAAGTTCGTGAAGAAGAAGATACTACTGTTGTTTATTACTACTTTGTTAAGGAAAACGGAAGCTGGAAAGTAAAACTTCCTGAAGTAAATTAAATAATTTGATTTTTTATACTGAAACCCTTATAATTAACCGATAATCTAGTAAGAGATTATACATAAAAATAGGAGACCCCCTATGAAAGCTATTAAAAAAATTGTTGCAGCAGGAATGATTCTTTCTTTGAGCTGCGTAGTATTTGCTCAGAACACAAAGAATTCTAATTCTGAAACTTCAGTTGAAAGCGAATATTTAAGTGATATCGATGCAGACATCATTACAAGTCTGGCAACATCAGATGAATATGATAATAAACTTGTAGCCCTTCAGTACCTTAAAACAGCTATTGAAGATGGAAATACTTCAGACGGCGTTATTGCCGCTCTTGACCGTCTTGCAGGAGAAGGCATTTCAAGCCAGACACGTCAGAACGGACGTGTTATGAACAACTTCCCTGATATCCGCCGTGAAGCTTGTCTTCTTATGGGAAACATCAAAACAGAACATGCAAAAAACACACTGGTTTCTATTGCAGTTGCTGACAACGAACCAATGGTAATTGCTGCTGCAGTTCACTCCCTTGGCGACATCGGAATCAACGAAAATGATGAAGTAATTGATGCTATTGCTTTTGCAAACCGTAGAAACGAAGTTCTGAACCCTACTTCAAGCCTTGCTCTGGAAGTTCTGAACGCTTTCGAAATCCTTGCTCCAACAGCAGAAAATAAGAAAACAATGATTGATTCAATTGCAAGAATTGCAGTTGATTACAACTATGTAACACCTGTTCGCCAGAAGGCTTACAAACTTCTAAAACAGATGTCTAACACAGATTCTTCATCATCAAAGAAGTCTTCTGAAAAGTCATCAGAAAAAGAAGCCAATGAATAAGACTAAAATCTGTCTTAACTAAAACTTAACAAAACAGGCTGTCTTTCAGGCAGCCTTTTTTTAAATTTCCGGGAGATTAGCTCATTTGGATAGAGCGTCGGCCTCCGGAGCCGAAGGTGGGGCGTTCGAATCGCCTATCTCCCATAAAACAAAAAACTTATTACTTCCAAAGGAACCTTTTTTATGGAACCAATTATTTTAGCTTCTTCCTCTCCCCGCCGCCAGGAAATCCTTAAAATGCTGAACATACCTTTTCAGGTAATTATGCCAAATATCGACGAAACATTGACTTCTTCATGTCTCGATATTGAAGAGGTTCCTGAACTTCTTGCAAGGGAAAAAGTTACAGCTGTCATTCATTCCCTCCCTGCGGGACAGGAAATTCCATGGGTTCTGGGAGCCGATACAGTTATTCTTTTCGACGGTGAAATTTACGGTAAACCTGAAAGCAATGAACAGGCCTGCGAATTTTTACGTAAATTCTCTGGAAAAACACATGAAGTAATCACTTCTATTGTTCTTTATAACGGTAGAAATCATTCTTATTCTTCCAGAAAAAATAAAACTAAAGTTACCTTTGCTGAATTGTCTGAAGAAGAAATTCAGTGGTATGCAGATACAGGTGAATGGCACGGTGCCGCAGGCGGTTACCGAATCCAAAGTCTGGCATCCTGCTTTATAAAGAATATTGAAGGTTCATACTCAGGCGTCATCGGGTTGCCTATTTTTGAGCTTTATGATATTTTAAAGGAGCAGAATTATTCTCTTTTGAATTAGTTCTGCCACATTTGTAAAAGGCTGTTGGCTGTATTACAAATCGTGATCTTCCGGGCCTTAGCAATTCAATTTGCGACGGTTACGAGAAACAGAGTACGGGGCATAATTCATTGTAAATTAAAGAATTATGCGCGTGAAGGAGTCTATCATGGCAGTAGTAACCATGAAAAACCTGCTTGAATCTGGAGTTCACTTCGGTCATCAGGTAAAACGTTGGGATCCACGTATGAAGAAGTACATCTTCGCTGAACGCAATGGAATCCACATCATCGATCTGCAGAAAACAATCGCTGCAATCAAAGACAGCTACGATGAAGTACGCAAAGTAACATCAGCTGGAAAATCAATCCTCTTCGTAGGAACAAAAAAACAGGCTCAGCAGGCTGTTCAGAAAGAAGCAGAACGCTGTGGCATGTACTATGTAAACAACCGCTGGCTTGGTGGTATGCTTACAAACTTCTCTACAATCAAAAAATCACTTCAGCGCCTCAAGAAAATCGAAAAGATGGAAATTGACGGCACATTCGAAAACCTTACAAAGAAAGAAGTTGGTGCTCTCCAGAAGGAAAAAGCTAAGCTCGAAAAGAACCTTGGTGGTATCAAAGAAATGAAAGAACTCCCAGGAGCTATCTTCATCATCGATACACACAAAGAACAGATCGCTGTAGCTGAAGCTCGCCGTATGGGTATCCCAATCATCGCTGTTGTTGATACAAACTGTGACCCAACAGGTATCGACTTCCCTATTCCAGGTAACGATGATGCTATCCGCGCTAT
>JAKSTN010000078.1 GCA_024402535.1 Treponema sp.
CTTGTTCTATCGAATGAATTTTAGTGCTTGCCACTAAAATTCATACCACTGGTCGTCTTTTGTCAGGTACCAGTCTGCGGTAAGTTTCTGGGAACTTTCAGTTCCCCAGGAAATACTTCCGTCACGGTTCAGAATAATAACTGATTTAGAGTTCTTTACGATTGCTTCAGGCATTGAAGCTGTACGTTCATAAGCAAAGCGTTTTTTCTGTGGCAGGTTGTACGAATAGATTTTATTCTTACCGATGTTCGTGTACAGATAATTTCCGTTAATGTAAGTGAATGCATCAGGATCTTCTTCTGCAAATTTCAAAATATTAGTTACTGTCTGAGTAGAAGGATTAAAGCTGAATACAAATGTTGTACTGTCTGTGTCTGTAGCCTGAAGATTCATACCGTAAATTGTTTTTCCATTGCTGCTCAAACCATAAGTAACCTGACCAGGAACTTTAAGAGGAATTGTTTCAAGTGTTTCTGGGTTTACGGCAATCAAAGGACTTGCAGGACTGGTACTTGCAGATTTTGCAATATAAACTTTACCATCGTCACACATTACAGCATCCTGAATACCCATGCCGGAGAAGACTTCACGATATTTTTTTGTTTCAAAATCATATACGTTTACTTTAGAACTTGATTCAATTTCAATAAGCTTGTTTTCGTAAACTTTAAGACTCTGCAAAGAAGATTTTGGTGTGAAAAGAATTTCATCAGCGCCATTTTCAGAAACAAATCTTACTGGATTTCTTGTTTCTTTGCTGTAAAGAATGAAACCGTCCTGAAAGCATAAGAAACTGTTTTCACCTTTTGTATCAACGATAGAATCAACATTTCCGTTTTCATAAACTCTATGAACCGATTTTTTAGAAAGAAAGTAGAACATTTCACCGTTTTCTTTTATGTCATAAATACGGTCATAGATGTTTTCTGAAATCAGATTCATTGATTCTGTTTCACTGGATGCAAGTGAAGTAGCTTTGTAAATATTTCCGTTTCCGCTTCCAAAAATAATTTCAGGACCATATTTGGTTCCGCTTATAATCTGACCTTCACCGCGTGGACCTTTTAAGCCTTTTACAAGACGCTGGTTACTCAGAGTATTGTTGTCAATTCTTTCAATCATTTTCAGGTCATAAGTTGTTTTTCCGTCATATTCCAGGTAATAAAGATTGTCTTCTTCAGAAGAAAGGATGATTGGAGAATGACAAGGAATTGTTGAAAGAGTTTTACCTGTTGTTGCCTGAATGATATAGATAAAATTATCTTTTACGCCTGCCAGGAAGAGATTGTTACAGAACATGGTTATGTCAGAAAGGCCTTGAATACAGTTAAACTTTGCTGTTGTTTTGCCGTTCAGAATATTGTAATAAGTAAGGCTTCCTGAAGGTGAATACATAACTGCAGTTTTTTCACTGTCACTTGTTTTTATGAAGTTTACAATACTGGTGTTTTCCCGGACTTTGTTTACTGTAGTCCAGTCCGAAGTCTTTACAAAAATTGCACCGTCAATTGTGGCAGTTCCAATAATCAGGTAGTTTCCTTTTGCTGAAAATGAAAGGGAAGTAACTGAGTCTTTAAGTTTTTTAGTATATTTTTTGTTCAGTTTGTTCCAGTCCCATACAGTAACTTTGTTTACAGAGCCACCATCAGTTTCGTAAACAGCTATATCGTGTCCGTTAGGAGATGTTGCAATAATTTTGATTCCTACATCAGAAACCTGGTAATGTTCACCCATGGAATCTTCTGTCCATTTGATAAGGAATCCGTCATCACCTGAACTTATGAAAGAGTAATCTGTTGAGTTTTTTGCACAAAGAGTGGCAAGATTTGTAACACTCAGCTGATGTGCCTCACTTGAAAAATGAGACTGTGCAAAAATACATGATAAAGAAAAAATAAGTGTCAAAGTTGATGCAATAATTTTTTTCATAATTTAATTTCCTTTTATCTGACCAATAAAATATATAATATCACTACTCATACCAAGAACAAAAAGCAGTGCAATAAAAGCTAATCCAACAAACTGTGTATAATACTGAACTTTAGGTGGTATTCTTTTTCTGAATATTGTTTCAATCAATGCAAAAAGAATAAGACCTCCGTCAAGAATCGGAACAGGAAGCAGATTCATAATGAAAAGCGAAACTGAAATAACAGCAAGCAGTTCAAGAATGCTAACAAGGCCTGTTCTAAATCCTGCTGAAAAACCTTCTTTTATGGTTGTTCCAAGCATATCTGTTATGCGTGCAGGACCCGAAACGGCGTTCTTTACCTGAACACCTTTAAAAAGAATGCCAATACTTTTGAATGTCATGTCTATCACATTAAAAGCTTCTTTGCATCCATTTAATAAAGCCGGAAAGAAGGAATAAGTTTCAGCTTCTTTTTTTATAAGACTGTTTCTGTCTGCTGAAACGCCAATTTTTCCCGTTCCGCTTTCCTTATCAAGTTCCGAATGGACTACGAAAGAAAGTGTTGCACCGTTACGGTCAATTTCCACTTTCAGATTTTTAACAGGATTTATCTGAACAATAGAAATTATATCAGAAAAATCATTTACTGTTTTACCGTTTATGGCTTTTATTACATCACCTGAGATCAGACCTGCATCACGTGCGCTGCTATGTACTTCAGGATAAATTTCATCTGCAAGTGTGATTTTTGAAGAGTAAGTATAATAAGAATATCCTGTCATGCTGATTACAGAATAGGCGAGGACAGCAAAAATAAGATTAAAAAAAGGTCCGTTGAAACCTATTAACGCACGTTTTATAGGATGAATTCCAAAAAGAGAATCAGGTTCAGCGCAGATTGCAGTATTGTTTTCCAGCGCAGTCTGCATTTCTTTTTCACCTTTCATTCCGCAATAACCGCCCAAAGGAAATGCAGACAGTCTCCAGTCCGTTCCCTTAAAAGTTTTGTGGAGAAGCACCGGACCGTATCCTATAGAAAAAGATTCAACTTTTACACCAAAAATTTTAGCAGCAATGAAATGCCCGAACTCATGAAAGAGAACGAGAAAAAAGAGGCAGAGGAGTCCGTAAAGCCACTTCATTTATGTGCGGTCTCCGACAATTTCAGCAATAAAATTTTCGGCAATGTTACGGGCTTTAGCATCCAGTTCAAAAACTCTTTCAAATGTTTCCGGAGTCTCTGACCAGTCATTCTGAAGTGTTTTTTCTGTAATACCTGCAATTTCAGTATATTTGATTTTCCCGTTTAAAAATGCATGAACAGCAACTTCATTTGCAGCATTGAATACTAACGGATAGCATCCTTTCTTTTCTACACATTGAAATGCGTATTTTAAAAGTGGAAAATCATCCATTCTTGGACGGAAAAAAGTCAGCTCTTTGTCAAAAAGATCAAAAGGCTTTAAGTAATTTTTTACATTTTCAGGATATGTCAGGGCACCAATAATAGGGTGCTTCATGTCTGGATCAGAAACTTGAGCGTAAATCATGCCGTCGTTAGTTCTTACCATAGAATGAATTATGCTCTGTGGATGAACAACTACATCAATTTTGTCGGCAGGTTTTTCAAAAAGATAAGAAGCTTCAATTACTTCAAGACCTTTATTTGCAAGAGTTGATGAGTCGATTGTAATCTTTGGTCCCATTTTCCATGTAGGATGATTCAAGGCCATTTCCAGAGTTACATTTTCAAGCTGTTCTTTTGTAAAGTTTCTGAAAGGTCCGCCGCTTGCAGTGATAAGAATACGGTCAGCGTTTTCTTTGTCGCACTGATTTATAAGTGAAAAAATAGCTGAATGTTCAGAATCAACTGGAATAATTTTGGCGCCTGTTTTTTCAGAAAGAGCTTTTACTAAAGGATAAGCCATTACAACTGTTTCTTTGTTAGCCAGAGCCAGATCAATGCCAAGTTCGAGAGTTACTTTTGAAGGTAAAAGCCCTGGAGAGCCTGCAATGCCGTTTACAACAATGTCAGGTTTACAGGAAGATATGAAGTTTTTATAATCTTTTTCATCTGCGTTTTGTGTAAGCAGTGAAGGACAGTTGAATTTCTTTGCAAGAGAAGAAAGTTCATCCTTTTTTGAATGGGCTGTAAGACCACAGCAGATAAACATTTCTTTTTCGTTTTCAATAATATCAAGAGTGCTTGATCCGATAGAACCGGTACAACCGAGAACAAGAATTTTTTTCATAATAACTGTTTATGCCAGAAGGAAATACATGAGTGCAAAGTAGATTGGAGCTGTAACAACCATAGAGTCGATACAATCCAATAATCCTCCGCGTCCCGGAATAACGTTTCCGGCATCTTTAGCTCCGCATGAACGTTTAATTACAGATTCCACAAGGTCACCGATAATTGCCCCAAGCGCTGAAAAAGCCGCAATAATCAGGTAACGCCAGAGGTCTCCTACAAAAATATTTGGTAAAAGAAGAACGATTATTGCAGTAAGTGCAACATCAGTGAATATACCGCCAATAAAACCTGCTATGCTTTTATTTGGACTGGCTTTGAAAATACCGCGATTGTTTTTTCCGAAAAGCATTCCAAAGAACCAGGCTCCTGAGTCACACATGAATACAAGTACAAAGAAGAAAATGATAATGTGGGTTTCATTTTCAAAAACTGTCAGGCGTGTAATGAATGTAAGAAGGTATGCGATATAGAAAATACCAAAAGAAAGAAGGGAAATTCGTTCAACAGACTGGCTGAATTCTTCAGCAGTAAAACATTCAATTCCCATTATAACGATTACAATTCCTGCTAATACCCAGAGGATAATTTCATGTGAAATTCCAGTAAGAAGGAACAGATAATTAAGAACAGGAATTATGCCTCCAAGACAAAGAAAAACCCATTTAGGAAAAAGCTTTATCTTGTTGGACACCATATTGTAATATTCGCTGAGAGATATAACAGTCGCTGAAAAGGCAATTAATTGAAGAGCAACGTGATAAAAAGGCTTAAAAAGGCTAAGCCCGAACATAACTGGAAGTCCAATACAAAATGTTATCAATCTCTTGGCTAAATTACTCATAAGTTCTTTATTTATTTTTCCTTACCAAACCTTCGGTTCCGGTTTCCGAAACTTTTCAGATTGCTTAAAAATTCTTCCTCAGTATAATCTGGCCAGAGCGTATCGGTGAAAACCATTTCAGCATAAGCAACATGCCATAAAAGGAAGTTGCTTAGTCTGAATTCTCCACCGGTTCGAATGAGCAGGTCAACATCCGGGCATCCTTCCATGTCCAGATTCTGACGAACCAGATCTTCGGTTATATCTTCAGGCTTTATTCCTTTTTCTGCGATTTTACGGATTCCACGAACAATTTCATCTCGTCCACCGTAATTAATCGCAAGGTTCAGGGTAAGACCTGTATAATCCTTTGTTTTCTCCATGGCGTCGTTCAGATCGTCCTGGATGTTTTTTGGAAGAGCCGAAATATCACCTGTGTGACAGATTCGGATTCCATTGTCCTTATAAAACTGAAGTTCTCCAATAAGGTGAACATGAATAAGGTTCATTAAAAATCCAACTTCTTCCTGAGCTCGTTTCCAGTTCTCAGTAGAGAAGGTGTACAAAGTCAGGTATTTTACACCTGCATCGCTAGCAGCCTTAACAATGCGTTTTGCAGCTTTAAGGCCCTCCTGATGTCCTTTTGTACGAGGAAGATTCTGCTTTGTTGCCCATCTTCCATTTCCGTCCATTGTAACGGCTACATGGACAGGGATTTTCGATTCACTTACTGCCATTTAGTTCTGCATGATGTCTTTATCTTTGGCATCAAAAGCTTTATTGATTTCTTCGATATATTTGTCAGTAAGCTTCTGAAGTTTGTCTGTTTCTGTTTTCAGATCGTCTTCTGTGATTTCACCGGCTTTCTGAGCTTTTTTCAGATCATCGTTTCCATCACGGCGGATATTGCGGATAGAAGTACGTGCATTTTCAGCCATTGTTTTAGCCTGTTTTTCCAGTTCCTTGCGGCGTTCTGCTGTAAGGGCAGGAATCTGAATACGGATTACTTTACCGTCGTTTGATGGGTTGAATCCCAGGTCAGCCATAGAAATAGCTTTTTCAATTTCTGTGATGATTG
>JAKSTN010000079.1 GCA_024402535.1 Treponema sp.
CTGTCGTGCGACGGTGAAATAGAATATATACTTTTTATGAAAACGTGTCTAGTGCAAAACTAACTTTTTTACAAAAATTTTCACTTTTTTTTGTATTTTTTTTAAGATTCTTTTAAAACAAAAAAACTGCGCCAGGTACACGGAGGGCGGCCGCCTAGCGGCCGGTCCGAAGCTCTGCGCAGGACTGAGGGTTACCGAACCCGGAGTACACCGACCGGAAAACCGAAGGTTTTCCGGTGGCGCCTTAAACTTCTGAAAGCGCCTTTTCTTTTGCGGCAATTTTTTCATTAACCTGAGAAATACGTAAAAGACAATCTACAATTTTCTCATCAGATTTTGATACAGTATCTAAAGAAACCAGAACCTGAGATGTATATTCACCAAGTTCAGCAAATATATTCTTTCTTTCACTCTCAAGTTTCTTTATATCAAGTTTAAGAACACTTTTATCGCTGAAATCCTGAATTGCACTCCCTGCTTTAGTTACAGCATTCTTTGTAGACTCTGCACCTTTACCAAAAATTTCCCTTAAATTATCTGTAAACCCCATACATGTCTCCTCTGTACATAAATTAAATATACAAAATTAAAGGGCTTCCGTAATGGAGTTTATGATATTAAATTCACTTTTAAACCCTGTTTCAGTAAGTGCACGCAAAGATTCATTGGACATTGAAAGGAAATAAAGCTTATTTCCTGCACTCACGCTGTCATTAAAAGCTGCCATAAGAAGACCGATTCCAGAAGAATCCAATTCAACAAGATTGGACATATCCAGAACAACGTTCTTTTTAAGAACAATTTCATAGAGTTTCGACTCAAAGTCTCCAAGTGTATATGCCGAAAGACCTCCTTTAAGCTCATAAAGCCTGTAGTTAGCACCTTCGCGTTCATTGATTGTAAGCTGTTCCATTTTGCGCGCTCCTTATTACAATGTAAAATCATCCGGAAGGCCAAAAGCTTTCGGATCAAATTCAAAATCCATTCCGTCTGCCGGAGCCTTAGGTTTTGATATATCCTCAACAAAGAAATCATCATCCACGGGCATTTCAGGAGGAAGGTCAGAATTTACAGTTACCGTCTCTTCTGGGACAGTTTCTTCAGTTATAGTTTCTTCAGCTATAGTTTCTTCAGCTATAGTTTCTTCAATTGCGGATTCTTCAACTACAGGTTCTGAAACAGGTTCTACTGGAGAATCAAATATACTTTCCTGAACGGAAGTTTCTTCCTTAACAGGACTTTCAACTTTCTCTTCAGAAGTTGCGAATTCAGCACTGGTCTTGTATTTGAGACAGAAAATGGAAACATCATCTTCCATTTCTTTTGACATAAACTTTCTAAGACCTTCAAAAGTGAATTGTGCCATACGCTGGGCTGGATAAGTTGCATTATCGATAACCGCCTGTGATACACGTTCGCGTCCATATTTTTCACCACGAAGAGAATGTGAGTTAATCAAACCGTCAGTACAAGAAAGAATGATGTCACCACGATTCAATTTTGTAGTCTTTACAGAAAGATAAGGAGTAATATCCTTTACGAAGCCCAGAACATGCCCACTACCCTGGATTTCGATTACGTTGTTATAAACCTGTGTATACAGGAACATGGCAGGAATACCACAGTTGATGTAGTACATGGTGTCTGTTTCAAAATCGATAAGGGCAAAAAGTCCTGCAAAGATAGTTCCCTTCTTCAAAGATTCACGAATAAACACATTTACTTTTGCAACAAGTTTCTTGAAGTCATGAGTTTCGGCAAGATATGTTCGAATAATAGACTTTAAGATAACCATGTTCATGGAAGCCGCAATACCTCGCCCTGAAAGGTCACCAATAACAACAAGATGTCTTGTATCTGTAAGACGAACAAGGTCGATAAACTCACCACCAATGTTGTGAGCTGGAATCATCATATATCCAACGTCTGCTTTATGGCTCTTAATATGATCAATGTTATCCTGAATGGATGTAATGATCTGACTGGACATACGAAGCTCACGATTAACGGTTGAGAGAACTTCCTTATTTGAAATGTTACGTACGTAATAACCGAATACGAAGAAGTAAGAATAAAGTTTTACGAATGCGTTTTTATCGTAATCTTTGTAATGATCGCCCGAAAGTTTCTTTCCAAGTGTAATAACACCAAGAATATTATGACCTTCGTTCAAAATGATCATACAGTCAAATTTTCCTTCTTCAAAAATCACCTTCAGAGGTTCACGAATATCATCATATTCATGAAGGTCTTCAATTTCCGAGTATATAACAACGTTCTTACCGTTATTTAAGATAACATCAAAAACAGAAGAACTTGACGGAAGTGTATATGTTGAATTATTTGATGAATATGCAGGTGTCAGACGGCCGTGACCGTCATCAACAAGAATTCCCAGGGAAGAACATTCAACATTTGAACGGAATACAGAGAACATACGTTCTGTTACAGCGTCCATTTCGCCTGTATAGTCAATTGAGGCAAGTCCTTTTTCAAAGTTCGATTCATAGTCGTTTGTAGCAGCCATAGAACCGTACATAATCCAGTCCCATACCTTCCATGAAAAAAGAATCAGAACAATTGAAGCAACAATAATAATCACTTCATAATAATCAAATCCAGGTTTATTAATAGGACCAAGGAATGCGAAAAGAAGTCCAAGTGCAACTGCCGGAACTAAATATGCAACAGCTGCACGGATGATATTGAAAAACAAACCTTTTCCTGACGGAACAGATGTTTTTCTGAATGCCTGATAAACAAGCACGTAAAAAGCAATATACGGATAGTAAAGGAGATATGAGAATTCCGGAGTAAATCTTGAAATATAGTAAACAAAGTATTCCAATGCCCACATTACAACAAGAGCTTCTGCAATAAGAACTGCCTGATATCTCTGAAGTGCAGTTGCTGTTTTTTCTCGAAGAACGAACATTACAAAACATCCGACCAGTGGCAGAATGATACGGAACACTGCATTATAAAGTGTATACCAGCTCCAAGGGAAAAATTCTTTTACAGGTCCCGAGAAAAGATAATTGTTTCTAACAAAAAGACCTTTTCTGAAACTAAGTTCAATTGCCTTGAACTGATGAAATACGATGAACATACCTGCAAGATAAAAAACAACCCTGAAAAAAGACAGGGCAAAACTTTTTTTATTTGCACCGATAGACATAAAACCAAATGACAGGGTAACGAAAAAGAGTGCATCAACACAGAAAGTTACCTTAAGCATAAGGTTTGTCATAGTATCAACAAAAAACGAGTTGAAAAGAAGAGTTAAAGTGAAAAGAGCAGATTCAATCGTAAGAAGAAGAATCGAAACAATGAATCCCCCCATCTGGGCTGAAACACTTTTTACATTTTTATCAACAGCTTTTGTCAAAAACGAAAGAATTAAAACTGCGGCAATATTAAGAATAACATAAACCATACTAGTAACCTACCTTGGCAATCATCATAGTAACGTCATCATGAAGTTTCTTGCCGCCGTTATATTCCATAATAAGATCAACAATATCCTGAACGAATTCTTTAGGAGATTTTGCAGCTCCAGTCTGCAGAGTCTTCTTAAAGATTTCAGTATCACCAAGTTCCACACCAGAATCATCCATAACTTCCGAAACACCGTCAGTTGCCATAAGAATGGTATCTCCACGGAAGAGGCGTTTTTCAGCAACCTGAATGTTTTCAAGATCCATTTCAAGAATTCCGACAACGGAAGCATTTGATGAAAGTGGCTTCATACGATATCCGTCAGGTGCCGGTGAAAGAATAACCGGGTCAGACATGGAAGCATTGATGTAACGGATTTTCATCTGTTCTGTATCAACAATTCCAAGGAAAATAACCGTATATTTATCCTGAAGGTGCATTCCTTTAATAGCTTTATCAATAGCACCAAGAACGCCGACAAGATCTTCTTTGTTTTCGATAATTTTAACTGTATTCATAACCAGACCCATGATAAGGGCGGCTGGAAGACCTTTACCGGAAACGTCACCCAGCATAAGCAGGGTTTTATGTTCATTAATAGGAAGAACTGAATAATAGTCACCCGATACGTTTACCAGAGGACGGAAATATGTAGCAATCTGAAGTTTTGGAATTTTTGGCATTTCTTCAATAACAGGAAGGAAGGACTGCTGTGTATTAGCCAGCTGTTCCCATTCCTTTGTTGTAGAAGAAATTTCCTGCAGAGTTGAAAGAGTATTTGAACGTGTTATAAAACGTTTGAACTCTTCAAAGAGGCGTGTATATACTTCAGGGTCAAAAACACGTGTATAACGGCAGAAAACATAAAAATGAATATTTTGGTAAACTATAAAGAAACCGCGGGCTTTGCGGTAATTTGTAGTAACACCAAGATGGCGGTCAAAAAAGTTGAAACTTTCCGGCCAGTCTGCAGAAAAACTCAAGAAAAGTTTATCACGAACAGAATCTGATGTTGTAAGACGGTTTGGACTGTTGTAAAGGATATAATCCGTTCCACGTTCTACAAGAAGAGCTCCACAGTCAGCCTGTTTTTCAAGATATTCTGAAATTGCTGCATAAAAGTCATCAAGAGTATAACAGAAACGAAGTTTTTCTATGAATGTATTTAAGATTAATGTTTCGCCTGATTCAATAGTCTGTTTTCTTACCCGATTCAAAACAAACTGGCGCAAAATATTTGCTGTATAAGTAACCAGAACAAAAAATACAGAACCGACCAGACAAATTCCAAAAATCCCGGCTCCTGATTTAGTATCTGGAAGCAGAAACATCATCAATGTTACATAAACTACAATAACAAGGATGTTTACTGCAAAAAGTGACAAAAGTTTTCTTATCTTGTACATATCCACCTCTGCATAATCAGACTAAACGTCTTCTTATCATAACATATAATCGGCAGAAATGGAGAAAAAGTTGACTACTCTACTTATTCAGTTCATTAAGTTTTATGAGATCAGGAGTTGTTGTTGGATTTTCTGCTTCAAGATACTGCTGGAGAATCTTTTTTTGTTCTGAAGACAGTTTCTGAGGCACTTTTACCATAATCTTAACGTAAAGATCACCTTTACGTGTTGTTCCTGTAAATGGAACACCTTCTCCCTTGATGCGAAGAAGTTTTCCGTTTGAGGTCCCTGGAGCAACTTTAAGCTCAATCTTCTTTCCGTCGAGAGCAGAAATAGTAATATCACAACCTAAAGCAGCCTGAGCAATTGAAACAGGAACAGCACAGTAAAGATCCTGGCCGTCGCGCTCAAAATATGGATGTTCGTCTACATGGATTACAACGATAAGGTCGCCTGCAGGTCCACCATTTGCACCCGCATCACCCTGACGAGGAATTGTTATACGTTTACCTGTATCAACTCCGGCAGGAATAGTGAGAGAAACAGTTTTATTTTTATTCTGAAGCCCTGTTCCACGACAAGCAGAACATGGATTTTCAATTACTTCACCTTTACCCTGACACTTTGGACAGGTCTGCTGCATACGGAAGAATCCATTACCGGAAACAACCTGACCAACGCCGTGACAGGTTGGACAAGTTTTTTTACCGGTTCCACCTGTTCCGTGACAGACATCACAGGCTTCAGCATGTTTAAAGTGGATTTCAGCTTTTGTTCCATAAACAGCGTCACGGAATCCAAGCTGAAGATCATAACGGAGACTGGCACCAGCTTGAGGGCCGGAAGATTTTCTTCTTGAACTTCCACCGCCGCCTCCGAAGAGGTTTTCGAAAATGTCACCGAATCCGCCGCCCATTCCGCCGAAGAGATCCGAGAAATCATTGAAAGCGTGAGAATAGCCGCCTCCGCCGCCCTGCCCCATTCCGTCAAGACCTGCGAAACCGTACTGATCATAAATAGGACGCTTCTGATCGTCAGAAAGGATTTCATAAGCTTCTGTTGCTTCACGGAATTTCTGTTC
>JAKSTN010000008.1 GCA_024402535.1 Treponema sp.
CCATAACGAACTCTTCATCAGAGTTACGAAGTTTTGCCTGGCGGATAATCTGAGCTGCAAGTTTGTTATGAGGAAGACCGTTTCCACTAAAAATTGGAAGTTTCTGTCCGCGAACAAGGGAGTTCATACCGTCAATGGCAGAAATTCCAGTCTGAATAAAGTCACGGGGATAAACACGGGCAAAAGGATTAATCGGGTAACCGTTTACATTCTGCTTTTTTGAAGAAATGATTTCAGGATATCCGTCAATTGGCTGACCAAGCCCATTGAAAACACGACCAAGAAGCCCGTCTCCTACGCGAAGTTCAAGAGGTTCTTTCAGGAATTCACAGGTTGTTTCATCAATATCAAGACCAGTTGTATTACCAAAAATCTGAACCACAACTGCTTCCTGGCTAATATCGATAATTCGTCCTGTACGCTTTTCTCCAAAGCGGTCACGAAGCATTACTGTTTCACCATAGAAAACATCTTCTGTTTTTTTCATTACAACAATTGGTCCGTCGACCATTGTCATACCTTTATATTCAACACCTTTCATATTTCACCTGTAACTATTCTAGTTTTACATCAGATCGGCAAACTGACTTTCCATGTGAGTGCGAACACTCTGAATCTCACCTACTTTATCATTTGGATAATCATACTTGATTCTGACAAGTTCTTCACAAACAGGAAGTGTAATGATCTTTGGAAGTGCATAGCCTTTTTTCAATGCTTCCAGAGCCTTTACATAGAAATCCATAATCAGTTCAAGAATCATAATCTGCTTTTCTGTTGAACAGTATTTATCTACATCGTCAAAGGCATTCTGCTGAAGGAAGCCGTTTTTAATCATATCAGCAACTTTCAGAACAAGCCGTTCAGAATCAGGAAGTGCATCAGGTCCAATAAGGCGCACAATCTGCTGAAGTCTCTGTTCATTTTTCAAAAGATCCAGAGCTCTCTGACGAAGCGAAGCCCAAAGTGGATTATGAAGCTGCCACCAGTCTTTTACTTCATCTGCATATTCAGAATAAGAATCAATCCAACCGATAGCAGGATAATGGCGTGCGTTTGCAAGTTCACGGTCCAAAGCCCAGAAACAGCGGATAAAACGTTTTGTATGCTGAGTAACAGGTTCTGAGAAGTCTCCGCCTGGAGGCGAAACAGCACCAATAATTGAAACAGAACCTTCTTTCTGACACAAAGTATTTACACGGCCTGCACGTTCATAGAATGAAGCAAGGCGTGTCGGTAAGTATGCAGGGAATCCTTCTTCTGCAGGCATTTCTTCCATACGGCCGGAAAGTTCGCGGAGAGCTTCTGCCCAGCGGGATGTAGAGTCTGCCATAATTGCAACTGCCATACCCATATCACGGAAATATTCTGCCAGAGTAATTCCCGAATAAAGTGAAACTTCACGGGCTGCAACAGGCATGTTTGAAGTATTTGCAATAAGAATTGTGCGTTCCATAATGGAACGACCTGTTCTAGGGTCAATCAGTTCTGGGAATTCAGAAAGAACTTCTGTCATTTCGTTTCCGCGTTCACCACAACCGATGTAAACAATAAGATCAGCATCGCACCATTTTGCAACAGCGTGCTGGGTCATTGTTTTACCTGTTCCGAAACCACCAGGAATGGCTGCAGTACCACCTTTTGAAAGCGGGAAGAAAACGTCAATTACACGCTGACCTGTAACAAGTGGTTCTGAAACAGAAAGCTTTTCTGCAAAAGGACGAGGTTTACGAACAGGCCAGTATTGAGCAAGACAGATTTCTTCATCAAATTCAGTAGTCCCGATTACTTCATCAACTGTGTAGTCACCGCTTCCTTTAAAAGTCTTTAATGTACGACCACGGATTGATGGTGGAACCATAATACTCTGGGTAATAGATTCAGTTTCTTTTACAGTTCCAAGAACCATTCCCATTCTGATAGAATCGCCTTCTGAAACACATGCATCAAAATGCCATTTTTTTTCTGTATCCAAAGGTTCACTTCTTTCGCCAGGTAAAAGGAAGGCGCCGGAAGCTTCATACATAGTTTTTAGAGGACGCTGAATACCATCATAAATGGTACCAACAAGGCCTGGACCAAGTTTTAAGGAAAGAGGTCTCTGTTGGCTCACAACTTTTTCGCCAACGTACATACCAGTATCTTCCTCATAAACCTGGATTGTAGCATTTCCTTTATTCTGACGAATGATTTCACCGATAAGACGTGCGTTACCTACATCTACAACGTCATAAAGACCACAACCGTCAAGGCCTGAAGCATAAATAATAGGGCCCGAGATTTTTGTAATTTTACCTTCAATCATTTATCATCTCCCCCTATTCCAAAGTTTTTCCAAAAAGACTTTCAGAAAGTTCTGCACGTTTTTTGTCCAGAATTTCTTCAACTACCTGACTTAAGGTAAAACGGCATTTTACTTCTCCGTTATCAGAAATTAATATAATGCCTTTATTTTCCCTCAGTACAGATTCTTCAAAAATAATTTTATTGAATTCAGTTTTTTCTGTTGATCCAAGAGATGAGCCAAGAACTTCTTTCAAAGCTTTTTCGGTTTTCTTTTCATCAAGACCATAAACATAAGCCTTAAGTTTAAAGTTACTGAAATCAACTTTCTTACAACGGTTTATCAGAAGACTTGTAATTTTATCTTCTGGAACAGATGCGAGATATTCATTTATATTTTCAACGATAGAGTCCTGAACGTACGAAACGTAAAAACGCGACTTTTCCAGTGGAACAGAGGCATTCAGGTCTCTTTCAAAATTTTTCAGTTTCAAATTTAAATTGTCTTTCGTTTTGGAAATTTCTTCCTGTACACGTGCTTCTACAGAAGCAGCAATTTTTTTGCATTCTTCTTCTGCTTTGGCAGCAATACGTTCTGCTTTTTTCTGAGCATCAGCGACAATTTCTTTATCAAGTATTTCTGTTGATCTTAATTCTTCCATAAGATTCTAGTCCAAAAATTAAATTTGAATTCCAACGGCTTCACGGATAGCATCTGATAAAGACTTTTTACCTTCCAGATGTCCCTGAAGTCCTGGAACTTCTACAATGAGAGGATATTTTCCGGTTTTCTGCCAGGCATATTCCTCATCCTCAATAAGGGCGGCAGCGTCCTCAGTAAGGATAAGGACACGGGGAACTTCACCATGAGGCAGATTGCTTTCTCCAAGTTTTCCTGTGGCACGATTAAAAGCCTCAAGAACTTCGTCACGTGTTTCGGCATAAACGCCGTCAACACCGACCATATTGAAAGCAAGCACTATTTCCCGTGACCCTATAACGTAAAATTTCATTCTTCAGTTTTCTACAGAATAAGGATAAGTACGGCTACCAGCATACCCCAAAGACAGATACCTTCAGCAAGACCTACGTAAGGAAGAGCCTTTCCGGAAACTTCAGGGTTTTCAGCCATTGCACCCATAGCAGCAGCACCAATTTTACCTACGGCAATACCACCGGCAATACAAGCCATTGCAACAGCAACTGCAGCAGCAATATATTTTGCAGCTTCGGAAAGTCCACCGTTTTCTACAGCTTCAACAGCTGTTTCTTCTGCAGGAACTGCAGCGGCTTCATTTGCGAAAAGCATTGTTGATGCGAATGCCAGAAGCATTCCAAGGATAACTAAAATTTTCTTGTTCATATCATTACTCCTTTAATGAACGTTTTTTCAGATTAATATTCAAACTTAAACGGAACAAATTCCCGTCCTGTTTCCTTATAGAATTTTGAGAAGAACTCGTAGTACTGAAGACGGATACACTGAATTGCAACAATCATTCCTTCAAGAACGATAATAATTCCGTTTCCGACGATCAGAACACCAATTCCTCCAGGGCTTGCTGCACCTCCAACCATTTCGGTAAGTGTGTGAACAAGGAACCCGAGAACTGCATGTGAAAGTGCAAAAGCACCAACACGAATGAAGCTCATTGTATTTGACATGTAAGTTGAAATAACTTCAATAAGTTCAACTACACCGCCAATAATCATTGCTCCTACCCCGTTTTCAAGAACCGGTCTATGTCCGTTTGCAAGGCGTTCAAATGGTTCTCCAAAAGCAGAGAAGAACATGGTCACACCTATAATAACCCAGTCATAAACTGCAATACTGTGTTTAAATGCAGCAATACGAATAACAAGGGCAATCACATACCAGAACCAGAGAGCACCGGCAAGACCAGTTTTTCCAAACAAAGCATCGCCGGGACGTTTTCTGATGAAATTATTTATGATATTAATGATAAGTCCAATAGAGTTGATGATGAAACCGACTCCGATAGCAACACCAAATACTGTAAACATTGTTTTAATGGAATTTGGATCACTTGAAGGCATCATATGAATAATTGGAGCATGTGGAGTTCCAAAGAGTCCCGTAACAAATTCTGCAAATGGTTCAAGGATTTTTTCACCAGAGAAACATTCACCTGTAAGAAGTCCCATTACAGAACTTGTACATCCAACCCCTATAAAAATCGGGGCGAACTTGTTCCATCCACCTACTTTGATTACTTTGCAGGCCATAAGAACGCCGAAAAGTGCAATGAAAAGTCCCTGTCCAAAATCTCCGAACATAAATCCAAAAAGGAATGTAAAGAAGATTGCAACAAATGGTGTCGGATCAATTGTTCCATAAACCGGTGAACCATAACTGAAAATCATGCGTTCAAAACTTCTTACAAATTTTCCATGACTAAGCTTTACAGGAACCTGTTCTTTTCCCGAAAGAACAGCGGGTACTTCGTATGGTTCATACTGGCGAATTGCAATACGTCCTTCTGTAAGCTGATCCAGGGAAGTCATATAAGCATTGCATTCTTTTGCAGGAACCCAGCCTGTAACACGATAAACAAGTTCAGTTGATTCAAGCTTATTAATTATTTCTGAAACCTGTGTTCCCATGGCAAAAGAAGCACAAAGTTTATTCAGTTTTTCTTTATGAGTTTCTGCAAAGTTATCTCTTTCTTTAGTAATTTCTTCTACGTCTTTATCAGCAGCAGTCTTTTTATTCTTAAGGCTTTCAAGGACATCATCCGGAACCCCGTTAAAATCCTTAGGAATTTCCATTTCAATGAAATTGAAATTCTTAAGTTCTGTATCCAAGGCAAAACGGCCTTTTTTAGAAGAAGCAGCAAGAACGTGGCTTTTGTCTTCTCCAAGACTAAGAATTACACCATTTCCACCAACAGCTTCTTTCAAAGCATCAAAATCTTTTGGATCAATTTTACCGATTTTCATTGAAAGAAAAGAAAGATGTTCAAGTTCTGAATATGGAACTTTAAGATTTGCAAAAGAAAGAGCTTCCTGATAAGCATTGTTAATTTTTTCAGCTTCTGCAGAGATTTCTTTTATACGATCAGAAAGTTCATCATAAGCCTTGAACAGATGAGAAGATTCTTCCCTGTCCTCTTCTGTAGGAACTGTAACTTCGAAGTCCGGACCTGCATCTGTAACAATATTTAATGTTGTTCGAATTGACTGAAGCTTTTCAAAGAATTCTCGGTCCAGATTCTGAACATTTTCGGTTTCAACATTTTTTTCCGAAAGTTTAGTCTGAAACTGGAAGCTTTCCTTCTTACCGATAAACTCGATAACACGGGAAATATCTTCTTTGAGAACCATCAGTTCAATTAATTTCATTTGTGCTGTTCTTGCCATTTTAGTACTCCAGCAAAGATTTTTCGTTAAGGCGTAAACCTTCAACCGCCATTCTTATATATCCAAGTTCGGCCTGCTTCATTTTGAACCACCCTATAAGGGAAGCACTTGTTACAGGATAGCAATGGAATAGTCTTGATGCTTTTTTATTCTGAACCTGCCAAGATTTATTTTCTATCCAGGAAGGATCTATACGCCATAAAACATCAGTTTTTGGATTTACATATTCATTGTAAGTCCATTTTTCCCAGTCTGCAAAATTTTCAGGATCTTTATCAAGTACTTTAATTGCCTGTACACAAAGAGGATCATGAGTTCCAGGTTTATCAGTAACGTACATCAAATGACTAATTACATCATCACGATCCATATCATAGTTCAATTTTAATCTAAGAGCCCAGACAATATTCTGAATAACCAGTTCTTCCTGAAAAAGTTCCTTTACAGCTTCTCCTTCTTCTCCTTTTATTGCCTGAATGGAAGTCCAGAGATGTTTTATTGCCTGAATATCCAGACGAGATTCTACGTTCTGCTGCTGATGAATATCTGGAACTTCCTTAAGCCATGCATATTCTGTTCCGCTTGTTATTTTTTCAAGATTCGGCCATTGGTCAAAATGAAGAGTCTGATATTTACCAAGTTCAAAAAGCTTCGGCAGTTTCTGCTGACCTGAACAAAGAGCATCAATTACAGTTTTTAAATTTTCAACTTCATAGATAAAAAACTGGTCACTGAGATAGGATTCAGGATCATCAAACTGAGCAATAAAACTTACATACTGGGAAATAAAACGGTTAAAAGATTCTTCTTCGATTTTCTGAGCAAGAATAACCTCAGGCACCATAGGAGCCTGTGTTCTGAAAAGAAGAGTCCATAAATCGGTAAGTGTTTTTTGTTCAAAAAGTCTGTCGGCCTTTTCACCGGTAAAAGATTTACCTAATACGCCGCAGGCTTTCGCATATACAAATGCTCTTGCACCGTCTCTATCCATAAATTACTTTTATTCCTGCCCGAATAATTCTTTTTCAATTACAGAAGCGAAAGCTTCTTTGTTCTGTGTCATTCCAGCCACAGATGTTTTATAATCCTGAAGGATTTTATCATGTTCAGAAGAAATTACTGCTTTTTTAGTTTGAAAGTCTTTTTCAAGAACTTCTGCCCGTTCGGCATAATTTTTTTTGAATTCAGCATCGGCAGAAATTTTTGCATCTGAGATTTCTTTATCAGCTTTTATATTTGCACCGGAAATAATTTTAGAAGCTTCTTTTTCAACTTCCAGCAGATGTGCAATAATACTAACTTCATCATTATCAGCCATAATCAGACTCCCGATTTATTTATAATGTCACAGATTTCAGAAGAATTTTCTGCACGAAGAACTTCATTCATAAAATCTGCTTCTTTTTCTAGAACTAGAATATCTTTCAGAATCTGAAGATGTTCATCTGGTTTGTTTTCGGGAAAAATCACGGCAAATACGATTTTTGCGGTATTAGTTTCTTTGTCAGAATTAGACATATCAAACTCTATACCTTTATGGGAAAGACCAAGAGCAACAACAGATTCAGTAATATCCGGTAAAACGGCGTGTGGAACAGCCAGATCTTTACAAACAAGAGTACTCATTTTTTCTTCGCGCTCCAAAAGAGCCTGAAAAACGGTATCCCGTTTAAGATTTGGGTTCAGAATGATAAGTTTTTCTGTCAATTCTGCAAGGATTTCATCCCTGTCAGAACCGCTCAGTTCATAAATAACTGAATCGGTTTTTATCAAGTTGCAAATCATAGACACACACACAAGTTAGATATATCTATAATTATAGAGTTATTTGATATTTTTTGCAAAAAAAATTTTTAGTAACTATTCAGCATATAAAAACCCAGGCAAAATGCAGGAGTTCCAGCAAAGGCAAGATTCACAGCTTCAAAGGTGATTATCTGTAAAATAATATTAGCCTGGGTCTTAAGTCTCAGCTGGAGAACCTAGCCTTATAGGCTAAGTGCAAACTACCCCTTTGAGGGGTAGTTAGGATTTCTATTTTGTAATTCTTATATCTTTGAAATAAATTGGTTTTCCAGCGTGCTGTGAATTATTACAGATCTGGAAATCCTGAATAACAGTCCAGTCAAATATCTTACGGGAATTAATCCATTTGGAATTAGCATTGTCCCAGGCACCTGCATCATATAAGCTGGTTAAAGGAACGGTAACCTGGTGCCAGGCTCCATCGCAAGGAACCTGATTGGCTTTGATATCATAACAGCCTCGCCATTCATAACCGCATTTTTCAGCTGAGTCTCTGAGACGGATCTGAATGTTCAGATCAGGGTTTTCATTTTTCATCATAAGAGTGATTTTATAACCGTTGTTTTTCATGGCGGTGAAATCAATGAGCTGGCCGAAACGGAAAGTACATTCTTCAAAGGCATTCATTTTCTTGAATTCAAGAACTGAAGAACCGTCTGAATCTTTTTTGAAAGAAGAACCTTCGATTCCACCGCGGCTTACTTTCAGGCCTTTTGCAATTCCGTTTTCATAGATAACGTATTCACCTTTTTTTGAAGAAAGTTCGAGCCATGTTTCTGAATGGCCTTCAGGAACTGTAAGTCCCATGGCTTTTACAACATCGCCGTTCAAGTCCTGAGGGAAGAACTCCGCGCTTCCGGATTTGAAAACGCCAAAAGACCCGAAATAATCCCAGCTTGTACGGGCAATACCTCTTTCTGCCAGACAGTCTGTAACGATTTTATACCAGGCAGTGCGTTCATCAGGATCGGCAAACGGCATGTAAACACCGAATTCACCGCAGTAAACAGGTGCGTTTCTTTCCTGGCTGAAAGCCACGTACTGGTCAAAGAAATCTTCTACAGCTTTTACAGTTCCGTTTTTAGGATAGCTGTTGAAATAATTCTGCTCTGCACTTGTGGCATTGGCTGGTAAAGGTGGCATACGATCCTTTTCATAAGGGAATGGAATATGTCGAACGCGGGAAAGTTCATTCCAGCTGGCACCCTGGTGTGTAAATAAGAACGGCTCATAAAAGTGGAAAGTATAAATAAGCCTGCTGTCGTCCCATTTTGGAAGGACTTTCAGGGCATTAAATGAATTCCAGTCGGCACCGCCACAGATGATGTAGCGGTCTTTGTCGTAAGAGCGGATATTTTCAATTACTTTCGATTCTACGTTTCCCCATTTGTATTTATCAATTCCGTGGGGTTCGTTATACACTTCATAGCAGATGTAAGATCCTTTTCCAGCATAGCGTTCTGCAACCTGTGCCCAGATTTTTGTAACAACGGCTTCAATTCCGGCAGAGGTCTTTGTTCCTCCGGAAGTATCGTTATGGAAGTCAAAAATAACCCACAGTTTTAATTCAGTAGACCATTTCATGACATTGTCCAGAATTCCCCAGACTGCAGGATTTACCACATAATCTGGAGCACCGCTGCTTAGTCTTTCAAAATGAATAGGAAGGCGTACAACATCACAGCCCATTTTCTGAACGTTCTGAAAATCCTGCTTTGTAATGAAATTCAAATCGATTTCGTCAGGATTCTTAAATTCCAGCCATTCCGAAAAATTTACACCCCTTGTAAAAGGAGCAGGAACAGCTTTTGGTTTATTATCTGCAGCAAAAACAGCAGATCCTAAGAGAAAGAATGATAAAAAAATAAGTAGGGTTTTCTTCATATATAAAATTATAGTAGTTGTGTAACCGTCAAAGCAAGCCAGCACTTCTGTAGCAAAGACTTTTTTGTTTGCTTTGAACTATGTGAAAGTCATTAAGGCCCTAAGGGTATCGTGCTAAGATAACACCTTACTTTTTCTGGAAGGAACCTTTTGATTCTGACAATTTCTACTGTGAATGACAAGACGGTACAGTGAGTTCTTCGCATAACTGAAGCGGAATACGCTGAGTCCTTTGAAAAAAGTCCTGCATTATGCCTGGAATTTTAGGTGCTGAATAATTACTAAAAATTTTAATAAAAAAAAAAGCACCAAATTCAGAACATAAATCCCGAATTTGATGCTTTTCTTACTAAAAAGAAAACTGATTATTCAGCGTCTGATGATTCAGCCCACCAGTTTTCAGCAGTTTCTGAAGTAGATTCTACAGCTTCTGTTGTTGTTTCAACCAGGTCAGTATCAACTTTTGCCTTTTTGTTTACCAGAGCAAGGCCCAGTGCAAGAACAAAGAAAAGCACAACAAGAACAGTAGTTGTTTTGGTAAGTACACTTGCAGAATGTGAACCAAAAGCAGCTGTACCGCGTCCCCCAAGGAGTCCGCCCATTCCGTTTTCACCGTCATCCTGAACAATAACCAGAAGCACGAGAAGAACACATACAATTACAAATGCAACCAAAAGTACAATACCAATAGCACCCATTTTTTATCTCCAATAAAGGGAAGTTCCCCATCTATTTAAAATATTAGTTTTATAATATTAATAGATTTCCATTATTTGGTCAATGTCAAAACTTAAACCTAGTAACTGCAAAGTCCAATATTTCCTGATTTCAGCTTATATTTGTCGTAAAGGAAATCCTGAAGCATAGCCTGACAATCGTCAAATCCACTTCCACCTGTTTCCGTTATATAAAGACACAAATCAGGGGTTACTTTCTTTACAGAAGGCCAGGAAGCTTTGTTTACAAAATAAGCACCGGCATTACCTTCCGTATTCTGAAGAATATATGCCATGAACTCATTATGCATAAGGTAAGAATCATTAGTATCATACCCAAGGCTTGGCTGGCTTTTGAAATAATCAACCAGAAACTGCATTGAAGCAGGATCCATAACATTATAAACAGCAGAAACATAATTACGGAATTCTTCATCCGTAAAGAAAATAGTATGCCATCCTTCATGTGCCAGAAGAGATTTTCTGTTGTAAGAAGGAATTTCACGGCTTACAGAAAGAACAGCCCCGCCCTTTGAAATATAAGGATCAAGAGGATCTGTTCCCCGTTCAAGAATTCCATTTCGCACGAGAATTTCAAGAAGCAGTTCTTCTTCCGGATTCAAATGAAAATTCTGCCGGAAAGCTTTATTAAAGAACTTTGCAAGGCTTTCAGAAGAATAATCATGAGCGTTGTAATCGTGTTTTCCTTTTAATTCTTCATTGGAAAGAATCATTCCCTTATAACCTTCTTTTTCTATAAAGAAGGCAATTCGGGCAAAAAATCTGCTTTGAACAGCATAATTTTTTGTATCAAAGAAAAGAATGCCTGGAAGCCGGTCCCATTCAAAAAGCTCGTAATCATAATTTCGCCAGTTGTTTTTAGGCCATCCAAGAATAAGTCCTGGATCAGTTTTTACAGGAACAACAGGCCAATCTGTTCCATGGGAAAGAATATTTTCATTACCGCTATGGAATATTACAGCCTGTACATCATCTGCATTATTTTGGAGAGTCATAAAAGAAAAAGGATTTTTAAGAGCCAGAGTCGAAAGATTAATTTCTTCAAGACGGGAAATTTTTAGTTTTTCTCCACCAAAAGAGAAATTATAATCTAAAAGCTGACCTTCAGGCGGCTGATACATTTTAATTGTAATTTCAGGAGGAACATTTTTTTCAGAATACAGAACAGGAAATATATTTGAACTGCCTGTAAAATCGAAAGATGTTTTATCAAAGGAAAGATTTCCACCATTGGAAGAAAATCCCCAGAAATCAATATCTCCGGAAAAATCAAAGCCTGTTCTGCTTGAAGAAATTACAACAGACTGAAGCCAGCAGTTTGCATCACTTGAAACAAAAACACCTTCTTTCATTTCAAGTACATTCGAGACTTTGTCACTTGGAAGAGCAAAGGAAATATCATAAGTTTTTGTAAGATTTTCAGTATCAATTGTATTACGCAAATTACAGGTTACAGAATTATGATTTTCAAAATTAAAATTGAGTCTGCCCTTTGAATCAAAATCCGAAGAATCAAGGAAACCAATTTTCAGCGGAATATCAACGGCATTTTCGTAACGTGAAAGATTTTTTCCTGAAGGAAATTTCACCGTAACTCTAAAAATAACCGAAGCAGTCTTGTTTTCGGCGTAAGTATGTTTCAAAAGAATTTTATGCACATCGGAAAACTTATAAAAAGCAGTATTTCTGTTTTTCACATAAGCCTTTTTTGCGCTCAAATTTAAAGGAACTAATTTTCCGTTTTCAGCGCCTTTCTCAGAATAAACGTTTACAGGAACAACATTTACCCTGTAATACCCTATGGAAAGGAAAACAAGGAGAACTGTAAACACAGAGAGAACAATTAAAAGTCTGTTTTGTTTTATTTCTTTATTTTTTTCCATGTTGAATCTGTAAGCCAGTAACGGTTATTTTCAAAATGCCCATGAGCAATGCGGAAAATCCGGCAATCAAGCAAAAACTTTTTCTCAAAAGCTTCAGGCATTTCATCTTTATTTCTAAATAAAAGAAGCTGCAGTGAACTTTGAATTTCTTTCCCGGATTCCGTTTTTATAATCACAGAAAGAAAAACACCATTTTCATTCAGAAAAATATTTTCAAGATGAACGCCAGAAATTTCTTTTGCAGAAAGATTTTCGCTAAGCTCTATCCATAAAGGATATTTTTTGAAAACACCAGCTTTTCCCTGAAACGAAAGACAAAGTTCATTCTGCAGAGCAATGAGCTTAAGCTCATCACTCTGATGCAGAACAAGAACATTCTTTTCCACTACAAACTACTCGTCAGCTTCAAGAGGCATTGTTTCGGCCTCTTCGCCAGCTGTATGGAGATAATCACAATCAGGATTGATACAAGATTTATAGCTTCCGTTTTTCTTGTCAAACTTTTCAACCAGGAACCATCCGCATTTTGGACAGTACTGATCAATTGGTTTAAAGTGAGAAATGAAAGTACATGTCGGATAGTTTGTACATCCGTAGAATTCACGGCCACGGCCTTTAGATTTTCTTGTAACAATTTCACCGTCACAACCAGGACAAGGACATTTTGCCAGTGGAACTGATTTTGTGTTGTGACACTCTGGGAATCCTGAACATGCCAGGAAGAATCCGAAACGGCCAAGTTTCTTAATCATTGGTTTTCCACAAAGATCACAAGTCTTATCTGTTTCTTCATCAAGGAACCCCTTGATACTTTCTGTTGTTTCAAGAACTTCGTCACAGCGGTTTTTGAAAGGTCCGTAGAAATCCTTGATCATGTCGTTCCAGACAATATTGTCTTTTTCTACTTCATCCAGAGTATTTTCAACTTCTGCAGTAAAGTTTACGTTCAGAACATCAGGGAATGATTCAACAAGGATTTTTGAAATCATACGACCAAGCTGTGTTGGACAAAGCTGTTTGTTTGAACGGGTTACATAATAACGGTCCAGAAGAACAGAAATAATTGGAGCATATGTTGAAGGACGCCCGATTCCTTTTTCTTCAAGCATCTGAACGATGGAAGCGTCGGTGTAGCGTGCAGGTCCTGAAGTGAAGTGCTGTTCAGGATGGAATGTTCCGCTTTCCAGCTGTTCACCTTCTTTCATTGCAGGAATTGAATTTCCTTTTTCTTCTTTTGATGAAAGAACCTTGATTACTTCATAGAAACCTTTTTCTGTAATCTTTGAACCGGCTACACGGAATACTGCATCACCGCTGGTGATTTCGTAACTTGTAGTCATGGTCTTTGCGTTGTTCATCTGGCTTGAAACAAAGCGTTCCCAGATGATTGAATAAAGGCGCAGCTGATCGTGACTCAGGTATTCTTTAATTGAGTCCGGTGTATATTCTGTATATGTAGGACGGATACCTTCATGGGCGTCCTGTGCCTTTTTATCAGTTTCATAGCTGATTGGTTCTGCAGGAAGAGTTGCAGGATAATTTTTTGAAAGCCATCCGCGAACATCATCCAATGCTGTCTGAGAAATACGAACAGAGTCTGTACGCATGTAAGTGATAAGACCTACACGGTTTGTTCCAATGTTGATACCTTCATAAAGCTGCTGAGCAATCTGCATTGTTTTACGTGAAGTAAAGCCTAGACGGTTGGCAGCGGCCTGCTGAAGTTTTGAAGTTGTAAACGGAGCCTTTGGACGAACTGTTTTCTCTGTCTTTTTAATAGAAGAAACTACACAGTCAGAGTTCTTGATCTGTTCGATAATTTCATTAACCACAGCTTCATTTTTCAGTTCAGGTTTTTCACCCTTATATTTTACAAGCTGTGCTGTGAAAGAAGTCTTTCCTTTTTTGAAGTCTGCTTCAAGAGTCCAGTATTCATCTGGAATGAATTTTTCAACTTCTTCTTCACGTTCACAGATAAGACGGAGTGCTACCGACTGAACACGTCCAGCTGAAAGTCCGTTCTTAACTTTTGTCCAGAGAATAGGACTTAAGTTATAACCTACAAGACGGTCCAGAACACGGCGTGCTTTCTGTGCGTTTACAACAGATTCAATAATATCACGCTGATTTTCAATTCCTTCTTTTACTGCAATCGGTGTGATTTCCGGGAAAACAACACGACGGATTGGTGCTTCAGTTTTATCTTTAAGTGCATTATTCAGATGCCAGGCAATAGCTTCCCCTTCACGGTCAGGGTCGGATGCCAAAAGAACAAGATTTGCTTTTTTTGCGTCTTTCTGAAGTTCCTTAAGAAGTTTTGCCTTACCACGAACAGTGATATATTCAGGCTGAAAGTTGTTGTCTACATCAATAGCCATACGGCTTTTTGGTAAATCGATAACATGACCGATTGAAGCCTTAACTACGTATCCAGGACCAAGAAACTTTTCGATAGTATCAGCCTTGTGAGGCGACTCCACGATAACCAGAGTCTGAGGTGTTTTGTCCTTAGCTTTTTTAGAAACAGCTTTTTTTTCTGCCATTTTTATTCCCCTATATAAAAATCAGTTGAAAAGCTCCAACTGCTGAATTTTATTTGAACTGCGGGTCCCCGGTGCTTCCGAAAGACACTTGCAGTAATCTTCAAAATCATTTATTACCGGAGCGCCGTCCTGAACAAACTGTTCACAGCATACTTCCAGCTTGTGTTTTGTTATCAATTTGTTGTTATACTGATTTTTAAGATTTTTTTTAACCCCTTCATTGATTTTTTTTGCAAAATCTCCAAAACAAGCCTTATGAAACATCACATCACGGCCTAATTCCAGTGCAAAATCGGCTGTAATCAAGGAACCGGAGCCGTTTGGAGCTTCAATTACCACTGTTGCAGGCGATAAAGCCGCAATAATCCGGTTCCTCTGGACGTAATGCCAGTTTCCAAAATCAGTAAAAGGTGCGTACTCACTTATCAAACACCCGCCGCTTTTTATAATATTCTCTGCAAGTTTAACATGAACGCCGGGTAAAATTTCATCTATGCAGCAAGGAAGAACTGCTACAGTCTTTCCAACATTTAAGGAAGCCACACAATCATCTTTATCAAGAAGACTGAAACTAGCATCCAATGCTCCTTTATGAGCAAATCCGTCAGCGCCTTTTGCAAGACCCGAAATAACAGAAATACCTGAAGAAGCGGCAGCCTTTGCAAAACCAAATGCCGCTTTTCTTCCTTCAGGAGAAAGCTGCCTTGTACCTACAACAGAAACGCTTTTCTGGCTGAATGCCTCTAAAGCTCCTCTGTAAAAAATCATATACGGAGGATTAGAAATAGTCCTGAGCATTGCAGGATAATCAGAATCTGTAAATTTCAGAAATCCAATTTTCAGTTTTTTACAGACTTCATATGCCCGTTTGGCCTGGCGAAGGTTTTCTTTCCCGTTCCATTTTGCTTTAGGAAAAGACCTCATTACGACACAGCTTATTTCATCAAGAGTCAATTCTGAAAGTTTTTCAGGTCCGCCTTCATTTACAAGTTTACCATAAAGAATTTCTTTTTCAGGCGTATTCAGAAAAGTGATACGTGCGAGAGAAAAATCTAGTAATATCTGAAGGTCTGTCTTAGTTTCCGTAGCTTGCTTCCAGTACTGTTCTTTTATTATTTTCTGCATCGGCAATCTTGTCTGCATTTTTTGTTACAGACATGATCTTGTCATACATTTCAACTGATTTTTCAAAATCCAAAACTTCATAATAAGCACGGGCCAGAACAAACATAGCATCTGTATGGCGGATATCTATTGTAAGAAGTTTTTCAAGCAAAGGGATTGCCAGTTCACTTTCATCAAGTTCAAAAACATAAAGAACTGCAAGTCCGTACATTGCATTTGTATAGCGGTCATCTATTGCAAGAGCTCTTTTATAGGCTTCTTCTGAAAGTTTCAGATAATTATATTTCTGTTCTAAGGAACCAGTGCCGCCAAAATCCAGAGCAGCATGACTCATATAGCCGCCGCAAAGTCCCACATAATAATAAAGGTTCTGATTATTAGGATAATATTTCAAAGCTTCCTGAAAACATTTTAAAGCTTCACCGTACATTTTGCTGTCAACGTAACGTGTTCCAAGAAGACGGTACCACATACCAATCTGACTATTAGCAAGCTGCGTTTCAGCAACACGTTTTTCATATTTTCCGATAGCTTCTTTAAGTTCTTCAACAGTAACAGGATTTGAAACACCTTCTTCCATTTTCATATGGCGCTGAATTGATTTATTCGAAACGCCGCATGAAACGAATGATATTATCAATAATCCGCAGGCTAAAATGCCTGAAACTTTTTTAGAAAAAATCATATCCCACCCCAAAGATTTTCTATTTATCAACCTTCTTTTTGGAAGGCTTTTTTTCAATTTTTTCAACTTTCTCAGTTTTTTCAACTTTATTAGTCTTTTCAGTTTTCTCTTTTTTTTCAGGAACTTTCTCAGAAACTTTCGAGGAAGTTTTCTCATTTTTTTCTGATTTCTCAGAATTTTCTGAAGTTTCAGCATTCTTTGTCTGAGCTTCTTTTTCCTGATCAGGATACTGAATTCTCGAATGATAGTATCCGGAAAGAATCTGAAGGAATGCTTCACGAATTTTTGCAAGGTCACTGAAAGAAAGATTACAGTAATCAAGCTGCTTAGTATCAATCTTATGCTGGAAAAGACGCATCATAAATGCTTCAAGGCTCTTTTCAGACTTATCTTCATGAGTTCGGCAGGCAGCTTCTACTGTGTCAGCGAGCATTACCACAGCCGACTCACGGGTTGTAGGCGGATTACCACCGTAAGAATAATCTCCAGGATTTGCATTTGCATTTTCCTTAAGTGCAACATTGTAGAAATAAGCAATTACACTGTTACCATGGTGTTCTGAAATAATATCAATAACACACTGAGGAAGATGAAGCTGACGTGCTTTTTCAACGCCCTTACGAACATGCATTCGAATTACTGAAGCTGAAAGAGACGGATTCAGCTCATTATGTTTATTTTCACCGTCTTTCTGATTTTCAATAAAATATTCACTCTGGTCAATTTTCCCGATATCGTGGTAATAAGCACCTACACGGGCCAGAAGACAGTTTGCCCCGATTTCACGACAGGCATTTTCTGCAAGCTGTGCAACCATCATAGAATGCTGATAAGTACCGGAGGCCTGAATAAGCATGTTCTGCATAAATGCATTATTCAAGTCGCTTAAATCCATAAGACGGAAAACAGATGCCGTATTCAAAATGATTTCCAACGGTGTAATAAGCCCCATGGTAAGAAGTCCTGAAAGGAAACCGTTTAGAGCCATACCAAAGTACACTTTTCCCATTGTAGAAAGAGATTCATTAAATATTACGGCAAGAAGAATAGTAAGAACCACATTACCGATTGCAAGAAGAATGGAAACAAAAATCATATCAATTCTTCTTTCTACTTTGCGGACTATGGCACAGGCATAAAGTCCTGAAAGAATTGTAAAAAGACAAGGCACAAGTTCCCAGTCAGCACCGCTCAGAACGCCCAAACCTGCAATAAATGAAAAAATAATTGCAGGCAACTGACCGTAAAGAATTGATAAAAGAACAACTGCAAGTCCAGTCGGAATAATTATACAAAGCGAGTACGGCGTACTGAAAAATGCAAATTTACGGAAAATTGCAGCGGAAGCATAAATGATTACCAGCCAAATCACCTGAAAAACAACTTCACGGACAAGAATCTTTTTATCTTTATAAATGAAAGCAAGAAGCAGATACCACAGAAGTCCCATTATAAATAGAAACAGCTCTGAATTGGCATAAGACCGTTTATCAAAATAAACAGGTGATGAAGCCATTTTCTTGAGTTTTTCATAACTTTCTTCGGTTACCGGAAAGCCCTTCTTCAAAACCTTTTCGCCTTTCTGAACAAAAACAGGATTAAATTCATCTGGCGGAAGTTCTTTGTCTGCAATTATAGTGCGGTCGGAAATCTGTCCTATTTCAAAATCTTCAAGTACAAAGGATGCTACGCTTTCTGTTGTAGAAACTTTAAAGAAATTAATAAAAGAAACAGCAATGAATCCCAGCAAAAAAATCAAAAGAAAAAGATATTTTCTCTTGATGTAATCTCCACAGCCACTAAAAAACTGGGCTAAAAGAGAATTTCCACTTTTTTCAATCTTCGATTTCATTTTCATACGCCTTTACAATTTTACGCACAAGCGGATTACGGACGACATCGTCAGCCGTAAGTTTCATAAATCCAATATCTTCTATATTACATAAAAGTTTCATTGCGTCAATAAGCCCGGACGGTACCTTCTTTGGCAGGTCAATCTGAGTCTCATCGCCTGTAATGAAAACTTTTGAGTTTTCGCCCATTCGGGTAAGGAACATCTTCATTTGACTTTTGGTTGTATTCTGAGCTTCATCAAGAATGATTACAGCATTGTTCAGCGTTCGTCCCCGCATATAAGCCAAAGGTGCAACTTCAATAATGCCTGCATCGGTAAGCTTTCGGACTGTTTCCGGAGGAACGATTGCCTCCATGGCATCTTTCAAAGGTTTCAGGTATGGATCAATTTTCTGAGTAAGGTCACCAGGAAGGAAGCCAAGAGATTCTCCAGCTTCAACTACAGGACGTGTAATAATGAGTCTTCCCTTCTGATGATTAAGAATAAGGCGCAATGCTTCCGCAACGGCAAGAAAAGTCTTTCCGCTTCCTGCAGCCCCAGAACAGAAAACCATATCCTTTGTCTGAAGAAGATGAATGTATTCTGCCTGCCCCTGGGTTCTAGGGTAAACCTTACGGAATGCTCCTGGAACAAAAACCGAAACATTTCCCATATCCGGTTTTTTCTGTGTATTCAAAACAGACATTACAATGTCATCACTATTTTTACCGCCGTCGTTCAGTTCATCAATAATACGGTCAATGACAAACTGAAACTTCTGTCTTACAGCATAATCATCGGTATCAATGGAAAGTTCATTTCCAGTACAGAAAACAGAAACTCCAAGGCTCTGTTCTATAAGCTGCAGGTTTGAATCATTTGTACCGCAGACACAAGAAAGTATATCGCTGTCAGGTATAACAATAGTAAATTCGTTTTCCATTTATCTCTCCTAATCCAGTTCCCATGAACCGTTCTGAAGTTTATTTCCGTCTTCGTCGTAATCAATGCCCTTGCCGCCTTCTTCCAAACGTCTTGTAACAAGAGTTTCATCAAACTGATAGACACGGGCAGTTTTAATACTTTCCATTGGATTCCATACAACAGCAAGGCTTAAATACGGTGTAAAGTCATACCATTTCTGGCCTTTAATATTTTTAAGAACCGGTTCCATTTTCCATTTAAACTGGAATTTCCAATCATGGAGTTCATGATCAAGTGCAACGTTAAGGCTCTTAAGTTTAAAACCAGAAGCCTTTCTTTTTGATTCATCCCAGAAGCTGAAGGAATTCCAAATATCTTTCACAACATTTTTTTCACCCTGAATATCAATTCCGTTTCGGAATTTTTCAGGAAGATATCTGTAAATAACTGAGTTTCTTGAACTTGAACTGAAAGTAAGATTTAAGAATTCATTAAGCTTAAATGTTATTCCAGGATTAAAAGTAAAGTAACTATTTGTAGGTCGAACAAGGTCAGCTACCAGACTTGTAGCAAGCGTTGGTGTAAGAGAAATTCTGTTTTTCCAAGAATAGAAAGTTTTACTTGGAACTGAATAAGAGAAGTTGAAATTGAACGGTATAAATTCTTTATGAGGACGTTCAAGTTCTTTTCCCTCTTCTGTTTCATAAGTTTCTTTTTCCTGAACCCAGCCTTCACCCCAGGAAATTACGTTTCCTTCTTCGTCAGTTTCATCAGCTTTGAATTCATACTTATTCGTATACTGCATCGTGTAAGAAAGGCTGAATGTTTTCCAGCTTAATGAAGTCTTGAAATTATCAGGGCCGTTAATATCTTTTTTATTTACATTAACATAATCCTCTTTTTCAGGATCTTCCCATTTATAAGTAAATGATTCTGAAAGAGAAATATTTGAACCAAAAAGCGGATAAGAAAAAGATGCAGTCTGCTGAATTGGATTACGAACCATCTGCCGTTTTTCATCCTCTTTTCCTTCATTAGTAATTTTTTCATAAATGCTGGAACTGAGTCCAAGATTTACATAAGGGAAACCTAAAGAAAAACTTCCAGAAAATTTCTTATCCTGTGGAGGAAGTGCCGAAGTGAAAACTGCTTTCTGAGAAAACGCCTTTTCCTTTTCATTGGCTGCAAGAGTCAGACTGATATTATGTACACTGATAAGATTCTTTTTATTTTCTTCCCAGGATTCATCATCTTCATCCCAGATCCATGATTCTTCCCACCAGGAATCTTTATCGGCTTCTTCAAAAGGAACTTCGCCTTTGTAATAAGCATTAAACTCATCACTATCAGAAAGAAATTTTCTCCTGAAAAGTTTTATGTTCGTATCATATGAAACGCCGGTTTCACTGAACATAGGCACATATACAAATGGTCTGAAAGAAATTGTATTTGTATTATCAAGGTCTTTTTTCTGAGCATTATAATCAGTACGTTTCAAAGACCTGATTTCCTGATCTGTGTACCCCCAGGCTTTATCTGTATATTTACCTTTTTCGTCCTTGTACTCTTCGGCATACTGTTCATCATCTTTACCATGAATATCCCAGTGATCCTGCCACACAGGATTATATGAAAGCTTGTTTGTCATGCTTAAAAATGAATCAGCATAGCTTACAGTCTGTGAAAGATTCACAGGCATTTTTATGTTATACATTTTTGACTTAACGTTTTCCCATTTGAAATCTTCAGAGGTTTTAAGAATATTGGAATCCGAAGGATAAGCGTAGGTTGTATTTACAGTTGAGCTGAAGGTGTATCCAAGATTATATGAAAAACCAGTAATAGATTTTGAAGAGGAATTTGATGAAAATGCAATTTTCGGAAAATTATAATTATCCTGCATAAATGTATCAGGGATTTCTTCTTCAACAGCAGTTTCTGGTTCTGTATTTTCGCTGTCAGGATTCTCATTATCTAAGTTCTCAGTTTCAGAATTTTCAGCTTCCAAAACTTCTTTTACTGAGGCAACTTTTTCACTTTCCTCCATAAAATTTTCAGGCTTATTCAAATCAAATGCAGGCTTCTGCACATCAGTTTTTTTCGTAGAAGTTGATTTCTGGAAAGGATACTGAAAAACTGTTCCTGAAATAGAAACCGATCCGTTCACAGGCGTAACCTGAGACGGATAGTAAAAACGCCTGCGTGGAGAATTTGAAAACCATTCAGAATTTTCTATAAGTTCAAGTCGTGGATCAATTTCAGCAGTTTCCTCAGATTCTTCCGCATCCACGCTTGTTTCAGTTTTTTCAGTTTCATCAGATTCTTCAGAGTCTTCATATTTTTCTGGATGACGAATCCTTTCATAAAGTTCTTTCTCATTCGCAGCCATTGAAGAAATATTTACAGAAGCGTTTGCCGACAAAGAAAAAGAATTTATAAAAGGCCTCATAAAAGAAGGAAGCGACGGTGAAAAAGATGATGAAAGACTCCATGTGAATGAAGAAGTTTCTGTTACAGTTTCTTCCTTATCTTTATCTGTCTGAAGAAGTTCTTTTATCGTACTGATCCAGTTCATATCTTCACTGCGGTTCCCCATTTCGTAACCAAAGTACGGATCTGAATAAACCGGCAAGCTGACTGAAAGTCTGAAGGGTTTTGAAAGAGCAAGCTCAAGGTTTCCTTTATATCGGAAAGGAAGTGATACGCCCATAAAATTAGAGTCATCCCAAATTGTACTTCCCATTGATGAAATATTTGTAAATTTATTTTCACCTTCAACAGGGAAGACAGTATTAGTAAACCCAAGGTCCGCATTGAAAACAAACTTTGTAATGTACTGATTGTTTGGTGAAATATTTGATTCAAGACCAGTTACCCATCCGTAATTAGAATACCAGTCTCCTAAAACTTTCACATAATTTGAAGTGTTTCCAGAATAATCTTCATCAAGATTATGAAGCACAATACCTTCCCGTTTCTGTTCTTTAAGCGTAGTAGGTCTCATGAAGTTATAAAGAGAATCCAGAGCCTTATCTGCATCTTCAGTTTCGCTTGTAGAACCTGAAGATATAGAAGAAGAAGTATTCAAAGGCTTTCGTCCGTAAAGATAAGTTGTTGTATTGATGTAATATCCCTGGCGGTGTCTGTAGCCAATTACAGGATTAAAAATCAGTTCGTCTTTTGGATAATAAAATGCCGGAAGATAAAGAACCGGAACCTGCCCTACGTAAAGCAGAGCATTCAAAAAAGCAAATTCACCGCCGCTTAAAAGCCACATACGGCTTGCATTGATTTTCCAGTGAGGTTCATCATCATCACAAAAAGTCATGGACGCATTACGGAAAGCCAGAACGTTCGATTCAGATTTTCCGAACATATCAGAAAAAACTACAAGTGTTGAGCCAGACGGAAGATTAATGGCATCACTTTTAGTCTGAATAACACGGCCACCGTCAAAAACACCTTCAAGGGTGGACGTATTCATGACAAGAGAATTTGCTGTAACATTTTCATCTCCAGAAGCACTTCCTGTTGAAACCAGATGAACGTTTCCATCAGCATAAAGCATTTTTGTTACGCGGTCGTATGAAACAATATCAGCATTAATTTTTGTATTCACTCCGCCCTTTGTTACAGAAAGCTCAACATTACCGTCAAGAAAAATTGATTCATTCCCGGTCTCTTCACTTTTTCTGTATTCAGTTTTCTGTGCGTTTTCAATTGTAATGGTTGTAATTTCCTGCGAAAAAACAAAAGCACATGAGAGAAAAACTAAAATCAAAAAGAAAAAACTTTTTTTCATAAAATCAAATCAAAAAGTAAATATTTACTTTCTCTCACTCCCTTTTTCAAGCACTTCTTTAAGGAAGCGCCCTGTATGACTTTCTTCGCATTTTACAACTTCTTCCGGTGTTCCTGTAACAAGAATGTTACCTCCACGGAAACCGCCTTCAGGACCAAGGTCAATAATATGGTCACATTGTCCTATAACATCCAGATTATGTTCAATCATGAGAACAGTATTTCCCTGGTCAACTAAACGTTGAATAACAGACATAAGCTGTTTTACGTCGGCAAAGTGAAGCCCTGTTGTTGGTTCGTCCATAATGTAAAGTGTCTTACCGGTGGATACACGGGCAAGCTCATTTGCAAGTTTTACGCGCTGAGCTTCACCGCCAGACAAAGTAAGTGCCGACTGTCCAAGCTGGATATAACCGAGACCTACAGACTTCAATGTTTCAAGTTTTCTTGAAATATGAGGAATGCTTACAAAGAAATCGCAGGCTTCATCTATAGTCATATTAAGAACATCGTTGATATTTTTGCCTTTGTAACAGACTTCAAGAGTTTCACGGTTAAAACGTTTTCCGTTACAAACATCACAGACAATGAATACGTCAGGCAAAAAGTTCATTTCTATAAGGTTAGTTCCGGCGCCCTGACAGGCTTCACAGCGTCCGCCTTTAACATTAAAACTGAAGCGGCCTTTGGCGTAACCACGGCTCTTTGAATCAGGCAGGCTTGCAAACAGATCGCGGATTGCGTCAAACACTCCGATATAAGTTGCAGGGTTTGACCGAGGCGAACGCCCGATCGGTGACTGGTCAATATTGATAACTTTATCGATATGTTCAAAGCCGCTTACTTCAGTACATGCGCCAACATCATATTTTGTGCGCATCACTTTATTTGAAAGTGCCGGGTAAAGAATATCGCTCATCAAAGTTGATTTACCGGAACCAGACACACCGGTAATACAGGTGAAAGTTCCAAGAGGAAAATCAACATCAACATTTTTAAGGTTATGTTCCGAAGCTCCACGGATGGAAATGAATTTTCCGTTTCCTTTACGCCGTTCCTGAGGAATGTCCATGCGGAGAGTTCCTGCAAGATACTGTCCTGTAAGACTTTCAGGAACTTTTGAAACTTCTTCCGGAGTTCCCGCTGCAACCACCTGACCGCCGTGAACACCGGCTGCAGGCCCGATATCAATAAGGTAATCGGCAGTGCGGAGAGTCTGTTCGTCATGTTCAACAACGATTACAGTGTTGCCGTTATCACGGAGAGCTGTAAGAGTATCTATAAGGCGCTGGTTGTCTCTCTGGTGAAGGCCGATACTAGGTTCGTCAAGAATGTACATTACGCCGCACAAGGCCGAACCGATCTGTGTTGCAAGGCGGATTCGCTGTGCTTCACCACCCGACAAAGTTTCGGCGGCTCGTTCAAGTGTCAGGTAATCAAGCCCAACATTCTGAAGGAAGCGGAGACGGCTTTTAATTTCTTTCATAACCTGAGAAGCGATTTTTGCTTCACTTTCAGAAAGTTCCAGTTTGTCAAAAAATTCAATGGAATCAGAAACTGAAAGTTCCGTTACTTCGATAATGCTTTTACCGCCAACAGTAACACCAAGAGCTTCGTTACGAAGACGGCGGCCGTTACAGCAGGTACAGGTCTGATGAGTCATGAACTTTTCAAGATTTGTCTTCATGGCGTCACCCCAGGCTTCCACATACCGGCGGCGCATATCATTCATAACACCTGGCCATGGCTCATTGTATTCGCTCATACCGGTACCGCTCTGCTTGTAGTAAATCCAGTGAAGGGGCCTGTCGCTTCCGTTCATGAGCATGTCATACTGTTTTTCAGTAAGCTGATTAATCGGCGTGTCCAGGCCGAAACCATATTCATCGGCAAGAGCCTGAAGACGTGTCATATTCCACTGGCTTGTCGGCGAGTAAGGTCCAAGGCCGTGTTCTGCAATGCTTAAAGAGTCATCAGGAATAATCAGCTTTTCACTGAACTCCATTTTTTCACCAAGACCTGTACATTCAGGACAAGCACCAAAAGGATTGTTGAAAGAAAAAAGGCGTGGCTGAAGTTCCGGAATGGAAATACCACAGTCAGGACATGCGTTCTTCTGACTGAAGAAAACTTCGGTATCACTTTCTTCGCCAGGTTCACGTTTTGTAACAATGATGATTCCGTTACTTGCAGTAAGAGCAGTTTCAATTGAATCCGAAAGACGTGATCTTATTTCTTCGCTTTTCACAATGCGATCAATAATGATTTCGATTGTGTGCTTTTTCTGTTTATCAAGTTTGATTGGGTCGTCAAGGCTTGCCACAACGCCGTCAATGCGGGCACGGACAAACCCCTGCTTTTTTGCATCATCAAGAATCTTCTGATGCTCACCTTTTTTTCCGCGGATAACCGGAGAAAGGATCTGCATCTTTGTGCCGTCTTTCCAGTTCATGATTGAATCAATAATCTGGTCCACGCTCTGTTCACGGATTTCCCGTCCGCATTCAGGACAATGTGCGTGACCGGTTCTTGCAAAAAGAAGACGATAATAGTCATAGATTTCTGTAATGGTTCCCACAGTTGAGCGCGGATTTTTATTTGTGGATTTCTGTTCGATTGATATTGCAGGAGAAAGACCTTCAATCAAATCAACATCAGGCTTGTCCATAGTGCCAAGAAACTGACGTGCGTATGAAGAAAGGCTTTCCATGTAACGGCGCTGCCCTTCTGCAAAAAGAGTATCAAAAGCAAGGGAACTTTTTCCCGAACCTGAAAGCCCAGAAATAACAACAAGCTTGTTGCGGGGCATGGTAACGTCAATATTTTTTAAGTTATGTTCGCGGGCACCGCGAATTACAATCTTTCCAGAATCAAACATATTATATAGATTATACCGAAAAAAAACGCTCCTTTCAAAAGAATATAGAAAAAAAGCGATATGAAAAAAAAATTAGAAATATTTGACATTTTTGATATTAATTAGGTACAATATAGATGTATGTCAAAAAGATTGATTCACTTTATTACGAATCATAATCTCTGCCTTAGTGTGGAGGATAAAATCTAAAACTACATAAAAATTAAAGGAGATTTTTATGAAAAAAATTTCAAAAGTTCTGCTTTCAAGCGGAATGGCTGCATGTATGATGGCAGGCCTTTTTGCCTCTCCTACAAATACAGCCACTAAGGGGCTCTTCGCAACAGAAGGTGACCAGTACATGGATGTTCTCGGATTCTCAAATGTAGATTTCGAAAAACTTTTCGTAAACGTTAATGTCAGCGAAAGCGACCTCAATGCAGGAACAGCATTCAATGCATTTGGACTTTATTTCGGAGCTGCTTACGACGGAAACATTTTCGGTGGGAAGAGCAATGACTTTGTTGCAACTTCTACAACACAGACAGAAGGAACTAATCTCAACGCAAAAGATTCTAAATCTGTAGAAACAAAAATTACAGAAGGTAAAGCAAGTTCTTGGAATGCTTCAAACAAATTCTCAATTCTTGCAGGAATTGGAAACATGGGTATCAAAGCAACATTTGATACTTCTGGAACAAAGACTTATGACAATGGTGCAACAGCTGCAAATACAACAGTTCTTTCAACAGAAGAAACAACTGGTGATGTAAGCTACAAAGAAACTGGTGATGTAAACACAGACAAAGGTAATGTTACTCGCAAAGCAAACAAAACAAACACAATTGTTTATAAACCTGCTGTAGAATTTGGTATGCCTATTGCTATCGGAGACAATGAACTTGCTCTTAAAGCAGGCCTGGAAGTAGACATCAATAATAATACTTCATCGAATAACACAAAAACTTACACATGGTACAACAATAAAACAGGAGAACTTGTTTCTGAATCAACTACAGATATCGAAGATGAAAGTTACATTCGAATTATCCCAAATGTTTCAGTTGGAATCTTTGATGCAGGTTTCGAATATGAAGGAAAATTTGATGTAAGAACAAATTCGGTAAAAGCTGCAGACGGTTCTAAAATCAAATCTAAGGGACATTCTAATGGTTCAAACACTGTAAACTATGTAACTGAAGAAGATGGTTCAAAAACAACTGTAAATAAAACTGATTTCAGCTACAAAACAAAGAATGCTAACCAGAACCATAAAGTTACACTTACTTACGGAAAATCAGCTGAACTTAACGAAAAACTGACTGTTGCATTCAACACAAAAGCAGTAGTTAATATGAACTTCAAAAAAGAAAGTGATAACGCAAAAAGTATAGTAACAGTAAAAACAATTGATTACACAGATGCAGTTGCTTCTGCTACAAGTGGAAACTATGTTACAAAAGTAACAACTACTAAAACTACACCTTCTAACGAACTTACTTCTACATCAACTGTAACTGTATCACCTACACTGAACCTTGCAGCTCAGTATGCTCTTAAACCAACTGTAACACTGAACCTTGGTTACCGTGCAACTTGTGATGCATATAAATTTCAGTCTGAAAAAGTTACAAAAGAATTAGCTTCAGCAAAAGAAACAACAGTTACTGTAACTGAATACAAAGACGGAAAAACTGAAACAAACACTGTACCAAGTGTAAATACTGATACAAAAAAAGAACATAACAATGTTATGAACACATTCACAAACATTGCTTCTTCTGCTTCTGCAGGTGTAACATTCCAGATGACAGACAACATGCTTCTTGATTGTTCATTCGGTGCTTCAGCAGTAAAAAGCAATGGTATTGCTAACATCACAACAATGTTCAATGGCATGACTATTGCTGCAACAGTTAAATTCTAATTATAGGGAGAAAGTAAATTATGAAAAATACAAAACTTTTTTCTGCAATTCTGTGTGGATCTATGATTCTTGCAGGTTGTAAAAACGCTTTCACAGGAACTGAAGGTTCTTTTGATGATGCTGTAAAAGCAAAATACAATAACTCAACAGACACAGTACAGATTTCATCAGGACAGTCTGCTGTAACAATTTCTGTTTCAACCCCTATAACATGGGACTACATTGATACAGATAATAACGATAAAAACGATACATACGTACTCGTACTTACAGCCTCTCAGTCATTGAAATCTGCAAGTGGTTTCAAAATGGAAAAATTCAGAGAAGCAGCTGATATTGATTCTCCAATTACATTTGAAGCATACCCTGAAGCATCATTCGCTCTTGACCCTGAAAAAGATGTTACAGGAACAAAAGTTTACGTTTCTGTAAAAACAGGTGAAGGAAAAGAAGCTCCTGTAGATTACCTTATTACAGTTGATGCTTCTGCAATTGATACTGTAACAGGTGCAAAACTTGACGCTGATGGCGATAAGTTCTGGGGTGAAGCTGAAGACAATGCATATTTTTCAGATAAAATTACATTAGTATATGGAGGATATGCAAATTACGTTTCACCAATAGGATATTTTGTAACACCTGCTGCTACAGCAGATATTCCAGCTCTTTCAGCATCTTATGATGATGAAAAAGCTAAACTCATTTATTCTGCAACACTTGATACTGATGCAAACAAAGCTGTTTTAGATTCTTACTATGCTTCTTTTGAAAAATATGATGCAGTAAATGACACATGGGTTGCAGCAGATGTTACAAAAGAATATACAAGCGTATCTGACACTGCAGCTGATGTAACACCTGGCGAATACAAAGTTTTGGTAAACGTTGCACGCGGTATTCCTGTTCGTTACACAACAACAGATGCAAACAAAGTTGTTGTAAATGTTAACCTTGACAAAAAAGACATTGCACTTCCTACAACAACAAATAAATATGCAGTACCAGCTATCAATCAGGTTGTAAACGCTAACAGTACAAATACAACTTCACTTTCTTCTATCGCTGCAAAATATCTTAAACCAGATACAGACAAACTCGAACTTTCTCTTTCATCAGAAGGAAACGGTGTATTCTACATTAATGCAAGCAAATTCCTTCCTACTGAAGGAAAAACATGGGTTGCTGATAAAGATGTTACATCAAAACTCACTTCAATTACAAAGATCGCAGGTGCAGATAAATCATCTGTAAAAGTTTATGTAAAGAAAACATCTACTGTAACTGCTATTAGCGGGGAATCAACAAAAGTTGTTTCTTATACAGAAATTACTCCAAAAGAAGTATCAACACCAGACAACGGATCTAAACTCCGCATCGTTCTTGATGATGCAGAACTTACAGCAACAACTAACCTTGTTGTAACATGTTCTGAAAACGTAAAGGTTTCTGGTAAAGGTACAACTACAAAAACTGGCGAAGCTCCTGTAGAAGGAACATTCGACAACATTGCTATTGGACATACATCAGTAGCAAAAACAACTGTTACAGCTAAAGGCTGGACAGCAATTACAAATTACTAATTCTTATAAATAGTAATTTATGGAAAAAAGCGCTTCCTCACGGAAGCGCTTTTTTTTGTTTTATTTTTGAACACTTAAACTCGGGGAAATTTGAAACAAAAAAATCACCTACCATTGCTGTGTTGTTTTCGAAATCGTAAGTCCATGAAAACATGAAGCGCAACGGAAATTTTCCACCCACCCTTATTGTGTTGTTTTCGAAATCGTAAGTCCATGAAAACATGAAGCGCAACGGAAATATTTCACCTAACTTTTTTATACAGGTGTTGAGGGATGACAAAAATAAATCACATCAATCAAACAGAAAAAACTTATTTTTCAAAAAAATACTCTGTTTTCCTATAAACTCTCAAATCAAACTGCCCTAAACAAAACTAAAAACTCAAAAACTTTGTATTAAAATAAGACGTTTTTTTAAAACTTAATCAAACAACACCACTCTGGACTGAAACAGAACTATCCCAGTCATGAACCCTTATTTCGTTTTTTTTCACATAGTTTGCTATAATTCCACTTAAACCCAGCAATTTTATAGTAAAATCGAGTTCTCATCCAACTCTTTTACGCTCATTTCCCAACCAGCAAAGCCTTTCATTATCAAAAAACAGCTATAAATACACATTTTCATAAACATTTATAGTCAAACAAACAGAAAAACAGTCAACAAAAGGGCTATAAAATGCCGATTTTGCTATAATTCCCCTCAAAATCAGCCATCTTATAGTAAAATCGAGTTCTCACTCATCTATTTTACGCTCATTTCCCCGCAAGCAAAGCCTTTAATCTGGCAATTTCTGCATCCTTCTCTTCAAGCGCGGCATCTTTTTCTTCAAGCGCTGCTTTTTTTTCTTCCAGTTCAACTTCTTTCTGTTTTATTAAAATTTCATCTTCGGCTCTTTGAGCTGCGGCACCCTCGCGGTAACCGTCATCATGAAAAACTTTTTTTGCTTCTTCTTCATCATATTCTGTTAAACTCATTGCCTTTATCCTTGCCCTATGCTGATCGAAATAACCATTCAAAAATCTCTTCTTAACTGCTTCATCAAGTGCCGTTTCAACTGCAGATTCAAGATCTTTTCCAGCCCGAAGATTTTCTTTTACCATAGTAACATACTCTACATAATCTTGTAAGGCTTTACATGACTTTACAAGTTTCTCATTTTTTCCTTTATTTATATTAAGTACAGTACAAGTCCATTCATAGCATTCATCAGTTTTTCTGACAGGGATTTCGAATGAATCGGAAAGTTTTAAAACCATTCTTTCCCCTATATCTTTTTCACCATTGTAAAAAACAATATAGTTGGGTGTTGCTATTTTAATTTTTGAATTCGAATATATCTTAGAGTTGTGATACTTAACTCTTAGGAGTTCAGAAAAATACATTAAGCCGCGTAACGGAAGATTTGGTGAATATGTGGACTGATGTTCATAAAGACTCATCTGATTATTCAATATAAATGAAATATCATTTTTCATCTTCATGTAAATAACATCTTCTAAAGTAGTTATCTCAAGATCTTTTTCATTAGTGTAATTTGAATCATTCACCGCATTATATAATGACAATAACCAGTCTTTGTGTTCTTTATCATTGAAAATTGCCCTGAATAAACGATCCTTATATTTCAGCGTTGTTCTTATTTCACTTGTCGTATTAGCCATTTTAGCCTCCTATAAAACCATTTGTGATAAGAAAACCACACTATATATATAGATTTTTTTTGTTAAAAAAGGAAAAAAGATAAGAATAAAAAGAAAAAAAACGGCGGTTTCTGGAAGAAACCGCCGTTCGATTAAGTTTTAATTACTAAATTAATGCTTAGTTAGCTTTGATGCTGTTTTTTACAACTACGTCGTGAGCGCCGCCTTCACGGAGAGAAGCTGCACTAACAAGTGTAATCTTTGCTTTTTCCTGGAGTTCAGGAATTGTAACAACACCACAGTTACACATTGTGTGGATAACTTTTGCAGTTGTTGTTGCAACGTTGTCATGAAGTGAACCGGCATATGGAACGTAAGAGTCAACGCCTTCTTCAAAGGCCATTCCTTTCTTTCCACCAAGGTCATAACGCTGCCAGTTGCGGGCACGGTTTGAACCTTCACCCCAGTATTCTTTTACGTAGTTACCGTTTACGATAAGTTTATTTGTTGGAGATTCATCAAAACGGGCAAAGTAACGTCCAAGCATTACAAAGTCAGCACCCATAGCCAGAGCCAGAGTGATATGATAGTCATGAACGATACCACCATCAGAACAGATAGGAATGTAGATACCTGTCTTTTTGTAGTATTCATCACGGGCTTTAGCAACTTCGATTGTAGCTGTTGCCTGACCACGACCAATACCTTTCTGTTCACGAGTAATACAGATTGATCCACCGCCAATACCAATTTTAATAAAATCAGCACCAGCTTCTGCCAGGAAGTTGAAACCGTCAGCATCAACAACGTTACCAGCCCCAACTTTTGCGTTAGGCCATTTAGCGTGAATGTCCTGAAGCGCACGTCTCTGCCATTCAGTAAATCCTTCTGATGAGTCCAGTGTCATAACATCAACACCGGCTGCAAGAAGAGCAGGAACACGTTCCATGTAGTCACGTGTGTTGATACCGGCACCAACGATATAACGTTTCTGACTGTCAAGAAGTTCATTTGGATTTTCTGTATGAGCTGCAGCATCTTTACGGAATACGAAAGCAACGAGACATCCGTTATCATCTACAACTGGAAGCTGGTTGATTTTGTTTTCCCAGATCATATCATTTGCTTCTTCAAGAGAGATTCCTTCTTTTGCAAGAATCAAATCTTTAAGAGCAGTCATATATTCTGAAACTTTTGCATTTTCTGCAACGTGTCCCATACGGAAGTCACGTTCTGTAATAATACCAACAAGTTTTCCGTCTGCTTCACCATTTTCTGTAACAGCTACTGTCGAATGTCCTGTAGCTTCAATCTTTGCAACAAGTTCATTAAGAGTTGCATCTGGACGAATGTTTGTATCAGATGAAACAAAACCTGCTTTGTAAGCTTTTACACGGGCAACCATAGCTGCCTGATCTTCAATTGTCTGTGAACCGTAAATGAATGAAATTCCACCTTCTTTAGCAAGAGCTACAGCCAGTGTGTCATTTGAAACAGCCTGCATAACAGCACTTGTCATTGGAATGTTCATTGTAAGAGGACAACTTTCACCTTTTGCTTTGTTGTATCTAACAACAGGTGTCTTCAAAGAAACATTTGCAGGAATGCAGTCTGCAGATGTAAAGCCAGGTACCAGAAGGTATTCGTCGAATGTGTGTGATGGTTCTTCAAAAAAGTAAGCCATGATTTCTCCTAAAAAAAAGGCATTTGAATTGTACAAAATCCAAAAGTGCTTTTTTTTTACACCCCCAACGGAGGTGCTCTATGTATTAATAGAGGGATCAGCCAAAGCAGATCCAATATTTACTTGGATATATGAAATGTATTTATTTAATATATAACATTTCATTTTTAATTGCAAGTATGAATCTGGATTAAAGTCATGCTGAATTTATTTCAGCATCTGGATCCTGAAACAAGTTCAGGATGACAGATGATCTGCCAGGATGACAGAATTGTCTAATTCAGCACGACCTCAAACCTAATTCAAACTATCTGTAAATAATATCTTCGCGTGAAGGTCCGTTAGAAATCATTGTGATTGGGAAACCAATATGTTTTTCAATGAATTCAATATAGTTACGGCAGTTTTCAGGAAGATCTTCATATTTCTTGATACCGCGAATATCGCATTTCCATCCTGGAAGTGTTTCAAGAACAGGCTTACATTTTTCCAGTTTAGAAGTAACTGGGAAGTCTGTAATGATTTTTCCGTCCAGTTCGTATCCTGTACAAACAGGGATTTCATCAAGGTAACCAAGAACGTCAAGAACTGTAAGAGCAACATCTGTTGCACTCTGCAGGCGGCATCCGTATTTAGAAGCAACACAGTCATACCAACCCATGCGGCGTGGACGACCAGTTGTAGCACCGTATTCACCACCGTCTCCACCACGACGACGAAGTTCATCAGCTTCATCACCGAAGATTTCTGAAACGAAAGCACCAGCTCCTACAGCAGAAGAATATGCTTTTGAAACTGCAACGATTTTCTTGATTTCATATGGAGGAACTCCGGCACCGATTGCACCATAAGCAGCCAGTGTAGAAGAAGAAGTAACCATAGGATAAATACCATGGTCTGTATCTTTCATAGTTCCAAGCTGTCCTTCAAGAAGAACTGTCTTGTTGTTCTGCAGAGCTTCCCATAGGAATGCTGATGTGTCACAAACATATGGTTCAACCATTTTTTTGTAAGTCATCAATGTTTCATAAAGTTCATTTTCATTGATTGGATCTTTGTGATAAAGGTTTACCAGAATAGCATTTTTGATTTCTGCTACTTTCTTGATGTGAGTTTTGAGAACATCTTCATCACCAAAAAGTTCACTTACCTGGAAACCGATTTTGGAATATTTGTCTGAATAGAAAGGAGCGATTCCCGATTTTGTAGAACCGAAACTTGCTTTACCAAGGCGTTCTTCTTCGTATTCATCAAATTTAATATGATAAGGCATAACAATCTGAGCGCGGTCAGAAACCAGAAGTTTTGGAGCTGGAACACCTTTTGATACAACTTCATTGTATTCCTTGAAAAGACGTGGAATATCAAGAGCAACACCGTTTCCGATAATGCTTGTTGTATGTTCGTAGAAAACTCCGCTTGGAAGTGTGTGCAGAGCGAATTTACCGTATTTGTTTACGATTGTGTGTCCTGCATTGGCACCACCCTGAAAGCGAACAACGATGTCTGCATCCTGAGCCATCATGTCTGTGATTTTTCCTTTTCCTTCATCACCCCAGTTTGCACCGACGATTGCTTTTACCATTTTAAGGCCTCTTTATATAATTTTTTGAATCCATTTTCTAAAGAATTCTCATATATTCTATCAAAAATCACAAAATGAATAAATATCCTATTTTCAGAAACCTCGTGTTATAATATTTTTATGACAATTTCAAAAACTACAAAATGGTCCTATTGTGTTGGGGCTACCGGCCGTGACGCTGCTTACACTCTCGTAAGCATGTTTATCCTCACTTATATTCAGTACACCATGCATCTGACAGTAAGTCAGTTTGCAGTTATTTCCGCCGTTATGGTTGCCTGCATGATCTGGGATGCAGTAAACGACCTTCTTATGAGTGCAATAATCGAAAACTCAAAGTTCAAAAGCGGAAAATTCCGGCCTTTTATTTTATGGGGAGCAATACTGAATTCCATAGTGATTATATTGATGTTTCTTGTACGTCCTTCAGGATGGTCCTTCGTAATCTTTTATTCATTTATTTATCTTTTATGGGGAATGACCTACACCGTAAACGACATTGCTTACTGGGGCCTTTTACCAAGCCTTACAAGCGACCAGAAAGAGCGTGAAAACCTTGTTTCAACAATGGGTATTTTTGTCTGCATCGGGCAATTCCTGGTTGCGGGAATTGTTCCTGTTGTAATTGCGGGGAACGCCGTAAAGGCTTTCAGAATCATTGCTCTGATTGTTGCTGTAGCCTTCACACTTTGTCAGACACTCACATACAAAGGCGTTACAGAAACAGAACGAACAGAAAATAAAAATGATGTTTCACTTAAAGCAATGGCAAGAATTCTTGCTCGTAACGACCAGCTTTGTCATATCGGAGTAAGCTATATTCTTTTCTGTCTTGGCCAACAGCTATTATTTTTACTTGCAGTAAACTTTTTCTATTTTGAATTCGGATATTCTTCAAGCGGAGACCTTGTCACTATTTTTACAGTAATGTACGGGCTTGGAACCCTTGCCGCCCAGTTCATTTTCCCTCTCCTTACAAAAAAACTTTCTCGAACAAAAATCATTTCTATCTGCATGATTCTGCTTTTTGCAGGTTACTTTATTCTTCTTGCCGTTGGATACGTTCTTCCTAAAAGTCTTATTTTGATTGATGTTACAGGCTTTATTATTTTCCTTTCACAGGGAATCATAAATCTTGCAATGATTGTAATGGTGAACAACACAATCGAATATGATGAACTGAACTACGGGGAACGCCACGACTCTATCATTAGTGCAATCAGATCATTTGCCTCAAAACTTTCAGGAGCTTTAAACCAGGGCTGTGCAAGCCTTATTCTGATTGTTTCCGGAATCTACGCCGTAAGCCAGAACATTTCAAAGCTGGAAGTAGATATTTCTACAGGTGCCATAGGCCGTGAAGAAGCTTTGAAAATGGCAGACAATTTTATTTCAGAAGTTCAGCCATACCAGACTTTGATTCTCCGACTTGGCATGGTTCTTATTCCATTACTTGTAATGTTCATTTCTTATATCATCATTCGGGCAAAATACAAAATTGACGAAAAAGAATATGAACGAATCTGCAATGAACTGAAAAACAGAAAATAGGAAACGATTATGGATATTTCATCAAAAGCAAAAGACATTCTTTCAAAACTTTCGGTTGAAGAAAAAATCTCTCTTCTTTCCGGAAGCGATGTTTGGCACACAGTCGGAATTGATCACGCAGGGCTTCCGTCCATCATGGTAAGCGACGGTCCACACGGGCTCCGTAAGCAGGTGGCAAGCCAGGACAATTTCGGCGTCGGCGAAAGCATAAAGTCCACATGCTTCCCGACGGCAAGTCTTTCTGCCTGCTCTTTTGATGAAAATCTTCTTTACAGGATGGGACAGGCCATAGGAACAGAATGCCGTAAGGAAGACGTTTCTGTTTTACTTGGCCCTGGTGTAAACATGAAACGAAGCCCATTATGCGGACGTAACTTTGAATACTTTTCTGAAGACCCGGTGGTTGCAGGAAAGATGGGTGCCGCTTTCATAAAAGGTGTTCAGTCTGTAGGAGTCGGGACAAGCCTTAAACACTTTGCGGCAAACAATCAGGAAAAAAGACGCATGAGTGTAAGTGCCGTAATTGATGAACGGACACTTAATGAATATTACTTAAAGCCTTTTGAAATTGCCGTAAAGGAAGCAGAGCCGTGGACTGTCATGTGTTCCTATAACAGAATAAACGGAACTTATTCAAGCGAAAACAAAAAACTTTTAAAAGACATCCTAAGAACCCGCTGGGGCTACAAAGGAATGACCGTTTCCGACTGGGGCGCCGTTCATGAAAGAACCGCCGGTGTAAAAGCAGGTCTAGACCTTGAAATGCCGGGAAACGGCGGCGTAAACAACGCTAAGGTATTAGAAAACTTCAAAGCTGGAAAAATCACAGAAGATGAAATCAACACCTGTGCCTTGAGAGTTATTGAACTTGTCCTCAAAGCCAACGAAGAAAAGCCTGAAGTATTTTACCAGAACCTTGAAGCAAACAACCACAAACTTGCAGTAGAAATTGCGACAGAAAGTGCTGTCCTTTTGAAAAATGAAAATAATCTTCTTCCACTTTCAAAATCAGAAAAGATTGCAGTTCTCGGAGAATTTTCTGAAAAGCCAAGATATCAGGGAGCCGGCAGCTCAAAAATAAATCCTCATAAAATTGATATTCCTCTTAAGGAACTGAAGAAAGAAGGATTTGATTTTGAATATGCAAAAGGCTATGACCTTTTAGAAAAAGAAGATTCTGCAAAGCTTATAGAAGATGCCGTAAACATTTCAAAAGGAAAAGAAGCCGCCCTGATTTTTGCAGGTCTTCCTCCAAGTTATGAAACAGAAGGTCTTGACCGCACCACAATGAAGCTTCCTGAAAATCAGATTAATCTCATTGAAGAAATCTGCAAAGTAAACGAAAACGTAATTGTAATTCTTATGTGCGGAGCTCCGGTTGAACTTCCATTCCGGGACAAAGTAAAATCCATTCTCCTTATGTATCTTTCGGGAGAAGGATGTGGAAAAGCAGTTACAAAACTTTTATCGGGCGAGAAAAATCCTTCGGGAAAACTTTCTGAAACATGGATTAAAAAAGATGAAGACTGTCCGGCTTATAAAAATTTCCCGGGCGACAGACTGAACGTAATTTATGAAGAAAGTATTTTCACAGGCTACAGATATTTTTATACAAACGGAAAGCCAGTAAATTATCCATTCAGTCATGGACTTTCCTACACAAATTTTGAATATTCAAATTTAATTGTTGAAGGTACAAAAATTTCTTTTGATGTTACAAACACAGGAACTGTAAAAGGCAAGGAAACAAGTTTTGTCTTTGTTTCTTTCCCGGAAAGTACTGTGATTTCACCAAGACTTAATCTTGCAGGATTTTCAAAAAACGAACTTGAACCAGGTACGACAAAAAAAGTTGAAATCAGAATTGATGAACGTGAACTTTCATATTTTGATGTAGAAAATGAAGCATGGAAAAAACATGACGGAAAAATCATTTTCGGAATCGGGGGCTCAATAGAAAAGCTGATTTACTCAACTGAAATGCTGGAAGCAAAAGAAATCCCTGATCAGGATTTTGAAAAACTTTTGGGACACCCGTTACCAAAACCTGCCGGAAAAGCTAAACGTCCTTTCACCATGGACAACTGTCTTTCTGATGTTCAGAGTTCCCCATTCGGAAGACTGTTCACAAAAATCACGCTGAAGATTATGAACGGAACAATCACAAGCGAAGAAGGCCAGGACCAGATGATGAAAGCTGCAATGCTTGAAATGCCTTTCTTCAGCCTGTGGGTTTCAAGTAACGGAATGATAAGTGAGAAAACGATGAAGCTACTTCTCTGGTGTTTCAATCACCTTTAAGGTTTTTCGGCGGAATCCAAGGTAACGGCCCCAGGCTGTTACTCCGCTTAAAAGCCAGACAACGCCTACTGACCACCAGATTCCCCATACGCCGAAGAAAGGAATCATTGTCATAAGAACCGGGAAAGTAAAGCGACCGATAACTTCAATAATGCCGTTGTATAAAGCAAAGAAACTGTCCCCTACGCCGTTCAGAACTCCACGGACTGTATAAATAAGCCCAAGGAAGAAATAGAACCAGCTTGTTATTCTCAGTGACATTGCCCCCATTTCAATTACATCAGGTTCATTGATGAAAATACTTGTAATTTGTTTTGCAAAAATCTGCATAACCACAAGCATGCTTATTGTAAAAATCACCATAAGTTTCATGCCTTTTCTGTATCCTTTAAGAAGGCGTTCATATTTTTTTGCACCAAAGTTCTGACCGGTAAATGTTGAAAGAGCGGCGCTTAAAGTCTGATAAGGCTGGTGGATAAGCTGTTCAACGCGGCTTGTAGCAGTGAAAGCAGCCACCGCAACAGCACCAAAAGTATTTACAACTCTTTGCAGTGCCATTGTAGAAATTGCGATAAGTGAAAACTGAAGTGAAAGCGGCACTCCGATTTTTACGGAACGTCTGATTACTTCAGGATTCACTTTCATATCAGCTTTAGAAAGTTTGAAATATTCATTTGTCTTGAAGGCAAAAACAATGCAGCAGGCTCCAGAAATAAACTGTGAAATTAAAGTAGCAACACCAGCTCCAAAAACTCCCATATAGAAAGTCTTAACAAAAAGAAGATCAAGGAATGTATTCAAAATACATGAAAAAATCAGAAAGTATAAAGGAGTTTTTGAATCCCCAAGAGCACGAAGCATTGAAGAAATGTAATTGTAAACAGAAACGAAAACAAGACCAATACAGGTGATACGAAGGTAAGTAAAAGCTTCAGGGAAAATATCAGATGGTGTATCAAGAAGACGTAAAAGTGGTCCCGAAAGAAAGAATGCTGCAATGCCTACAACAAATGGGAAAGCAATCATAATATAGCCCACGTTCGTAATACAGCTTTTTACATTTTTAGTGTCGCCGCTTCCAAAATTCTGGGAAGTAACAATTCCACCGCCGGCACCGATTCCATTACAAAGTGCAAAGAAGAAAAATCCCATTGGACCTGTAACACCAACAGCTGCAAGGGCATCTGCACCTACAAGTTTCCCGACAATGATGGAATCTACTATATTATATAACTGCTGGAACAGGTTCCCAACAAGCATTGGAATACTGAAACGAATAAGAAGGCTTGTTATGCTGCCTTCTGTCATATTCAAAGTTGAGTTTTTCATACCATGGAATACTAATAAATCGTAATGACGAAAACTATAACGAATTTCCCCAAGTTATAACAAAAAGATCCCGAAACAAGTTCGGGATGACGGAAAAATTCGGGATGACGAAACAAGTTCGGGATGACGGAAAAATTCGGGATAAATTGTCACCCTGAACTTGTTTCAGGGACTGAAAACTTCGAAACAAGATTCAGCTTACATACAGGTGTATCCGCCGTCTACAGGAACCATGATTCCTGTAACGTAGCTTGAGCTTGGAGAAGCAAGGAAGATTGCGGCTGAATCAAGTTCGCCTTCGTTTCCGTAGCGTTCTTCCGGAATCATAGTTTTTGCATTTGCCTGGAAGAAATCTGAATCCAGGGTTTCTTTTGTAAGCGGTGTGTAGAAATAACCCGGACAGATTGCATTAACTGTGATATTGTATTTTCCCCATTCTGCTGCAAGTGCACGTGTAAGATTTACAACACCACCTTTTGCTGCATGATATGGTGAAGAACCTGCCACTTTGTTTCCAACAAGACCGTACATTGAAGCAATATTGATAATGCGACCATATTTGTTTGGAATCATTGATTTTTTTGCAGCAGCACGAGCAACCTTAAATGTTCCGAACAGGTCAATGTTCATTTCGTGTTCAAACTGGTCGTCTGTAATGTCTTCTGCCGGAGCAACAGCACCTGTTCCGGCATTGTTAATAACGATATCAATTTTTCCGAATTTTGCAATTGTTTCATCAATTGCAGCTTCAACATTTGCAGTGTCAGTAATGTCACACTGAATAGCAAGTGTTTCAACTTTAAATTCATCAGCAATAGCTTTTGCTACTTCTTCAATTTTGTCCTTGCGGCGTGCCATTACGACAATCTTAGCTCCCTGATTTGCAAGAGCTTTTGCCATCTGTACACCAAGACCGCCAGAAGCACCTGTTACAACTGCGACCTGTCCTGTAAGATCAAAATAATTTTTCATAAATACCCCCAAAAATTATTTGAAATACTAGTTAATTCAAAATCCTCAATTACATTGTCTTTATTGTTTTCTATTTTGTTTCGAACAAATCAAAATAGGGTTGAATTGATTCAATTTTATAATTACCTTCACCAAAGTAATCCATAAAGATTTGGTTGTAAAGTTCGCGCGATTCCTCTGGAACCTGGAAAGTAATTATACTACAACCTTCAAAAGCTCCTTCTTTAATTTCAAGCCACGGATATTTATTTCCTTCCTTAATAGAAATTTCATGCTGAAATCTTACATATTTCAAACCAGAGCAGTTTTTAAAGAAACCTGACGGAAGTATAAAATAACCAGAAGATTCAAAAGTAACACCATATAAATATGGATTATCTTTAAAAGATGATGTTTCGTCAAAATATTCTGGCATCGTTACATCAACTTTTATACCTTTTTTTATAATTAAATCATTAAGTTTAGAAACTGGGAAATAATCACTTGCTTCTTTTAAATTATTTATTTCAAGAACTCTTTCATCATTTTTACTGCAAGTAATTAAAAGTTTTGAAAGTTCTTTTAAGCTAATTGGATTATCGCTGTTAAATTCTTCGTAACAGATTTTTTCATCTATGGTACTATCATAAAAAGTAACTTCATCTGGAAGAATTTCAACAAGATTATCCGGATATTCAAACAATGCTTTTGTATAATATGAAGTTACGTGTTCGTCGGAATCCACATATATATTATTAGAAGTTTCAAAATCAATTTTCAGGCGGTAATAACCTGGTAAAAGATTTTCTCCCTTTAAACAAAAATTAAAAACTTCAACTTTATATGTAATTTCTTTTCCTTCATAATCTTCGCTAATTTCTTCAACAGTAGCCTTAGTACATTCAACATGTACACCATCTTCATTTTCATTATTAAAAACATATTCCTGCTCAACAGAAAGACCAGTTAATGAAGCAACTACATATTTTTTTGGATTAAAATCGGGGTTCGATTCGTCATAATAAGCAGAAAAGTTTTTAGCAGGAATTGTAAACAAATACTGAAAGCTTCCAGTTTCTTCATCATTCATTTCTCTAGCCATAAGAATATTACATTCTGAAAATGGCTTATTTTCTGTTGGAACATCTACTGTAACATCAGTTACACCAACAATTGTTGAAGCCAGAACTTTTTCTCCACTCTGTCCTTTATAATACCTGAATGCCTTTACAGAAACTGTATAACTTCCGATTGGGAGAACGAATTTCTGATTTGAATTATCAAGTTTCTGGAATTCTTTACCAAAAGAAATCTGCCAGTCTGTATATTCAGAAAAATTAAATTCCGGACGAATCATTCTGGCCGTAGTCCCGGCAATATTAAGAACCAAAACACCTGTCTGGACTTCAGTTAAATCTTCTCCATTATCAACATAAACAACAGGAGTTTCTTTTTCTGAGTTTTTAATAAGATTGTCTTTCTGATTCATAAACTCGCAGGAGGCTAAAAGTAAAACTCCTGAAACTAAAGCAAACATTTTTCTAATTTTCATTACAACTACTCCTTTTCGCCTGCGGCGATAAGTATTTTTTCAACATAACTTTTTCCCCAGTAATCACAGAACATTTCCCATGCCTGAGGCTTGATTTCTTCAATACAGAAATATTTAAAATACCTGTATGTAGAAAGCACATAAGTATTACATTGGCGTCTGACAGCATCTTTCTGTCCATCTGACAATTCCAGATTCTCATTTTCAATTGAATCAAAAATGATTGAAAATACAGAAGAAACAGAACAAACTTTTTCCCACCTGACCAGATCTTCAATTTTCTGACCGGAAGAAATTCCTGTATCTACAGAATAAACATAAAGTTCATCTATTATTCCTACATATTTCTTTGCAAAATAAGTTACAAAAAAATAAATAAGATAGTCTTCCCCCCACACGCAATAACATGGAGGTATTTTCTCAAATGCATCCAGGAAAACCTGACGCAGAACAAGCTTTCCCCAAACGAAGAAATTGATTTTATGATTGATCACCGAAAAATCAAAAACTTCTTTTCCTAAAAGTTCACCTTCAAAAAGAAGATTAGCCTTCTCTTCCATATTTTTTTTATTGTTCAAATCTACTTCGCTATGTTCAGAATCTGCATCTTTTGCAAAAACTACTTCGGCACCGCACTGAACAATATCTGCATTTTTTCCTTCTGCAAGCTTTGCCAGGACTTCAAGACATTCCGGTTTAAGAACATCATCTACATCAAGACAAAAAATATATTTTCCTTTCGCCTCGTAAACCGCATTACGCCTTGCATCAATACAGCCCATATTGCGGCTGTTCCTGAAATAATTTATTTTCTGTTTATATTTACGGCTGAAAACTTTGCAGATTTTTTTACAGTTCCAGCCTTTTTCATCAAGCCCGGGAGAACAGTCATCAACCACGATTATTTCAAAATCACGGAAAGTCTGGGCAGCTAAACTTTCCAGGCACCGCCACAAAAACTGTTCTCCTTTATAAACCGGTATACAGACAGAAATCAGCATAAATTAGAATACAGAATTATCAATAGGGGCAAATTCAGATTCAAAATTACCTGCCTGATACAAATGATTTTCAACATTTAATGATGAACCATATGTGTTTACATCAAAATAATATCCATACTCGCCATTTCTATTTACAAGAATTGAATCCATATCAGATAAATTTACAGTTCGGATTAACGCCTTAGACTCAGAATTGGAATCAACAAAATCCAGTTCCTTACGTCTTACAGCATAGATTCTAACTGGAAGAATACTTTCACTGTAATCACCACTATCAGTTTTTACAGTTTCATTGTTACTTAAATGTCTTATACTCTCTTCTATTATAGCTGTAGCAGACCTGTCTTTATAAAGAACTGAGAAAGAGAATCTCTGACAGTAAGGATCATCAGACCTAATATTTTCACAACGAAGAGCATAAATACATTCATTTTTTACAATTAAATCGGTAATTTGATTATTCACAGAAACAGTACCACTTCCACCACTTTTACCCAAGATTTCACTAAGAAGATTAGATCCATTTACATCATGGTCATAATACTCATAAATGTTTTCACATTTTCCCTTTTCAGTATTAACAATATTATTTTCAACAGGGAATTTTACAATTTTATAAAGATAGTCATAAACATTTACAGTTTTCTCATTTTCATCATAACCATAATTTTCTTTATAAATATGATCAGATTCAATTTCATAACCTGCTACGTATAAATGTCCGTTTTCATAAGAAACAGAAGTACAAACAGTCATATAATCTGATACATTAATATTTGAAGGCTCTGATTCATTTTTTCTTATCAGCCAAAGATTATTCTTATCTTTTTCAGAATCAAAATAAAAACCAAACTTGTCTTTTTCATTACCGTCTTCACCAAAAGTTCGCGAACTAGTTATAAAATAAATGCAATCTCCATCAGAAGCCATTCGAGGTATAAAATATTCATCTGTAGAAATTGTAGCAAAAGCTTCTTTTTTAGATGCAGAATAACCATTAAAAATGTTAAATTTATACTGATCTAATTGACAACCTTCGTTATTAAACTCTGCAGTGTAGAAAGAATAATTATTATCAAAACAAGATGCAGTTAATGGACTTACCCCTGAAACATATCCATATTTTTCAAAATCTGAATCAGCTCTCAATTTCCATTCTGTAGATTCCTTTTTTGTATCAGTATCAGTAGGATAAGAACCCCCTTTACTTTTATTATAATAAACATGATATTCAGGCATAATTCCTACTTCCATAGAAGCCTCCCCCCATACTCCATTACATTCAATTTCAACCTTAAGAGTATGCAAACCGGTTTCTACAGATTCAAGTTTTGAAGTATTGATAGCACAGGTTTCACCTGTTTCATGTGTTTTATTTTCAACTTCTTCACCATCCCAATACCAGATATAAGATGCACCCGGGAATTTTAATGTGGAATATTCGTAATCAAAATCATCTACTTCAAGAACATGTTTTCCTGTAATAGAAATATTTGCCGGGTCAAAAACAGAAACTTCAACATTTCCTTCTTCTGCTTCAGATATAATTTTTGATAATTCAAGAGAAACCTTTGTTACTTTTCCAGCAAACACTTCTACATGTTCTTTTGAAGCCTCATAAAGAACATCAGATAATTCTGTATCTTCTAAAGCAAAGGCCTGAAGCTTAATAAAATAAATCCCAGGATTTACTTCTACTTTCAATTTTTCTCCACTTTTCCCTGTATTGAAAACAGAATCATTTTCATCAGCTTCATTTGAAACAGTAAGAAGAAAATTATAAATTGTCTGTTGGTTTTCTGTTTCGATTTCACGTCCTAACGCAGGACCATCGGGTAAAACTATTTCAATGAAAGATAAACCATCAACTTTTGAATTGGACTGAGAACAAGCTGAAATAAAACCTGTTGCAAGCAGACACATTACAAGAGGCAAAAACTTTTTCATAGAAACCCCACATTAAAAAAACATTTTAATACATTTTATAATTTCTTTAGGATTGTAACAAGAAAAAGAAAGTTATTCGTATTCTTCGATGATTTCTTCTGCAATTTCCCGACGGGAACGACGACGGTCCATAGAAAGTTTTTCGATATGTTTATGAGCATCAGCTTCAGACATTTTTTCGTTTTCAATAAGAAGCCATTTTGCTTTATTAACAATACGAATATCCTGCATTTTATCCTGAAGAGATTTCTTTTCAATTTCCATTTTCTGGATTCTGAAAGTCATTGCACTAAGCATACGGCATGCAGTATAAAAAATTTCAGGACTTACAGGTTTTGGAAGAGTGACAACCCCTTCTTCTTCAACCTGGCTTGATGCCTGTTCATACATATCATTCTGAACCAGAAGCATGATTCCCATATTTGTATCAGCAAAACTATCCGCAAACATTACTCCGTGTTCATCACTTAAAGGTGAATCTACAATGAGAATATCTACTGGAAGTTCGAGAAGTTTTCGACGGGCATCACTTCCGCTGGTTGCATGAAATACAGGCGAAAAATCTGCAGGCGGCATAATGCTTTTTATCATCTGATAAAAGCTGTCGCTTTCTGAGACAATCATTACTTTTCGCGGTGTCTTTAATTTTGCCATTTGGAAAACCCGAAACTAATTACTTGCTGTAAGACAATCAATCATACTCTGAGGCAGAGATTTCTTAATAAACTCACTTCCTCGTGCTTTATCAATTGCCGAAGAAAGAGATTCCGGAAGCTTCTTCAACTTAGATGTAATTTCAGTTGGAGCTGTGTACATGTTCATTTCAACAGGATCTGGAAGAGGAAGGTTCTTTTCTATTCCGTCAAGTCCTGCAAGAATAATAAGTGCATAAGCAACGTAAGGGTTTGTACAAGGATCCGGTGAACGAACTTCAATTCTTGTTTCTTCGTCGCCACGGGTAGCAGGTACACGAATCAACTGAGTTCTGTTCTGTCTTCCCCAGCCTACATATTTAGGTGCCTTGTCTGAACCAAGTCTTTCGTAAGAGTTCAGAACAGGATTCAGGAAAGCAGTCATTTCTTCAATGTGTTCCAGAATACCAGCCAGGAACTGAGGAAGGACATCTTTTCCGTCTTTCGACTTTACAGATAAACTGATATGGAAACCGTTTCCGCTTTTTCTGCTTAAAGGTTTAGGACTGAAATCTGCAGTAAGACCGTTGCGTACGGCACAGGTTCTGACAACTGTCATAAGGTTTATAATATTGTCAGCTGTTTTCATAGGACTGGCACGACGGATATCAATCTGATTCTGCCCTGGTCCTTCTTCGTGATGAGAAGATTCAGGATGAATATCCATCTCTTTAAGAGTAAGTACAATTTCACGGCGGATATTTTCGCCTTTGTCCGCAGGAGCAACATCAAGATAGCCTGCATTATCAAAAGGATTTTTTGTAGGATTTCCTTTTTCATCATTCTGGAAAAGATAAAACTCACATTCAGAACCGATTTTTACATTAAGACCTGCAGCCTTCACTTTTTCCTGTGCCTGCCACAGAATAAAGCGGCCGTCACGTTCAAAAGGAGTTCCATCAGAATTTCGTATTTCACAGAACATACGAACAACTTTTCCGGTTGTGCTTCTCCATGGAAGAACTGTAAGACTTGAAGGAATAGGTACAAGGAAAAGATCCGAATGGTCTGGAGTTGCAAAACCGTTTATTGCAGAACCATCAAAAGAAATACCATACTCAAAGGCCCGGTCAAGTTGTTCCGGTGTAATTGCAAGATTCTTAAGATTTCCTAAAAAATCACAAAAAGCAAGACGTATAAACTTAACATCTTCCTGTCTGATAAACTCAATTACTTCTTCTTTTGAATAGTCCATTTCAATTTCTCCAAAACATGCAGTTATTTGATTTTATTATATTTTTTTTCTATAATTACTTCCATATATATTATGAAAAAATTTGTATTTTATCTAACAGTAATTTTCTCACTCCTTTCTATGTCCTGTGCATCAAACAAGATTGTAAATACACTCTCTACAGGACTTGCAGGAGCAAACGAAAAAGGCATTCCTAATAAACAGAAAAAAGCAAAAAAGAATGCCAAACCAGATGCAATGTTTGCCATCACAAGTGACAGCGATATTACTCTTGTCGGTGACTTTTTCCCTACTGCCTTAAAAATGTATGAAATCCTTCAGAGCCAGAATCCTGAACACCTTGGACTTATGAGTCAGACAGGTTCTCTAAATGTAATGTATGCCAATGCATTCGTTCAGTCTCCTGCAGAACTTCTTCCTATCGATCAGTTTGACAAACAGAATGAAGAATTCATCCGTGCTGAATATCATTATCTTAAAGGAAGAGATTTCTGTCTGAACGCTCTGGATGGCCGCCACAAAGGTTTCAAAAACCTGATTGAATCAGCTGATGAAAATCAGATTTCAGAAGCAGTAGATATGCTCGATAAGAATGATGTTACAACAGCTTACTGGCTTGGTGCCGGATGGCTTGGTGCATTCTCTCTGGATCCGCTGAACCCGGAACTTCTTGGAAATCTTTCTGCTCCTGTTGCTGTTCTTGAAAAAGCACTTTCTCTCAAAAACGATTATGTTGATGTTTATGAAGTTCTTGCACGTTTCTATGCCGCAGCTCCAGAAGGATTTGGCGGAAATATGGAAAAAGGTATGGAATACTGTGAAACCGCAATGAAACTTACAGGCGGAACAACACCAAACCCTTACATCATAAAAGCAGAATGTTTCTGTATTCCTACAGGTGATGAAGAAGGTTTTGTAGATAATTTACGCAAAGCCCTTAACATAAATCCGGATGATAATCCTTCAACAAGACTTACAACTACTATCAGTCAGAAGAAAGCAAAAAAACTTTTGGATTCCAAAGGTGACTACTTTCTTGAATGGTAATATTTAAGAGGTGAAAAAATGAAAAAAGCACTTATTACAGCAATTATCTCAGCAGTTACTCTTTTTTCCGCTGCTGCACAGACAACACTTAAAATTGCAACAATCGCACCATCCCGCTCAGTTTGGGATATTGAATCAAAACGCATTTCCCAGGAATGGGCAAAAATTACAAACGGACAGGTAAAAATGCAGTTCATGAATGCAACTGCAATGGGCGGAGAAACAGAAGTTGTTTCAAAGCTTAATTCTGTTCGCCCTGGTCAGAAAGCTCCTATCGATGGCGCAGTTTTCACAAACATTGGTATTTCAGCTCTGGCTCCAGACACAAATATTTTCACTCTTTGTGCACCTTTCCTTTTCCGCAACCAGGAAGAAATTGACCTTATTTACGAAACATTCAAACCTCAGATTTCTAAAGCACTTTCAGAAAAAGGTTATGTTCTTATTGGTAAGTTTATTGTTGGATGGGCATACTTTTATACAAAGAAACCAATTCACAACAGTGCAGATCTTAAATCACAGAAACTTTCAGTTGGTGGAATGGGACTCTCAGACCTGACTGATTCTTTCAAAGCTGCAGGCTACAAAACAGAAGATGTTCCTGCTAATAAAATGCTCCAGAGCATGAAAACTCCTGGTGGCCTTGAAGGATTCTACACAATTCCTATGTATGGCTATGCAGGTCAGTATTACAAAGAACTTCCATATATTCTGAACATTCCACTTTGTCCAATCATCTGTTCTTTTATTATCAATGAAAAAACATGGAACAGTTTCTCTGAAGCTCAGAGAGCTGAAATGACAGAATGTATCAAGAAAGCAGAACAGACTTTTGTTGAAGAACAGAAAAATGCAGATGCTGAATATCTTGACCTTTGCGTTAAAGGCGGATGTACTCTGGTAACACTCAATGACAGCGAATTAAAGGCTATGGAAGAAAGCCTTAGAAAAGACAGCGAAGTTATGACATCAACAGGTATCATCGACAAAAAATTCTATGACGATATTCAGAAAGTTCTGAAAGAATACCGCGGAGAGTAAATATTTCTTTGGAGTTCCCCAATGCTTAGAAAAATTGAAGACTGGATTTCATCAGGGCTGGTTTTTATACTTGCAGTTATTCCTCTTGTAATTAAATTTATTCAGGGCCCGTTAAACATTCCTGTTATGGGTGCTGATTCAGCAATGGTCAATTTTGTTTTCCTTTTCTCATGCATTGCCGGAATCGTAACCTGGCGAGATGATCGTCATCTGAACCTTGCTTCTTTTACAGACCGTTTCCCTATTTGGTTTCAGAAAGTTTCAAAAGAAGTAATGACTTCTGTTACGGTCTGTATTCTTACAGCCCTTTTTCTTGACTGTCTCTGCCAGATTTCAAACTCACTTCAGTTTACAGAAAGCTTTTGGGGAATAAGTACAAAACTTATTTTTGCTTTCCTGCCTCTTTGCTACCTTTCTATGATAGCAATGAAAATTTATTCAAACATTTCTGAAAGCGAAAAAAAATCTACATCATGGATTTCAGCATGTGTAGGAATTATCCTTTCATTCTTCATTTCCCAAAGTTCAATTACAGGAATTCTTTATTTCCTTTTTGGCATAGAAAACGTTCCGGCATTATATGCTATCAATGAATGGTGGATTTCTTTCTCACATGCCACAATTTGGATTTTTGTAATTTTCCTGATTTTCCTGGCATTCCTTGGTCTTCCACTTTTCCTTGTCCTTGGTGGTATTTCATATATTCTTTTTTCACAAAGTGGCGGGTACGTTGATGTAATTCCACTTGAAACTTACAGAATTCTTACAGACCGTAATATTGCTGCTATTCCACTTTTTACAATTGCAGGCTACATTCTTTCGCAGTCCAGCGCAGGAAAACGTTATGTTGAAGTTTTCAAAAGCCTTTTCGGATGGTTTCGTGGTGGTACTGTAGTTGCTGCCGTAATCGTTACAACATTCTTCAGTACATTTACAGGCGTTTCCGGAGTTACAATTCTTGCTCTTGGTTCCCTTCTTACAGTGGTACTTACAGGAAACGGCTACGACCAGGACAGAGCAGAAAGCCTTGTTACATCAAGCGGAGCAATCGGGCTTTTGTTCCCGCCTAGCGCAGCAATAATTATGTACGCATCAACAAACTATTTTTCAGTTGATGTATTTGAACTTTTCAAAGGTTCGGTTTTACCAGGTCTTCTTCTTGCAATTTCAATGATTGCAGTAGGAATCTATTTTGACAGACAAAAAGAACGCCCTCCTTTTTCATTTAAAGAAATTGGAAAATCTATATGGCATTGTATCCCAGAACTTTTAATGCCGTTTTTCATCTGTATTTTCTATTTTAATGGCATTTTTGACCTTTTCGAAGTTTCAGCTTTTTCTGTAATTTACGCCTTTGTTGTTTCAACTTTAATCAGAAAAGACTTTGACTTCAAAAAATCTGTGGAAGTCATTTCATCAAGTGTTCCGGTTTCCGGTGGTGTTCTCTTCATTCTGGGAGCAGCCAGCGGCATCAGCTACTTTATGCTTGATGCAAACATTCCATATATCCTTACAGAATTTATAAGTCAGTACGTTCACTCTCCATATGTATTCCTCATCCTTATGAACATTTTCCTGCTCATAATCGGATGTCTTATGGATATGTTCAGTGCAATTCTGATTGTATCTCCTCTGCTACTTCCAATTGCAGAAAACTTTGGAATAGCCCCTGTACAGGCAGCAGTTATTTTCCTTTTGAATCTTTCAATTGGATTTTTAACACCACCTGTTGGAATGGATCTTTTTATTGCATCCTATGCTTTCAATAAGCCGCTTCCAAAAGTAATTAAAGGAATGCTTCCATTTTTTATCGCCCAAATAGTAATATTGATACTTGTAACTTATGTACCTTTTTTTACTCAAGTTTTTCTATAAATAAATTTTTGTTTTGAAATCGCTTTTGTTCTAGTGTAAAATTAACTTAGAGGATAAGTTTTTGTACAACATTTTAGGTGAATTCTGTGCGTTCATAACATCTCTTGTTTTTGTAGTTTATATACTCTCTGCATTTTACCTGAAGAATCTTCGCAACCTTCTTTTTTTCCTTTGTGCAGTTTCTGTAATGCTTTTATCAGGAACCGATATGCTTTCGGTTTTTTGTATTGAACGATACCCCCTAATATCAGCAAACACAGGAATGATAGTATCTTTTATCTTTTTCCTTTTTCTTTCACTAACCCCTTTCATTTTCTGTTATTACTGTTATTTCACTATTTCTTCGACTCATAAATATTTTAAACTTTATGTATCAACAACAATTCTTATATATTTAATATATTTTGGCCTTTTAATCGCCAATTTCTGGACAGGTTGGATTTTCAGTTTTACTGAAGAAAGTTATATTAGAGGTCCTTTAAAATCTGTCCCGTTTTTGATTACAACCCTAGTTATTTTCATTACGGAAATAGTGATTTTTAAGAATCATAAGACTATGTCACGGCGTATGTTTGTTGTATTTATACTTTACCCTGCCATAACACTTATGCTTTCCCTTTTTCAGCTTATTCACCCCTCATACCTTATGTCGGGAACTTCAGGTTTAATTCCACTGATTTTAATTTATGTTGCAATTCAAACTGACAGAATTGAAATTGATTTCAAGACGGGATTAAAAACTGAACAGCATCTGATGAGAATGATGAAGAAAAACCACAATCATTATCAGATGGTTTTTCTTCATCTTGATAATCTTGGAGTACTTCAAGAAAAAGTTGGCACAACAGAACTAGATATACAACTTTTATATCTTGTGAGACTTTTCCGTCTTTATGTTTCAGGAGACATTTACAGAAGCGGATCTAAATTTATTTTTGTAACGAACAAATTCATTCCTGCGGAATCCAGCCTTCAGCTTGTTTTCTTCAGGTTCAATACAACATACAAAGGTCTTGCTTCTCCTGTAGACTTTGAATATACAGCAACCGCCCTTTCAATTCCTGAGCACGCAAGCACTTATGATGAAGCATTAGAAATTTTCAGAATATTCACAAATCAGTTTGAAAAAACTTCCAAAATGTTTTTCCGGGAATGTGACTACAATTTCATGGAAGGTTACAAAAGGTATAAAAAAATTGTTGAAATTCTTGAAAGCGAACTGACAATGGAATCTGAAAAATACCAGGTATATTTTCAGCCCATTATGTCAATTTCCGAAAACAAATTTCTTTATGCAGAAGCACTTTCCCGTCTTAAAGATACTGAACTTGGAGACATAAGTCCTGCTGAATTTATTCCTGCCGCAGAACATTCCGGTCTTATAGAGAAACTTGGAAGACTGAATTTTGAACGTGTTTGTCAGTTTATAAGTCAGAACAAAGAAACTGTAAAAGCTGTTTCAGTAAACTTTTCTGTCGCACAGATGATGAATCCCAATATTTCCCAAAACATATTCAGGCTTATTGAAAAATATAATATTTCCCCAGACAGTATTATTATTGAACTTACAGAAAGTATCATTATTGATGATTATGAAGTTGTCTGGAAAAGAATGAAAGAACTTACAGAATATGGAATTAAATTCTATCTTGATGACTTTGGAACCGGTTACTCAAACTTTGCCAATGTTTTAAGACTTCCATTCAGCCTCATAAAATTCGACAGATCTTTTGTTTTGAGTATGGAAAAAGACAAGAAAATTGAAATACTTATGAAAAACCTGATTTCAACATTTAAAGATTCAGGGCTTCATATTCTTGTTGAAGGTGTAGAAACCGAAAAGCAGGATATGCTTGTAAAAGCTGCAGGTGTTGAATATATACAGGGATTCCTTTATTCAAAGCCAGTTCCAGAAAATGAATATCTAAAAATACTTCAGAATCAGTAACCTCCCAAAAATGTTACTATAAAAAGAAACATTTCTATTGACAGCATAAACGTTTCTGTTTATAGTAACATTATGATGTTTCTCTAAATAGAAACATCATTTTTGTGGAGGACAAAATGACAAAACGTACGGACTGTGTTTATATTTCACTTCCTAGTGACAGATACACACCTTTTTCTCTTGCAAAAAAAATCGGGGCAAAAGCAATCCTCGAAAGTGCAAGATTCAACCAGGGAAAAGATAGATATTCCATTCTTATGACAGAAGAAGCTTTTCATATTCTTCAGGATGATGAAGGCATTGCTTTTATGATTGATGGACGCCGTGTTCCATTTACAGAAAAAACAGTTGCTTCTTCAGGCGGCCAGATTGAAATGATTGCACCAGGTTCTACTGTTCCACATACACCAGATATTCTTGATGCCCTTCTTTACGTTGCAGAAGAAAACGAACTTCCTGTAAAAGATATTCCTCTTCCAGCTTCCGGCGTTGGATACCTTTCTTATGAATTCTGTGCAAGATGTGACACAATCAATCTTGCTCCACAGACAGACGAATTAAAGATTCCTGAAAGTGAATTTGTTGTTGGTCACCTTTATGTTGTTTTTGACCATTTCTCTGAAAAACTCCACATTTTCGGATTGAACTATACAGAACATCAGATTGATCTTGAAAAAGCTGTTGAAAACCTTAAGAAACGTCTTAACGATCTGGACTTCAGTTACCTTTCTGAACCGGAAGAAAATATGCCTTATCGCATCATGACTGATCTTGAAGTTTCAGAAAAAGAATATAAAGACAAAGTTGTAGCATTGAAAAAAGAAATTGTTGCAGGAAATATTTTCCAGGCTGTTCCTAGCCGCAGACTTCAGATTGAATGTGAAAACTCAGCAATGGAAATTTACAGAAGACTCCGTTCAATCAACCCAAGTCCTTACCTTCTTTTCATTGATTTTGGTGACAGACAGCTGGTTGGTTCAAGTCCTGAAAGTCTTGTTCGCGTACGCGACGGCATTGCATCAATTCGCCCTATTGCAGGAACAAGACGCCGTGGTAAGGATGCAGCAGAAGATGAAGCACTCAAACAGAATCTTCTGGGTGATCCAAAAGAAAAATCAGAACATCTTATGCTTGTAGACCTGGCCCGTAATGACCTTGGACGTGTTTGTGAAGCTGGCACTGTTGAAGTTACTCGTTACATGGACTGTGAATACTTCAGCCATGTTATGCATCTTGTAAGTGACGTTCAGGGAAAAGTTCGTAAAGACTTCAAACAGATTCAGGTTCTCCGTTCAGCCTTCCCTGCAGGAACTGTTTCAGGTTCTCCAAAAATCAGTGCAATCGAAATTTTAAGTCGTCTTGAAAAAGTTCGCAGACGTTTCTATGCCGGTGCTGTGGGATACATTCAGACAAGCGGAGATCTGGACTTCTGTATTGGAATCCGCTGTGCATTGAAACAGGATGCTACATGGACACTTCAGGCCGGTGGCGGAATTGTTTACGACAGTAACCCTGACCGTGAATGGGAAGAAACAAATGAAAAGCTCGGCGCACTTAAAGCCGTTGTTACTGGTGAAAAAAAATAAGGAGTGATTAAAAATGATTTTAGTAATTGATAACTACGATAGTTTTACATATAACGTTGTTCAGAGTCTTCAGCGCCTTGCTCAGGAAGAGGTAAAAGTAATCCGATCAAAAGAAATTACTGTAGAACAGATTGAAGAAATGAATCCTTCTCGCCTGGTAATCAGTCCGGGTCCTGGAACACCAAGTGAAGCCGGAGTTTCTATTGAAGCAATCAAATACTTTGCAGGAAAGATTCCTATTCTTGGCGTTTGTCTTGGACATCAGGCAATTGGTGAAGCCTTTGGTGCAAAAATTGTTCAGGCTAAAAGAATCTGCCACGGCGTGGTAGAAGAAATGGATACAGACGGACGCGGTGTATTCCGCATCATGGGTAAAAAAGGAAAATTTACTCGTTACCATTCACTGGCAATTGATGAATCAACACTTTCTCCGGACTTTGAAGTAACAGCCCGTTCACAAGACGGCGAAATTATGGGTGTACGCCACAAGACAATGATTATTGAAGGCGTTCAGTTCCACCCTGAATCAATTGCATCTGAAAACGGCGACGATATTTTCAGAGCTTTCTTAAGCTACCGTCGTGAAAATCTGAACGTACCAGGCCTTTTGAACAAGCTTGTTGCAAAAGAAGACCTTACAGAAGAAGAAGCTTCCCTTTTCATGGAAAATCTTGCAGACGGAACTCTGGATGAAAAAGTTACATCTGCAGTTCTTATGGGACTTGCATGTAAAGGTGCCGCTGTTTCTGAAATCGTAGGATTTGCAAAAGCACTTAAAAAAGTTCAGAAACCACTTCCAGTTGATTTTACAAACCATGCTGAAATTGTTGGAACAGGTGGTGACGGAAAAGGTTCTTTCAACATCAGTTCCCTTTCATCTATTGTTGCAGCTAGCTGCGGACAGATGGTTACAAAACATGGAAACAGAGCTGTCAGTTCAAAATCCGGTGCTGCTGATTTCTTTGAAAACCTTGGGGTCAACATCATGGCTGATCCTGCAAAAACATGCCAGCTTGTTCAGGAAACTAATTTCGGCTTCCTTATGGCAACTGTTTACCATGCAGCAATGCGCTTTGCAGCTCCTGTTCGAAAGGCAATGGGTATCAAAACAATCATGAACATTATGGGACCTCTTCTGAACCCCGCTGGAGCTGAATACGAAGTTCTTGGTGTTTACTCTAAGGACCTGATGTCAACTTACGCTCACGCTGCAAAACAGCTTGGTGCAAAACGTGTAATGGTAATTACAAGTGACGACGGATATGATGAAATCAGTCCATGCGCAAAAACACATGTATTCCAGATTAACGGAGACGGAAAAGAATATCAGTATATAATTGATCCTAAAAACTTCGGTCTTGAAAACATGAACGAAGAAGAACTTATGGGTGGTGACGGAAAAACAAATGCCGAACTTGCTCTTGAAGTTCTGAACGGCAAAGGACGTCCGACAATCCGTGCGGCCGTTGGACTCAACGCCGGTGCTGTCCTTTACCTTTCTGGAAAAGCTAAAACAATGAAAGAAGGTTTTGATATGGCAGTTAATGCAATGGATTCAGGCATTACACTTAAAAAACTTGAACAGATTGTTGAAGTTTCAAAAAGCCTTTAATCAAAACTATTGGATTACAAAATGGCAAACATACTTAAAGAGATCTGTGACAGAAGGCTAAGCGATATAGCGAAGAAAGGATACTCCCTTGGGCATGAAATACCTGAAACAAGAAACAGGCCCGTTGTTCCTTTTCTTCCGAATCCTGGAACAATTCTTGAAGTAAAACGGGCAAGTCCAAGTAAAGGCGATATTATGCCTGACCTGGACTCCGTTCAGACTGCAGGAAATTATGTAAATGCTGGAACCGCTGCCATCTCTGTTCTGACAGAAGAAAATTATTTCAAAGGAACACTGGAAGATCTTAAAGCTGTAGCTGAATACGTTAACTCAAACGGTAACAAGGCCGCAGTTTTAAGAAAGGACTTTCTTCTTGAACCTGAAGAAATTGAAATTGCATACCGCTGTGGAGCTGATGCAGTTCTATTGATTGCTCGTATTCTTGAAACTGAAAAACTTTTAGAAATGACTTCAAAAGCATTCAGTCTTGGGCTTTCAATTCTCCTTGAACTCCGGGACGAAGAAGCAGTTGAAAAGGCTTTCAAAGTTCTACGCTTAGCAAAAGAAATGAATGCTGAAGATAAAGTTGTTCTTGGAGTAAACTCCCGGGACCTTAAGACTTTCACAATCGATCTTCTCATTCCTTTGAAAATTAAATGTATGATCGAAAAGAGATTCGAAAGTCTTCCTGAAAATGAAAGACCTTCGAAAATCCGTGTCATTTCAGAAAGCGGAGTTCTTTCACCTGAGGCTGCTTATTTTACAGGAAGCCTTGGTTTTGACGGAATACTTATTGGCGAAGCCGTAGCAAAAGACAGTCTTGCAGCCTGTGAATATGTGAAAGGATTTCTGTCTGGTGCAGAAGCAGCTTCTGAAAACAAAGAAACATATTCAAAAGATTTCTGGAAAAAGATTGCAGGTAAAATCAATAAATATGAAAAAGATGGCAAAGGTCGTCCTCTTGTAAAAATCTGTGGAATCACAAATGAAGAAGATGCAGAAAAAGCCGCTTTAAGCGGAGCCGACTTGCTTGGTTTTATCTGTGAAGAAAAGTTCGGCCGCCATGCAGACCTTTCAAAAATCGAAAATATAAGGAAATGTACTGTAAATGCATGTACAAAAGCCGGCATTGAAGCCCCATGCTTTATTGGTGTAATTACAATGCCTGAAAGTCCTGAAGCACAGAAAGTTTATGAACTTCTTTCAGAAGGAATTTTTGATGCAATTCAGTTCCATGGATGCGAAGGAAATCTTCAGAAAGGATACAAAGCATTCCGCTTTGGTTCAGAAGACCAGCTTTCAAAACTCAGCGAAAACTACAATTCAGGTAATATGAGACTTCTTCTGGACGCTTATATTCCAGGCGTTGATGGCGGAACTGGTTCTCTTATTCCGGAAAGCCTTGTTCAGAAAGCTTCCGAAAAAGGAAAACTCTGGATGGCTGGTGGAATTAATCCTGAGAATGTATACAATATCATACACAAGTTCAATCCGGAAATGATTGATATTTCAAGCGGAGTTGAGAAAAGCATTGGAATAAAAGACCACGACCTTATAGACAAACTGTTTAAGGAGATAAACAAATGACATATTCAACAGATGGATTTTTTGATAACTACGGAGGCAAATACGTAGCAGAAGTTCTGCGTCGTCCGCTGGACGAACTTGAAGTTGCCTTCAAAAAATATATGGCAGATCCTGAATTCATTGAGGAACTGAACATTATTCGCCGCGACTACATTGGCCGCGAAACACCACTCTACTATGCACCTACAGCAACAAAGCTTCTTGGCGGTGCCCAGATTTACATCAAACTTGAAGGTCTTGCAAATACTGGGGCACACAAAATCAATAACGCCATCGGTCAGTGTCTTCTTGCAAAGCGCATGGGAAAACAGCGCATTATCGCAGAAACAGGTGCTGGTCAGCACGGTCTTGCTACAGCCGCAGCCTGCGCAAAACTCGGGCTTGACTGTACAATCTACATGGGCGAAATTGACGTAAAGCGCCAGCAGCCTAACGTTGCCACAATGGAAATGTACGGTGCAAAAGTTCACGCAGTAAAATCTGGAAGCCGTACACTGAAAGATGCAGTAAACGAGGCAATGCGCGACTGGGCAGCTCACCCTGATACAACACATTATGTTCTTGGTTCTGCTCTTGGCCCTGCTCCATTCCCTGATATCGTTCGCGAATTTCAGAGTGTTATCGGATACGAAGTTGAAAAACAGTGCAAAGAAAGAAACATTGATGTTGCTGCAATGGTTGCCTGTGTTGGCGGCGGTTCAAACTCAATCGGATTCTTTGCTCCGTTCATCGACAAAAAAGAACCACGTCTTATCGGTGCAGAAGCCGGCGGCATTGGACCTGGAGTTGGTGAAAACGCCAGCCGCATGACAGGTAATGCAAGTCGTGAAGGTATTGTTCAGGGGTATAAAAGTCGCTTCCTTCTTGATGAAGACGGACAGGCTCTTCCTACCCGTTCTATTTCAGCCGGTCTTGACTACATGGGAATCGGGCCACAGCTTGCAGCTCTTGGTGCCTCAGGCCGCGTAGAATTCACTTCAATTCTTGATAAGGAAGCACTGGAAGCAATTCAGTTCTTTGCAAAGAATGAAGGTGTTCTTTTTGCCATGGAAAGTGCCCATGCAGGGGCCGCTGCAATGAAGATTGCAAAAGAACTTCCAAAAGACAAAGCGGTAATCATCAATATGTCAGGACGCGGAGACAAAGATCTCTTCATTACAAGTCCTGTATTCAGAAAGCAGGAATGGATTGACTTCCTTAAAGCCGAAGTTGAACGCCTTGAAAGCGATTCAGAAATCCACTCATCAAAGGTAATGAACTAATACAGGGGAATAAAGCTATGAACAAAATTAAATTAATGAGCCACCTGGTTGCAGGTTATCCTACAGATGAACTTTCACTTACAGCAGCCCGCGCCCTTGTAAAAGGCGGAGCTGATATTCTTGAAATCCAGCTGCCATTTTCTGATCCAAGTGCTGATGGCCCTGCCATCCAGGACGCCTGTACAAAAGTTCTTGAAAGAAAATACCGTACAGCTGACGGTCTTGCCTTTATTGAAAAACTCCACAAGGAGTTTCCAGACACTCCAATTTACCTTATGAGCTACGGAAGCCTTATTTATACTCCTGGCGTTGAAGCTTTCTGTAAGAAAGCCGCAGAAGCCGGTGTAAAAGGTATGATTATTCCGGACCTTCCATTTGACCACGACGAAGGCCTTACAGCTGCCTGTAAAGCAAACGGTATGGAAAACATTCCAGTAGCTGCTCCAAGTATGAGTGATGAACGCCTTGCAAAACTTGCAAATGCAGGTTTCAAGTACATTTACGCTGCCCTTAGAGCTGGAATTACAGGAACAAATACAACAATTGATGACGCAACACTGAAATTCCTTGAAAAAGTTGGAGTCGGCGGAAGCAAGATTTACGGCGGATTTGGTATTTCAAACGGCGAACAGTCTGCAGCCCTTGCATCCAGCGTTGAAGCTGTAGTTGCAGGTTCTGTTTTTGTCCGCATCATCAGTGAAAACCAGAATGACGCAAAAGCACTTTCTGAAAAAGTTGAAGCAAAAGCAAAAGAAATTACACATTCATAAATTTCGTCCTGTTCAGATTTAACTGGACAACTGGAGTTTGAATTTGTTATCTTAAAATATAACAACTTTTTACAAGGATTATATTTTGCAAAGCAAATTCAAACTTCAGAAACGGGATGTACTTTTTACTGCAATCTGTTTCGGCTATAACTGTCTTGCCTATTATTTCGGTCGTCTATTAAGTTACTGGCGTCCTCATCACAATTTTTCAACCTTCCTTGATAATTCCATTCTTTTTCTACCTGGTTTTATTATTATTTACCTTGGCTGTTATGTTTTCTGGGTGTCAAACATGTACTTGGCTTCAAAACAGGAACCGTTAAAACGGAAACAGTTTCTTATTGCTCATATTGCCGCTGAAAACATTGCTTTTCTCTTTTTTGTTTTCCTCCCAACTACAATTATCCGCCCTGAAGTAAGAGACAGTTTTGTACCATTTATAGATTTCCTTGTAAAGCTTACTTACGCAGCCGACAGCCCGGACAATCTTTTTCCATCTCTTCACTGCTATATGAGCTGGATGTGCTGGATTGCTGTCCGTTCAAACCCTGAAATTTCAAAAAAATACAAATGGGCTTCTTTCATTATGGCCGTCCTGGTCTGCATGTCTACTGTTCATGTAAAACAACATGTCTTTGTTGACGTTCCTGCCGGCATTATTCTTGCTGAAATATGCAACTTTATTTCAGGAATCTTCGTCAAAAAGAGAGCCTCTCTCACCGGCAAGAACTCGTGAAACAGTTTCTTCTGATGTCTCTTCAATTTTTTCCTCAAACCCTGTAAGGGCTGCAAAAGGCATAAACTGGGCAGCCCTCTGCTCCATACTAAGGCGTGGATGACTGTCTGATACATGATGTGGCATATCAATAAGATCTGCATAATCATTACGCACGGTGGCCTCCTATCTGGGCATTCCGGGTCAAAGTTGTAGCTTCACTTTGAAGATCCATGCCTTTAAACACGGCGCTTTTTCCGTACCGCTTTTTCATTTCCAGAACAGATTCCTGAACAGCTTTGTCTTTTTCAAGCTCGCGTTTCATAAAATCATGAAACTTCTTTGTTTCTTCAACATCGCAGAACAGATCTCCCTGAACAATTTTTTCTTTTTCAAGTTTTTCTGCGGCACTTTCTGTAATAACATTTGCAGCACAAATATTTATACGCCTTACAAGAAGATTTTTATCATTATTTATCCGCTCATAAAGATTATCAGCCATGGAAGAAATCATCCGTATAGAGCTTGTCCACATATCAAAGTTACCACGTCCACCTACAGAGCCTGGAACTTCACGCCCCCAGTGATCCGTTTCAATTTTCAATTCCGAATTTCCCGAATACATTTCCCGTATCCCGGCGTTACGAAGATTCGCAATATCATAGCCCAGATACAATACAATCTGATTTGTAACAAGGTGCTTTGATACAAGTGTCATGGCAAGCTCTTCTGCCATTTCCTTTACAACAAGTCTTGTATTTTCGTAATTATAACCATGTGGCAGAACCTGACCGTTACTGAGACTGTGATTTTTCGGTGTATAGGCTTTTACATCACTTATGCGGCAGTTTTCATAGCCCCAGGCATGATCTATGAGAAACTCAGCATTTATACCGAACTCTTTATAAAGAAGATCTTCATTATAAAAGTCTCCCACCACCTTACCTGGAACAGGCTTTTTTCCCACAGAACAGCGGGCAATATCCCCCATTGTGTAAAGTTCATATTTAGCAAGCCGCTTTGCAGTTCCCGGTCCAATCCGCCAGAAATCCGTTATGGGGATATGATCCCAAAGCTTTTCACGGTAAGACCGTTCATCAAGTTCTGCTATGCGCACCCCATCCTTATCGGCCGGAATATGTTTGGCCACAATATCCATGGCGATTTTTGCAAGATACATATTGGTTCCGATTCCGGCTGTTGCCGTAATACCGGTCTGTGAAAGAACATCCTGAATCATTCGCATGGCAAGTTCATGTGCCGTGCAGTTATAAAGAGTCAGATAGCCTGTGGCATCAATAAAAACTTCATCAATTGAATAAACGTGAATATCGTCAGGAGAAATATAGTTCAGATAAATACCATAAATCTGGCTGCTGACCTTTATGTATTCCGCCATTCTAGGCGTTGCGGCAATGTATTCAACAGGCGGCCACACATTTTCATTAATCTTATTTATTATTTGATTAACTTCAAAAAGCCGTGGCCGGCCTGGAACACCCATTGCTTTAAGAGCCGGTGATACTGCAAGACATATAGTTTTGTCGCTCCGGGAAGTGTCTGCTACAACAAGATTTGCCGTAAGGGGGTCCAGACCGCGGTAAACGCATTCAACAGAGGCATAAAAACTCTTCAAATCTATAGCAATATACTGGCGTTGCTCATTCATTTGTATAGTATATTAAAACTACACAAATCAAAAGTCAAGTTATATTTAATAAATTTGTATAGTATAAAATAACTTTCGAATTCGAAAATTGCACAGTATAATAAATTCAGGAGACTGTACTATGAAAAAAGTTCATATATTAACCCCGCTAATATTATTAACAATCACCCTTTTCACACTTTCAAGCTGCTCAAAAGGCCTGGAACCACTAAAAGCAAAATCTCCAGAAATAGAAATACACACAGGGGAAGAATCAGGAACTGTAAAAGTTCTTACTGATATAAAAAACAATGAACTTTTACCTTTTTCATTTGCGAAAGTTCAGTTTCTTCCAGCAGAAGGCTACACTCTCACAAGTTTCCTTATACTGAATGCTGAAATAATAAATCAAGTCTCAGATTCTCCTGAGGAAGTAACCGTCTTAATAAAAACAGACAGTGATCCTGAAGTAAAAATAGAAGCTTATTTCAGTTCCACAACCCTATCCTGTTCAGCCTCTGAGTTTTTTTACGATGAAGAAGACACTATAACAATAAAAGTTTCATCAAAACCAAATAATAATTGTTATGTAAGGATGAATGGTAGCGATTACACCTATAAGATCTTAAATGACAGCATTCAAATTCCCAAAAACAATATGAAAATAGGAAAAAATGAAATATATCTCTGGGATAATTATTATAATTCAAAAGCTTCAAACATTTTGAATATAAACCTTTCCATAAAAGACCTGCCGAAAGGCTATGAACCTGTAACATTAAAATCAGTTTCATCAACTTCTTCATATTTTTCATTAAAAAATACATTTGGAGACCGCGTTTATTTAAATTATTTTTATGAAAATCACCCGGAAGAAATAAAAGATTATATTATGAACAATATTTCATCTTCGACAGAAGTAATAATCTACTTCCCGAAAATTCCAAAACCAACAGAGGAATCGGGAACTCTTATCATCTGGATAAATGATCCCGTCCTTAAACTTTATTCCAATAAAATAACAATAAAAAAATAGAAACTTAAAAGAGGAACAAAATGATAAAAAAAATAAAATACATATCAGTTATAATTTCTTTAGTTCTATTTTTCACAGGATGTTCATTCAAAACTAGAACATCGACAATAGTTGTTCAAAAAACAGAACACGGAAAAATTTCAGCAAATATATACAAAGAAAATCAAGTAACAATAAATGTAAATCCAGAGGAAGGTTATAAGCTTTTACAAAACTCTTTGACTGTATCAGAACACAATAATAAATATACTCCGCAAGAAATGAAAATAAATAAAATTTCAGAAACAGAATACACTTTTGATTTGAAATTTTATGAAGACATGGATTGTACTTATTATATTGCAGGAGAATTTATTCCTGAAAATCAAAAAGAAACTTATTCAGAAAAAAAATCATACTCAATCGAATATTCATCACAATATTCAAAAATCAGCAACGCTCCCAAGACAGCCAAGGAAGGAGAAAAAGTAATTTTCGAAGTAGACTTGTATTATAATTCTTATAGCATAAAAACAGATGATGTGAAAATTACAGGAGAAGATGGAGCTTCATACCCTGTAACTTTCGAAGGCTTCAATATTTCCGGAAATTATTTATATTCCTTTTCTATGCCATCCCAGAATGTTTCAGTAAAAATAGAAGAATATGATGCAAGATCAAAAAATGAAACATATAAAGTAAATCTTATGCCTGTAGAAAACGGAAAAATCAGTGCAGACCAGGAAGCATACAGCTATGGAACTTCGGTAAGCATAAACGTAACTCCTGATTCAGGTTATAAGATAAAAGAAAACTCATTTATTGTTTTCAAAGATAAAAAAATAATTACCAGTAAATATGAATTCTCTATGCCACCACATGAAGTAAATGTATATGTAGAGTTTATTAAGGAATAATCATGAAAAAAATATTTTATATAATCACTCTTTTTTTAATCCCATTCTTCTGTTTCTCACAGGTGAAACAGTATGTCTGTGCAGTTCATGAAATATTTTACGATCAGGCCATTGAAGACATGAAGGAATACGCATCAAACTTCAGAAAAAGCGGATTAACTGGATTTGCAGACTCAATGGAAGAATATATTGATGGTGGAAGTTTCGGTTCAGGTTTTGTTTATGTAGATAAGAACGGTAAAAATTATATCATTACAAACCGTCACGTTGTAGAACAGGCAAAAACCTTAAAAGTTGATTTTTTAAATGAAGATAATTCATTAACATCTTACGAAGGATTAACAATTGTTTCTGTTGGTCAGGACCTGGACCTTGCAATCCTTGCATTCCCAGAAAATCAGCAGCCATTCACAAACGGATTAAATCTTTATACAGGAAATCTGGAGGATGGAAATACCGTTTACACTGCAGGCTTTCCGGCTTACGATGGAAAGCCTTCCTGGCAGCTTGGAACAGGAAATGTAACAAATGCAAAAATGACAGGGACAAAACTTGTAAACCCTGAAATCACATATCTTATTCAGCATTCCGCTCAGGTTGATGCAGGAAATTCCGGTGGTCCACTTTTAAGAAAAGGAAAAAATAATACATATTATGTTGTGGGTATAAACACATGGAAAGCCATAAACCGTCAGGCCACAAACTTTTCAATTCCTGCAAAAGCCGTTCAGAACTTTATTGAGGAAAGCCTTTCACCAGAAAAAAAGACAAACGAAATTGAAGAAATTACTGCACGGGCAAAAACTTTTCAGAAACTCATTTCAAATCCGAAAGCAACTTATGAAGAAATCATTCCATTCATATCTATGGAATATGTTTCAAGAGAAGGAAAATACACACTTGATTACGTATTAAAACATGCAGATGAAACAAATAAAAAAACAATCACATCAGCTTTTTTTAATGAATCCCCTTTAGAAGGAATGCGATACGCCATTGCCTGGTATATTTACAATGAATACCATAAAGGAGAATATCCAAACTCTTATAACATAAAAAAAGAATCTGAAAATACGGATGAAAACCTAACCTTTGAAGGACCAGAAAAGATTCCAGACTCACACAAATGGAAAGTTACATATAATTTAAATACAAAGAAAGGTCAGGCAGAAGCCGTATGGGTCGATATGTATGGAGTCTGGCAACTTGATTCATTTGCAAACGCAAAAACAAAGAAAAAAGCCCAGAAAAAAAGAACTGCAATAGCAGAAGAAGAAAAAAGCAGACTTGGAAGTCTTGAACTATATCTCCCGTATAAAGTTTCTTTTGCCTTTAGAAAAGGTTCTCAGATTTCAAAATCACCTTTTATATCCCCATTCTATTTTGATATAGACGTGAAAATCAATAATTTCATAACAGCAGAAACTTCTTTTGAAGGTGACATTACACCAGTAAAAATTGTTTCAGGTATAAATGATTATAATCCAATGACTTTTATGGGAGGACTTTTAGGAATAAAAGGCCAGCTTCCGGTTTTGGTTTCAAACAACGCAATCATTCCTTTTATCTCAGTAAAAGGTGGAGCTAAGTATTCCGTAAATCCTACAAACGAAAAAGCAAATATTTTTGCAACATTGGAAGCAGATGCAGGGGCAAAAGTTTTACTTGGAATTGATTCAACCATAATGCCATACCTTGAAGGAGGCTATTTATACAACTACAATTTTATTCCAGAAAAAAACAGAAAGACAGTTTTTGAAGATTCTTTCTCATGCGTTTATTTTGGTTTAGGTTTTGCATTCTAGAAAATGACAAATCTACTTTATGAACGAAAGTTTCTCTTCCAAAAGTTTTGATTTTCCGTCAATTTCAGATTTTATGAAATCTTCAATAAGCTGACCATTTTCGCCATCATTCTCATCAAAAATAATATTGTCTCCATATACGGGCGCAAAAATTATGCTGATAAAATTATGTGCAAGTGTCACAACGGCGTCTTCAAGGAATTTGAAATTTTCCATATCTTTAAGAGAGGCCTGATATTCTTTGTTCTTTTTCTGTGCAATTTTATTGGCAGTCTGAACAGAACCGATATCATTTTTCACATTAATTGATTTTATATTTTCATCATTATCAAGATTTACAGTTCTGATTTCACTTATAGGAGTTTCTGTAATATTTTTTGAGGCACCAATAAAAATTGGCTTTATTCCGGAAACAGAAATTTTTCCATCTTCAAGTTTTTTAATCCGGATTTCCTTTATATCAACTCCAAACTTTGCTTCAATTTCATGATTACACACAAGAAGAACCTGATCATAATAATAGTTTGCACGGACACCCATTCCCTTATTAATATCTCCAAGTTTTTCTGTATAAACTGAAGTCTGTTTTAAATCAGTTTTCAAAAGAGCAAGTTCCGCAATCTTTTCAAACTGCATGGCAGAAATTTGGGAACAGCGGAGATTATTAAGTTCCTGGTTCAACTGATTGATTTCAATTTTCAGCTTATGATTTTCTATATCAAGTTTTCCGCTTTCCAGTTCAAGAAGCAGCCGTTCCTGATTACCTTTATACTTTGAAACCGAAATCAATTTATCAAAAGCGGCTGGAATAGGAAATGCAAAAATCACGCCAAGGATTGTAGAGAAAACTATGCAGAGTATAGAATTTACTGATTTTCGTGAATTGAATTTTATGGCAAAAAGAAGAATAACAGCAATTATAAGTGCCAGACAGACTGCTATTGTAACAATACATGTTGTCTGAATAACAGATTCCTGAAAACTTGCAAAAAACTTTTCAAACATAAAAAAACTCCTGACATATTATTATACATCAGGAGTTTGTAAATTCATAACAAAGTTTGAAATGAATTATTAGAAACGTGAGAAGTGAACCCCACTGAAAGTAAGGTCTGAACCTTTCAGTTCATATTTTCCTTTCATAAGAGGAACTTCTGTTGTTGTTCCAAGAACTTCTATATTTGCTTTAATTGTAAGGTAAGTATCATCAGCTTCCCAAGTAATTTTTACTTTTGTGTCATCGCTAAGATCATACCCACCAACCTTTTCAGATTTTTCACCATTAATTTCATAGTAAAAAACTGCAGATTTGTTTGCTTTAAGAGTGAAACAAGTTCTTGTACCAGCTACTTCATCACTCTTCCAAGTTCCAGCAAGTCCGGCTTCAAAAAAGTTACATGAAACCAGCATAACAGAAACCAAAACCATAAGAACGGCTAAAAGACCAATCTTTCTTTTCATAAGATAACTCCTTAATAATTGTGTGTTATAACTATAAATTATATCAATTTTCTCCACTTTGTCAAAACTCTTTACTTTGGAGAAAATACACACGTGGGGGTCACCTCACTTCGTTCGGCCGGCACTTCCGGGTTCCACTACGTTCAGTCCTCGTTATCGCTCGGACCGCTTCGCGCCCTCCAGCGCCTGCCCCATTTCTAGAAACGTTTGTCTTCAATGCGCTTTGTTTTCTTTTCAGAACGTGGCAGGTCTCCTATTCCCACAACCTTGATTTTTGGAGTCAGGTTGAACTTGCTCTTGCACTTAAGTGCCATTTCCAGAGCCAGTTCTGTTCTGTCTGTTCCGCCTTCACATTCAACAAAGATTGTCATTTCATCTTTTCCATCAATGTGTTCAATTTCTGCACGGTATTCACTTGAAGCGCCTGGGCATGCACGGATAACTTCTTCGATTGAACTTGGGAAAATGATATTTCCCTTAACTTTTACCATGTCGTCGCTGCGACCCATAATCTGGCTGATTCTTGGATAAGGACATGTGTCGCCTGGTTCACGAGGAATGAAACTTGCCAGGTCATGTGTTCTGAAACGGAACAATGGTGCACCTTCTTTTACCAAAGTAGTAAGAGTGATTTCACCAATCTCCCCTTCCTTTACAGGTTCACCAGTAATAGGATCCAGGATTTCAGTATAGATGTAATCATCAAAAATACGCATTCCGTCTTCACCTGGAAGATTTACGCCAATACCAGGACCGTAACATTCTGTAAGTCCATAAATATCATAAAGTTCAATACCAAGAATATTCTGAATTCTCTGGCGCATTTTTTCGCCCCAGCGTTCTGAACCGATTACACCCTTTTTAAGGCAAATCTTGTCTTTAAGGTTACGGGCTTCAACCTGTTCTGCAAGAAGCAGAGCATAAGAAGATGTAGCACAGATAACTGTAGATTTCATATCCTGCATCATCTGAAGCTGCTTTTCTGTGTTACCAGGGCCCATAGGAACTGCCATTGCACCAAGCTTTTCACATCCAGCCTGGAAACCAATACCTGCAGTCCAGAGCCCATAACCCGGTGTAATCTGGATGCGGTCTTTTTTTGTAATGCCTGCCATTTCATAGCAGCGGGCAAACATTGTAGCCCAGTCATCTACGTCTTTTCTTGTATAAGGAATGATTACAGGAGTTCCTGTTGTTCCGCTTGAAGAATGAATACGTACGATTTCTTCCTCCGGAACAGTTGCCAGTCCCAGTGGATAGGCGTCACGAAGATCCTGTTTTGTACAGAAAGGAAGTTTTTCAAAGTCCGCTTGAGTCTTGATATCTTCAGGATTAATATCCTTGAAGCGTTCTGTGTAGAAAGGATTTCCAAATTCCTTCACACGTTTGATCTGTGCGCGAACAAGATCCAGCTGTTTTTCTGTAATCTGCATATAGTTACCCTCAAATATATCTTTTTTTGTTTCTATCAATAGTAATATACAATAATAAGGCAGTCAAGAAAAAAGACTTTTTTACACTCAATATACCTTGACAGATGAGGTATATACGATTATGATACAACTCATAAGTCGATTTATATTTTTGCTACAGGAGGATTTATGCTGAATTCTTCGGACCTTCTTAGAGGTTTGACAGATACACTGATTCTTGCGTGCCTTTTTGATCATGATTCCTATGGCTATGAAATCAATAAAACGGTAACAGCAAGTTCTGATGGTTCCTTCAACTTCAAAGAAGCTACGCTTTATACCTCTTTCAGACGGCTGGAAGAAGGCGGATATATTTCGTCCTACTGGGGCGGCGAAGAAACCGGAGCCCGCAGGCGATATTACACTATTACAGAAACAGGAAAAAAGTTTTTCCTGGAAAACAAAGAAGACTGGAACAACATTAAAGCCTTGATTGACGGCCTTCTGGAAACAAAGAAATAAAAAGGAGATGAAGTATATGAATGTAAAAATTAAAAAACACGTGGACACACTTTTCAGCCATGTTCCTTACAGCAAAAAAGCCCAGGAACTTAAAGAAGAAATCATGGCCGATATGGAAGCCCATTACAATGACTGCCTTGCCGACGGAGAGAGTGAACAGATGGCATTCAGATCAGCCTGCGATTCACTGGGAGACATTGAACAGGTAATAGAAAATCTGATTCCAGAAAAAGACATTATGGAAAAAATTGACCGCTACAAACGATTCCGCGCCATTATGACTTCCATTGCGGTTTTCCTTTATATTTCAGGTGTGGCCCTTATTGTTGCCCTTACCTCCATTCCTGCCCTTATGGGGAAAAATCCAGCACTGCTTTCTGTTATAGGAACTGTTATATTCCTGGTACTGGCAGCTTTTGCTACCGGCATGATTATTTTTTCCCGCATGGTTATTCCACAGGATGTAGTTCCTTACATCCGTAAAACTTCCATGACAGAACAGGAAAACATCGATACGTCTACAACACGTGGCCGTTTTTTGAAAGCATACTCAGAAAGCCACTGGGCATTTGTAACCATCATTTACTTTATTGTAAGTTTTACAACTCATGACTGGGGCGTAACCTGGATTATTTTCCTCATTGGCGCCGCCCTGGACAAATGCGTAAAAGCCTTCTGCCAAGAATAATTAATACAGGGAGACTTAAAAATGAAAGGAAATAAAATAAACGGTATTTTGTGGCTTATAATAGCATTATTATTAACAGGTATGCTGATCCGCGGACTTTCAGGAAAAAAATTGCACAACAAAAAATCATGGATCTGGCATATTGGTCCAAAAACAAAAGCAAATGTTGAAGTAGACTTTGATGAATATAATATTTCAAGTGATGATACTCTTGATGAATATATTTCCAGCGAAGACTTTACCGTATATACATTTGATGCAAAAGAAATTGCTAACATAGACATTAATTCAGTAAGTGAAAAAATGTTTGTTATCGCCTCTCCTAATCAGACTGACATTCAGATTAGCATTTCAAATACAATTGATGTAAGAAAATATTTCAAAGTTTACAAAATCGGGGATACTGTAAAAGTAGAAAGAAAATCTACAACAGGCGTTACAATTCATGCTTTTAATGACACAGAAATTTATGTGAGAATTCCTGACAAAACTTTCAACAGCATCACTTTAAATAATGTAAGTGGAAGAATCGAAGCCGAAAACATTAAGGCACGTAAAAATGAAATTAACTGTGTAAGCGGAAAAATTGAAATCTCAAACTGTGAAGGAAAACTTAGAAGCTCAAACGTAAGCGGAAAAACTGAAATAACTGTTCATGAACTTAAAAACACAATTCATGCAGAAACTGTAAGCGGAAAGCTGGAACTTTACCTTCCAAAATCTGCAGATTTTTCTGCAGATTTTGAAACAGTTTCAGGTTCTGTAAAAACTGATTTTACAAAAACCGGAAAAAAAGAAGGCACTATTTCAAACGGAAGCCGTACTTACGACCTCCAGCTTGAAACAGTTTCAGGTTCTATCGAAGTAAACGCTATCTAAAACTATTTAATATAATCAACAGCTTTCACATTCAGCTCGTAGAACTCAGGTTTTACGAGCATTTTTATTGCCCTTTTCAAATCGTCTTTTGAAAAAAGTCCTGTCTGAGTTGCGGCTCCAAGAAGAACCATATTTACAACCTTACTTGAACCAAGTTCATGGCAGGCAGCTTCCGTATCTACTGCTACAACTTTTGACGCATTTTTTTCCAGAAAAGAAATCATGTCATCTTTTGAAAAACTTTTACCCGAAAGACTTGCAGTAACCGGCTGAACAACATTTTTGTTTACGATTACCATTCCGCCTTTTTTAAGATATTCAAAAGAACGAACTGCTTCGCAGGCTTCAAAAGCAATGATGATATCTGCCTGACCTTTGGGAATAAGAGGCGAATAAACATCGTTACCAATGCGCACATGACTTACAACACTGCCCCCACGCTGAGCCATACCAATTGTCTCGGCACTGAGAACATGTTCCCCGTTACAAAGAGCTGCCTGGCTTAAAACTTTTGCGGCCAGAACAGTCCCTTGCCCGCCGACTCCACATATTAAAATATTCTTACTCATAACGCTGTTTCCCTTAATTTATAGCCTTTACAGGACATACGCCAGCACAGAGGCCGCAGCCGGTACAAAGGCTTTTGTCAATTTCAACTTTCTTGGAACCTGCCATAACGCTTAAAGCAGGACAGCCCAGTTCGCGGATACATTTCTGACATCCTATACATTTTTCTGTGTCCACTTTTTTTGCAACAGGTTTTGGAAGCCCAAGCTTTCCGCAGATTGCAATACAAGGAGATTTAAAAATTACAGCAGAAACTCCAGAAGCTTCGTCACATTTTTTTACGGCTTCTACAGAAGCTTTCTGATCAAAAGGATCTACTATAATTACAGGACTTACCCCAACCGCTTCCAAAGTTTTTTCTATAGAAACTTTATCTACAATTTCGCCCATCATGGTAACACCTGTTCCAGGATGTGGCTGATGTCCTGTCATGGCAGTTGTGGAGTTATCAAGGATACAAACAGTCATTTTTGCCTGATTGTAAACCGCATTGATTACGCCGGTAATTCCAGAAGCAAAGAATGTTGAATCCCCGATAAAGCTGAAGCAGTGACGGTCAGGTTCGTTATGATAGAACCCTTGAGCCATTGTAATGTCGGCACCCATACAAAGACAGGTATCACACATATCCAAAGGTTTTGCATTTCCCAGTGTGTAACAACCGATGTCGCCGCAATAAACAGTTTTTTCGTTTTTCATGGCCTGTTTTACGGCATAGAAACTTCCACGGTGTGGACAGCCTGCACAAAGAACAGGAGGACGAACAGGAAGTTCTGGAAGATCTGATGAAGCTGCAGTTTCACCACCAAGAATTTTCTGAATGATTTCTACAGAAAGTTCTCCGGCTTCTGGAACTGTCTTATCAAGCTTTCCGTGGATTTTTACATTAAGTCCGTTTTTACCTGCAACAAGAAGAAGCTGTTTTTCGATTACAGGATCCAGTTCTTCGAACACTGTAATTTCCGGATGAGCTTTCATAAAGTCCAGCGCAAGGTTTTCTGGGAATGGATAAGGTGTCCCGATTTTTAAAACAGAAGCATCATTCATTCCGAGGATTGAAAGAGCTTCTTTAAGATACTGATAACTGATGCCGCCTGCGGCAAAGGAGCAGGCGTTGCGGGCGGCGTCTGAGCCCGCAGAGGGGGTGGTCCGTTCGCTTACGCTCACTACCGAGTTTTCTTCGAAAACTCGTGGCGCATGATAAAAACTTCCCCCTCCACTTACAAAATTCCATTTACTTTTAGAAAATTCTTCAGGAAGGATTTTTTCATTGCGCTCAAAAATGCGTTTATGATTCATAAAGCTTGCACGTGGGAAAATTACCCAGCGGGCAGAATCTTTTTCGAACTTTCCTTTTTCTGGAGCCTGAACCAGTTCCGGCATTTCCATACTTTCATAAGCGTGGTCTACGCGGGTGGTAGGTCTGAGGATTACAGGAGTATTGTATTTTTCAGAAAGCTCAAATGCTTCCTGCACCATTTCGTAAGCTTCCTGTGGAGTTGAAGGATCCAGAACCGGCAGCTTTGAAAATTCACCGTAGGTACGGGTGTCCTGTTCTGTCTGACTTGAAATCGGGCCCGGGTCATCTGCAACAACAATAACCATGCCGCCTTTTACACCAACGTAAGAAAGGCACATTACAGGGTCGCTTGCTACATTGAGCCCTACCTGCTTCATTGTTACCATTGTTCGGCTTCCCGCATAACTTGCGGCAGCGGCAACTTCACAGGCAGCTTTTTCGTTAATAGACCATTCAACGTAAGTTCCGGTCTCTTTTCTGTATTTTGAAATGAATTCAATAATTTCGCTTGAAGGTGTTCCAGGGTAACCTGCAACAAGGTTAACGCCTGCTTTAAGGGCACCAAGTGCGATAGCCTGATTCCCCATAATCATCTGTTTGTTCATGTTTTGATTATATCATAAACGCAGACAAAAATCTTAAACCTCGTATCCCCGGTTGATGATAGCTTTTCTTTTTGTTTCTGCAAGACCAAATAAAACACTTAATAAAGCAGTAAGTTCTGCCATAAGATTTTGAAAAAAACGTTTCTTTTTTCCCTGACGTGCACGGGATGCCAGACGGACTTTATTCCACGTCTCAAAGACTTCCGGGATAAAAGTTACGGCAAGAGAGATAACAAAAGCCAGATTAAATTTTTTCATAAATGGAAAAACTCTACAGACTGTTTTATGACAGCCTTCAAAACTTTCCCTGATTTCAAGGCTTGATGTTGTTTCAAAAATGAGCTGACATGCAAAACTCGCAAAGAAAAAACGGATTGTATAAAGACCGCCGGCAAGAAGTCCGTTCTTATAGTCCGGATAGATTCGAAATGCAGTAACAAGGACACCGAACCATAAAACCCACCTCATTTGTATTACACTGGAAATTGTTCCATCCCCAAGCAAAAACAGTAAAATGCATATACAAATGCAGTACAAAAGCTGGAATAATACCCATTTTTGAAGGATTTCTTCAGAACTTTCCATCTGCCCGCCAAGAAAACATGTAACACAGAATACCATCATAAAAAGGATTTTATAAATGGCAGGAATTTTATGAAGGATAGAATTTCCTTTACGATAACAGAAAAGCTTTACAGCCATACAAGCCCCTTCAGTTTTTCTTCAGTCGGTTCGGTTCCGGATCCGAGCGGATTTCTGATGCTCCATTCTTCAAGATTCTGTTTAAGTCCTTCCAATGGAGTTCCGTCAAAACGGATTTGACCTTTATCAAGAACAATCATTCTGTCACAAAGTCCAAGAACTTTTTCTGTTTCGTGGGTCAGAATAAGAACAGTCTTTTTTTCTTCTTTAAGCTGTTTCAAAATACTACAGACATTTTTCACACCAGGAAAATCAAGATTTGCAAAAGGTTCATCAAAAATTATCAGATCCCGGTTCATGGCAACAATGCCTGCCACAGCAAGACGGCGTTTTTCACCACCGCTCATGGTTCTTGCCTGAGAGTCTTTTTTATGAAGGATTCCGCACTGGGACAAAGCTTCTTCAACTTTTCCTTTTATTTCTGATTTTTTTACACCCTGATTTTTTACACCGAAAGCAACATCTTCATAAGGTGTTTCACCAAGAATCTGGCAGTCCGCATCCTGAAAAACAAGACCTGCATCCCCTTTCACAACGATACGTCCTTTTGACGGAGCATCAAGTCCTGCAATAAGGTTCATGAGAACTGTTTTTCCAGACCCGTTGGAACCGGCTATAAGAACAAACTCCCCTTCCGAAACAGAGAAGCTTACATCATGCAAAGCTTCACTGTTATCAGAAAAAGTTTTGAAAACTTTTTCAACTTTTAGCATATCATTCCCTGAACGCGTTTTCTAAGGCTTCCGGTAAGAATTACGTTAAGTGTTGTTTTAATAATCATTCCTGGAATGAAAGGAATAACACAGGCTTTTACTGCAACATCCATTCCTTTTCCTGTTACACGGATAAAGCCGCCAAGACCACAGGCAAAGAGAACTGCTTCAGCAAGAACAGCAGCACATACACACATTATCCATTTTTTTACAGTCGGGTGTTCTTTGTTTGGATTCAGAAGGAATCTTAAGAAAAGACCTGCTGCAAGAGCACCAAGCATATAACCGATAAGGAAACCGCCTGTAGGTCCCGAAATAATTACCTGAATCCCTGCTTTTCCAGAATAAACCGGAAGGCCGATGGCACCCAGAATCAAAAATACAAATACGCTCAAAGTTCCCCACACTGGTCCAAGCAGCATGCCTGAAAGCAGTGCCAGCATATCCTGAAGAACGATAGGAACTCCCCCAGGAAGCGGAATATGGAAAAAGGCTGCACAGCTTATAAGGGCTGCAAAAAGGGCTGCCATAATCATACCTTTAAGACATTTCCCTTTTGATACATTTTCTTCACTTGTAATAACTTTTTCTTCGCTCATTTTAAACCTCACTTAAAGCAAATAACTTTCTCCCGGAGTAAGACGCATAACATCTCCCCCAGAATTTTTTATCAGTCCAAAACCGCCGTCATCGGCACCAATAAAGGTACCCTGAAAACCGTCTGAACTGTTACGCACTGTTTTATTGATGTCCGAACAGTAATAGTTCCATTCGGCCACCAGAATTTCTGGATACTTAATCACCTTGTTTTCAATTTCCTTATACATGGTCATAAAGGTTTTAAGAAAATCTTTACGGCTGAAAATTCCAGTCAGATTTATACCGATTCCAAGGTTTATCCATTTTGTTCTGTTTCCGCTTACAAATACTTCGTCCAGAACTCCCCCGACTTTTTCCTTTTCATCCCATATCTCATTAGGCCATTTCAAATGAAAAGATTTTCCGGTTAATGCCTTTAAGGTATTTGCCGCTGTTACCTGGGCTGCCAGTACCATGCGGCTGGCCTTTGAAGAAGGCAATGAAACTTCCGTTACAAGAGTAAAAGCAAGGCTTCCTTCCTTTGCGTTCCATTTGTTGCCCTTACGGTCTTTTCCGTCTGTCTGGCGGTCACAGATTACTATTACCGGCTTCCGCCCAAGGGCTGCAGCACGGCGTCCATAAGAACCTTCTTTTCCTGTATCTTCTGAAGCTTCAGGATTCATCATTCTTTCAAAGGCTATTTTTCGCCCTTCATCCATTGTGGAAGCAGTTTCCTCAACAAAAACCACCTGAGCTTCATTTTCTCCGAATTCAAAAGGCATTACTGAATCTTCCCGCTCATGAACCAAGCGGTATCCTGTTTTTCCCGATTCAATCTGATATCCCGAATTCTGAAGTGCCTGCACAGCTTTCCACACAGAAACCCTGGAAAAACCCGTGATTTCAGCAAGATCTTCCCCGGAAACAGCAGTTCCTGGTTCTTTTTTCGCCATATCACGAAGTATTTTGAGTACCTGATTTTTTGTAGAAGGTTTTTCGTTACCCATTAATAAATACAGGGTAACGAAATTCACATAAAAAGGCAATATTTACCCGTAAATCTCCACTTTTACTCCATCTTTTGGTGGATTTCCCCCACATCCACAGTTAAGATAAAAGCATAGAGGAAATATATTTATGGCAAAAGAATTATCTAAACTTATGGATTTCAGACCAAGCATCAAAGTTCTGGATGCAACAATTCGTGACGGTGGTCTGGTAAATGACTTCTTTTTTACAGATGAATGCGTTCGCGACCTGTATCAGACAAACATCAAAGCAGGCGTAGACTATATGGAACTTGGTTACAAAGCTGACAAAGAAATTTTTGACGCATCAAAATTCGGAAAATGGAAGTTCTGTAATGATGATGATATCCGTAAAGTTCTTGGCGATACAGAAGGCGGACCTGTAAAGCTTGCTGTAATGGCAGACGTTGGACGCTGTAACTACAAACAGGATATCCTGAAAAAATCAGACTCTCCTATCGACATGATCCGTGTTGCAACATACCTGAACACAATTCCTACTGCAATCGAAATGATTGAAGACGCAAAGGAAAAAGGATACGAAGTAACATGTAATATTATGGCTATTTCTGCAGGACAGGAATCAGACATTAAAGTTGCCCTGGATCTTCTTGGAAAATCAAATGTTGACTGTATTTACATTGTAGACTCTTACGGCTCAATCTACCCTGAAGCTATGGCCCGTGTTGCAGATATCTACACAGAAGCCGGCAAAAAATACGGAAAATCAATCGGTATCCACGCTCACAACAATATGCAGCTTGCTTTTGCAAACACAATCGAATGCTGTGGTGACGGCGTAGACTTCCTTGACGCTACATACGGCGGAATGGGACGCGGAGCTGGAAACTGTTCTATGGAACTTCTCCTGGGATTCCTGAAAAATCCAAAATACAAGACATTCCCTGTAATCCAGTTCATCGAAAATCATATCAATAAAATGAAGAAAGACGGAATCGTATGGGGTTACGACCTTCAGTACATGATGACAGGTCAGCTGAACCAGCACCCTCGTACAGCCATCGCCTTCACAAAAGACAAGCGCGAAGACTACGTTGAATACTACAAACAGGTAGTAGCAGAAGACTAATCAAATACACTGTAACTATTATTTTGGAGGATTATAAATGATAGCTTTAACACTTACCATTCTGGTTGCATATTTTGCAGTCATGATTGGTATCGGTCTGTACTGTAGAAAGAACTCTACAGACGTAAACGGATTTGTTCTTGGAGGCCGCTCTGTAGGTCCATGGCTTACAGCATTTGCTTTCGGAACATCTTACTTTTCTGCTGTTATCTTTGTAGGTTATGCAGGTCAGTTTGGATGGCTTTTCGGTCTTGCTTCTACTTGGGCAGGTCTTGGAAACGCCTTTATCGGTTCACTCCTTGCATGGAATATTCTTGGAAGAAGAACACGCATTATGTCACAGCATATCGATGCAAAAACAATGCCTGATTTCTTCGGAAAAAGATTCGAATCTACACCTCTCAAAATTGTAGCATCTCTGATTGTATTCGTTTTCCTTATTCCTTATACAGCATCTCTGTACAACGGACTTTCTTCCCTGTTCGGTCTGGTATTCAACATTCCTTACTGGGTTGTAATTCTTGTTATGGCAGTTCTTACAAGTTTCTACGTAATCTTCGGCGGTTACATGGCAACAGCAATCAACGATTTCATCCAGGGTATCATTATGCTGGTTGGTATTGTTGCTGTAATTCTTGCAGTTCTTGGACAGAATGGCGGACTTCTTGCTGCATCCCAGAAACTTTCAGCTGTTCCTGCTAGCGGATGGACAGGAGGTGCATATACATCATTCTTCGGACCTGATCCGGTATTCCTCCTTTTTGTTGTAATTCTTACTTCTCTTGGTACATGGGGACTTCCACAGATGGTTGGTAAGTTCTACGCAATCAAGAGTGAAAAAGACATTCATAAAGGAACTGTAATTTCTACAGTATTTGCAATTATTGTTGCAGGTGGATGTTACTTCCTTGGTGGTTTCGGACGCCTTTACGGTGTTGAACTCAGTGCTGCAGGAAAGCCTCTTTTTGACACAATCATTCCAAAAATGCTTTCAACACTTTCTCCAATCCTTATTGCTGTAGTTATCGTTCTGGTTCTTTCAGCTTCTATGTCTACCCTTTCTTCACTTGTTCTTACATCAAGCTCTACATTCACACTGGACATTATTAAACCAGCAAGCAAAAAAGAAATGACAGAAAAGAAACAGGTTCTGATTATGCGTGTATTCATCGTATTCTTCATTATCGTTTCAGCTGTAATTGCAGTAATTAAAGATGCTAACCCTGGCGTTACATTCATCGCTCAGATGATGGGTGTTTCTTGGGGTGGTCTTGCAGGTGCATTCCTTGCTCCAT
>JAKSTN010000080.1 GCA_024402535.1 Treponema sp.
GAGTCGCCGTCAACGATTGGTCCAACTGGTTTTCCGTCTTTTGCAACTACGAATTCGTGCATGTCCTGGTCTAAGAGGCCTGCATTTTCGTTGCGGTATGTGTTGATAGCTTCTGTCGCTGATGCAAACTGACGACCATCAGCCAGAACATGTGCGTGCCATCCGCGTTCTACCATTGACCAGTCAGCACCGTAGCGGTCCATAGTGATGTACATGCGTCCACCACCAGAAGCAATCTGATAGTCTACGTCTGTGAATTCAGCAAGATATTTTTCAAGTGGTTCAAAATATTCAAGAGCAGATGTAGGAGGAACATCACGTCCGTCCAAAAGTGCGTGAACGCGAAGAGTTTTTACACCTTCCTTGTGAGCCTGAGCAATCATAGCCTTAAGGTGATCAATGTGAGAGTGAACGTTACCGTCAGAAACCAATCCCATCAAGTGGAATGTAGAACCTTTATCCTGAACATTCTTTACAAGTTTCTTCCAAGTGCTACCCTGGAACATTGTGCCAGAAGTAATAGATTCACCAACAAGTTTAGCACCCTGAGCAAAAACACGACCACAACCAATAGCATTGTGACCAACTTCAGAGTTACCCATATCATCATCAGAAGGAAGACCAACAGCAGTTCCGTGAGCCTTAAGCTGAGTGTGTGGACAGTTAGCTGTGAACCAGTCCAGGTACTTCATTTTAGAAGCCTTTACAGCATCACCTTCTTCATATTTACCATAACCAACACCGTCCATAATAACCAAAACAACTGGTCCACGGCGTCCTTTCCAATTTGGATTTTTTTCCAAAGCATGCATTGTGTCTGCCATTTATATCTCCTGTGGGGAAAGCCCCTCATAATGTACAAAATCTTCAATAAATATAATATTTTTCCCGATTTTTTACAACGAAGGGCCACTGCGCTCACCTTTTCTCAAAAATCAGAAAGAGCAAAAAAAAATCCTGAAACCTTTCGATTTCAGGATTTAGTGGAGAATAGGGGATTTGAACCCCTGACACCCGGCTTGCAAAGCCGGTGCTCTAGCCAACTGAGCTAATTCCCCGTCAGTTGGATTACTTTATAACATTATCGTAACAAAATCAACTACTTTCGTTTATAAGCTTTAACCCAGTCTACAAGAAAGTATGATGGCAATTCTGTATCATTTACAGGACCACCCCACTTTCCAAACTCAGAAGTAATTTTCATATAGTGCGAAGTTACAGCAGGTCCGCCGTATTCAGAAACTTTTCCTTTCCAGTAAGGTGTTTCGGAATCATCAAGATATGCCATGTAATATTCGTTTCCCCAATAGAAAGTTACGGTATGCCATGTATCATAGAAATCATCTGTAACCTTATAGCGGGCACTTTTTGATTTATGCATTCCCTGTTCATATCCGTCCCAGTGAGTTGCACTGTTCAGATACTGCATTCCGTGGTCATTACAGATTGTTTCAAAAATATCTATTTCACCGTCTTTTTCCGCAGTTCCATCTGTATCATGTTTTCCGCCGTACATAAGCCAGAAAGCTGACCAGAGACCGCTTTTCTTTTCACACTTGAAACGAATCTGATAAGCACCTCCAACCTGCATGAATTTGCCACGAGAACGGATTGCTCCGCTTTCAAGATGATCAGGTCCACGGCGTGCTTCAAGAACAAGATTTCCATCCTTCAAATAAGTACAATCGTTTTTCCAGTATCCACCATGATCCTGACGAGGCCATTCAGGACAACGTGACCACTTTGTAGTATCAAGTTCTTCCCCATCAAAATCATCAAAGAAAACTTCTTCATAATCTTCAAGATTATAACTATCCGGCACAGATACAGGTGCAGAAACTTCTGATTCCAATTCGTTTTTTTCAGAACTGTCCATTCCACAGCCTCCACAAATAATTGTAAGGGCGAACAACATAAATACAAAGATAATTTTCTGTTTCATCATATTTACATTATTTCACACTATTTAAGAAAAACATTATAATTTTTTGTGATTGATATCAAAAATTATTTATAAACGTTTGAGGTAAAAAATGTTTTTTGAATTTAAGTACAAACCGGTTTTTGAAGACTACAACAGAAATGCTGCCCTCACCCTGAATGCTCTTGTAAAAATTCTGGAAAACTCAGGAAGCGGACATTCCGACATGGCCGGCGACAACGTCTTTGACATGCACAACCGTTCCAATGCATGGGTACTTACAGAATGGCAAATTGAAGTTACAGAATATCCAAAATACGGAGACGAAATTAAAGCTGAAACCTGGAGCGAAGGACTTGCTTCTCCTCTGGTTGCCATGCGTAATTTCCTCCTTTATAAAAACGGAGAAATCTGCGCAAAAGGAACCACCCGCTGGATTCTCATAGACATGGCAACCGGGCGTCCTTGCAAGATTGAACCGGCTCATCTTGAACGCTACGAAAACGAACCTAAAACTGTTTTTGATGATAAAAAACTTTCACGCATTCCAAGCCCTGAAGCCTGGACTACAGAAGTAAAAATGCCGGTACGCCGTGCGGACATCGACATAAATGAACACGTTCATAACCTGACTTACCTGGAATATGCACGGGAAGTTCTTCCACGCCAGGATGCAGATATCATGAATTACAAGAAACTGCGCATTGCTTACAAGAATGCACTTAAGGAAGGTGATACAGCTGTTGTCCGCTACGCCTTTACAGAAGACAGCCACGTTGTGTTCGTTTACGACGCAGAAGACCACCTGTGCTGCCAGATGCAGTTCGCATAAACCACACCAGGCAACCAGTAAACGCGCTGAGGTACCAGCTTATCTCAGCGCCGCTACAATCGGTTCGACATATTTCTTGTCAGAAATATCATATGAACTGGAAATCAATTCTGCTTTTTTCAGATCATTTTCTGTAGCATTTTTATTTGCTTTCAGGCTTTTTGCCAGCATTCTCATCATGAACTTTGAGATCCCGTTCATTTTGTCGTAATCAAGTCCGCCAGGGCAGTAAAAGAGTTTTGCCATAGTTTTTTCTGATTCATTCAGTACACGGTCCATTGCAACCTGAACTTCGTCAGCTTCTGCGGGAGTTGCCCCAACTGCAAAAACAACCAGTTTCTTACCGGCAGCATTTAAAGAAGGCATCTGTTTTTTGAACCATGAAAGTTTTGTTACATTTCCAGCCATGCACCAGCCGCCAAAAACAACTGCATCATATTCAGAAAGATTCATTTTTGAACCTTTCTTGAAATCTACACATTCACAGCCTGCAGCCTGGCTGATCCATTCTGCATATTTTTTTGTAAAGCCTGTCTGACTGTTATAAACTACAATTGCTTTCATCTTATACCTCGCTTTATTTATTTTATTCCTTTCAAATTATTTTCCATTATGGAAATAATCTTAAATACAGTTTTTATTTCCTCATCCGTTATTCCCTGATACAGCAGCTGAAGAAATTCCATTTCTTTCTGACCATATTTCGCAGTAAGCACTTTCATTTTTTCTGTCAGATAAATCCGCTGCTTACGCTTATCGTTTTCATCCTGAATCAGAACCACCAGGTCTTTTTTACAAAGACTGTTCAGAATCTCTTTTACATTCTGACGGGTACAGCCCATGGTCTCTGCCATTTCATTTGCAGTAGGAGCTTCGTCAGGATAAAGATTCATGCAGGCCAGAAGGAAAAACTGTTTGCAGGTAATCTCCTCATAAAAGGCATCCCCTGCTGCCTGAAGCCGGTTCATAAAGGCAAACAGCAGCCCGAAAAGTCCCATCTGGGGCGGCATAACGTTCAGCACATCCTCATTTTTTATTCCCATATATGCAATATATTGCACAATTACTTTAAAGTCAAATTCTTCTTTATAATCCACAAATTGATTTAAACCATATTTTTTCTATATAATATTTGTCATTATTTACATTTAGGAGGGTACTATGGTACCAGTATTAATTAAAGATTTACTTACATCCGACCCAGACGGCCGCAAAGTAACAGTATGCGGATGGGTTCGCACAGTCAGAGACTCAAAAGGTCTTGTTTTCATTCAGGTAAATGACGGAAGCTGTTTTGCAAACATTCAGCTCACATTTGACCGCAACGCTCCTTCAAATAATGCAAATGTAAATAATATCGAAGCTGAACTTAAAAAACTGAATACAGGTGCTTCTGTAAAAGCAGAAGGTGTTCTTATTCCTTCACCTGCTTCAGGACAGGCTGTAGAAGTTACTCTTGAAGACCTGGTTTGTCTTGGTGAATGTAACCCAGATGAATATCCTCTTCAGAAGAACAAGATGTCTATGGAATACCTTCGCGAAAACGCTTACCTTCGCGGACGCACAAACACTTTCGGCGCTGTATTCCGTGTTCGCAACCAGATGGCTTTCGCAGTTCACTCATTCTTCCAGGAAAGAGGATTCTGCTACATCAACGCTCCAGAAATCACTTGTTCAGACTGTGAAGGTGCCGGAGAAATGTTCCAGGTAACAACACTCTCTATGGAAAAAATTGCAGAAATGGGTGTTAAAGCCGGAGCAAAAGGTATGAAACCTGAAGATGCTTACAAACTGGTTGATTACTCAAAAGACTTCTTCGGAAAGAAAGCAAACCTTACAGTTTCAGGTCAGCTTGAAGCAGAAACTCTTGCAACAGCTCTGAGCCGTGTTTACACATTCGGACCAACATTCCGTGCCGAAAACTCAAACACACCTCGTCACCTGGCAGAATTCTGGATGATTGAACCTGAAATGGCTTTCTACGACCTGGACGACGACATGGACCTTCAGGAAGACTTTGTAAAATATCTTCTGAACTGGGCACTTACAAAATGTCGCGAAGACCTGGAATTCTTTGACAAACGCATTCAGCCTGGCCTTATCGCTCAGCTTGAAAGCGTTGTTAAATCTAAGTTCGTTCGCATCTCTTACACAGATGCAATTGCAAAGCTTGAAGAAGCAGCAAAGAACGGTGCTAAATTTGAATTCTCTCCTTACTGGGGATGCGATATTGCAACAGAACATGAACGTTACCTTACAGAACAGATTTTCAAATGTCCTGTTATGGTTTACGACTATCCAAAAGAGATTAAGTCTTTCTATATGAAGCAGAATCCTGATGGAAAAACAGTTCGCGCCTGTGACGTTCTGGTTCCTGGAATCGGAGAACTTAACGGCGGTTCAGAACGCGAAGCCGATTACGACAAACTTATTGCCGAAATCAAAGCACGCGGCATGGACGAAAGCGTTTACGACTGGTACCTGAAGCTCCGCAAGTTCGGAACAGTTCCACACTCAGGTTTCGGTATGGGCTTCGAACGCCTGATCCGTTACGTAACAGGTATGGAAAACATCCGCGATGTAATTCCTTACCCACGCGCTCCAAAACTTGCTGATTTCTAGTTAATGCATAACATAAAAGAGGGGCTGTCCTATAAGTTCTGTCATGCTGAACTTGATTCAGCATCTACACTGCATATTGTGTAGAGATTCCGAAACAAGTTCGGAATGACACCATGAATTTCATTCCAGGACAGCCCCTTTTTTTATTCAAGCAGGCGTTGCGGGCGGCGCTTGAGCCCGCAGAGGGGGTAGCGCCCTACAAAGTGGGCGCGCAGGGGGAGACTTCCCCCTCCTATCCTACTTTCTCCCTAATTGAAACTCCCTTCCTATAATGGTAAAATAATGCCAAATAAAATATAAATTAATTTTATAGGAGCATAAAATGATCTACACAGCAGAAGTAGAACATATG
>JAKSTN010000081.1 GCA_024402535.1 Treponema sp.
AGAGCGCCACCTTGCCAAGGTGGATGTCGCGGGTCCGACTCCCGTTTTCCGCTCTTCGTTTTTGATCTGAAAACGCAAAACTTTTTGCGGAAATAGCTCAGTGGTAGAGCGCCACCTTGCCAAGGTGGATGTCGCGGGTCCGACTCCCGTTTTCCGCTCGAACAAAATGAACGCGGTTCAGTTTTTCTGAATCGCGTTTTTTTTACATATCATCATATTTCTGGGAGTAAACTCATGAAAATCACTAAAGAATTCGAAAAACTGGAAAAATCAGCTGTAAAACTTACAGTTACAGTTTCTAAAGCTGACGTTGAAAACACTTACAAAAGTGTTCTGTCAAAGTATGTAAAAAATGCCCAGATTCCTGGTTTCCGCAAAGGACACGTTCCTGCTAACGTACTGGAAAGAAAGTACGGTGAAGCACTTAAAGCTGACACACTGAGCGAAGTTATCGACTCTTCATTCGGCGAAATCTTCAATGACAAAGACGCTGAATTCCGCCCACTCCCATATGCTCAGCCAGCAATGGACAAACTTCCAGAATTCGACCTTACAAAAGATCTTACTTACGTTGTAACATTCGACGTATTCCCAACTGTAGAAAACGTTTCTTTCGACGGAATCACAGTAAAAGAACCACAGGTTACAATCGGAGATGCCGAACTTGCTGATGAACTGAAGAACATTCAGGAACGCAATGCTATGGTAAAAGACAAGAAAGATGACGAAGCCGCTGCAAAAGACGACATCGTTACAGTTGATTTCTTTGAAGTTGGAGACGACGGAAAAGAAGTTGCAGGTTCAAAACGCGAAGACTTCACATTCACAATCGGTTCTGGTGCTAACATCTACAAAATCGATGATGATGTTATCGGTATGAAAAAAGGTGATACAAAAGAAATCACAAAATCATACGACAAAGATGATACAAATGAAGACCTGGCTGGAACAACTAAAAAACTGTCTGTAACAGTAAAAGCTGTAAAACTCCGTGACCTCCCTGCCCTGGATGATGACCTGGCACAGGACGTAAACGAAAAATACAAGACTCTTGATGATCTGAAAAAAGACCTTACAAAGAACATGGAAGTTGCCATGGGTCGCAGAATCAGCGAAATGAAACAGAACTCACTTCTGGAACAGCTCGTTGAAAAGAACGCATTCGATATCCCAGCTTCTATGCTGGCAGCTGAACTTGACGGACGCTGGGGCATGATGGCTCAGCAGTTCCAGACAACACCAGCTGAACTGGAAAGAATGATTGTTGCTTCTGGTCAGACAAAAGAAGGAATGCTGGAACAGTGGGCAGCTGAATCAGAAAAAATGCTCAAGAGCCGCATCCTGGTAGACAACCTTCTTAAAGAAAAGAACATCAGCGTAACACCTGAAGAAATCGAAGCAGAATATGGAAAAATCGCTGAAGAAGGTGGAATGACTGTAGAAGAAGTTAAGAAACACTACGAAGATCCACGTTCTAAAGAATACCTTATCGACATGGTTAAAGAAAACAAACTGTTCGATGAACTTTACAAACAGGTTAAAGTTACAAAAGGTGACAAAATGTCATTCAAAGAGCTCTTCGAAGCCCGCTAATTTTTGAAACATTTTTGCACGGGCTGTCTTTCAGACAGCCCGTTTTTTATGTATAATTCAAATAATACTTTAATAAAAGTTAAACACAGCACGGGTATATTTTAGTATATTATATACTGAGATTAACTGGAGAAACATTTATGAATGAACAGATGAATTCACTTGTACCTTATGTAATCGAAAGAACCGGAAACGGTGAAAGATCATATGATATTTTTTCACGTCTTTTAAAAGACCGCATTGTTTTTATTGACGGTGAAATCAACGATGCTACTGCAGACCTTGCTGTCGCACAGATTCTTTATCTTGAATCAGAAAATCCTGACAAAGACATCAGTATTTATATCAACTCTCCTGGCGGAAGTGTAACTGCAGGACTGGCAATTTACGATACTATGCAGTACGTAAAATGTGACATTCAGACAATCTGTATGGGACAGGCAGCTTCAATGGCCGCTATTCTCCTTGCAGGCGGAACAGCAGGAAAACGCTACGCCCTCCCTTCTTCACGTGTTATGATTCACCAGCCTTGGGGCGGAGTTGAAGGACAGGAAAGTGATATTTCCATCCAGGCAAAAGAGATTATCAGACTTAAAAAGCTTTCAATTGACTATTTTGCAGAACACACAAAACAGTCGGTAGAAAAAGTTGCAAAAGATTTGGAACGCGACTTCTACATGACTGCTGAAGAAGCAAAAAATTATGGTATCGTAGACCACGTAATGGTTCGCAGAGCCAAATAACTTTTAAGGAAATAATATAATGAAGCGTTTTGCTAGTGACAGATTCTGCTGCTTCTGCGGCAAAGGTGAAGATAAATCAAGAATTCTTGTTGAAGGACCTTCTCCTAACCTTTTTATCTGTAATAAATGTGTTGCAGTTTGCCAGAGCATTCTGGAACAGCAGGAAGCAGGTTTTGCTCCTGTAGAACTTTCAGAAGTTCCAACACCTCAGGAATTCAAAGCTTATCTGGACCAGTATGTAATCGGACAGGATGAAGCAAAAAAAGTTCTTTCTGTTGCAGTTTACAACCACTACAAGCGCCTTTCTCGTCTTCCTAAAATACAAAAGGATGATGACGTAAAAATCGAAAAATCAAACGTTCTTCTTATCGGACCAACAGGTTCTGGAAAGACTCTTCTTGCAAAAACTCTGGCACAGAAACTTCAAGTTCCTTTTGCCATTGCCGATGCCACTACCCTTACAGAAGCCGGATACGTTGGTGAAGACGTTGAAAATGTTCTTCTTAAACTTATCAATGCTGCAGACGGAAACATCCAGGCTGCAGAACACGGAATCATTTTTATTGACGAAATTGATAAGATCGCACGCAAAAGCGAAAACACTTCAATTACCCGTGACGTTTCAGGTGAAGGCGTTCAGCAGGCACTTCTGAAAATCATTGAAGGTACAGTTGCCAGCGTTCCTCCACAGGGCGGAAGAAAACATCCAAACCAGGAAATGCTCCAGATTGATACAACAAACATTCTATTCGTTCTTGGCGGTGCTTTTGTTGGCCTTGATGAAATCATTGAAAAACGCGTAGCAGACCACTCAATGGGATTCGGTTCAAACGTTGGAACTATGTCGGCCGAAGATAAAATGCTTCTTCTGAACCAGACAAGTCCTGATGACCTGGTTAAATTCGGTATTATTCCTGAACTTATCGGTCGTATGCCAATTACAGTTTCTCTTAAAGAGCTTCAGGAAGACGATCTGGTAAAAGTTCTTACAGAACCTAAAAACGCAATCACAAAGCAGTTCCAGGCATCTTTCGCAATTGATGATACTGAACTTACATTTGACGAAGAAGCAATCCGCGAAATCGCCTGTGAAGCAATCCGCCAGAAAACCGGTGCCCGCGGTCTTCGCACAATTGTTGAAAAAATGCTTACAGACGTTATGTTCGTAGCACCAAATATTAAAGGCAAAAAACAGTTCAAAGTAACAAAAGACATTGTTCAGAACAAAGTCAGCGATGTTGCTTCTAGACTTATTACTACAGCTTTGGAAGACGGAACTCAGGCTTCGTAAACTGAAGCAGTTTTCTTTGAACGGGGGTGAAACAGCCCCCATTTTTTTTATCAAATCATTTTTTTACAGGCAGGTTTTATATGGCTACATATCTTGCAAAAGTTGGCGAACTTACACTTAAAGGAACAAACATCAAGGAATTCGAACAGCTTCTGGTACGCAATACAAAAAAATACCTTGAAGGCCGCAAAACAAAAGTTACACTTAGAGCGGGCCGCATGTATGTTGAATGTTCCGATAACGAAGACGACTGCAAAGCCGTTGAATTCTGTCTGAACCACCTGATCGGAATTGTAGGATGGGCAAAAACCAGAACCTGTGAAAGAACTCTTGAAGCCATAAAAGACGCCGTTATGGAAGAAGCAAAAATTGCGGCTGACAGAGGATGCAAAACTTTCAAAATTGATGCCCGCCGCAGCTGGAAACAGTTTCCTCTGAACTCATATCAGCTTTGCTGTGAAGCCGCAGGACCGGTTGAAAGCATCATGAAAGTTGATGTTCACAATCCTGACGTAATGATTTATATCGAAGTGCGCGAAACAACTTATGTTTACTCTTCTGTAAACACAGGATGCCGCGGACTTCCTGTAGGCTCATCAAACAGAGGTCTCCTTCTCCTTTCCGGGGGCTTAGACTCGCCTGTTGCGGGTTACCGCATGATGCGCCGCGGGATGCGTGTTGAATGCGTTTACTTCCATTCATACCCTTACACTTCAGAAGAAGCACAGAAAAAAGTTGAAACTCTTGCAGAAAAACTTTCATATTACGGAATCAACACATACCTGAACATTATTCCTTTTACAGACGTTCAGATGCGCATTAAAGAAAAAGCACCAGAAGCATGGAGCACTCTTATGCTCCGCGTCTGCATGATGAAAGTTGCAAACATGGTGGCAGAAAGAGTTGGTGCTGAATGCATCATTACAGGGGAAAGCCTTGGTCAGGTTGCAAGCCAGACTCTGGAAAACATGAGCGTAACTGAACACTTTGCCGCCTACCCTCTTTTCCGTCCTCTTATCGGAATGGATAAAGAAGAAATCATCAAGGATGCCTACTTTATCGACACTTACGACACATCAATTCTTCCTTACGAAGACTGCTGCGTTCTTTTTAGCCCTAAACATCCGGTTCTCCGTGGCCGCATTGAAGACGCCGAACGTATCTTTGCAGAACTGGACTGTGAAGAACTTCTGAAAGAAAGTTTTGAAAAACGCGACGTAAAACGGTTCACCGTAGAAAAGGTGGACGTTTAGAATAATAAGTAGGATTAAATCAAATGTTCCCTGCTGCGCCGCGGAGGCTGGTTGTCACACCGATTGAAATGTAAGGGTAATGGCAGCTAACGCAACGCTCTAACGAGCTGTGGGGAAATCTGTTTGTATGGGAATTTATTTTTTTTAGAATGGATTTTTAAGCAGGATTTCTTTCTGTCAGGAAGTTAACTTACTGCAAACAGCCATTTCTAAAATTCTATTTAATACACGAACATATACGACTAAACCGGTTATATCACTTTTACAAAGGTTTTGCGTTAGCAAAACCGAATCGGTGTGACATTCCCCGTGTGAATAAAGTTTTACGAAAACTTTGCCTTGTGCGGACCTAGCGACCTGACACCCCCATTCTGTTCCTTCGCGTAATTCATTAAAGCAAAAATATTTATTTGATTTAATCCTGCTTGTAAAAAAAACTTACGCGAGGGAACAAAACGACCGTCAGGAAAGTCTGCAGACCGGCTCGATAGTTTCCTTGCCGGGCTGCAACT
>JAKSTN010000082.1 GCA_024402535.1 Treponema sp.
ATGGGAAACAATGCAGGAAGCTTGTGACAAAGTTCGCAACTCTTGGAACGCTCTCGTAAAAGAAGCTAACAACTAATAGATTTTAGTTTAAGTTAAATAGAATGGCGGCCGGATATCCGGCCGCCATTTTTTTTCTTTCTTATGGTTTGAGAAATTATAATTGTTGATTTAAGTAAACAATGGTATAGTTTTAACGATGCCAAAAGTTTTGTTCGAGAAAGGATATAGATTCTTTTTTTTCTCAAATGAAGGAAATCCTATAGAGCCGTGTCACATTCACATAACCAAAAATGGGAACTTGGCAAAATACTAGATTAAAGATTCGGCAGAATTGTCTGATTCGTATGGTTTCTCTGCAAAAGAGTTAAGCGAAATCGAATTAATAGCAAATAAAAATCTCAACTTAATAAAGGAGGCATGGAATGAGTTTTTCAAAGGAAAATGCTAGAGCAAAACGGGTTTGGTTTGATGACTTAAATATGTGGATCCTTTTTGAAGATGGCAGACAACTTTCAATTCCTAAGTTTTATTTTGAATCATTAAAAAATGCTTCTATTGAAAAATTAAATAATTATGAGCTTTTAGGTGGTGGATTAGGTATTCATTGGGAAGAGTTAGATGAAGATTTATATGTTCCTAATCTCTTGATATCAGTTTCGTCACAGGAAATAGCTTAAAATCATTTCCTCTTCTTTCCGCTGAGAACGAGGCCTGTTATTGTAAGTGCGGCGCCACAAAGTCCCATAAGAGTGATTGTTTCCCCAAGGAATATAAAGGCAAACACGATTGTAACAACTGGAATCAAATAAAGTGCTACAGTGATTTTTACAGTGCCAAGTTTATTGCAGGCATATCCCCAGGCAACAAAGCAGAAAGCCGAAGCGCCAAGTCCAAGGAACAGCAGGTTTACCCAGCTCATTGGTTTTGCGAATCGTGCTTTATTTACGCTTGCGGCAAGGTTTACATAAAAGGCGCTTCCAGGGTTAGCACAAGTTGCGCCATAAATAAAGAATGGAATCATAAGAATAAGGGCGTAGAAAAAGAATCGTCTTGTGCATAAAACATCGTCATAGCCCATACCATTTACTTTTGAAACAAACAGGGAATAAAAGCCCCAGCTGACAGCAGCTAACAGGGCCAGAAGGTCGCCTTTAGGACTCAGGTGGAACTCTGCGTGGCCGTTGAAGCTTACAAGAGTAATTCCTGAAAGGGCAATGATAAAGCCCAGAATGAACCAAAGGTTCAAGTGTTTTTCCTTTAAGAAAATCTGGGCCAGGATAGCTGTAAAAAATGGACAGATAGAAACAATGATGCTAACGTTTGAAGCAGTTGTATAGTTGATGGCAATGTTTTCAGCCTGCTGGTAAACGGCGATTCCCGAAAGTCCTGCAAGGAAAAACCACCAGTTTTCTTTTTTGTTCTTCAATACAAGGCGTTTTGGTTTTATAATCCAGAGCCCGATGTATGCAGCAAGAAAACGGAAAAACAGAATTTCAAAAGCTGAAAAATCATTTAATAAAGATTTAGTGCAGACAAAAGTGATGCCCCACAAAAATACCGCAACAGCGGCAAGTACATAGCCTAAAATATTTTCATTCTGCTTTTCCATTTGTTACCCCGAAAATAAAACTAGCGGTTTCTTTTATCAAGAAGTCTTGCCTGAATGAATTCAATGCGATGATGAAGTTCGCGTACCTGGTCCAGGCTGCTCATAATTTTGCTCTGCATGTAAGTGTCTGCAAGGATTCCGTCAAAAAGAAAATCGGCAAAAGTTGAAAAGGTTCCTGTATTCATAGAATAGTCGGTTGTAAACTGTACATCCTTTAATTCCCGTTCCAGGTCGCGAAGAAGATAGTTTATTTCGTTCATGCATCCCGAAGCGCGGCTAAGTTTTGAATGTTTGATAATGTCGGTTAGAAGTCCGCCGCCAAGCATATCAAGAAAGCCCCAGTTGCGGGCGCTTGAAAACTGGCGCTCAGCTTCTCCGATTAATGGTAAAAGCCTGTCGATAATTCTGAGACAATCATCAATTTCATGTTTTTCAAGTTCTGTAGCCATAAAAAAATCTCCCTACAATAATAATTTACTCAAATCTTCTATGGTTTCGGCAATGAAATTTGCACCGGCTTCTTCGTGTTCTTTACGGTCACCGTAACCAAAAAGTACGCCGCAGGAATCAATGCCCATTTCTTTTGCTCCGTCAATGTCATGGTGTCGGTCACCGATCATGAGAACTTTTGATTTTTCTTCTTCTGTGATTCCTGCACATTCCAGAGCATAAGCAATAACTTCGGCTTTACGTGTGCGGGTTTCATCCATGCAGCTTCCACAGATTTTTTCAAAGTATTTTGCAAAATCAAATTTTTCAGCAATGCGTACAGAAAAATCTTCCGGCTTGGAAGTGGCAACGTATAAACGGTATCCTGCGTCCTTCAGTTTCTGAAGCAGTTCAGGAATTCCTTCGTAAACCCGATTTTCAAAAAGTCCTTTTTCGGCAAAATATTCCCGGTATTTTTTAACACCAAGGTCAATTTTTTCTTCATCAGTAAATCCGAATTTGTTACGGATTGTGTCCTTTAATGGAGGCCCGATGTATGTACAAAGAGTTTCAAAAGATGGAACTTCAAGCCCGAAATATTTATAGGCATGGATAAAAGAATTTGTAATTCCTTCAGCTGGATCGGTAAGAGTGCCGTCCAGGTCAAATAATAAAACGGTTTTTCCTGTAATTTTCATTTGTTCTAATCTTAGCGGTTTTTGTGATAAAATACAAAAGTCATGGCGCAAAGTTTATCGCAGGTTACAGGACAGGTTCAAAAAACTTCTCAAAAACAGATTCAGCGTATGAGTCAGAAACAGATTCAGGCTGTGCGTTTTTTAACTTTGAGTACCCGTGACTTGCGAGAAGAGATTTATAAAGCCGTAGAAGAAAATCCTGCTCTGGAAATTGTAGAAGATGTTTCCGTAAATTTTGACAGCTACGACGGTGCCATGCCGCCTTCCAGAAATTCCGGCATGACTTCCGACGAATATGAGCGTGCTCTTGAAAACCTGGAAGATACAACAGAAACTCTTCAAGAACATTTACTTTTCCAATTGAACTCCATGAATATTCCGTCTGACATTCAGGCTTTTTGTACTCAGCTTATTTATAACCTGGACCAGAACGGATGTTTTGGAAGCGGCGTAAAACCTGAAACTTTTCTGGACAGAACAAATCCTCATCATGATCAGAAGTTTATTGAACAGTGTATCAGCCTGGTTCAAGGGCTGGATCCTATTGGCTGCTGTGCAAAAAATCCGGAAGACAGTCTTCTGGTTCAGGCAAAAATTCTAGATTCCAGCCAGACTCTTGCAATTTTCCTTCTGGATGGAAACCTTGAAATGCTGAATCCTCCTGAGCCTTCAAAAGTTCTGCGAAAAGTAAAGGATTTTCAGAAAGCCTGGCACAGTAAAGCGTTTGCGCCGTCACTTCTAATCGACAGTCTGAAAATTGATGAAGACCAAATTCAGGATGCCATAGATTTTATCCTTTCGCTGAATCCGCATCCTGCCGCCGGCTTTGTTCATGACAGTTCCAGGGCGGGAATGCAGGCTGCAGATATTGCTCTCATAGTTGAAAAAAAAGAAGGCAGTGTTTCAGTTGATGATTTTGAAAAAGGCATCATCCGCATCGACGACAAAAATTATTTCGCAGTGCGGACTCCAGCGGGCTATCTGCCGCAGCTTCGCATTGTTCCGTTGTTTCAGAAAAAAAGTGATAAGCCTGAAGTACAGGCTTTCCGTGAAAAATATCTGAACAAGGCAAATGATTTTCTTGGAAACTTGAATTTCCGTGAAAGTACCATTGTGCTTCAAGGCTGTCAGATTGTTCTGGAACAGAAAGAGTTTTTTCTGAAAGGGCCGGGAAATCTGAAGCCTCTTACACGGCGTCATATTGCTCAGAAGATCGGTGTTCACGAAAGTACGGTAAGCCGTGCCACCGGCCGCCATAATCCAAGGTTCGTGCAGACAGAATTCGGTTTATTCCCTTTGAGTTATTTTTTTCAGAGCGGTGTGTCAGGGGTTATGGCAGGCGCTAGAGACGCCTTAGGGGGACATGACGCCTCAGGGGGACATGACGCCGCAAAAAGTGCAGACTCTGTGGCATTTTATTCAGCCGACAGCGTAAAACATTTGATAAAAGACATTGAAGATGAAAATGAAAAAGTCGGAAAGAAGAAACTTTCCGACCAGAAAATCTGTGATATTTTAAATGAACGCGGCATCCATATTGCACGCCGCACTGTGAACAAGTACAGAAAAAGCTGAACTGATTTAGTTAATCTTCCACTTGTTTCCGTCTTTGAAGAAACGCTTTGAGTTTACTTCAAGAAGGCGACCGTCTTCACCGCTCATTTTAATCATGCCGGTAACAGGGTTTACTTCCTGAATGCGGAAGTTTGTACCGTCGTAATAAATATGAACACCTTCAGAAGGAAGATTTTTGCGGGTTTCGTTATACCAGTCATATTCGTTGGCAAGACAACAGAGCAGGCGACCGCACTGTCCGGAAATTTTCATGCTGTTCAGAGACAGGTTCTGTTCCTTGGCCATTTTGATTGAAACAGGCTTAAGCTTGTCTGAAACTGCGTGACAGCAGAATGGACGGCCACAAACACCAAGTCCACCAACAATTCTTGCTTCATCACGGACACCAATCTGGCGAAGTTCAATTCTCATTTTGAAGACGCTTACCAGATCTTTTACCAGTTCACGGAAGTCAACGCGATTGTCACTTGTAAAGAAGAAAAGGGCTTTCTGTTCTTCAAAGAGAAAATGAACTGTAATAAGTTTCATGTCCAGTTTATGTGCTTCAACTTTTTCTCTGAAGATTTTAAAAGCATCTTTTTCTTTTATTTTAATTTCTTCACGTCGTTTAAGGTCTTCTTCAGAAGCTTTGCGGTCAATGTTTACAATTTCATTGGCTTTTACACAAATAGGCTTTTTTGCAGTTCCTGCATATTTTACCATGTCGTTTCCGTAACGTGTGTTACAGATAACGTAATCGCCTGGTGTGAGTTCCAGTTTTTCGTTTGGTTTTGCATAAAGACTTTCACTTGAATATTCCAGGCGAAGCTGGAGAAGCGGTTTGTCAAAGTTTGCGCTTTCCCCTGAATCTTCAGTTGTTTCTGAATCTTCCAGGTTTTCAAGATTTTCATCTTCTACATCTATATCATTTTCAAATATATCGCTCATTTATGGCTCCAAATACTTTTATCCATTCAAGATGTCTACAACGAGACCTTTAACTTCATTTATATTACTTAATATTTTAAGATTATCACTCTGCCTTTTCAACACGTCGCGGGTGATTTCAT
>JAKSTN010000083.1 GCA_024402535.1 Treponema sp.
ATAAACAAAAAAAATGGCCACCTTCTTTCGAAAGTGACCACTTTATCTAATCAAATATTAACTTAGCAGTTTTCTGCGAAGTATTTGATTGTTCTTACCATCTGTGATGTGTAAGAGTTTTCGTTGTCGTACCAAGATACAACTTCTACCTGGTATGTATCGTCATCAACTTTAGATACCATTGTCTGTGTTGCATCGAAGAGTGAACCATATTTCATTCCGATTACGTCAGAAGAAACGATTTCGTCTGTATTGTATCCGAATGATTCGTTAGCTGCTGCTTTCATAGCTGCGTTGATTCCGTCTTTTGTTACGTCCTTTCCTTTAACTACAGCGAAAAGAAGTGTTGTAGATCCAGTTGGTGTTGGAACACGCTGAGCTGAACCGATGAGTTTTCCGTTGAGTTCTGGGATTACGAGACCGATAGCTTTTGCAGCACCAGTTGAGTTAGGAACGATGTTCTGAGCACCTGCGCGTGAACGGCGGAGGTCACCTTTGCGCTGTGGACCGTCGAGGATCATCTGGTCACCAGTGTAAGCGTGGATTGTAGACATGATACCTGACTGGATTGGAGCGTAGTCGTTAAGAGCTTTAGCCATTGGAGCCAGACAGTTTGTTGTACAAGAAGCTGCAGAGATGATTGTTTCACCTTTAGCAAGTGATTTGTGGTTTACGTTGTAAACGATTGTTGGGAGGTCGTTTCCAGCAGGAGCTGAGATAACTACTTTTTTAGCACCAGCTGTGATGTGAGCTGCAGCCTTTTCTTTGTCGCAGTAGAAACCTGTACATTCGAGAACTACGTCTACTTTGTTTGCTGCCCATGGACAGTTTACAGCGTCTTTTTCTGCAGAAATTTTGATTTCTTTTCCATCAACGATGATAGAATCTTCTGTAGCTTCTACAGTGTGTTTTCCTTCACCGATTTTTCCCATGAAGCCACCCTGTGCTGTATCATATTTCAGAAGGTGAGCGAGCATTTTTGGGCTTGTAAGATCGTTGATTGCAACTACTTCATAACCATCAGCTTCGAACATCTGACGGAAAGCCAAACGACCAATGCGGCCGAAACCATTAATAGCAACTCTAACTGCCATAATTTATCTCCTATTCAGTGACTTTTGTCACCGTATAAAAATTTGCTACGTTAAAAATAATGAATTTTCTCAAAATAGTCTATAAATTCACTATTAAACAAGTTTTTCTACATCAGAATCAGTAAGTTCCCTTACCTCTCCTGCTTTCAGGTTTTCATCAAGCAAAAGACTTCCCATGGAAACGCGCTTAAGATAATCAACATGATTTCCAACGGCGCTGAACATTCTTTTCACCTGATGATATTTTCCTTCATATATAGTAAGAAGCGCTGCCTGAACAATTTCATCAGGATTCTGACTTGAGTTTCCGCAGTATTTTTTTATCTGATCTTCTGTTGCCCATTTTACTTCGGCAGGAAGACAGTCACAGGCTTCTTCACTTGCTTCGGCTTCAATATGAATGCCCTTACGGAATTTTTCTTCAACATCTTTTTTTTCGCTGTCTGAAAATGCTTTATTCAATCCCACGAAATAAGTTTTTGAAACATGGGACTTTGGCGAAATAAGTCTGTGAGTAAGTTCACCGTCTGTTGTAAAAAGAAGAAGCCCTTCTGTATCCATATCAAGGCGGCCGATAAGGTGAAGATGATCTTCCAGAAATGGAGTTCTGTATTCATCACCCAGAAGATCAAAAACAGTTCTGTGTTCACCGTCTTTGTTTGAAGAAACGGTTCCCGCAATTTTATTCATCATAAGATAAACTTCGCCGCGAAGATTGATTTCTTCACCATCTACAGAAATGACATCTTTTTCTTCATCGATTAAAAAGCCGGCATCGTAAATGCGGTTTCCGTTTACCAGAACCTCGCAGGAACGGAGCATCTTCTTAATATCTTTACGAGAACCTAGTCCCTCGTGGGCGAGTAATTTATCTATACGGTTCATATTAATTATTCCTTTTTTCAGGTCGTGACACAGGCAGCTCCGACCGGCTCCGCTGCCCATCGGCGGTGCGACGCGATGCCCCCGCGTCGCTTAGGGCGGTAACCGCCTCACCCTCGTGGGCGAGTAGTTTATCGATTCTATTCAATTTGTAGTCCTTAATAAAGTGCGTACATGGAAGTACGCAGAGACTATAGGCAAGAAAAACATTGCAGAAGTTTCTGGCCCTAGTTTTTCTTGCAGAGAACAGACGGCATGGAGGCCGACTGTTCGTCTTTATCTATACGGTTCATGAGATCCTATTTACGTTCTGTCAGAGGAACGAATTTACGTTCCGCAGAAACACATTTGTAAGCAGGACGGTAAATGCGTCCGCCAGCAACAACTTCTTCGATACGGTGAGCAGACCAACCGGCAATACGAGAAATTGCGAAAATTGGTGTGTATAGTTCACGAGGGATTCCGAGCATTGTGTAAACAAAGCCCGAGTAAAGGTCAACGTTTGCACAGATGCGTTTATTTGAATGATGAACTTCGGCAATAACCTGAGGAGCAAGGCGTTCAACTGCATCGTACAGATTGAATTCCTTTACCCATTCCTTTCCCTTTTCTTTTGCAAGCTGTTTTGCTTTTGCTTTAAGCAGAACTTCACGAGGGTCACTGATTGTGTAAACTGCGTGTCCCATACCATAAATGAGTCCTGTGTGATCAAAGGCTTCTTTTTTGGAAATCTTTCTAAGATAATCTGCAACTTCGTTCTCATCAGCCCAGTTCTTAACGTTTGCCTTGATGTCATCCATCATTTCCATAACACGGATGTTGGCACCACCATGGCGGCGTCCTTTAAGGGAACCAACGGCAGCTGCAATTGCAGAGTATGTATCTGTATCGGCAGAAGAAACAACGTGAACTGTAAGAGAAGAGTTGTTACCACCACCATGTTCTGCGTGAAGAATCAGAGCCAGGTCCAGAGTTTCGGCTTCAAGCTTAGTGTACTTTGTATCAGGACGGATCAGGCGCAGGAAGTTTTCTGCAGTTGAAAGATTTGGAACCGGGTTATGAATAAACATACTTGTGTCATCGTAATAACGGCGCTTTGCCTGGTAACCGTAAGCCGCCAGAGTTGAGAAGCGTGCTGTAAGTTCAATACACTGACGGAGAATATTCTGAACGCTGCGGTCTTCAGGATTTTCATCATAAGAATAACTTGCAAGCACTCCACGGGCAATTTTATTCATGATGTCTTTTGAAGGAGCTTTCATGATCATGTCTTCTGTGAAGTTTGAAGGAAGCACACGACATTCACCCATGTACTGAGTAAACTCCTGAAGCTGCTTTGCATTTGGAAGCTGTCCGAAAAGCAGAAGATAAACTACCTGTTCGAATCCAAACTGATTGTTTTTCTCAGCATCCTTAATGATGTCTTCAACATTGTATCCGCGGTAAACAAGGCGGCCAGGAACAGGAATGATTTCATCGCCGTCAGCTTCGTAACCAACTACGTCACCAATGTGAGTAAGACCAACAAGAACACCGGTTCCGTCTGCATAACGGAGACCCCGTTTTACATTATATTTTGAATAAAGTTCAGGTTTAATCGGGTCATTTTTTTCTGTAACTTTTGCCAGTTTGTTTAAAACTTTTGTACTTGGATTTACTGTGCCTGCTTTTGATGCCATAAATGCCCCCTATAATGTCAAAATTGTATAAATATACAGGATTTCTGCATAAATATGCGTAAATTTTGCATAAGTATACCATTTGCATAAATTTATTTCTACTATATTAAATTAACGCTTTACTGAATAACAGTTTATTGTATAATTGATAGCATGACTATCACTAAAGAAATCAACCGGCTTACCGGCTACGCCCTGACCACAGGACTTATTGAAAAAGACGATATCATTTACACACAGAACAGACTGCTTGAACTTTTCCGTCTTGATGGTTTTCAGACTATGGAAGAGGCTGAAAAAATCCCAGAAACCAAAACAGAAGAACTGGAAGAAATCCTTAAAAACATGCTGGATTACGCCGCTAAAAACGGTCTTATCGAAAATGACAGCATTGTTTACAGAGACCTTTTCGACACAAAAATCATGGCAACCCTTGTTGCCCGCCCTTCTGAGATTCAGAAAAAGTTCAATGAACTTGCAGAAGTTAATCCTAAAAAAGCCACTGACTGGTATTACAAGTTCAGCCAGGACACTGACTATATCCGCCGTTACCGCGTATGTAAGGATGTAAAATGGCAGACAAAAACAAAGTACGGAAAAATCGACATTACAATCAATCTTTCAAAACCTGAAAAAGATCCAAAAGCAATTGCGGCAGCACTGAACGCACCAAAAAGCGGCTACCCGGCATGTCTTCTTTGCAAGGAAAACGAAGGTTATGCAGGCCGGGTTAATCATGCGGCCCGTCAGACTCACCGCATAATCCCAATCGTTCTGAATAAAAAAATCTGGGGACTTCAGTATTCACCATACGTTTACTACAACGAACACTGTATTGTTTTCAGCTACGACCATACACCAATGAAAATCAGCGGAGACACATTCCGTGCCCTGTTTGATTTCATCAAGCAGTTTCCTCACTACACTGTAGGAAGCAACGCTGACCTTCCGATTGTAGGCGGCTCAATTCTTACCCACAATCATTTCCAGGGCGGTAACTACACATTTGCCATGGCAAAAGCTCCTGTTGAAAAAGAGTTTACCGTAAAAGGATTCAGCGGTGTTCGTGCCGGCATTGTAAAATGGCCAATGAGCGTAATCCGCCTTGACGGAAAAAATCCTGACAAAGTGATAAAACTTGCAGAAAAGATTCTTGAAGAATGGCGCACTTACACAGACGAATCAGCTTTTATTTTTGCAGAAACTGACGGAACACCTCACAACACAATCACACCGATCGCACGCATGCGGGGCGAAGAATTCGAACTGGACCTGGTTCTCAGAAACAACATTACAACAGAAGAACATCATTTAGGAGTTTTCCATCCTCATGCAGAACTGCATAACATTAAAAAGGAAAACATCGGGCTGATTGAAGTTATGGGACTGGCAGTTCTTCCAAGCCGTCTTAAGACAGAACTTGCAGACCTTGGAAAAGCAATTGTCTCAGGAAAGAAGATTGAAAAAATCGAAAGTCTTTCAAAACATGCTACTTGGGTAAACGACTTCAAAAAGAACTATGCTGAAATTACAAAAGAAAATGTTGATCAGATTCTTCAGGATGAAGTTGGAAAAGTATTTGCCCGCGTCCTTGAGGACGCAGGCGTTTTCAAACG
>JAKSTN010000084.1 GCA_024402535.1 Treponema sp.
CACCGGACTTCGAATCCGGTGGTAGCAGGTTCGAATCCTGTCAGACCCATTTCCCGGCTAAAAAAAAGTCGGGATTTTTTTTTATTTTTTTTCCGTTCTTTTTTCCTGTTTTGTTAAAAAAAATCTATATATACAGTAATGGTTTCTTTGTTCTTCAGACTTTTTCAGAAGGTTTTATATTTTCTCAGAACTATTACTGTGTGCCTGTGCGGAGGGACGGAATGTGCTGTATGCGGAGGTTTTTCCCATATCATGCCTGTCTGTTCTGTGTGTGCTTCCACTGTGTTTTCTGTTAAGGGTATTCTGGCTGATAAACGGTGTTCTGTTTGTGGAAAGCCTCTTGTTTCGGAAGAAGAAAAATGTATGGAGTGTAGGGACGGGAAAGTTTATCTTCATACAGATACTGTTACGCCCCTTTTTGAATACAGGCTGTGGAATAAAGAAATCCTTTTTATATGGAAAATACTTGGAGTCAGAAGTTTATCTCCTTTTTTTGCAGAGAAAATGAGTTATGTTTTAAGGCAATGTTCTGCCAGGTATATTGTTCCAGTTCCACCAAGAAAAGGAAAAATCGCCCAGAAAGGATGGGACCAGATTGAAGATTTATGTCAGTTTTTTGAACATTGTTATGGTTTTACAGTCCTTAGGATTCTTGAAAGGAATTCCAGAACTGTAGAACAGAAGAAACTGGGGCGTCAGGGGCGTCTTGAAACAATCGGGAAGAGTTTTGTTCTTGTTCCGGAAAACAAATTGAAAAAACAGCTTTTGAAAAATGACGGCAGGCTTCCTGAAGAGGTTTGGCTTATTGATGATATTCTTACCACAGGTTCAACTGCTGAAAGCTGTGCAAAAGTCTTAAAGGAGGGAGGTGTAAAAAAGGTAAATGTAATGGCACTTTTTACAGCTGCTTAGGCAACGGTAAATATTTAGAGATAATGGAAATTTTTGATATTTTTGTTGCATATTATTGGTGTTCGAAGTACAATAATAGAGTAATTTTAATTGCGAGGTAATAATATGGCAGACGAAGTACAGTATCAGCTTGTTACTTTTAAACTTGGTGAGGAGTTATATGGCGTTGACATCATGGACGTTAAGGAAATCGTCAAACTCCAGGAAGTTCGTCTAATTCCTAACGCTCCTTTTTATGTAGAAGGAATCATCAACCTTCGCGGTGAAATTATTCCTATCATTGATCTTCATAAGCGTTTCAGAATTCAGAAAACTGTAGCATCTCAGGATGACCTTCAGGATGCAGGTTTCATCATTCTGAACATTCAGAATAACAAGATTGGTATTATTATCGATAAAATCGCCCGCGTAGTAACTGTAAAAGGAGACGAAGTTCGTGAACCACCACAGATGGTAAGCGGAATTGGAACAGAATACATTGAAGGTGTTGTGCGCCAGGATTCCGGATATCTTATCATGTTGAACAGCCGCAAACTGTTTAACGCAAAAGAACTTCAAAAAATTGTGGATTTCCAGTAGGATAATCACAAATGATTCAGACTTACAGTACAACAATCCGCAGAAAAGAAATGGACGCCGTACTTACATGTATGGTGGACGAAAAAATCGGTCCGGGCGAACTTAATGCCCGTTTAACAGCCCAGGTAAAAGAATTTTTCAAATGTGACGGCTCTACAGCTTTCCGTAGTCCGTCTATTGCCTTGAAATATGCTCTTATGGCTCTGGATGTTCCTGCCGGTTCAAAGATTGCCGTTTCAGCTCTTGCTCCTGCATGGCAGTATCAGTCTCTGGTTTCCATGAATATGGTGCCGGTAGTACTTGATGTGCGTGAGGAAAATGGACTCGTTTCTGTAGAAGACTGGCAGAAAGCAGTAAATGATGGGGCAAAGGTAATCCTTCTTCATGAAACAGAAGGTATTCTTCCCGAAATTGAAGAAATCTGCAAAATCGGTGTGCCTGTAATTGAAGATATTTCCATGAGTGCAGGAAGTTCTGTTGCCTGTACTGATGAAAACGGCAACGAATTACCACGTAAAAAAGCAGGTCTTTTTGGTGTATTCACAATTCTTGGTCTCGAAGAGCGTGATGTAATTACAGCAGGTGGCGGGGCAGTGCTTATGGCGCCTGGCCGCAGAGACTGGATTGTTCTGAAAAAATTCTGTGACGAAGCTTCACTTACAGATCTTCTTCCTGATATCAATGCGGCTCTGGCCTGGGTTCAGCTTAAGGAATTCAACAGAAACGAAGCTGCAAGAAAGGAAATTTATAACCTTTATAATCATTCATGTATGATCGGACGGCATAAAATGCTTGTACGTGATATGGATGAAGGTTCTACAATGAGCTGTTTCCCTCTGGTTCTTTCATCTCCTTTTAAAGATGTAAAACAGTACGCTGCAAAAAAGGACATTGAAATCAGACAGGCTTTTGAAGGTTCTATTATTGATTATAAAATGGAAGAGCTTTCAGAAAGCTGTATCAGAGCAAAGTCACTTTTGCTCAGAACTGCTCATTTCCCGCTGTATCCGCGTCTGACTCATAACGAAAGTGCTAAAATTTCCAAGGTTCTTGGTACTTTGCCGTAATGAAGGGGTTTCCCGGAGAGTTTACCTTATATTCAGAAAGCTAAATGAAAAAAGTTCTTGTAATAGTTAACACAAAGAAAGAAAAATCCACGGCTCTTGCAAAAGATGTATCTTCATATCTTGAAATAAAAGGATATGAAGTGGAACTTTATCACTTTGACGGTTTTTCGAAGAAAAATCCTGTTAAAGGCTGTGAATTTGTAGTAACTCTTGGCGGGGATGGTACTGTTCTTTTTGCCGCCCGCTGTACAGCAAAATATAAAATCCCGGTTTTTCCTGTAAATCTCGGTGAATTCGGTTTTATTGCCGGTGTTCAGCCTGGAAGCTGGAAAAAATCCCTTGATAAATTTCTTGCAGGTAAAGCTCCTGTGGCAGAACGAAGTCTTGTTGCGGCAGAAGTAATAAGAGACGGAAAATCAGTTTCTTCCTGCATAGGACTTAATGATATTGTAATTTCAGCAAAGGAAGCAGTCCGTACAATCTGCATGGTAGTTTCCTATAATAAACAGCGCCTGACACAGCTGAAAAGTGACGGCGTTATTTTCAGTACACCAACCGGCTCTACGGCCTATTCAAGTTCTGCAGGCGGCCCGATTATTGACCCTGACATGGACGCTTTTATTTTTACGCCTGTAAATCCATTTTCCCTTTCTGCACGTCCTATTGTTCTGAATCCTGAAGGGGTAATCAGTGTTCTTATAAAAGAAAGCCGTACAAAAGAGATAATTCTTACGGCTGACGGGCAGAATGTCTGCAAACTTATGGAAGGTGATGAAGTTCTTGTAAAACGAAGTCAGGATAAGGCACTTTTGGTATACTGTACTACAGAGAACTTCTATAAGGCTTTGCTTTCAAAAAGAAACTGGTCGGGAGGCCCAAATGCTTGAGGATTTATCAGTAAAAGATTTCGCTTTGATTGACCAGAATTTTCTGGAATTTCGTCAGGGGTTTACCGTTCTTTCGGGGGAAACCGGGGCTGGTAAATCTATATTAATCGGGGCTTTGAGTTTCCTTCTTGGGGGAAAGGCAGAAACTGGCCAGATTAGAGCCGGTGCCCATGAAGCAAGCGTAACAGGTACTTTTTATCTTCCTGAACTTGAAGGCTTTGATTTTCAGAAATCAGAAAATACAAATAATGTCCTTGATGAAGATTCAGAACCTGAAAATATCGGTCAGTGGCTTTCTCTTCACGGTATTGAACCTGAAAATAACCGGGTGATTTTACGCCGCTTTATTCGCGATAACGGAAAATCCGGGGCTTTTATTGATTCAACTCCGGTTACACGTGCAGATTTAAGTCAGTTTTCATCATTTTTAGTGGATATTCACGGACAGCATGAACATCAGTCCCTTATGAAAGTGGCTGAACACCGTAAATTTCTGGATGCAAAGGCTGGAATTACAGGGGAAGTTGCTGAATTCACTGCTTTATATGCAGAACTGGTAGCAAAGCGCCGCACATATGCTTCTCTTTTAAGTGATGACGGGGAAAGAGCCCGTAAACTGGACATGTATAATTTTGCAGTTACAGAAATTGAGAACGCAAAGCTTAAAGAAAAGGAAGATGAGCTTCTTGAAGATGAACAGAGCCGCCTTTCTTCATTTGAAAAGATTTATTCAGGCGTTACAGAACTGAACCAGATGCTTTCTGAAAACGAAGGTTCTGTTGTACCTCTTCTTAAGAAAATCCGCCGTGAGTCGGCAGGGGTTACAGACCTGGATAAGAGCTTAAAAAGCCTTGATGAACGCATTGAAGCAAGCTTTTACGAACTTTCTGATATTGCAGAGGAGTTTTCGTCTTATGCTTCATCCCTAGTTTTTGATCCGGAACGGCTTTCTGAAGTTCAGGACCGCCTGAGCCTTATTTATAACCTGAAAAAGAAATATGCGTCTTCTGTAAATGCTCCTTTAAGCGAAGTTTTTGACTATGCCGCCAAAGCACAGGAGTTTATTGATCTGAATTCTGATTCAAACAATCAGAAAGACCGCATGAAGGCTGAAATTGTCCAGCTTGAGAAGACTGTTTTACAGAAAGCGGCTGTTCTTTCGAAGAAACGAAAGGAAACAGCAGAAAAACTTGCTTCAGAAGTGGAAGGAATCCTTTCGGAACTTGGCATGAAAGGAACAAAATTTTGTGTTAATGTTACAGATAAGGCGGGAAGTGAAGTTACCCAGAAGTGCGGCCCATATGGCACAGATAATATCGAGTTCCTTATTTCGGCAAACCCTGGAAGTCCTGTTCAGCCGCTTGCAAAAATTGCTTCCGGCGGTGAACTTTCGCGCGTAATGCTTGCCCTTAAGACAATTTTTGCAGAAAGTGACAATACAGGAACACTTATTTTTGATGAAATTGATACCGGAATCGGTGGAGAAGTTGCTGTCAGCGTTGGAAAGCACATAAAAAATCTTTCAAAAAACAGACAAATTTTTTGCATAACACATCTAGCGAGTATCGCAGTTTATGCCGATAATCAGAT
>JAKSTN010000085.1 GCA_024402535.1 Treponema sp.
CTAAACTTCCATCTGGTCCGCGTTCAAGTGGCATTATTGCTTCAGGACCAGCTTCGCCCATAAGACCAGTTCCAAAACCAGAACCGCGGGCAAACCTGAAAAGAGTTGGCTGTGTTACAATACTGTTAGTGAATGTTCCGCCTTTGGCGAAAGCTTCATATTCTGCAGAGCCATAAACACCGCCAAGAGCATTGGCTTCAGTAGAATCGCCGGACAGTTTTTTGCTGACAAATCCGCTGGTTATGGCGGTACTACCTGCAGCAGCCACAAAACCAAGCCCTAAAGCCCATTGTCCCTGAGCAATAAGGTTAAGCCCTGCCTGAAGGAAGAGAAGTGGTAACTGGTCAAGGATCTTCTTTGCCATTTCTCCAAGTGCCTGAGCCATATTTTCAGCCGCATCATCACCTGCAGCAAAAGTTGCCCCTAAAGACTTCATGAAATCCAGGGAAGCCGAAGCCGCAAGATTCGTAAGCTGAACCCCGAGCCCTGCAACAGTTTCATTTGAGGCTTTAACGTTCTCTTTGAAAAGATTCATGTTTTCTACCCAGGAAAGCATCTTGGTGTTAAGCATTTCGTCCCAGGAAGAAAAAAGCTTGTTTCCATCGGAAGACTCAATTTCGTTTTTAAGTTCACGATATTTTTCAATCAGAGCTGTTATTGATTTATCTGAAGAAGTAAAAGCTTCGTCGATTTTGTCTGCAGGAATCTCAAGAAGTTCTCCCAGAATGCTTTCGATTTCTGACATCTGGTCTTCAAGATAACCCTTCATGTCAAACTTATTTCCAAGAAGTTCTGAAAGCTTCTGTGCGTTTTTAAGGCTGTCATCCATTCCGGCAAGATAAAGCTCTGCGGCTTCCTGACCGTTACTGAATGAAGAGCTGTCAACTCCTGTTATTTCTGCAAAATATTCTTTCCAGCTTTTCTTACCGTCTTCCTGAAGCTTGTCGCGAATTTCCTTCATTTTGGCCCGAATGGCTTTTTCGCTATATTCAAGCTGCTTCAAAGCTTCCGAAGTATCAGTTCCGGTTGTAGATGCATTGAGCTCTTTTCTCTGCTTGTCAATTTTTTCAAGTTCTTTTTCGTATTTTTCCAGCTGAATAAGAGGGTCACTGCTTGAAAGCTTTTCGTAGCTGGAAGCAATGTCGAACATTAATTCTTCGATGGCAGATGTTGCAGCCAGTTCTTCTGCTTTTCTCTGAGCGATGATTATTTCCAGGTTCGCATTTTTATAATTTGCATCTACCTGTGCATCCCAATATTCAGCTCGTTCCCTGGCATTTGCAAGCCCTTTTTCAATCTCTTCACGTTCTTTTTTTCTTAATTTGACGCCGCTTTCAAGTATTTCGTTGAGCTCATTTTCTTTTGTTCGCCAAACTGCTGTTCTTACCTCAGCGGCTTTAATTTTATCCTCAACATCTTTGAGCCCGTTATAATAACTGGAAAATGCATTTTCGCCCTTAGTGTCAGTATCTCTTAAAAATGCCACATTTTCATGGAAACGGGCAAACGCATCAGCAACATAAGTAATTCCCGAAACAATTTTTTGAGCAGATTTAGAGTCTGCAAAACCTGTAAGGAAATCCCCGATGCCTTCCTTAAGGTCTCCCCAGGCATTTTTTATCTGTGTAGCTCCATTGACCGCAGCCTGTGCCGCACCCCCGAAAGTGCCTGCAAGTTCATCAAGTACTATTTTCTGTGCCCCAGCTACATCTCCAGTATCAAGCATTGCCTGAATAACTTCTTTCTGTGCATCTGTAAAATTAAAGCCCTGTTTTTTAAGAGAATCCATTCCCTTTATCGGGTCATCAAGAGCTTTACCGATAGACTGTGCGGCACTCTTCAAGTCCATTCCCATGACAGTTGCCATGTCAAGGATTGCCTTAGTTGCTTCACGGAAATTATCACCTTTAATATTTTTGAATCCAAGAAGAACAGACTGCATGGTCTGAATTTCATCGTCACCATAATTGGTGATAGCCTGCAGATCTGTCGCCATCTGCTGAAGCTCTTTGGAACTTGTCCAGGCATTTGCACCAGTAGCTTGTATTGTTTGATTCAGAATGTTGAGAGTAGACTGTGCTTTCTGGGAAGCCTGGATTGATTCAGCTGCAAATCCAGTGATTGCCTTGACAGAAAAAGCAGATGCAATCGTTCCACCAAGCTTTTTAAAAAGCTTTTCGGTTTCGCTTGTTTTTGCATCTACCTGTTTTAGATTTTTTACTGCTTTATCAACTTCTGCAGTAATAAGGACCTTAAGTTCTTCTGTCAGTTCCTGAGCCATTATTCTTCTCCCAGGCTAAATAATTAGCCTTTTCAGTGTCAAATAATTCTACAATGACACGCACGGCTTCAGGCTCTGCCAGATAGCCTTTCCCTTGTGGCCAGCCATAAGCTTTGATCCTATGCCACATTTCAATGAGGGAGAGAAGTTCATCTGTAATGTACTTGGAAAAATCTTTACGGCGTACCAGAATGTACCCGTTTTCACTTTCAGGAAATGGTATTTTTTCTTTCATTTCCTCATATTCGGAGTTCCAGTCAGGAGGCCAGAACCCCGAAAGAAGAATTTGAATACCTATGCGATATTCTTTTTTTTTGAGTCAGTCATTCTGTCAGAAGCAACTTCAACACAAATTGCATCTATAAGTTCACCAATGCCATAAGCACGACATTCTGCAAGCTCTGTACCGTTTTTTATCTTACGGACTTCCTCCCCGTTCTGAACTTCAAGATTTTCAATTTTTCCTACACATGAACGAAGAATGTATTCAGCGTTGATTTTAACTTCTGTAGTAATTTTCTTAAATTTACCCACAGTTCTAGGATTTCCGTTTTCATCTACTGGCTGATCATCCTTGTAAAACTCCCGTGAGCTTACAACTGATTTCATTTCCTTTGACTGAAAACCTGTAGGTCTTATAATTTCTACAGAAAGTCTTTCTGATTCTGGCAAAGTCAAATTACCGTTTACATCAGGATAAAAAGTATAACGTGGTTCTTCTGTGAATATCATTAATGCTCCTTATGCTGATGGTTCAGCTACTACAGTGTATTCAATCACACCAGGGAAATTTCCACCGTCGACGCGGTAGTTGAAGTTGAATGTCTGTGCACCATCCATTGGCTTATCTGTCTGGATTGATTCAACTGTAACAGGGAAATGTTCCCAAGTTGCGATTTCTCCGACTGTCTCAGTCTCACGGCGGCTGAGCATGTAATCCTGATTTGTTACTTTTGCCGGAAGCCTTGTGATGTGTGTACCATCATCAACAGTGATTTCCTGGAACTGATTCAGAAGTTCACGCTGGGCAACACTTCCAACTTCGTAAACTCCGTTGATTGTACCGCTGGCTTCAGAGAATGCTCCCGGAAGGTATTCACGAACACCTGATTCCAGGTTTGACTGAGATGTCACATCGTGACTGGTTCCCTGCTTTGAGTTGCCTACATCAGTTACAAAGCTGATAAGGGTAAGCTCCAGAGGAATTACTGAGTCACCGCTGGCAAGTGCCTGACCTTTCCAGAGGTGAACAACCTGTCCTACTTTGATTCCTTTTGCCCCTTCAATTGATGTATCAGGAGTTGGAAGGGAACTTCCCGAAGAGGCAATTGATGCAATGCGGTAGAATCCGCTTTTTTCAAGTGCAACGCTTGAACCACCTGTTATGGCTGTACCAGCCTTAATCTTGTAAAGTTTTCCGTCTTTACCACCTACTTTTGGCATTTTTAACCCTCCAATAATCTTGTTGGTATATCTATTTCAACGCGGTATTGGAGTATATACTCCGCCGGCATTGAACTTTCACTTTCATTAGGATAAACCCACCGCGGCGTTCCCTGCCTAATCCAGTAGGCACGTAAAACAACATCATTGTTTACCTGAAGCAACATGTGGCTACCTTCAACATCATGAAGTTTACGCATAAGTTTTACGGTCTGATTAAGCCATTTAATATGCGTTCCGTTTGTAGCGTATTCAGCTAGAAAAATCAGTTTTTCGTTATCATCCCCATTAGGTTTGATATCCTGGAACTGTAGGTCTATTCTTGCCGTATTGTTCACGCCTTTTTGTGGCAGAACAAAAGCTGGAAACCCAAGCTTATTTTTAATTGTCACTTTCAATGATTCTATAATTTCATCAGTTGTCATCTGTTGTCTCCTAGAACTTTCTTCAGTGCTTTGGTAATTTCACGGTCAATGTATTTGCGGTCTCTGTCATCAATGTAAAGGAATGGACGAGCTGGAATTACTACTTTATTTTTGATTACAAACAGAACAAAAGGCCCTTCTTTTCCTTTTCTGGCAAAGAAAGCATTCTTAATACGTGCAAAACTGTAACCATCATTCCTCATTGCATTAACAAGTTCCGAAGGTTTTTGTGCGTTATAGTGCCTGTAGAGTGAACGGGTCTTGTCACTTGCCGGAAGCCATAAACCTTTAGATTTTCCTGTAATGGTTGCTCCGTACTGCATTATTCTTGCATATACCAGATTAGTATTAGCAGAAGCCCATGTACTGCCATTCTGTGGGGCAATAGATGCCATAAGAGCACCGTTATCACGGAGAGTTTTATTTCCCTGTTTTACTGATTGCGTAAGAGGTGCGTTCTCTGGTGGAATGTCATTGTTAATCTTTCTTACTGCAGAAGAGACTAAATACTTAGAAAGGCTTCTCATTGTTGGTTCTAAGTTTCCGTTTTTAAGTTTTTCGCTTAATGCGCTTATGCTATGAATTACTGTTACTCCCATTACAAAAGCTCCTT
>JAKSTN010000086.1 GCA_024402535.1 Treponema sp.
TGTTGTAGCATTCAGGAACTTCTGTTTTCCACTGTGCTACTTTTGCCTGCCAGTCACCGTTCTGTTTTGCTTTTACAAGTGGAAGAACGCGTGCCAGAATTTCTTTTACGTTTCCAAGCATAGCTGAATCGACTTCAACCATTTTGTTTACTTCGCAAGGGTCAATGTCGATCTGTACAATCTTTGAGCGTTTACAGAATTCTTTTGCATCGCCGATAACGCGGTCAGAGAAACGGGTACCGATACAAAGCAGCAGGTCAGATTCATCGGCTGCAACGTTAGAAGCTTTTGTTCCGTGCATACCAATCATACCTGTACAAAGTTCGTGACTGTTAGGGAAAGCTGCTTTTCCCATGAGAGAAAGAGAAACAGGAATACGTGCCTTTTCTGCCAGTTCCTTAAGTTCGGCGCAGGCGTCTGCAATTGTTACACCACCACCAGCGTAGATGAAAGGACGTTCAGAGCTGTTGATCATATCTGCCAGCTTCTGGATTTCTTCATCACTTGGTCTTGAAGTTTCAAGAAGTTTGCTTGCTGTTGATTTGTCTCCGAGTTTTGAAGGATCCAATACACCGCCTTCAACAAATGTGTATTCTGTTACGGCAGCTGTAATGTCTTTTGGAATATCAATAAGAACAGGACCTGGACGACCGCTTTTTGCAATAAGGAAAGCTTCGCGGATTGTATCTGCCAGTTTTGCTACATCACGAACCATGAAGTTGTGTTTTGTGATTGGCATTGTTACACCGCAGATATCAATTTCCTGGAAAGAGTCTTTACCAAGCTGATTCTGTGGAACGTTACATGTAATGGCAACAATTGGAATAGAATCCATGTAAGCTGTCGCAATACCAGTAACAAGGTTTGTTGCACCAGGACCTGAAGTTGCCATACAAACACCAACTTTTCCTGTTGAACGTGCATAACCGTCTGCTGCGTGAGCTGCGGCCTGTTCATGAGCAGTCAGAATGTGTTCAATTCTGTCCTGATTTTTATAAAGCTCATCGTAGATATTCAGGATTGCTCCTCCTGGATATCCGAAAATTGTTTTAACACCCTGTTCAATCAGACATTCAATAACAATCTGTGAACCGTTCATCTGTGCCATATATATTTTACCCCTTAGAGTGATTTGTTTTCATTTTCATTTTAATAGAGAAAAGAGTTTAAAACAACATAGAAAATTAAATATTATTAAAAAACTTTAGTATTTTTAAAGGATTATTATTACAAAGATTTACGACCAAAGTTTCCCGGTTGTGATATACTGTAATTTATGAACAAAGTAACTTTAGGATCAACAAATATTACAACTCCACAGAATGCTTTCGGCGCACTGCCGGTTCAGCGTTGCGACATGGAAACTTCTGTAAAAATTCTTCAGGCCGCTTATGAAGGCGGCATGACTTTTTTTGATACTGCCCGCGCCTATTCAGATTCCGAAGAAAAACTTGGAAATGCCCTTACTGGAGATTCAGAAACCCGTAAAAAGATTTTCGTGGCTTCAAAAACCATGGCTAAAAATACAGAAGAAATGAAAGTCCAGATTGAAACTTCCCTTACAAACCTAAAGACAGATTATCTGGATATTTATCAGTTCCACTGTGCAGACCGCGTTTTTGCTCCGGGAGACGGAAGCGGCATGTATGAATTAATGGAAGATTTCAAACGTCAGGGCATGATCCGACACATCGGAATTACAGCCCACAAAATCGGCATTGCAGAAGATGCTGTAAAATCGGGACTTTACGAAACTTTGCAGTTCCCTTTCAGCTATCTTTCAAGCCAGCGTGAAATTGACCTTGTAAATCTTTGTAAAGAAAAGAACGTAGGATTCATTGCCATGAAAGGACTAGCAGGCGGACTCATCAATAATTCAAAAGCAGCCTATGCCTTCATGACTCAGTACGACAACGTACTTCCAATCTGGGGAATCCAGAAAATGAGCGAACTTGAAGAATGGCTTTCGTTCTTCAAAGATGAACCTGTCATGAATGATGAAATCAAATCCTTCATTGAAAAAGAAAAAGCTGAACTTAACGGCGACTTCTGCCGTGGTTGCGGTTACTGTATGCCTTGCCCTCAGAGAATCCAGATTAATAACTGTGCCCGCATGAGTCTTATGCTGCGCCGTGCTCCAAGCCAGAACTGGCTTAATGACTTCTGGCAGAACGCCATGGCCGACATTGAAAAATGTACAAACTGCGGTGCCTGCAAAAAGAAGTGTCCTTACGAACTGAACACACCTGAACTGCTTAAGAAAAATCTTGAAGACTACAAGAACGTTCTTAGCGGCAAAGTAAAAGTAAACTAAACAGGAGAATAAATTATATGAACGCAATTGAAACAAGAAACGAAAAACTTGCTGAAAAAGTAATTAAAAATCTTGAAGCACGCCACATGACAGCCTGCTACTGTGCAACAGCTGCAGAAGCAAAAGAAAAAATCTTATCTATGATTTCTGATAATGATGTTGTAAGTTACGGCGGTTCTGAAACAATCGACAAACTTGGAATCAAAGAAGTACTCCGAGCAAAAGGTCAAAAAATGCTGGACCGCGATCTGGAAAGTGATCCTGCAAAGCGCCAGGAAATTATGCGTCAGGGACTTTTATCTGACACTTTTCTTATGAGTACAAATGCCATGACTGAAGACGGCGAATTGGTAAACATTGACGGAAATGGAAACCGCGTTGCAGCCCTTATTTACGGACCAAAATCTGTAATTATAGCCTGCTCTATGAGCAAAATTACTAAAACACTGGAAGATGCATGGGCACGTGCAAGAAATTATGCCGCTCCTGTAAACTCACAGCGATTCGGGCTTCCAACTCCATGCTGCGCAAACGGTGCCTGCGGAAACTGCAAAAGTGACAAATCGATCTGCCGCCAGATTGTAGTGACCCGCCTTTCAATTCCAGGCCGCATTAAGGTTGTATTGATCGGCGAAGAACTGGGATTCTAAAAAAAAATCAGATGAAGGGGGAAGTCTCCCCCTCGCTCCAGCCAGCAAGCTGTCTTACGCTACCCCCTCTGCAGGGCAAAAAAAATCCGTTCCGCTGAAAAAGCAGAACGGATTTTTTTTCATCAGGTCGCAGGCTCTCACCTGCTTACCGAGTTTCGCTTTGGTCGCAAAAGGATCCCATTTTTGCTTGCGCAAAAAACAGCAAAACTCGCGCTGCCTCTATTCGAGGATAGCACCTTTGTACGAGCCGTCAAGGGACGCTGCGCTTAAACCCTTGACATGCTCGTTTTCCACTGCGAACTTAATTTTCGCAGTGGAATCAGCAGATGTCATTTTTATTCTAAGATTGCACCTTTATCAGCAGAACTTACTAATTTTGCATATCTTGCAAGGTAACCAGTCTTAACTTTTGGTTCAGGGCATACCCATTTTGCTTTGCGTTCTGCAAGAACTTCGTCGCTTACTTCCAGGTGAATCTTATAGTTGTTGATATCCAGAGTAATCATATCTCCTTCTTCAACAAGGGCGATTGGTCCACCAACTGCAGCTTCTGGAGAACAGTGTCCAAGAGAAGCACCACGTGTAGCACCAGAGAAGCGTCCGTCTGTAATGAGGGCAACCTGTTTATCAAGTCCCTGTCCTGCAAGGGCGGCTGTAACTGCCAGCATTTCACGCATACCAGGACCGCCTTTTGGACCTTCGTAACGGATAACTACAACATCACCGGCTTTGATCTGTGCGTTCTGAACAGCTTCCATTGCTTCAGATTCATCGTTGAATACGCGGGCTGGACCTGTGTGGAGCATAAGTTCTTTTGCACATGCAGAGCGTTTTACAACAGTACCGTTTGGTGCAAGGTTTCCGAACAGGATTGCAATACCACCGTTGTCGCTGAAAGGATTTTCAATTGGACGGAGGATTTCTGGATTACGGTTCTTTACGCCTTTAATATTTTCTGCAATTGTTTTTCCTGTTGCTGTAATCAGGTTTGTATTGATAAGGTTTTTCTTTGCAAGTTCAGCAAGAACAGCCTGTACACCACCTGCATCATCCAGTTCACACATAAATGTGTGTCCGGCTGGAGCCAGGTGACAGAGGTTTGGAGTTCTGTTTGAAATTTCGTTTACTTCGTGAAGGTCAATGTCGATTCCGGCTTCATGAGCAATAGCTGGAAGGTGAAGCATTGTATTTGAAGAACATCCCAAAGCCATATCAGCTGCAAGACCGTTCTTGAAGTTTTCTGCTGTCATCATCTGGCGTGCTGTGATTCCTTTTTTATAAAGGTTCATAACAGCCATACCGGCGTGTTTTGCCAGAGCAATACGTTCACCAGTTACAGCAGGAATTGTTCCGTTTCCAGGAAGTCCAAGACCAAGAACTTCTGTAAGACAGTTCATTGAGTTTGCTGTAAACATACCTGAACATGCACCACAACCTGGACATGCACGGTGTTCCATTTCTTTAA
>JAKSTN010000087.1 GCA_024402535.1 Treponema sp.
GCAGCCTGAACTGCAGTCATGTGTTTCTTTTCTTTTGCCTGATCAAGTAATGCATTTTCAAACATTCCCTCACATATCAAAAGATCAGAATTTTTAACTTCTTCTGCAATTGAATCCATATAAAGAGTATCAGTAACAAAACTGAACTTTCTGCCTTTGCGTGCTTTTCCGAGAACATCTGATGGTTTTACAATTGTTCCATCAGTTGCTTCAACTTCTTCACCATGCTGAAGTTTTGACCAGAGAGGACCGCATGGAACATTAAGTTCTTTTGCTCTTTCCGGATTAAACTCTCCAGGTCTGTCCTTTTCTTCAAGGGCATAGCCAACACAGGTTTTAGTATGTTTTAATGGAAATGCGCGAACGACAAAATCTTCTTCTTCGTGAACGACACATGGGGCTGTAATTTCTTTTACAACTACAGGGTAATTGATATACATGTCTAAAACTTTACGGCTTGTTTCGATGTATTCTGCAATTTTTGGAGGGCCGTAAATATACAAAGGTTCTGTACGGTCAACCTGACTTGAAAGCATCATGATTCCAGGAAGGCCTGTAACATGGTCTGCGTGAGTATGAGAAACAAAAATGGCATTGATTTTTTTCCACTTTAAATTAAGGCGTTTAAGAGAAACCTGAGTTCCTTCGCCTCCGTCAAACAGAAATAAATCTCCATCTCTTCTCAAAAGTACAGATGTTAAATGTCTATACGGAAGTGGCTGCATTCCGCCACATCCCAAAATGAACGCTTCCATGTTCATGATTATCTTCCTCTGATTTTCTTCATAACGACTTTATGCCAGAAAGCACGGATTTTTTCTGCAGCACTGTAAAGTCCGTAAATTCCTTTTACAGGAACATCCCATGAACCTGTTCTATGAATGTTCTTACCACCAAAGTTTGCCTTGAACATATAAAGGCCGTGCATAGGATGATTTTCGTTTTTACCTTCAGGTGGCATACCGTACATGTCGTAATATTTTGAGCCATATTCTTTTGCATCCTGCATGGCAGTCCACTGCAAAAGATGGTTAGGCATGAGATTTCTTTTGTTATTGCTGGATGCTCCGTAAAGATAGATTGATTCATCTTTGCTGAACAGCGTCATGATGGAAGCAATTTCTTCACCTTCATGCTCTGCAATATACAGGCTTACAACAGGAACATCTTTACCAGAAGCAAGTTCATCCTGAGAAGATTTAATCAAATCAAGGTAATATGATTTTGCATGGCTGGAATTTCCATCTCTGGCATTTGTTTCCTTTGTCAGCTGGTAAAATTTGTCTATTTTTTCAGACAACTTTACATCATTTCCAAGGTGCCTGTTGATTTTAACGCCTTTCTTTTCACTTAAGCGGATGTTATATCTCCACTTTGAATGCATGCGGGCCATGATTTCTTCGGTTGTACCTTCAAGGCTTACAAGGGTACTGTCAGGTGGCTGAATGTCGACTTTATTCTTTTTCAGTTTTAATTTTTCTGATCTAGCAATCTGTTTGATTCCGTAATTGAAAAGATCTCTGTCTTCTGGAGTATTAAAACCAACAGCCGGGTCAAAACGGATTGCAATTGTATTTTCAGGAAGTAATGGTTTAAGGCTTCTCGCAAGATCATTCAGAAGGTATGCAAATTCGATACTCTGAGTTTCTGGAGTTACAAGCTCCTTTAATACAGAAACCTGTTCCCCTTCTTCAGAAAATGCTTTGTTCAATGTATCTTCATCTGTACATTCAAAAGGAAGCTCCGGCATTAAAGGAATATATGCAATACTGAACATTCCTTTTGCAAAACTTCTGTTTAATACCGCAAGCTCAAATTTTTTTACAAGATCTTCCTGCACAGGACTGTTCTCGCAGGCTTCATAGTCTGGTTCTGCAGGAAGAATGTATGTTACATCAAAACGACGGTATGACCAGCCATGACGGGTCTTAAACTCACACCAGAATGGAGTCTGCAGAAACGAGCCATGGTTAGGAGATTTTGATGAATCTATTTCAGAAATTTTAAAGTTGTACATAGATTAACCGATTTCTGAGTTCAAGGCTTTAGTTGTTGTAACAGGTTTACCGTCAGCAATAAGTTTCTTTCCTGCAATTTCAACAGTTCCATTTACTGCATTAATCTGTACGCTGAAGAAATCGTCACCTGTAATTTCTGCTTTTTTAGCAGCATTTACATCGCTACCCTCAAGAACAACTTTAGTACCAGGCTTAGCCCATGAAACATCAAGAACTTCTACGCAATCTCTGTCACCATCTTTATAGTCACCTGCAAGAAGCATACCGCGGCTTTCTACTCCGCGCATTGTTCTAGGAGCAAGGTTTGAAACGACGATAATATTTTTACCAAGAAGTTCTTCTGGTTTAAGATACATTCTTAATCCAGACTGAATGATTCTTTCTGTTCCAGAACCATCATCAAGAGTTTCAATATAAAGTTTTTCACCTTCAGGATTGTTTTCTACCTTAAGGATTTTTGCAACTGTAAGTTCAATATTTGCATTAAAGAAATCAGCCTGTTTTTCAACTGGAAGTACTGAAGGTTCTGCCTTTGCTTTTTTAGCCTTTTTTTCTTCTTTCTTTTCTGCTTTAGCACCTTTCTGACCACCAAACTTTTCGCGGAATGCAAGCATTGTCTTCTGATCAAGTGGCTTAAAGTAAACTTCTGTAGGGCCTACTTTATCAAGACCAGTTGTATTTCCAAGATCAGACCAGTCAAGTCCTTCTTTTGTTTCTTTTCCAACCTGAGTTTCTTTGATTGATTTTCCAAGGTATCCCATTACAATCTGTGTGTACTGAGGCATATATGGATTCATCATGATCATAAGATCTTTGATTACATAGCAGAGGTTGTGGATAAGTTTTGCACATGCAGCAGGATCTGATTCACGGGTCTTCCAAGGTTCTGCAGCCTGGAATTTTTTATTACAGATGTCAGAGATTTCAAAACACTGACGGAATGCATCTTTAAGATTTGCCCATTCAAGATTTTCTGTAATCTTTGCTTCAAGTTCACGAACCTGTGACCAGAGTTCTTCATCAACTGGAGCGTCAGGAATTTTTCCTTCGAAATATCTGTTTACAAAAAGAAGTGTTCTGTTCACCAGGTTTCCAAGATTACCGATAAGTTCAGAATTCATCTTTTCCATAAAGTCTTTCCAGGTAAACTGGAAGTCCTGTTTTTCAGGTCTGTTATAGAAAATGTAGAAACGCCATGCATCAGCAGGAATTCCTGTTTCGATAGCATCAGTTCCAAATACACCTACACCACGTGATTTAGAGAATTTTCCATCTTCATAGTTCATGTATTCTGTAGAAGACATGTGGTAAAGTTTTGTCCATTCGTGTGGTGAACCAAGCAATGTACTTGGGAAAATTACTGTATGGAATGGAATGTTGTCTTTTCCGATAAACTGGAAAAGGTCTACATGTTCTTTACCTTTAGCTTCTTCTGATTCTGCTGGATTCCACCATGACTTCCAGTCAAAAGTATTTTTACCTTCAGCTTTAAGTTCATCAGCAAGCTGTTTTGTAATTGACATATATCCGATTGGAGCATTGAACCATACATAGAATACTTTATCTTCATAACCAGCCTTTGGTACTGGAATACCCCACTTTAAGTCGCGGGTAATTGCACGTTCATTGAGACCATCACGGATCCATGCTTTTGTAATGTTGATTGCATTGTCAGACCATTTTCCTTCAACTGAAGTTTTTGCCATCCATGCATCAAGATTTTTACTTAAGTTAGGAAGATCAATGTAAAGATGTTTTGTTTCGCGAACTTCTGGTGTTGATCCACATGTGTGGCATTTAGGATCTTTAAGTTCGATTGGATCAAGCAAAGAACCACAGTCATCACACTGGTCGCCACGGGCTTTTGTAGATCCACATTTTGGACAGGTTCCGTCTACATAACGGTCAGCAAGATACATATTACATTTTGGACAGAAAAGCTGTTTGTTTACATGTTCCTTAATAAATCCGGCCTTATCAAGGTCGTTAAAAAGAGCCTGTGTAATTTCTGTACACTGTTCGTTTGATGTGCGTCCAAATTTGTCAAAGTTAATATGGAACCAGTCGTAAATCTTTGTGTGTTCCTGATAATAATAATCACAAAGTTCACGAGGTGTTTTCTTTTCTTCGATAGCTCTTGTTTCTGTAGCTGTTCCGTATTCATCTGTACCACAGATGTACAAAGTGTCATAACCTTTGTTACGACAGAAACGGGCAAAAACATCTCCAGAAAGCATCTGAATAAGATTTCCGAGATGTGGAATATTATTTACATAAGGTAAAGCTGAGGTAATAAGTCTTCTATTCATAGTGAATTCATTATATTTTCTTTATGAATTCTATTCAAGATAAGTGACTATAATATATG
>JAKSTN010000088.1 GCA_024402535.1 Treponema sp.
AATATTCCGTAACGCATAGCGTCCATATAATGGTCATTTACTTTTACAATCTGGTTATTCTCATCTCTCATGTAATCCCAGATTTCCCCAAGAACGCCTGTACATTTTCTGTAAACAAAAAACTTTCCGCGTTCCATCAGTGCGCAGATGTAATCAATTCCCGCATCCACGCTGTTATTTGCTTTAACTCCTCCTGGTACTTCCTGAATACGTTCACCGCCGGCAGGGTCGCAGAAAGTAACAAAGCTTTCTTTGTACCAGCCTTTAGCGGTCTGATTTTCAACACTGGTTCGTGTTGTTATGTTGAATCCGCCATAATCGGCGATAACATAAACGCAATCATCAAGCCAACCGATTTTCACAGCAGCAATGTGCAGTCCAAAGTCCTGACCGCCTGTGATTCTGTCAAATTTTTCAGGAAGTTCATCAACTATCATTGATTCGTCAAATCTTTCATAAACGCTTCCTTCCGGCTTTACCCATAAACCATCCCTGAATCGTGCCTTTTGTTTTTCAGGCATGTTGTCCAGAATGTCGCTTATATAATCGGCATCCAGATTTTCCGCATTGTCGGCAGGATTCAGAACTGCACTTGCATACAGTTCAGGCTTGTTCAAAGCTTCATCCGTTCTAGGTTCTATCTTTCTGATAAAAACCTTGTAAGCCCAATGCATAGGGGAACAAGGGTTGCAGTCGTAAAAAAACTTATTCTTGCAGCCTTCAACTTTCATAGCCAGACGGCTGTAAGCTGTAGTAATTGCAGAATAAGAAATCTGACTCACTTCGTTAAAGTAAATGGTTACATATTCGTGACCGAGAATCTTATCAACCTGTTCACGGTCTCCAAGTCCGCCAATCCATATTTCCGATTTATTCCACAAGGTAATAACACCGTCGTGTACATTCGGATGGTAGTTCTTGGCTCCTATGGTTTTATTCAACCAAGGAATTAAGGTCTCATGTAAAACAGAACTTCTTGCATCTTTCGCACGGTAGCGGCAAATCAAATGACGGCTTCCAGGATATGCAATAGCTCTGTATATTATCGCCATAACAAGAACTGTAGTTTTACCTGAACGGCTACCGCCAAAAAGTAAAACATGCTTTGCAGACGATTTAAGAAGTTCTAAAGCTTTTTTCTGTACCTCAGTAGGTTTGAAAAGTTCGCCCATTAAACGCCCTTAAAAGAATCAACAAAGTTTATGCTTAGTTCTCCCTGTACAGGTTTTGCGTTTTCTTTGTCTGCACCTGTAATAAAAGAATCAAGCTTTGCAGAACGTTCAAGAAGATCCATAGCACCGTCAGCATCCAAATCATCAGGCTTCAAGGTTTTAATTCTTTTAGCCACAAGACCGTCAAACTCGTTAAGCATTTCCATCTGTCGCTTCTTGCGTTCAACACGTTCTGCAATAAGTTCTCGTTCCGTCTCTTTTGCAATGTATTCGTCATACAGTGCAGCTCGTTCATTCCACCTGAACAAACGAGCGTAACGGCTCCAAGAGCCGTATTTCTTCGGGTCTATGTCGTGAAGTTCAAGACACGCCTTAATACTTCGCTTGTAACCCATATTCCTGAACATGCAGAAAGCCTTAAATGCTTTTGGACTCTCTTCTGACAAACGAGTTTCCCAGCATTTAGGCTCTGCAGGTTCACCAAGATTGCCGGTTGGTATTTCAGCAACTTGTCCTCCCAAACTTTTTCTCCTCCTGTGTATTATTTTTCAACAATCAATTTTTCATTTGAATAACGAACAAGGTTTTCTCTGTCAGACTTCTGCAGTCTTACAGGTTTTCCATGGTTCATGGTTACAGTTACAGAAAATTCTCCGAACTCCTTCTTTTTAAGGCATTCAGTAAAAAGCTCCTGAATCCTTCCAAGTACATCATCATTAGTTTTCAAAATCATCTTCGTTATCCTCAAAATCAATTCCGTGTTCTGGTAACTTTATATTCTGGCCAATCCAGTCATATAAATCCTGCTGTCTAAAAACAATCCGTTTTCCAATCTTCGCATAAGGCACACAGCCAGCTTTCACAAGGCCGTAAAGAAAATAAGTGCTGATAGTCAAATAACAGGCAGCTTCTTTAATGCTCATAATGCTTGGAAAATTAATCTGTCTTGGTTCTTTTTCAATTTCTGAATCTTTAGATTTTTCAGACATCAAAACTCCTTTAGTGCAATGTGGAAACTCTGGGCTGTTTCCAGTTTGCACCATAACTTTTTAATCTCTGAATTAATAATAAAGCGGAAGTATATTTCCCAAAGGTTAAGAAAGTTCAACCTTTGGGAAATGTAAAAGGCAAAAAAAAAGCCCCTGCCGTAGTGCAAGGGCTAAATAAAAGGCAATAAATAAAACTATGCGGCCATGTTCAGAATAGAACTTCGGCTCTGTAAGAAAATATCACGAATAGCGTCAAAGTGTTCATCGGTCATGTGGTTAGCATAGTGCTGTGTCATGGCTGGTGTAGTATGTCCAAGAACTGCCTGTACATTTCTCATATCTGTCATGTTTGCAAGGTATGTAGCACAGAAATGTCGTAAGCTGTAAAAATCAATGTTTCTTTCTTTGCGTTCAGCTTCGCTAATTCCAATTTCATGTAAAGCTTCAAAGAATCCGTCATCATAATACTGTGGTAAGTATGGGTTATAATCATTTGCTTTAGACCAGAAAATAAAACTGTTTTCGCTTGCAATTGGGTTTCTCTGTGCCTGTGCCAAAAGTCTAATACAAATATCATGAGCAACAGGAACTTTTCTCACAAGGTTTGTTTTTGTGCTTTTCAAATAATTTGTTCTGTGCCAGCTGTGGCGAATAGTCAAAAGATCTTTATCTATGTCTACATCACAAACTTGTAAGCCAGAAATTTCACCTGGTCTTAAACCGCTGAACGCAGACAAATTAAATGCAAGGTAATTAACTTCTGAATCCCATGTGTGGTTAAACAGTTTTCTAATTTCTTCTTCGGTTGGTATTCCTCGTGGTGTAGCATCAGACTTAGAAAAGGCCTCAACGTTTGCCATTGGATCAGAATGTATAATCTTTTTGTTTTTCAGCCATTTCAAGGCGGTAGCTCCGCAGGTTCTTGCATGGTTAATTGTCGCTCCTTTAAGGTGTCTAAAGTTTGCAAGTTCCTGTAAGAAGTCTTCAAGGTACTGTTCTGTAAGTTCGCCAACTGTAAACTCTTCGCCAAAGAATGGCATCCAGTAACGGTTCACCATGTTATACATTTCTTTACAGTGGTAATCGCCAATAGACTTATTATGAGCTCGTTTGTTTTTAATATATTCAGACTTTTCAGGAGTCCAGAAATTATGCAGAAAATCGCAGAGGTTCATTTTACAGTCAGGGTTCAAAGGTTCATAAACTTTGTTTGCAATTTCTGCAGGTATCATTCCAGAATCTGCAAGGGCGTTCTTTTTGTGAACTACAACAACCTTTTTCTTTGGGGCTTCGGCTGTTACGGCAGGTATTGTATTTACAACATTTTTTACAGGTGTCTGTTCTGGTAGTGGGGCAACTTGTACGGATGCAGAAAATCCAAACTTAGCTCCAATCATTTCATAAAGAGTTTTTGCTTCAATCTCGCTTAAACGACCTAAAATATTTTCAAGGTTCATTTTACATTCAGTTTCTTTTTTGCGTTTAAGAGTTATTGCGTTATCTGTTGGAACACCTTCGGTATACCATTTCATAACAGTTGTTATTGCTTGGTTATAATCTTTTGTGTGCGTACTTTTGTAAGTAGTTTTCTTTCCAGTTTCTTGGTTCACAAAAGAAACAATATAATACCCATAATTGTTGGTAGTTAGGTAATATGGACGCATAAAAACTCCTTTTTCAAGCCACCAAACTATCTGAAAACTCTAATAAATCCGTATCAGACTTTTTATCAGAGTTTTTATCAGAGTCGCTATCATAGTGACCAAAAAGCGTTTTTCATTCGTCCTAATTTATCCAAAAAAGGTAGGAATAAAAGTTGCTTTATATTTCTAAAAATGCCCTAAATCGTTATCCTATAACAACTTAGGCAAAAAAAAAGCTTCTGAACAAGTCAGAAGCTTAACTGCCACAGGTTGGAATCGAACCAACGACATACGGATTTTCAGTCCGGCGCTCTAC
>JAKSTN010000089.1 GCA_024402535.1 Treponema sp.
GGTTTTTGAAGTTCCTTTACTACTTTGATTTTTTTTGTAACTGTAATTTCACGGCAGTTATTTTTACGGATCTTTGCAGTAATTGTGTGTTTTCCAAGAGAAAGAGTTCCATTGTGGGCACCATTAAAGTTTACTCCATCAACAGTTCCAGAAATATCAGCGCCAGTTTCATAAGAAATAAGGTTGTAAGATGCATTGTTTTCAGAAAAAGGTATTTCAATGTATTGATAACCTTCATTATCTGTATTGCCTGAAAGTCCTGGAGTAAATGAAATTTCTGGTTCACAAAGTTCTTTTACACCAAGTCCCGGAACAGTTGAGAAAAGTTCACTTTTTAAGCCGCGAGGTCCAACAACCTGAACTGTATATTCATAGGAAAGATAATCTTCCTGTTCATCAAAATAGTAGAAGAAAATATCAGAGGATGATGAATTTCTATTGTCGCTCAATGAGAGTTTTTTGGTTCCCTTATAATAAAGGTTTCCGTCAGCTTCTCGAAGGTAATACGAAAGTTCGTAAGTAGAACCGGAATTCCTGTTTAACGATTGATCTGGAATTTCAAAGGAAACATAATGTTTATTATTAATTGAATTATCTGGGACCCGGAGATTTTTTATGTTGTCTGGTGGTGTATTCTGAATGAATTTTACAGTAGTAAAAAGTTCATGGAATGTATCCTTTAATTCATCTTCTGACCATAAGAGACGGTTCTCTGGCCAAAGACCGCCTGTCAGGGTAATCAGCTGACCTTCTGATTTGTCGGATAATGTTGCTTTGATTTTTATTATAGAAATGTCGGATTGTGTCTCAGAATAATCGGAATAAGAAAGAGATCCATTGTCATTCGATAAAGAAAAATTTGTGCCGCTTTGTTTGCAGAGAAGACGATACTTTTGGGGATTAATGGCATAGATTTCAATTTCGATAGGTTTTGATGCCGACAGGTTTGGTATATCATTGATGGTGACATTTTCTGAAATGAAATATACTTTGGCAACCTGGCATGTTGAAGACCAGTATTCAAGGTATTCTTTTACAGGTTCATTGTAATCAGGAAGTGCAAAGTTATTGCAGGATGTAAAAAATAATGATGCCATTAGAACTAAAAATAATGGTTTTAAATTCTGTAAATTTCTGTTCATTAGCTGCTCCTTAAAATTGCCAGCCTATTGCTATTGAAGGTTGAAGATTCCCCATGAGAATATCTTTGTTCAAGGTAAAAACATAATCTGTACTAATCTCTGTGAATAAGCGTCTGTTGAAAAATATTTGAACTGCTATTCCAGCATCAAAAGAAAGACTGACTGTATTAAGAGGAATAGAATCTATGTTGTGTTGATAATGGAAAACATAATTATTGAAACAAGTGATTCCGGCACCAGTATGAAGTTCTGCGATTAAACGACGGTTGAGAAATGGTTTTTGAAAAATTAAAAGGCCATGTAAGAAAATAAGATTTCCATCGATTGTGTAGTCTGCGCCGGATCCATCTGCGCGGGTATAAGAACCACGAAGTCCAATGCCAAGATAACCCCAGCTGCATTTTACAGGCATGATAGAAACTCCGACAAAGGCGCTCAAAGGAAAGCAGCTTGTTCCAAAATAATTAGTGATGGTGTCATCATGAAGCAGAAAAGGTAATGTGTATCCGGCTTTTATGTCGATATCAATCCATTTTTTAAATTTTACGTTAAGCGTGTTGGAAATTGTATATTCTGAGCAGAGACCGGAGGCGTCTCTTGCAATGAGATAGTATTTTCCGACATGTAGTTTTTTCATATTGAATCTCATTACTGTTCTGCGATTGTTTTCTGAATACGAAATGATTTCCTCTGGTTTTATGATCAGATGGCCATTTGTAAGAAAATAATCAGTATATGTGAGAGATTCCTTTGTTTCGTCAGTTTCAAACAGATTTCGTCCGTTTATCTGAACGATACCGTCATTATCTGGATCATCAAGGTAAATGACACTCTGTTTGTTAAGAAGATATTCCACATCGTGAACTTCTGGTTGATATGCTTTGTAGATTGTGAATTCGCTGCTACTTGTGCAGGCCTCTTCAAGAATTCCAAGAAGGTTGTATATTTTGATAGTGGCAGAATATTGCCCTGCAGGAAGAGCAGGATCGATATAAATCTGACAGTTTTTAGTTTCTTCTTCGGTTGTTTCGTGATAAAACTGTTCTTTGGAATTAATACTTTTCTTATCGATCCGTTTTATAGTTATCTCATATTTTAAAACATCACCGGCGCTGCTCCAGGAAAAAGACTGCTTGATTTCGTTTGGCTGAAGAATTACCTGAGCCGCAGAAAAAAAAGAGAACATGAAATATGTGAAAAATAAAATAAACTTAACCGGCATTGAATAGACTCTCTCAATGACCGATTATAATAGGTGGAAAATAAGCAAGACCTACCCAAGAGGGTAGGGTTAAAAGAATTTTGCAGAATTTCATATCATTATGATAACTTCATAATGGAAATATTTTTTATTTATATATCATCAATCAATCACACCCAGCATTCTGGCATTCCAGATAGCCTGAGTTGCGCTGTTTGCATTCAACTTTGTGTAAATGTTTTTAAGATGGAATTTTACAGTATTGATGCTTATGAAAAAATACTCAGCAATATCTTCTTTAGTTTTTCCCTGCTGTAGAAGTGAAAGAACATCAAGTTCCATTGGAGTAAGTTCATCTTTTGCAGTAAATTGCCTTTTCATGTATAGCGGATGTCGGATTGCTACAACTCGGGTAATTTCTACCAGCTGAAGAAGAAAAGGATTTTCACCATTACGTTTTATGTATGCAATTAAAAGACGAAGCATAGGTTCACCTTCATCGGCAATAAGACGGTGATAGCGGTGCATCCGTGAAATTTTCAGGGAACGTTTTAATGCCACAAAGGCCTCTTCCTCTTTACCCGAGTCAAAAAGACTGATACTGACAAGAAGATCCAGTTCACATAAATCCATAAACCGCCTGCCTGCTTTTAGTAAAGGACGCAGTCGTTCTGCAAGAGCGATTACGGCTGCATATTTTTGTGTAGCAATGTAACATCGCATTTTTATCATGTACTGATAAAGATCAAGCATGTTGAAATTGGCATATTCGTCAGGTGCAGAAGTTGAAAGCCACTCATTTACATAAGCCATTCTTCCTTCGTAAAGAGCAAAAAGAACTTCTGTTGCATCGATGTTGTAACTGAATTCCGCAGTTCCATTTTCGCCGGTAAGATTTCTGATATGATGAATATAACTTTCGGAATTGACAGTTTTTCCGTAAGCAAGAAGAATCTTTGACTGAAGATATAATGCGCAGAACAGAATACGCTGCTCGCCTTCGATGTTAAATTTTTTTATTGTGGAACCAACTATCATTTCGGCATCGATCAGCTGATTGATCTGGTAATAATACTCTGCAAGGCAAAGATTATAAATGTGTGGACAAAGCGGACTGTTGTATAAATATTCCAGATAACCTATGAAACGCTCACGGTGTTTAGGAAGCAATGGGCCAATGCGTGAAAAATCATTCAGACCATTAAGAAGAAAAGGGCGACCTCCCGTAAGTATAACTGAATAAAGAGGCTGGTTAATACTTTTTAAATAATTTAAAAGCGAACTGAGTTGTTTCCATGTAAGTTCAGGATGAACAACTGTCAGACCAATTTTCAAAAACTTCAGGTATATATTTTTATCTTCAGGAATGGAATTTATAACGTTCCATGCTTCTTCAAGATTGCCGTCCATTATATGATTAAGTACTTTTCCAGTGAAACAATGCCAGTCTTGAGAATTAATTATGTCATCGTATGTGAGACTTAAAAACTCTTCCCGATATTTGCGAACATCAACGAGAAAAAAGTTATGAGAGAAGCCAAGCATTTTCTGTTGAAGTTCTTTTGTGTCTATCTTTTTTTTCATACTAATGTCAGGCATTTTAATTATTATTCCATGTATTGTTATAAGTCGT
>JAKSTN010000009.1 GCA_024402535.1 Treponema sp.
CAGATGTCATATATCGGTCTGATTGAATATGACTACGGTTACCACTATGACCATAACGGCCGTACTGCTCCACAGAGTGAACGCCGTTACCTGCTTCCAATGTTTGTTCCAGGTTCTGCAGAACTTTTTAACATGGAAGAAAACTATGTAAACGGTGACACACACTGCCAGCGCCTTAAAGATCATCCGGATATTGCAGCTTTCTTTGAACGCATGACTTATATTCCTTTGGACGGAATCACTCAGATGGTTCCTCCTGGAGGAGCCGGTATCGGTATGCACGTTATTCCTGTTGAAAAAGCAATTTCTATGGAAAACGAAGCAATTGATATTGAAAAACTTTCATACTGGCTTTCTAAATACGAAGGAAAAATCGGTGTAGGTCGCTGTTCCTGCCGTGCCAGCCGCAAAGCAATTGGTGACGGTTGTGCCGATGATGATTTTGGATGGTGTATCGGTGTGGGCGACTTTGCAGATTACTGCCGCGAAACTGGTAAGGGACACGATATTACTAAAGAAGAAGCCCTGGCTATCTTGAAAAGAGCAGAAGATAACGGCTTTGTTCATCAGGTTACAAATATTGACGGTGAAAACAAAATTTTCGGTATCTGTAACTGTAACGTAGAAATCTGTAATGCACTTCGTACTTCCCAGCTTTTCAATACACCGAATATGAGCCGTTCAGCTTATGTTGCACATGTTGATGAATCTAAATGTGTTGCCTGCGGCCGCTGTGTTGAATATTGTCCTGCAGGTGCAACACGCCTTGGCCAGAAGCTTAAAAAAGCTGACGGTACAAAAGTAAAATATCCAAAACAGGTTCTTCCAGACAATACAAAATGGGGAAAAGATAAATACGATTTTAATTACCGTGACAACAACCGTATAAATGTACATGAAACAGGAACAGCTCCTTGTAAAACAGCTTGTCCGGCCCATGTTGCAGTTCAGGGGTACCTTAAACTTGCTTCTCAGGGAAAATACACAGAAGCCCTTGCTCTTATCAAACGGCAGAATCCTTTCCCTGCAGTCTGTGGTGCAATCTGTAACAGAAGATGTGAAGATGCATGTACACGCTGTAAAGTAGACTCATGTGTTTCGATTGATGCTGTAAAACGCTTTATTGCAGAAAAAGACCTTAATGCTGAAACACGTTATGTTCCACCTGTAGTAATTCCTGCTTCTATTCATATGGATCACTTTGAAGAAAAGATTGCCATTATTGGTGCAGGTCCTGCCGGTCTTACTGCAGCTTTCTATCTTGCAGAAAAAGGTTATAAACCAACTGTATTTGAAAAAAATGCTGAAGCCGGCGGTATGCTCCGTTACGGTATACCTTCATATAAACTTGAAAAGAATGTGATTGCAGCAGAAATTGATGTAATCAAACAGCTTGGTGTTGAAATCCGTACAGGCGTTGAAGTTGGAAAAGATGTAACAATCGAACAGCTCCGTGCCGAAGGATACAAAGCTTTCTACATTGCAATTGGATGTTCCGCAGGACGCCGTCCTGGAGTTCCAAATGATGATGCTGAAGGAACTTTCACTGCAATTGATTATCTCCACGAAGCAAACTGCGGTGGAAAAGATTTCACAGGAAAAGTTGTTGTTGTAGGTGGCGGTAACGTTGCAATTGATGCTTCCCGTGTAAGTGCAAGAAGCGGTGCTGCAAAAGTAACTCAGCTTTGTCTTGAAAGTGAAAGCGAAATGCCTGCATCAAAAGAAGAACAGACAGAAGCACGTGAAGACGGCGTTGAAATTAAATGCGGATGGGGTCCAAAAGAAGTTCTGGTCACAGACGGAAAAGTTTCAGGCATCGTATTCAAGAAATGTATTTCTGTATTTGAAGAAGTTGACGGAAAGAAGAAGTTTGCACCTAAATATGATGAAAATGAAACAATTACAATTGAATGTGAACGTGTAATTTTTGCAGTTGGACAGGCTTCAGTTTGGGGTGACCTTGTAAAGAATGAAAAGGTTGTATTCAATGGTCCTGCAATTCAGGCAGACCGCCTTACATTCCAGACAGACGTAAAAGACATTTTTGTTGGCGGTGATGTTTACACAGGTCCAAAATTTGCCATTGATGCAATTGCTCAGGGAAAAATCGCTGCAGAAAGTCTCCACCGTTATGTTCATGACGGACATATGGTAACCGGTCGCAACAGATGGGAATTCAAGGCTTTGGACAAAGACGACATTCTGGTTGAAAACTATGATAACGGTCCAAAGCAGGTTGAAGGAATCAACGAGACAAACAAGAAGTCATTCAAGAATTATAAGATTACACTTACTGAAGAACAGGTTAAAGCTGAAACAGCCCGCTGTCTTGGATGTGGTGCAACTATCGTTGACTCAAACAAATGTATCGGTTGTGGTGTATGTACTACAAAATGTGCATTTGATGCAATCAGCCTGAAACGTGACCATCCTGAATGTTCAAATGTCATTCCGGCAGAAGATAAGTTCAAGGCTATTCTTCCTTACCAGATGAAGCGTGTTGCAAATATCATTACTCATAAGAAGATTGAACACTAATGCATGAACTTGGTGTTGTTTTTTACGTCATTCGTGACGTAAAAAAAGTAGCCGAAGAAAACAGCATAGATAAGATTGATTTTGTCACACTGGAAATCGGTGAGGTTTCCGGTGTGATTCATGATCAGCTTATTGATTGCTGGAACTGGGCTCGAAAAAAAGAAAAACAGACTGAATCAGCTGAACTCAAAATAGAAACTCTTAAGGCTGTAACTTTCTGTGAAGACTGCAAATCGGAATACGAAACTGTAGCTCATGGAAAAATATGTCCTCGCTGTCAGAGTAAGAATACTTATCTTTTAAGAGGAAATGAGTTCAATATAAAGGAAATAGGCGTTTATGACAATCCTGGAACTTAAGCAGGGAATCTATAAAGAAAATGAAGTAACCGCAGACGGCATCCGCCAGGAGCTGAAAAAACAGGGAAAGCTTTTAATAAATGTTATGAGCAGTCCTGGAAGCGGAAAGACAACAACTTTGCTCCGGACTATTGAAGCCTTGAAAGGTAAAACCCGGGTAGGCGTTCTTGAATGTGATATTGATGCTTCTGTTGACGCCGAAACAATACAAAATGGCGGCGGAAAATCTGTACAGCTTCATACAGGCGGAATGTGTCATATGGATGCTCCAATGACTAAACAGGGGCTTGAAGCTTTGGACGTTTCTGACTGTGATCTGATTTTTCTTGAAAATGTTGGAAATCTGGTTTGCCCGGCTGAGTTTGATACAGGCGCTCATATCAACATTACAATTTTAAGTATTCCTGAAGGAGACGATAAACCTGCAAAATACCCTCTGGTTTATCAGGTCAGTGATGTTGTTCTTATAAATAAAATTGATGCGGAATGTGTGTTTGATTTTAACCGTGAACTTACGGTTGAAAGAATAAAGAAGCTGAATCCTAAAGCACAAATCTTTTTTGTAAGCAGTAAAACAGGTCTTGGCTTTTCTGAAAATGACCCGTGGATAAAATACCTTGAAGGAGAATTAAATGGCAGTCCGTGTAATTGAAGTTCATGAAAATGTTTTCAATACAAATAATTTAATGGCAGACCAGCTCCGTGAAGAACTTTCCGGTAAAGGTGTTTTCATGCTGAATGTTATGTCTTCTCCTGGAAGCGGAAAGACTACACTTTTGACTAAGGCGATCAATATGCTGAAAGCCGATTATAAAATTGGTGAAATGGATGTTGATATTGAAAGTTCCTTAGATGCACAGAAAGTTTCTGATAATACAGGCGTCCCTTGTCTTCAGATTCATAACGGGGGACTTTGTCATATAGATGCCGAAATGACCGGAAAGGCCATTATGGAATTTGAAAAAGAACACGGAGACCTTGGCGAAAAAGGCTTTGATATTCTCTTTCTGGAAAATATAGGAAACCTTGTTTGTCCTGCTGAATTTGATACAGGCGCTCACAAGAACATGATGATTCTTTCTGTTCCTGAAGGACACGACAAACCTCTGAAGTACCCGCTTATGTTCAGTATCTGTGACCTGGTTGTTTTAAGCAAAATGGATACAAAAGATTTTTTCAGCTTTGATGAAGAGCTTGCAAGAAAATATATTCTTGAACTGAATCCAAACACAAAAATCATTTCTTTAAGTGCAAAAACAGGAGAGGGAATGGATGAATTCTGCAACTGGATTCGAAACCAGATAAAGAAATAAATTTATTCTTTATAGCTTTCTGCAAGTTTCAGAAGCTTTTCACGGCTATTCATTTCCGGGTCTTCAAGAACAGTTTCAAAAAGTTCGTTTAAAATAATCCCGATTTTCTTTCCTGCCGGAATGCCTATTTCCATTAAATCTTTGCCGTTTACACAAAGATCTTTAAGTGAAAGGGCATTCTGTTTTTCAGTGATTTTCTGAATCCGTTCTTTAAGTTCAAGAAGATTCTCTGTTGTACTTGAATTACGAAGATCAACTGTATTGTTGTGCATGCCAAATACATCGGCCACCCGAAGGTCAAAAAGATCATCCATGTACTGAAGGCCGACCCGCACAATAAATCTTCGTACTGCCGCATCACTCCAGGACGACTCATAATGAAACATATGATTTTTTACAAGATGGCTTACATCAGCTATTTCTTCATTTGAAAATTTAAGACGGCGCAAAATCTTTTCTGTAATCTTTGCACCTTCATTATCATGGTTATAAAAAGTAAACAACTGACCGTCTTTTTCATTCTCTATAACACGTTTACAGGAAGGTTTTCCAATGTCATGAAAAAGGGCAGCTAGTCGAACTTTGTAATTATTTTTTGGAGCGCCATCACATGCATAAATCAGGTGATCCATTACATCAAAGTCGTGAAAACCTCGTCCGTCCCCCTGAATACAGCCACGGCAAATATCAAATTCAGGAACAAAAAGCTTTAAAATTCCAGTTTCTTCCATAAGCTTTAAGCCAACAGAAGGTTTTTCGCTTTTCAGCATTTTCAGGAATTCATCTCGGAATCGTTCAATACTGATTGAAGTAATCTTTTTCTGAATTTCCGGTTTGAAAATTTCTGAAAATGTATCTTTTTCTATACTAAAATTAAGCTGACTTGCAAACCGAAGTGCACGGATAGGACGAAGTCCGTCTTCCATAAAGCGTTCATTTGGTTTTCCAACGGTTCTAATTACTTTTTTACGGATATCTTTACGGCCTCCAAAAGGATCCGCAATTTTTCCGTCCCGCAAATTTACTGCAATGGCGTTCATGGTAAAGTCACGGCGGGAAAGATCTTCTTCAATTGTTGCTGCATAAGCGATTTTATCTGGATGGCGCCCGTCAGAGTATTCACTTTCTGTTCTGAAAGTTGTTACTTCAATTTTTGTTTTATGAAAATGTACGGTTACGGTTCCGTGGGCAATTCCCGTTGGAACAACAAATTTAAACATAGACATAACCTGTTCCGGTGTCGCATTTGTAGCAACATCCCAGTCAGAGCAGGGCTTTTTTAAAATCAGATCTCTTACAGCGCCACCTACAAGATAAGCCTTAAATCCATTTTCTTCGAATACTTTTCCGAATTTTTTTAGAAGAGGATCTAATTTTACAGATGAATAAGAACAGAATAAATCAAAAAACAATTAAAGCCCCTCCGTAAGAACTCCAAGAACAAGGCTCATGGAAAGAAGAGTTACTGCTGAAATCAAACATAAAACCATTGCTATGATAAAAAGTACTTTCTGCCTTGTTTTGAATAAATTTTTAATAAAGAGAAAAAAGATACCTTCAATCAGACCACAAAACGAAACAATTGCAAAAAAAACAGAAGAAATACCAAGAGTGGTCAGTATAATGCTCTGAGTAGAATCTGAGAATCCCTGGAAATTTCCTGTAATAAAAAAGAGAAGCGTAAAAAGGGAAAAAATTCCCGGCAGAGCCACAAGATTTTTTGTCATTCTGTAAAAAAGTCTGATGCGTTTAAGGTCAATCATTTGTCTCTTGTTTTATTATACTTAATAATTTAATATTAAGTCCATTATGAAGAAATTCTTTGTGTGTCTTTTTATCATAGCCATCTTCGGTTGCTTTGTATTTATTATCGGATGGACACAGATAAAAGTGAAACCTGACACATTCGGGATTGTAGTTTCAAAGCTCCACGGAATAGACAGTGAGATTGCACAGAACGGCAAATTCACATTTCATAAAGATTTTTTACTTCCCTCAAACGCAAAACTAATTCAATTCAAAAAAAAGCCTTTTTTTATTGAAAAAACTGTTTCAGGATCACTTCCTTCAGCTGAGATTTATGCTGGAAAAAGCCTTTACGATTTTTCTTACGGCTTTACTTTTGATATAGAAGCACATGTTGAACCTGAAGACGTCAGAAATCTTATGATTAAAAATCTGATTTCTGACCAGGAAAATCTTGAAAAATACATGGAAACAAACCTTCAGGCTGTAGCTCAGGAAACTGCAGCATATTATCTTTCCCGTGCTTCTGAAGAACCTCTTTTTATGCCTGAATCGGTAACCATTGTTGATATTTACAAAAAATGCCGTTTTTATGAAAAATATCCAGATTTTCAGATTGATGTAATTGCTTTAAAAGATTCAAAAATTCCTGATTATGAACTTTACCGAAATATCAGAAACAGAACTTTACCAGAAACTGATATAATAAATGAAACACAGGCTTCCGGATCAGACTATGAATCAGATGCGGAAAACTATACTGGAGAAGAACTTTTATGAAAAAATTATTTGCAATCCGCGGGGCAACATCCTGCGAAAACAATGCTGACGAAATTCTCAAAGCCGTTCACACAATGTGTGACGATATTTTTATTAAGAACAATATAAAAAGTGAAGATATGGTTTCCATTCAGTTTTCCATGACTGACGACCTTGATGAACTTAATGCCGCCGCCGCATTGCGCCGTGGTGGTCCTGCAATTGACTGTTCAAAAGTGGCTTTGTTCTGTACTCAGGAGGCCAGGATTAAGGGCGGCATGGAAAAGGTGATTCGAGTAATGATTACAACTTATCTTCCAAGAAAAGCTGAAATAGTAAACGTTTACAATAACGGAACTGACCGTTTAAGACCTGACAGAAAGAATTAAATATGAATATCTGGATTGCAAGCCACGAGTGTTCCGGCATTGCCGAAGCGGGTGGTGTAAAAAATGTTACTTTTTCTTTATGTAAAGAATTGTACCGTGCCGGTAATAATTCCGTACTTTTTATTCCTGTATTTCATTGTACTAGCTTCTGCGAAGTAAAAGGAATGCAAAGAAATGTTGTTGAAACAAAAATTGAAGTATGTGGAAAAGATGAAACTATAGCTTATACACTTGCTTTTTCAAAAAGCTGGAACTTTAAGATTGTTTTTGTAGAACATCCTTCTTTCGCAGAAAAAGAAGCCGTTTATACCTATACTCAAAATGAAGAGAAAAAAAATTCAAGCCATAAAAAAGGATGCGGACACGAAGATGCGCTTTTTCTTGATACACTTTTTGCAAAAGCTGTAACAGAATTTGGAAAACACGTTTCTGATGATGAAAAACCTGATATTATTCACTGTCAGGATGCTTCAACTGCAACTATTCCTCTTTATGTAAATAATTGTGAAAAATTGAGCAAAGCAAAAACTGTAGTTACTATTCATAACGCTGGTCCTGCTTACCATCATAATTTTACTAGTTCTGAAGAAGCTGCATGGTATACAGGTTATGATATTAAAACTTTTGAAAATTGTCTGAACAGAGGAAAACCGGAACCTTTTCTTATTGCCTGTGAATATGGTGCTTTATTATCTACAGTTTCTCCGTCATATGCAGAAGAACTTACAGATCCAAAAAATGATGATATTACAGACGGTCTTTCTTCCATTTTCCATGAAAAAAATATTCCGGTTTCCGGTATCATAAATGGAATTGATATAGACCTTTATGAACCTGGAGATTCAAATAAATCTGGACTTCCTTTCGAGTTTTCACCTGAAAAAGGTGACTTTCAGGGAAAAAATCAGTGCAGAAAATTTTTTCTTGAACATTTAAAATCAAATGAGCAGGACCCGGATGATTCAGTTCTTTCTGATATAAAGAAATACGGATTTCTTCTTGAATATGAAAACGCAAAAACCGTTTACCTTTGCTATCAGGGGCGTCTTGCATCTCAGAAAGGGCTTTCTGTTTTTGCAGATGCATTGCCTTCAGTTCTTGAAAATTTCCCGAACCTTAAGGTAATCATAACAGGACAGGGGGAAAGTGCCCTTGAAGGACGTTTTGTAGCTCTTTCTGAAAACGAAAAATTCAAAGGTCAGATAGTTTTCCTGAACGGCTATAACCGACTTGCCGCCCGTCTTACTGTTGCTTCTTCAGATTTTATCTGTCTGCCAAGTTTTTTTGAGCCTTGCGGACTTGAAGATTTTATCGCTCAGGTTTACGGAACTCTTCCAGTTGCACACAGAACAGGAGGCTTAAATAAAATTGTAGATGGAAAAACAGGCTTTCTTTATGAAACAAACAAAGTCGAAAATCTTATTTCAAAGCTTTCTGAAATCATTTCAATAAAAATGTACTCAAAAGACACTATAATTGATATGGCTACAGATGCTGCAAAATATACAAGACAGGAATATAACTGGGATAAAGTAGCTCAGAACGCTTATATTCCGCTTTTTGGAAATTTAATAAAATAATTTAAGAATTTTCAAAAAAAATGCTTTTAAGCTATTGACCATTTTTTGAGAAGTCTATATTATACTAATCATTCACCGCAACAAGCAAACAGCAAGTTGCACCGAATAAAACTGCTGCCTTAGCTCAGCTGGTAGAGCACGTGATTTGTAATCTCGGGGTCGTGGGTCCAAATCCTACAGGCAGCTTTTTCGGGGAGTTTCTAGAGTGGTCAAATAGGACAGACTGTAAATCTGTTGCCTCCGGCTTCTGAGGTTCGAATCCTCAACTCCCCAATAAGAACCAAGAGTAAGATCAAATCTTACTCTTTTTTTTTATCTGAAAATTTTTTATAATGTAATTAGAGGAAAAAAAGTTTTGGATATTAAGTTCTGGGGTGTAAGAGGGTCTCTTCCAACTCCTTTAACTCCGCAGCAGATACAGTCAAAAATTATCGCAGCCGTTCAGCGCATTACTCCTGCCGACATTGAATCAGCAGAAACCCGAGAAAGATTTATTTCCAACCTTCCTGATTGGATTTTTGGAACTACAGGTGGTAACACACCTTGTGTCGTTATTACAGATGGAGATACTAAAGTCATTCTTGACTGCGGAACTGGTGTAAGAGTTTACGGAAAAACTGAAACTGAAAACAAGAATTACCATATTCTTCTTTCCCATTTTCACTGGGATCATATTCAGGGGCTTCCTTTTTTTGACCCGGCATATGATCCTACTTCAAAGATTCATTTTTATTCACCGTTTCCTGCTGCAAAGAAACTCCTTCAGGCACAGATGAAACGTCCTTATTATCCGGTTCCTTTTGAAGCATTCACTGAAGATTTCAATTTTCACACAATCCATAAAGGTGAAGAATTCAAAATTGGGGATATGACAGTTAATTTCTGTAAAATGAGTCACCCAGGAAACTCTTACAGTTATTCTTTTTCAAAAAACGGAAAGAAATTTGTTTATGCAACTGATGTAGAATTAAAAAGCAAAGACTTTGAAGAAAACGAATATACTACAAAAGTATTTAAAGATGCTGATGTAATTGTTCTTGATTCTCAGTATACAGTTGAAGAAGCTTATAAAAAGGTTAACTGGGGACATTCTGCTTTCTGTTACGCCATTGATTTTGCCGTTCACTGGAACATTAAAGAATTGTATCTTTATCATCATGAACCAACATATGATGATAAAAAATTAAGTTCAATTCTTCAGGCTGCAAGATGGTATGCACAGTATATTAATCATGCTGACATTAAGATTCATCTGGCAAAGGAATCTAAGCAAATCACTTTGAACTAAATTATGAAAAAAATCATTTCTTTTTTTGTATCTCTCATCATTCTGGTAGTTTTAATTGCTGCCGGTTGTTATTTTTATATTTCAAGTCAGTTAAAACCTGTTACACAGGATGAAAATGCAGAAGCTGTTCGTATTGAAGTTTCAAACGGAGACTCAGTCAGAAAAATCGGCAATCTTCTAAAAGCAAATAATGTAATCAAAAACGAAAATCTTTTTTACATATTTGCAAGCCGGTCAAATCTTATGAAATATTTTTCAAAAGTGCAGGCTGAATATGAAATTCACGGATTTGTGCTTAAAAGCGGCATTTATTATGTAAAACCTAACATGCATGTTCAGGAAATTTATAATCTGCTTTCTTCAGGCAGACAGGAATATATTTCAGTTTCAATTCCAGAAGGCTACACAATGCGTCAGATTGGTGAACTTCTTGAAGAAAAGGATATCTGCTCTAAAAATGATTTTCTTGAAATCTGCCGTGACACAAACTTTCTTATTTCCAAAGGCATTACCCTGGATTCTGCCGAAGGTTTCCTTTTCCCTGATACTTACTTTTTTATTCCAAAATCAGATGCAAAAGCGGTTGCAGAACAGCTTATTGATACTTTCTTTTTAAGAATAAGTACTCTTATAGACGTCGAAAATACAACACATAAAGAACTCAATGACCTGGTTATTCTTGCTTCAATTGTTGAACGTGAATACCGTGTTCCGGAGGAAGCTCCGATTATTGCAAGTGTTTTCAAAAATCGCCTTAGAAGAAATATTGGTTTGTATTCCTGTGCAACAGTTGTATATGTTCTGACAGATATTCAGGGAAAGCCGCATCCTTCTAGACTTCTTATTGAAGACACAAGAACAGAAAGTCCTTACAATACATACCTTTATGCAGGCCTTACTCCGGGTGCTATTTCAAACCCGGGCCTTACAGCTTTAAATGCTGTAGTAAATGCACCAAAAACAAATTATTACTTTTTCCAGGTGAAGGATGCAAAAAAAGGAACACATGTTTTTACATCAACTTTTGATGAACATATAGAAAATCATAATCTGACTACAAAATAAAGTTTTATCAGTATATTAAGAGTATGGCAGGCTTAATTTCAAAAGAAACAATAAACCAGATTCACGCCCAGACAGATATTGTTGCCCTTGTTGGTGAAACAACAAAGCTTGAACGCCGAAGCGGCAACGACTGGTGGGGATGCTGTCCTTTTCACAATGAAAAAACAGCATCTTTCCACGTAGACGGCGACAAAAAAATGTTTTACTGCTTTTCCTGCCATAAATCGGGAAATGCCATCGGTTTTGTAATGGAAACCCAGAGTATGAAATATGTTGAAGCTCTGCAGTACCTGGCAAAAAGAAGCGGTATTCAGATTCAATATCAGGACGGAAAGGGACCTGAAGAGTTTGTTTATGATGATACAAAAGACAAACTTATAGACCTTTATGACCGTACTGCCAGCATGTTCAACTATATCCTGCTTGAAACTCCTCAGGGAAAAGAAGCTTTTGAATACCTTACAAAACGTGGCCTTACACGGGAAACAATCGAAAAATTTAAACTTGGGTATGCACCTGCAGATATTAAATGGCTTAAAAAATTCTTAAAAAGCAAGAACTTTTCTGATGAATTTCTGGCAGAATCCAGACTTTTCAGTTCCAAATATCCTGATATTTCATTTTTCAATGACCGTGTAATGTTCCCGATTTTTAACCGTCACGGACAGACAGTGGCTTTTTCAGGCCGTATTTTACATTCAAAAGATCCAAAGACTGACCGAAAGTACATGAACACTCCTGAAATGGTTCAGTACAAAAAAAGAGAAACTCTTTATGCTTTCAACTTTGCCCGTAATCCTATGCGGGCTTCAAAGGCCTGTATTTTCTGCGAAGGAAATATGGACGTTATTGCATATCATCAGGCTGGGGTAGAGTATGCCGTTGCAACCTGTGGAACAGCCCTTACAGAAGACCACCTGAAGCTTATAAAAGGTTTTGCTGATACGGTTATTTTAGCCTTTGATACTGATGCGGCCGGCCAGAATGCAACTGTTAAGTCTATTTTAATGTGCCGCCAGATGGACTTTACTGTAAAAATCATCAGGCTGAAAGGCGGTAAAGATGCTTCTGAAATCTTACAGAATTTCGGTAAGGAAAACTTGACAAATCAGGTTTCAAACAGTATATTAGATTCCGATTATCTTTTGAATAGATTGGGAGAGTTATATCCTCTTGATACGCCTGAAGGAAAAACAAAGGCTGCCTTTGAATTCTTTCCGTACATAGATTCACTTCAATCATATTCTCACAAGGAATCGTGTCTGGACCAGTTGTGCCAGATGCTAAATCTCAGTCCGGAGGCTGTCAGAAGGGACTATCAGAATCGTAATCAGGCACGACCCCAGAATACAACAACGCCAGTCCGGCAAGTAAATAATCAGACAAAACAACTTCCTAAGGTCCAGATGAATGCTGAGATGAGAGGAATTCTTGCCGTTATATGTAACCTGGATGTATTCCCGGAAATTGCTGTACAGATTGATGAAAACGATCTGAAAAATCCTCATGCCAAAGAACTGTTCAAAATTCTGAAGGAGTGCAGTCAGGAAAACTCACTGTCACTGCCTGTAGTTGTTGACCGGTGTCAGAATACAGCTCTGCTTCCGGCTATTACTCAGGCTATTTCTTCAAAAGCTTACGAAGGAGATCAGGCCGAATCTGTTGTCCGTGATTTCATCAAGTTTATGCAGAAGTCAAAACTTGAAAACCGCATATCGGAACTGCAGGTACTGATTAAAACTTTTGTGGTGGTAACTGAAGAAGACAGTCAGGCTCTGAACACTTTGATTTCGGAAAAAATGCAGCTGGAAAACCAGATGCGCAACCTATAAAAAAAGGAATATTTAATGAGTCAGACAGAAAAAACAGACAATCCTGCCGTGGAAAAAGTCCTTGCTTTTTTAAAAGACAAAAAAGTTGTTTCATGGGATGAAATGACTGATGTCCTTGGAATGGATTTTATCAACTCACCAGAAATGGAAGGTGTTTTAAAATCTCTGGAAGACAAAAAAATCACAGTTATTGAAACTGATATTATCGGTGAAGAACCGGAACCGGAAGATGAACCTGAAGACGAAGATGATGACGAAGCAGGTATTCTTGATGATGATGAAGACGGTGTAGGCGGCGATAACGAAGTTGCTGAAATCGAACAGACAGAAAAGAAACTTGCTGCTTCAAAATCACGTCTTGTAAATAATGACAAGGAATCTTCTGTTGATGATCCTATCCGCTATTACCTGCGCGAAATTGGACGTGAAAACCTTCTTACTGCAGAACAGGAAGTTATTCTTTCAAAGCAGATGGAAGACGGAAAAAACATTATTAAAGATGTAATCCGTAACGCCGGAATCATGATTCCTGAATTCTTCTCAATCGCTCAGAAAGCATTTACAAGAATTGATCTTCACGAACAGGGAAAAGCCCGCAAAGAACTGAATGAAGAAATGGCTGAAAAACGCCGTCTTAAGAGTGCTTACGGTGAATACATCAAACCTGTTCTTGCTGAAATGAAACAGTATATTCCTCTGAAGAAACAGCTCTTTGAAACAGAAGGAACTATCAAAATCCTTCAGAACGAAGAACTTGTACAGCTTCGCGCACTTATCCAGCCAAAACTTGCTGAAATTGATATTCAGACAGAAGAACTGGACAAACTTACTCAGAAATTCCGTGATGCAACACGTAAAATTGACGAATATCACCTGAAACAGGAAAAGAAAATGAAGGATCTGCGCATCAAGAATGCGGCAGAACTTCGTGCTCTTGGACGTAAGATTTCAATTAAATCTCAGGCTGCTAAACTTGAAGCAGAACTGAACATGAGTGCAGATGAAATCCGTAACGTTTATACAGAAATCCAGAAAATTGACCGCAAGCTGCGCAAACTGGAATTTGACTTTGAAAACTCAGTTGATGATATTCTTGAAATGGCCCGCAAAATTGAAGAAGGCCGTGTAATGATGGAAAAAGCAAAGAACAAACTGATTGAAGCAAACCTTCGTCTGGTTGTTTCTATTGCTAAAAAATACACAAACCGCGGACTTCAGTTCTTTGACCTGGTTCAGGAAGGAAACATCGGTCTTATTAAAGCCGTAGAAAAATTCGAATACCGCAAAGGTTTCAAATTCTCTACATATGCTACATGGTGGATCCGCCAGGCTATTACCCGTTCTATTTCTGACCAGGCACGTACAATCCGTGTTCCTGTACACATGATTGAACAGATCAATAAAGTTGTACGCGAAAGTCGTCAGCTTATGCAGAAACTTGGCCGTGAACCAACCGACGAAGAAATCGCTCAGCAGCTGGGATGGCCACTTGCCCGCGTTAAGCAGGTTAAGAATGTTGCCCGTGAACCAATCTCTCTCGATACACCAATCGGAGAAGAAGAGGACTCATTACTGGGAGACTTCATCGAAGATAAAGACGTTGAAAATCCAGCAAACGCAACAGCTTATACAATGCTTCAGGAACAGCTGAAAAAAGTTCTGAACACACTGCCACCACGTGAACAGGAAGTTCTGAAAATGCGTTTCGGTCTTGAAGACGGCTATTCACTTACACTGGAAGAAGTTGGTCTTTACTTTGACGTTACCCGTGAACGTATCCGTCAGATTGAAGCAAAAGCTTTAAGAAGACTTCGTCATCCACGCCGTGCTAACGAACTTAAAGATTATATGTAATAAAGTGTCAGGGTAACACCTGACGCCTTAATAGACAGAAAACACTTTTTTTAATATAATTTAACGACTAAAATTATAAGGAAATATTCATGGTAACAGCAGATATTTTTGAAAAATTAAAGGACTTGCAGGACATTCTGGTAAACAAATATGAACTGGAAGCCAAAATTGAAGATGCTCCAAAACACCTTGGAATTCAGGAAGAACTTCTGGCAAAACTTAAGAAGGAATACATTGTTAAGAACACTTCTTATGAAGAACTGAAGGCAAAAATCGGTGAACTTAAGGTTGAACTGGACGCAGCAATCAAATTGCGTGAAGACGGTGAAAAATCAATGGACAACATTTCTACTCACCGTGAATATGAAGCCCTTGAAAAACAGATCAACGAAGCCAAAATCAAAGAAGAAGATTTAAGAAAAGAACTTAAAACACACGAAGATGCTCTTCAGAGAATGGATGATGATCTTAAAAGCAATGAAGACATCATCAAATCTCAGGAATCTGACATTAATTCTGCAAAAGAATCAATCGATAAAGAAATTGCTAAGTACAACAGTGAACTGACAAAACTTCAGGAAAAAGAAAGCTCAATCACACCAAGCCTTGATCAGGAAATTCTTTTCAAATTTGAAAGAATTATCCAGAGAAATGCAGAAGGTATTGTTGCTGTTAAAAACGGTGTTTGTACAGGTTGTCACATGATTCTTCCTGCACAGTTCGCAAACCAGGTTCGTGAAATTACAGAAGGTTCTGAAAACGGCGAAATCAAATTCTGTCCTTACTGTTCACGCGTTCTTTTCTACGAAAAGTCAGAAGAAGGCGAAAACGAAAGCTACTTCAGCATGGACGAAGCAGGTTCACTTGCTGGTCTTGATGATGATGACTTTGACGAAGACGAAGACCTTGATGATGACGACAGAGAAGAAGACATTTACGAAAAAGAAAATGACTTCTCTGATGATGCTGACGATTCTGACCTTGATGACGAAGAACCGGAAGACGACGAAGATCAGGAATAGTTAATTATCAGACAGAACACATAATCGCGCGGGGCGGGCTCATGACAGCCTTGCGCCCGTGAGGTAAAGTCCGGGCTCCGCCGGAAAAAATGCCGGGTAATAACCGGGCGTCGGGGGAAGTTATACTTTTGTATATAACCCTTTGGCGACAGAAAGTGCAACAGAAATTGTACCGCCAGGCAACTGGTAAGGGTGAAAAGGCAGTGTAAGAGACTACCGGGTTTCTGGTAACAGAAATCGCTTGTAAACCTCATTTGGAGCAAAATTAAGCAGCAGTTTGGTTTTCCGGACTATAGACTGCGGGTAAATTGCTGAAGGCATCTGGCAACAGGTGTTTCGGATAGATGATTGTGGCAGCCTTTGGCTGTAACAGAACCCGGCTTACTGTTCTGCCTGTTTTTTTATTTTAAAAACAATTAAAAATCATATATAATAAAATAATGAACGAATACGAATTCAAAAACGATAATACAGCAATAAAGAAAAGCCATTTTATTCGTAATATTCTTTTAATTTTAGCTGCTGTTCTTGTTTTTTCAGTTTTCGTTTTTACAATCATATTCTTTGCAAAAAAATATTCCAAAAATCATATTTCTGCAAAAACTCTTGCACGTTACTGGGCAGAATCAGATGCTTCTAAATATGAAAAAATCTATAAAGACGGTAAAGAACTGCTTCAGGCCGATCCATTCAATAATACTGCATTAATTTATTATGGATATGCATGTTTTTATCTTGCAGTGTCACAGACCGATTCTTCCTTAATTCAAAGTTACCTTGATGAATCAATTATTTCTCTGCGACAGGCTCTTTATTCGGCAAAAGAAAAGACTGTTCCTCAGATTCATTACATGCTTGGAAAAGCCTATTTCTACAAAAATAAGATTGCTGAAAATTTTTATGCTGACCAGACAATCGAAAACCTGAACAAGGCTTTACAGCTGGGTTATCAGGCTGATGATATTTATGAATATCTTGGAATGAGTTATGCAGCTTTAGGAAAAACAACCGAAAGCATTGCAGCTTTCAGCGAAGCACTTCTCGTGCGTGAATCTGATAATCTTCTGGTTTCAATTGCTGAACAATACATGAAAAATGAAATGTATGCTTCCAGTAAATCTTACCTGTTCAGAGTTATAAGTACCTGTGAAAATGACCTTTTAGTTGAAAAAAGCCGCATCATGCTGGCAAATATATATCTTGAAGAAGAAAATTACACCGATGCACAGAAGGAATTTGAAGAAGTTCTGAAAAAAAATGAGAATTCTGATGACGCACACTATGGTCTTGGTGTAATATATGAAAAGCAGGGAAATTTGGTTTTAGCCCGTTCAGAGTGGAGAAATGCCTTAAAAATCCGTGCTAACCATCAGGGAGCATTAAAAAAATTATCTGAGACAAAAAAATAGGGGAAATATAAAATGGGATTTTTTGACAGATTTTCAACAGATATTGGTATTGACCTGGGAACTTGTAACACTCTTATTTATGTAAGAGGAAAAGGAATCGTTATTGATGAACCTTCAGTAGTTGCAGTTGAAAAGGGAACTAAGAAAATTGTAGCTGTTGGTTCAGATGCCAAACAGATGCTTGACCGTACTCCAGGTAACATTCTTGCAATCCGTCCTCTGAAAGACGGTGTTATTGCTGATATTGATTCATGTCAGATTCTTATCGAATACTTCATTAAAAAAATCACACCAAAACATCAGCTTATTAAATCGCTTCGTATGAAGATTGGTATTCCTTCTTGTATTACAGAAGTTGAACGCCGTGCAGTTGTTGAGGCTGCTCTTAAAGCCGGTGCAAAGGAAGTTGAAGTTGTAGCAGAAAGTCTTGCTGCTGCAATCGGTGCTCAGATTCCAATCTATGAACCAGCCGGTCATATGGTTCTGGACATTGGTGGTGGTACTTCAGAAGTTTCTGTAATTTCACTTGGTGGTATGGTTGTTACAAACTCTATCCGCGTTGGCGGTGACAAATTTGATGAAGCAATTGTAAACCACATCAAGAATACTCATAACCTTCGCATCGGTAATGGAGCTGCTGAACGACTTAAGATTCAGATTGGTTCTGCCGCTGCTGAAAAAACAATCGAAAAAATGGAAATCAAAGGTACAGATGCTATTACAGGTCTTCCACGCCGCCTTGAAATTGACAGCGTAGAAGTTCGTGAAGCTCTGAAAGAACCTGTTACAAAAATTGTAGAAGAAGTTAAGAATGTTCTGGGACTTACTCCTCCTGAACTTGCAGCAGATATTATTGAACGCGGTATTGTTATGACAGGCGGTGGCTCTATGCTCCGTGAACTGCCAAAACTCATTTCAAAAGAAACAGGTGTTCCTGTAATTCTGGTTGAACGTCCGCTTGAATGTGTTGCATTGGGAGCCGGTCAGGCCTTTGAACTTTTCAAGGACATGACTGCTGACAGAATGATTTACGATTCATTGTCATAGAGTCTGCCATGAAACAGAAGGAACGTTTCAATTTCCGTTTCAGTTTTGCGGAGTTACTGTTTGTAATTCTTATTCTCATTTCCAGTACTATGCTTGGGTTCAGCTCAAAGAGTTTTGTTGTGAACTTCAAGAATGTAGGTTTCTCTATATTTTCTTCCCTTGAAAAAGGTGTTGTAACTGTTACACGTGGAGTACGTAACACAGTAACTTCTGCAAAAGAACTTAGAAAACTTAAAACTGATTATGACGGACTTGTTGCAAAACTTGAAAACTATGAACAGATGCAGAGAAGTAATGCTGACATCCGTAAAGAAAACGAACGCCTTAAGGAACAACTTGGTTTTTCAATCTACATGGAATCAAAAAATATTCCTTGTCAGATAATTTCCCGTGACCTGGATAATCTTTATTCGTATCTTACAATCAACAAGGGAAGTGTTAACGGTATAAAGAAAAATATGCCTGTTGTGGCTTTCCAGAACGGAAGTCAGGGGCTTGTAGGAAAAATCGTTGAAGTTGGAACATTCACAAGTCAGATTATGCCTATTTACAATGTAAACTGTATGGTTTCTTCCCGTATTCAGAATACACGTGAAATAGGTCTTGTAAATGGAAACGGCGATCCTAATGAACCTCTTTCAATGCAATACATCAGAAAGCGAACTATGGATAGTCTCCATTACGGAGATATAATTGTTACTTCCGGAGAAAATGACAATTATATGCGTGACATTCCTGTAGGTACAATTTCGAAAATTACTTCCATTGACTATAACTCATCGTTAAATATCGAACTTACACCGATTATTGATTTTTCACGGCTGGAAGTTGTTTTTTTAGTTAATATGAAAGAACTTAATGACAAAAAAGACCTGGAGAAATCAAATGACTAAATCCTTTCTGGTTTCAATTCTTATTATCTTAAGTGCTGCTCTTATTGAAAGTACAATTCTTGTTAATATTTATATTCTGCCTGTAATCCCGGACCTGGTTCTTATTGCTTGTGTTTATCTTTCGCTTCTGAACGGAAGAACTTACGGGCAGCTCAGCGGTTTTGTTTCGGGAATTATTATTGATTCAATAACAGGTGTTCCTTTCGGATTAAACTGTATTTTCAGAACAATATGCGGATACGTTTACGGTCTTTTTGCAAATCATATTGTTATTACAGGTGTAATTGTTCCAGTTCTTACTGTAGGATCAGCTACAATTCTTAAAGCTCTGCTTATAAAACTGATTGCACTTTTTTATACAGCAATCAACCCGGTAGAAATAATCTCAATAGATTTTCTGATTGAACTGATTTTTAATATGGCATTGAGTCCATTTGCATTCAAATTTCTTCAGTTCTTCAAAAAAACACTTTCAATTCATCCGGAGCATAATTCTTTAAATGTATAGAAAACAGAACGATAATTCCGAAATTGAAAAGAACTTTAAGCTTCTCGTTTTAATTTGTTTACTTGGGATTTTCTTTCTCATTTATGTTCTGAAACTTCTTTCCATCCAGGTTATAAACGGTGAAAGTTACCGTAAACAGAGTAAAAGAATTTCCAGTGTAACAAAAACTCTTCCGGCACAGCGTGGTGAAATTTTTGACCGTAATGCCAACATGCCTTTAGTTGTTAATACAGAAAGTTTTGCAGTTTCTGTCACTCCTGGAGAAATTCCTTCGGACCGTTATGACAGTGTTATTTCAAAACTTTCACAGATAATCGGTTTAAAGAAAACTGATATCGACGCAAAAATTCCAAGAAGCATCCGCCGATCATTCCAGTCTGTAACAGTAAGATCCAATGTTCCTTTTACTGTTATTTCAAATATTGCGGAAAATAAAAATGATTTACCGGGCGTTTCATGGGAATCAAAACCAATCAGAAACTATGTTGAATCAGGTTCGCTTTCCCATATTATTGGTTACGTAGGGGACATTTCAGACGAAGAATACACCCAGATGTATAACCGGGGTTATGATAAACAGCGCCAGATCGGTAAGACTGGAATTGAAAAACAATACGACCATCTTCTTCAGGGCGTTCCAGGAAGAGAAAGCCGTACAATTGACGTACGTGGACGCATTCTTAATGAAGCTCCAATTGTAGAAGAACCACAGATGGGTAAAAATCTGGTTCTGACAATCGACACACGAATTCAGGAACTTGTTGAAAAAACTCTGGGTGAACGTGTAGGGGCATCTGTTGTACTCAGACCTTCTACAGGTGAAGTGCTTGCCATGGTGTCATATCCTTTTTATGACACAAACCTTTTTAACCGTGATACAGCAGCAGAAGAATACAATGCACTTAGAAATGATAAAAACAATCCATTCCTGAACCGTGCTGTTATGACAGCTTATCCACCGGCTTCTACATTTAAGATTGTTATGTCTACGGCACTTCTTCAGGAAAAAGCATTTCCTCCTGCACAGAAAATTGAATGTGCCGGACGTATTTTTTATGGTGGCCACACTTATCACTGTCACCAGAAATGGGGACATGGATGGCTGGACTTAAGAGGCGCCCTTGCAGAATCATGTGACGTTTATTATTACACTGTAGGACGCGATTCCCTTGGTATTGAAAAAATTGCAGAATATGCAAGAAAATTCGGATTAGGGCAGAGCGCTCAGATTGACCTGCCAAGCCAGGCTTCAGGTCTTGTACCAACTCCTGTTTGGAAAGAACGTACACGACATGCTAAATGGGTTGGTGGAGATACTATTTCTGTTTCAATTGGACAGGGTGACCTGACAGCAACACCTCTTCAGCTGGCAAATATGATTGCTATGGTTTCCAACAAAGGAACTGTATATAAACCACACCTTCTTAAAGAAGTTCGTGACCCTGTAACAAATGAAATTGTTGAGGAAGTAAAACCTACAGTTCTTCATCATCCTGAAGACATTGACGAAGAAGTTTGGGTAGAAATGCAGCAGAATCTTCACTACACCGCAACAGACGGTTCTGCAAAATTTCCTCTGGAACTTTTGAAAACTCAGATTGCATGTAAAACAGGTACTGGTGAAGTTGATAAATATAAAAACTCAAAAGAAAATCACTGGCACTCATGGCTTGTTGCATATGCACCTTACGATGCTCCGCCGGAAGAAAGAATCTGTATTGCTACAATTGTTGAAGCCGTAAACACATGGGAATGGTGGGCTCCTTATGCCACCTGTATTATTCTTCAGGGTATTTTTGAAAATCAGACATATGAAGAAGCTTACGAAGAATTAAAACTTGGCCGTTACCTTGGACAGCCGGCAACAAGGAGAGACTAAAAATGAAATCAAAATTTTTGAATCGTTTCGATTTTATAATTCTCCTTTGTGTTATTTTTCTTTCCACATTTGGAATTCTCTTTGTTTATTCTGCACGCTTTACATCTAAGGGACTTATAAATTCAACACAGTATATCAAGCAGATAATTTGGGCAGGTGTGGGCCTTGTTTTTATTTTTTTCATCTGTCTTGGAGATTATAAAAGAATCCGCAGATACTCACATTACCTTTTTATTTTTCTTCTTGGAATTCTTGTGTTTACAAGACTTTTCGGACGGAAAGTAAACGGCGCTCGAAGCTGGCTTGGAATTGGTGGCTTTGGGATTCAGCCGTCTGAATTTGGAAAAATTCTTTTCATTTTCTACATGGCAAGATTTCTTGAAGAATCCAAAAACATGGATGGATTTCTTCGATTCGTTTTCGGAAACCTGATTATGTTCCTGCCTATGGGACTGATTCTTACTCAACCAGACCTTGGAACGGCTTCTGTTTATTTTCCGATTTTTCTTTTCATGGGGTTCATGGCAGGAATCCCTGTAAGATATCTTCTTTTTGAATTAGGTTTCCTTCTTCTTACAATAGTACTTTCGGTTCTTCCAGTATACAATCAGTTTATTCCAGAAACACCGCATCCGTTTCTTCTGGTACTTTCAAATTTCCGTCTTCGACTTGTTCTTATTTTTGTTACAGGAATGATTGCCGCTATGTCAGCCTGGGTAAGACGCTTTCTTCACGGTAAGAAATATTTTTACTGGATTACTTATATATTCCTTTGCATAACAGGAAGTCTTATTCTTTCCATGTTCATGCAGAAATTCCTTACAGGTATAACAAATACATATCCGGATGGAACTTCAAAAGCACAGGCCATTTCAGACCTTCTTAAACATCCTTCAAAATGGCTTGAATTCCCAACCAGATGGCGAGACTTAAGTTATCAGATGAAACGTCTCATTATCTTTATGAAACCTGAAATTGATATTCAGGGGGCAGGTTGGAATATTTATCAGAGTAAGATCGCTATTGGTTCCGGCGGTTTCTGGGGACGTGGTTTTCTTCAGGGAACTCAGTCTCATAACGGATGGCTGCCTGAACAGAGTACCGACTTTATTTTTGGAATCCTTTCTGAAGAAACTGGTTTCATTGGTGGATTTGCTATTCTTTCCATTTATATGATTCTGTTCTTAAGAATTATTCAGATAATTAAAAATAATCAAAGTGTATACGGAACATATATTGCAACAGGAATACTTGCAATGTATGCCTTCCATTTCTTTATCAATATTGGAATGCTTATGGGTATAATGCCAATTACAGGTATTCCTCTTCTTTTCCTTTCATATGGCGGATCTTCTTTACTGACGGCCATGATTTGTGCTGGTATACTTATGAATATAAACTATCATAAGATGGAGTTACATTGATTTTATGAAAAAAATATTTCTTTCTGTATTTTTGTTTTGTATAAGTTGTTGTTTCCTTTTTTCAGAACCGGTCAAAACTAATCAGGAAGAAATTGATTTTTTCAATATTTATAACCTTACAATGTTGCGCTCTCAGGAAAAACTTACCTTAATGCACAAAAAAGGTAATATTACAAAACTTGGGAAAGAAACAATTAAAGGTGATTTAAGCGGAACTCTGATGTACCACGCCAAAATAAAAGGTTTTGGCGGCGACGTAAAAATGATTTACAAAAATTATTCCGATTTTGGTAATTTTATTGTAAACGGAGAAACCAACACAACTGCAAAAATGAATATGCGGGGACATATGTATGGAACCGCAAAAGTTACAGACAAGAACGGTAATTTAATTGCAACAATCAAATATGATGAACTTCAAATTATTCACGGTGTAGATGCAGGTGGCGGATACTGGGTCCAGCTTGCCGGAAAAGAACCTGTATTTGTAGGATGGAACGAAATAGACCGTCCCGACAGGGAAGAAGAAATTATTGAAGGTGAAGACGATTCCGAATAAAACGAAAGTTTTCCCTTCAATTGTTAAAGTTTTTTGAGATTTTCAATATTAAAATATAATCAATTGGAGGTCACTTTTTTATGATTTTTTACGTTGATGTTAATGCAAAACGTTCAGGACAAGGAACAAAAGAAAATCCTTTTAAAAGAATTAATGATGCCGCACAGGTTGCAAAACCTGGAGATGAAGTAATTGTTGCTCCTGGTGTTTACCGTGAATATGTTAATCCAAAAAATGGCGGCACTGAAAATGCCCGCATTACATACCGTTCAGAAAAACCTCTTGGGGCTGTCATTACTGGAGCTGAGCAGGTTAAAAACTGGACTCCTGTTGAAGGAGAAAAAAATGTGTGGGTAGCCCGTATTTCAAACGGCGTCTTTGGAAATTACAATCCTTATACAACACTTGTTGCAGGTGACTGGTTTATTGCGTTTTATATTGCCCATACAGGAGATGTTTTCCTTAATGATAAATCACTTTACGAAGTTACTTCCCTTGATGGAGTTTTAAATCCTGTAACTTATGAAAAATCCTGGGACCCAGACTTTTCTGTTTATACATGGTATGCAGAACAGGATGAATTAACAAATGAAACTGTTATCTTTGCAAACTTCCAGGGAAAAAATCCGAATAAAGAAAATGTTGAAATCACTGTTCGTGAAAATTGTTTTTATCCATCAGAAGAAGGCAAGGGCTACATTACTTTCTCCGGATTCAATGTAACAAAAGCTGCAACTCAGTGGGCTCCTCCAACAGCATACCAGGAAGGCATGATTGGACCTCACTGGTCAAAGGGATGGATTATTGAAGACTGTGAGGTAAGCCATTCGAAATGTTCCGGCATTTCCCTTGGAAAATACAAACAGCCAAACAATGACAACAAATGGCTTAAATGGAAATACAAAGACGGTACACAGACAGAACGTGATAATATCTGTCAGGCTGTAGTTGAAGGTTGGACCAAAGAAAATATCGGTTCACATATTGTTCGCCGCTGTAACATTCATGACTGCGGACAGACCGGTATTGTAGGTCACCTTGGCGGTGTATTCAGTATTATCGAAGACAACCATATTCATCACATCAATAACAAACAGAATCTTGCAGGTGCTGAAATTGGTGGAATTAAAATGCACGCCGCAATTGACGTAATTATCCGCCGTAACCATTTCCATAACTGTACCCGCGGACTCTGGCTTGACTGGCAGGCACAGGGTACCCGTGTCACACAGAACCTGTTCCACGACAACTGTCTGCCTTTTGATCATGTTGCAAACATGAAAAACATGGATGCTCTTGGAGAAGATATCTTTATCGAAATTTCACACGGGCCAACACTTGTAGACAACAACGTTCTGCTTTCTGACCATGCTCTAAAACTTCCAACACAGGGAGTTGCTCTTGTTCATAACTACATTGCAGGTTCTCTGACAGCTGTAGGACGCGGTGTAAATAACGGTGCAAAAACCATGCAGTCACCACGCTATACTCCATATCACTATCACCACAGAACAGAAATTGCAGGTTTCATGACAGTTCTTCACGGAGACTGTCGTTTCTACAATAACATTTTCCTCCAGAAGGATATCCGTCCTGGTATGCAGGAAATCCATGATGGAAACAGAACTCAGGAATGGACTGATGGAAATATTATTGCAGGTACATACACATTCGATTTCTGTCCCACACAGGAAGAATGGGAAAAAGAATTCGAAGGATACTGTGGAATGGGCTCTGAACCAAGTGACCGTTACTATATGCCTCTTCCTGTCTGGGCCGGAGGAAACGTTTACTTCAATGGGGCAGTTCCAATGAAGAAAGAAAAGGATGCCATTAAAGTTGATGGAAAGGCTTCTTTCAGTCTTACAGAAAAAGACGGGAAATACACATTCAAAACAAATGTGTATGAACTTCTTCCAAAATCAAATGCTCAAACAATCTGTACTGACACACTTGGAATGGCATTTGAACCTGAAATGAAATATGAAAATCCTGACGGTTCACCAATCATTTTCAATGTAGATTTCTTTGATAATCCTCGCGAAGTAAATCCTGTTCAGGGACCATTTGAAAACTACAATGGAAAAGTTGATTTCTAAATAAAACGAATCTTTTTTGATTTGAAAATGGGGCTTTCAAGGCTCCATTTTTTTTCTTTACATCTTAAATAAGTCGCTATATACTTTACGATAGTTTGACTATCACACACAAATATCACTTTTTAAGGAGTAACTTTATGAGCAAATCAAAACTTCTTGCTGTTTTAGCCGCAGCCGCTATGATTATCCCAGTTTTTGCAGAGGACGTGAAAACTTCATTCTCGCTTACAACTGATTTTGCTTTAAGCCCTGCATCAGGTTATGTTTCAGGTCCAACACATTTTGCACCGGTAACAGGCGTTTACGGTGGAGTAGAAGGACGTATTATTGCAGATTACGGTATTACAATTCCAACACCACTTGGTGAAAACTGGCTTGTAAAAGGTGCAACTGTTGCAATTGATGCTAAAGCTGAACTTACACCTGTAACAATCAAACCAATGCTTGATATTACATTTACACCGCTTCCTTTCATCGTTTTCTCTGCAGGCGTTCAGGCCGGAACAGGATGGAATCTTGCAGGACTTCAGGGAATGGCACTTTATAATGATGCAGAAAACAAATACGATGATATTAAACCATTCAAAGGCTGGTTCTACAAAGCTTATGCTCAGGGCGTTTTCCAGTTTGATTTAGGTGCTGTAATTCCAGGTGACTGGACTCATGTTCTTATGATGTACACATACCAGACTTACTATCACGGACTTTCTGGTGTTCCAAACGGCGACATCTGGATGTGGCAGTGCAGTGGAAAAAAAGCAAACGGTCTTCAGAATTACCAGAGCCTTATCTTAGCTTACGGACTTCCAAATGATGTAATCAAACGTGTTGGTGTAATGGGAGAACTGGACGGATTCTATTCTTCATCAGCTTATAAAGCAGAATATGCCGATTTCAATGGAGCATTCAAATCTTTAAGCATCAGTCCTCTGGCTCAGTTCCAGTTTGGTGAAAAAGATTCTCTTAATGCTGCAATTGGATTTTCAAGCAGAAGAAGCTTTAAAGAAGAACATGACAACGGAAATATCGAACCAAAACTTACTTTCTCAGGTTATGAATGGTATTTCTATCGTGTAGCTTTCAGCTATACACATAAATTTTAATTACTGCAAATAATGTAAAATTTTCGTCAAACGTAAAATTTTACATTGCAGAGAAATAACCCACGTGATAATATAGTAAGGATGTGGTACTTAGACTATCAAAATTGGATATTTATCACAGACACACACAAAAACGGAGTTCTTTATCATGTGGCGTTATATTTATAGACGCATTCTTTTAGCCCTGGCTACAATATTCATTGTAGCCACTTTAACTTTCTTTTTAATGAACCTGGTTCCTGGTGGACCGTTCATGTCAGAAAAAGCTGTTAGTCCTGCAGCAAGAGCAGCTCTGGAAGCAAAATATGGAATGGACAAACCTTTGTTCCAGCAGTATCTCACTTATATGGGTGGTGCTCTTCACGGCGATTTTGGTGAATCCTTAAAACAGCGCGGTCGAACAGTTTCTTCCATCATTTTTTCAAAATTCCCTGTCAGCGCTAGAATCGGTCTGATTTCAGCAACATGGGCAATTATCTTTGGAGTTGTTCTTGGTTGTCTTGCTGCAACAAAACGTGGAAAATTCCTGGATCATTTTATATCTGTATTTGCAACCCTTGGAATCGCCGTTCCAAGCTTTGTAATCTGTACGCTGTTACTTTATTTCTTCGGAGCAAAATGGAAACTGCTTCCAACCCACGGAATTACCTCATGGAAAAATTACATTATGCCGGTAATTGCACTTTCATTTTATCCAACTGCTTACATAATGCGCATTATGCGTAGTTCCATGCTGGACGTAATGGGACAGGATTACATGCGTACAGCACGTGCAAAAGGTGTAAAACCTGTTTTCATTCTTTTTAAACATGCCTTAAGAAATGCAATTCTTCCTGTTGTTACTTATGCAGGTCCAATGATTGCTTATACACTTGTCGGTTCTTTTGTAGTAGAAAAGATTTTCACTATTCCGGGTCTTGGCGGGGAATTTATCAGTTCAATTATGAACCGTGATTATACTGTAATCATGGGAACAACAATCTTCCTTGCAACACTTATGATTGTAATCAACGTAGTAGTTGATATTGTTTACAAACTCATTGACCCAAGAATCACACTCAAATAAGGAAGCACTATTTTGGAAAACACAGAATTAGACGAACAGATTACATATACAGCTGCAGATTTTGATATGGCAGGTGAAGATGAAAAACAGAGCCGTGTAATTATGCGGGAAAGCGTAGGCTTCTGGAAAGACGGTTTCCGCCGCTTCAGAAAAAACAAGGTCGCCGTGACAAGTTTCTTTGTTGTTGTTTTCATCATTCTTATTTCATTCTTTGTACCGCTTTTTTATCCCTATGATTATCACACACAGTACAAAGGTTCAGAAAACTTAAAGCCACTTACATATTCAAAAGTTGAGATGGAAAAGAAAGCCCAGGGAGAAAAAGTTTTTCCGCATCTTCTTGGTACCGATAAACTTGGCCGCGACTATGCAATCCGCATTATGATGGGAAGCCGTATTTCTCTTATTGTCGGACTTGTGGCAACTTTAATCATTCTGATTATCGGAACTATTTTAGGTTCTATCTCTGCCTTTTTCGGCGGCTGGGTAGACCTTGTAATAATGAGAATTGTAGATATTATTTATTCTGTCCCGGACGTTCTTCTCATTGTTCTTTTAAGCTTTGGTCTTAAAGCACCTCTTAAAAATCTTTCACTTGTGTCAGGCTTCCACTGGATGGAAAAAGTTGGTCCAAACCTTATTTCAATTTTCATTGTATTTGCTCTTCTGTATTGGGGTGGTATGGCACGTATGGTTCGCTCACAGATTCTTCTGCTTAAAAACTCAGAATACATTACAGCAAGCCGTGCTCTTGGACAGACAAACAAGAAACTTATTACAAAGCATCTGCTTCCAAACTGTATCGGTACTTTAATCGTTACAACAACACTTCAGATTCCTTCAAGTATTTTTACTGAAAGTTTCTTAAGCTTCCTTGGTCTTGGTGTTGCAGTTCCTATGCCATCTCTTGGATCTCTGGCTTCAGAAGCAATCAACGGTATGATTTCATATCCTTACCGCCTTTTTGCTCCTGCAATTCTTATCAGTTTAATCATCCTGAGTTTCAACCTTCTTGGCGACGGACTTCGTGATGCCTTTGACCCTAAACTGAAAAAATAAAAGGAGAGCAGAATGGAAAACAAAAAAAATCTTGTTGAAATTGAACACGAAAAACTTTCCTTTTTTACACCTGCAGGTGAAGTTAAGGCTTTGAACGATGTAAGTTTTACTCTTAAAGAAGGCGAAGTACTTGGAATTGTAGGAGAATCAGGTTCTGGGAAATCTGTTACAGCCTACAGCATTATGGGATTAACTGCAGACCCTGGAAAACTGATTGGCGGGACTATTAAATTTAACGGACATGACATTCACCTTATGAAAGAAAAGGAAATGGCAAAAATCCGTGGAAATGAAGTTGCTCTTATTTTCCAGGATCCTATGACAAGTTTGAATCCGGTTTATACAATCCAGAATCAGATCTGTGAAGTAATCAAGCTTCATACAAGCCTGGACAAAAAACAGGCTGTGGCCCGTGCCGAAGAACTTCTTACTCTGGTTGGAATCACAGATGTAAAAAAACGCCTTAAGCAGTACCCTCATGAACTTTCAGGCGGTATGCGTCAGAGAATCATGATTGCCATGGCTCTGGCATGCGAACCAAAACTTCTTATTGCCGACGAACCTACAACAGCTCTGGACGTTACAATTCAGGCTCAGATTCTGGATCTGATGATTGAACTTAAGAAAAAACTTGGAATGGCAATCATCATGATTACTCATGACCTTGGAATCGTTGCATCTATGTGTGACAGAATTGCAGTAATGTATGCAGGTTCTATTATTGAATACGGTTCAACAGACGATATCTTCTACGATCCAAAACACGAATACACAAAAGGACTGTTAAAAAGTATTCCAAAAATCGTTGATGAAAAAAGTCAGGAAGAAAGACTTGTTCCTATTGAAGGAAATCCTGTTGACCTTCTGAATATGCCGGAAGGTTGTCCTTTCGCTTCCCGCTGCAAAAACTGTATGAAAATCTGTCTTAAAAAACAGCCTCCTGTACGTTACTTCGGCGAACACTACGCAAGATGTTTTATGAATGAAAAAGAATTATTTAATGCTGAAACTTCCGGGGGAAAAAAATAATGTCTGAAAAACTTATTGAAATTGAACATTTGAAACAGTATTTCCCAGCCGGCGGTTTTGGAAAAAATAAAAAATTCGTAAAGGCTGTAGATGATGTTTCTTTCTACATTAACAAAGGGGAAACTCTTGGTCTCGTAGGTGAATCTGGTTGTGGTAAAACAACAACTGGTCGTTCTATCCTTCGTCTTGTTGAACCTACAGATGGAAAAATCGTTTTTGACGGTGAAACACTTTTTGATAAAGCAAACAATGTAAAAGTTGATATGCTTCCTTACCGCCGTAAAATGCAGATTGTTTTCCAGGATCCTTACGCATCACTGGATCCACGTATGACTGTTGGTGAAATAATCGGTGAAGCAATAGACATTCATAACCTGGCAGAAAATAAAGAAGACCGTCATCAGAAAATCATCGAACTTCTGAAAACTGTAGGATTGAACTCTGAACATGCTAACCGTTATCCTCATGAATTTTCAGGAGGACAGCGTCAGCGTGTAGGTATTGCAAGAGCCCTTGCAGTGGATCCTAAATTTATTGTTTGTGATGAACCTGTTTCAGCTCTGGATGTTTCAATTCAGGCTCAGGTTGTAAATATGTTCCAGGACCTTCAGAAGGAAAGAGGTCTTACATATCTTTTTATTGCACATGATCTTTCTGTTGTAAAACATATTTCTGACAGAATCGGTGTTATGTATCTTGGAAATCTTGTAGAAATCGGGACTTCAGATGAAATCATTTTCCATAATGCTCATCCATATACACAGAGCCTTATTTCTGCAATTCCTGTTGCAGACCCTGTAACAGCAAGAAAATCCCAGAGAATCATTCTCCAGGGAGATGTACCGAGTCCTTTGAACCCGCCAAGCGGATGTCCTTTCAGAACACGCTGTCCACGGGCAACAGAAAAATGTGCACAGGAAAAACCAATGCTTCGTGAAATCAGCCCGGGACACCTGGCTGCATGTCACCTGATTTAATTTGTTTCAAATATCATATTTGGAGGAAAATATGAAAAAATTTACAGTTGCAGTAGCAGCAGTTGCTGCCCTTGCTCTTTTCGTTGGATGTTCAGGAAAAGAAAAGAAAGCTGAAACAGGTAAAAACCTTTCAGTAGAAATCGGTCCAAACCCTGAAACAATTGACCCGGCACTTAACAGTGCAGTTGACGGTGGAAACATGCTTCTCCACAACTTCGAATGTCTTCTTACAGTAGACAAAAACGGAAAAACACAGCCTGGCCAGGCAGAAAGCTATGAACTTTCTTCTGACGGTTCAGTATGGACTTTCCACCTTCGTCCAAACCTTAAATGGTCAGACGGTACAACACTTGATGCAAACGACTTCGTTTACTCTTGGAAACGTGTTTGTGATCCTGTTGTAGCAGCTCCTTATGCTGAAACAGTTCTTGGTATGGTTAAAGGTTACGATGAAGCTGTTGCAGGAAACTTAGACGCACTTGCAGTTTCAGCTCCAGATGCAAACACATTCGTTGTTGAACTTGCAAAACCATGTCCTTACTTTGCTTCACTTGCAGCATTCGCAACACTGAGCCCTGTTCAGAAAGCAACTATCGAAAAGAACGGTGACTCATGGGCAACAAAAGCTGAAACATATGTTTCAAACGGTCCTTTCTATGTAACAGACTGGGTTCCAAACTCACACATCAAAATGTCTAAAAACCCAAATTACTGGAACAAAGACGCAATCAAACTGGATTCAATCACATTCGTTCTGATGGAAGATGCAAATGCTGCTTACAGCGCATTCTCTAACGGTGACGTTCTTCTTATCAAAGACGTTCCAACAGAAGAAATCCCAGCTCTCCGTGGAAAAGAAGAATTCAACATTGATACAATCCTTGGAACATACTACCTGTCACTGAACACAACTCTTGATGTATTCAAAAATGCAAAAGTTCGCGAAGCTTTAAGCGTAGCAATCGACAGAAAATATGTAGCAGATGTTCTTATGCAGGGTTCATATACTCCAGCTGTAAACTTCATCGGTGAAGGATGGGTTGATGCTGATGGTACTTCTTTCAAAGCAAATGCTAACGGTGGAAAACCATACCTTTCAGAATCTGCTGATATCGAAAAAGCTAAAGCTCTTCTTGCAGAAGCCGGATACCCAGAAGGAAAAGGACTTCCAACAATTTCTTACTCTACAAACGATGCAATGTACCACAAAGTTGTTGGTGAATACCTGCAGCAGTGCTGGGGAGAAATTGGTGTAAAAGTTGAAGTTGATATCATGGAATGGGCAAGCTTTACACCAGCCCGCCGTTCAGGAAACTACATGGCAGCACGTAACGGTTGGGTAGGAGATTACTCAGATCCTTCTAACATGCTGGAACTTCTGGTTTCTACAAACGGAAACAACGACGGAAAATACAACAATCCTGCATTCGACAAAGCAATGGAAGAAAGCCTTACTTATAATGAACAGGCACGTAAAGTGGCTCTTCATAAGGCAGAAGACATTCTTATGGCTGATACAGCATGTATTCCTCTTGCTTACTACAATGATGTTTGGCTCCAGTCATCTAAACTTAAAGGTTCATGGCACTCACCATACGGATACTGGTACCTTATGTACGCTGACGTAGAATAAATCCCGCCTAATATATTATTGATGTTTATGATAATTTTCTATTCATAAACATCAATAATCTCCATATTAAAATTAAATATCTTTGAAATTTTTGAGATTTTAGAGAAATTATATTGTAATTTAGAGGAAAACAGCTATAATTTATAGTTGAAGGAACTCTAATGGATAAACATATTTCCAGTACTCAGAAGATTTACACTTATGTAATTATTCTTTTTATCTGTATTATTTCTGTTACAGGCGCTATTATGCGATGTGCAAATTTAATAAAGAATAATTATCTGGACCAGACAAAAAAAAATCTAGCAGACATTTCAATTCAGAATTCCGAGTACCTTAAAGATCAAATAGAAATGCGTTACGAACTCCTTGAAAGCATAGCAAAAAGATTTGATCTTGAACCTGAAAAAAGAAAAGAAAATTTATATCTTTACAAACCTGTAGCTGAATCATTTAATCTTAAACGAGTTGGTTTCTGTGATGAAAACGGAATAGCATATGCAACAGAAGGGGACCCGGTAAATCTTTCTTACCGTGAATTTTTTCAGCGTTCCATGGCTGGAGAAGTTTATCTTAGTGATGTAATAAAAGATGCAATGGACTCCAGTCATGAACCAATTACAACCATGACAATGCCAATACATGATAAAAACAATAATATCAATGGTATTGCTGCAATCACTTATACAACAGAAAATTTAAATAAGGAATTAAGCATAGATATTTTTGAAGGAGCAGGAAGCAATTTTGTTTTCAGCGATTCAGGTTTCATTAATGTTTCTTCAAATACAGAAATCCTTGACATTTATGATAACATCTATGATCTGCTTTGGGCAGAAATGGGCTATAATTATAAAAACCGAAATCAACTTCTTTCAGAGATAATTGATAAATCGGAAAATGAAAAATATGCATCAGGAACAATAACTATAAAAGGTATAGTTTATTATTATCATATCACACCTTTACAACTGCAACATTTTAAAAGCCGCTGGCATGTTATTTCAATTGTCCCAGAAGAGTATTTAAATCAACGTTTCGAAAATACAAAGAAGAATCTTTTTAGAATGGAATTCTTTATTTTCGTTTTCTGTTTTGTATCACTGTTTCTTGTTCAGATTGTTTCCACAAAATCTCAGAAATATGCAAAAAAACTTGCTTTTACATCACTTACTACTGGTGGTCCCAACGATGCAAAGCTTGCTTATATAATCAATAAAAATCATATGAACCATGGTTTCGTAATTCATATGGCAATTGAGAATTTCAAACATACGTCTTTGGCTATTGGTCCTGATAAAACCATGAAACTTATAAAAAACACCTGGTCAATTCTTCTAAAAAATGAAAAACGCGGTGACTATTTCTGTCATGCACAAGATGATCATTTCGTTCTTTTTATGGGAAGTACTTCAGATGATGAACTGATTGTACGACTGCTTGATCTTCAAGAAAAAATCCATAATGCTGGGTTATCAGAACATGTTTCATTTATTAATCCTAAATTCGGAATCAGCCTAATTATAAATGGAGAGTCTGCTGAAGATGCAATGCGAAAAGCTGAAATTGCAGTATCACTTGCATTGAACAGTGATGAAGATTTTACTTTCTATGATGAAGCAAGACAGCAGCAGCAGTTACATAATCAGGAAATAGTAGATTACTTTGATACAGCTATAAAAAAGAAAGAACTTTATATTTACTATCAGCCTAAAGTAAGTGCAAAAACAAAACTGCTTACAGGTGCTGAAGCTCTTGTTCGTTGGAATTATAAAGGAACGGGTATAATTAGACCTGATGAATTTATTCCTCTTCTTGAACAGAGTGGTTCAATAGTAAAACTTGATGAATACATTTTCCGGTCAGTCTGCGAAAAACAGGCACAATGGATTAAAGAAGGTTATAAAGCTGTTCCTATTTCTGTAAACATTAGTAAAGCAACTTTATTCCAGGATAATATCGTAAAAAAATATTTGAAAATTATTGAAGAAAATAAACTGGATCCAAAATATATACAGCTTGAAGTTACAGAAACTCTTTCTTCAGAAAATTTCTATTCAAGTCTGTTAAATGAATTCCGTTATAACGGAATCAAAATTCTTATGGATGATTTTGGTGCCGGTTATACACCACTTTCACTTTTAAATATGCGTTGTTTTGATACATTAAAAATTGATAAAAGTCTTGTTGATAATATGCAGAATACATTTGGTAAAGATCTACTTGCCAGTGTTATTCTTATGACAAAGCATCTCGGATATTATCTGACTGCTGAAGGCGTAGAAGATGAATCGCAGTATGAATTCCTAAAATCAATTAAGTGTGATGACATACAGGGGTATCTTTTCGCCAAACCTGAACCGGAATACGAATTCCAGAAACGTCTGGTGTAAGTATTATAAACAATCCTCCTCAAATGGAAAAACTCTTGAGAATTACTCAAGAGTTTTTCTTTTTTTAATCTAAATTAAGAACAGAAACTATATTCTTTCATTATCATCTACAAAAGAATTTATTTGAGAAGCAAATTCTTTATCACGAATTATTTTTTGTTCCTGATGAATTCGCTTTATTTGCTTAAGCCATAAAAGTCTTTCTTTTCCTGTCATGTCCATTATCTCTGCTCTTGGCCAATGGAAATAGTAAGCTAGATCTGCCGCCTCTTCAAAAATTTCATTTTGAGGGCGGCTTATGCTTCCCCCAGTTGTTCAAACTCACCAAAATATTCTGATTGACAAGAAGGGCATTTTAAAGGAATTCGTTTAATAACTTGATGATTTATTTCATGCATAAAATCAACAAGAAAAGCAAAGTCTATAGGATTTAGTTTTTCTATTGTATTTCTGTTTATGCTTCGTTCTGCACCAAGACTTGTGATTACTTTACTTAATAATACTACATAGAATGCACCTGTATTTTTCTGAACAGTACTGTCACGTTCAATAAGAACAATATCTTTCACCTTAGTAAGACGCATAGTTCCGGTAACTTTATGGCCGTTTTCTGTTTTTATTCCAATTCCTTTAGGTAAAGTAAATCTAAATTCATTTCTTATCTGCATTTAAAACTCCAGGCGTGAAAATCTGTTGTCGTTTGGTTTTATATTCTCAAAAGCGTTTTCTATAGAATCTTTTGTTTCTGAATTTTCTGAATTTTCTGTTTTTTCATTTGGTTGAGCTTCTTCAGTCTGTCGTTTAGGTTCTGAAGGCCGTTCGATATTTAAATTTCTTTCTGTAAGTAAAACGCGCCTGTCTCCAGCTTGAACATAAACAAGATCAGCTTCTGTTGAAAAGAAATTTAATTCAGGAAAATTGTATTTCTTTTTTAAGTCTAGTACAGCTTGTGCGAAGTTTTTGTAATTAGTTTGTATTTCTGGTTTTAAGGAATTTGTATTCATTGAATTTTGAGAAATTAGAATTGCCAGAGTGTCTTTTAATATCTCAGGATCTATATTCTCAATTGATGCTCTTATTTCTTCTTCTTTAGCCATTTTTTACCTCACATAATAATTCAAGAGCTTTTTCTCTATTTGCTATAGGCTTCTTTGTTCTGTTTGTCGGATTTATCACAAGTGGTAATCCTGATGAATTTATTGCTGTCATATCATCAGATAATTCGCCTGTACAGTTTATAAATGTACAGTTTGTAACATTTGCTCCACGTAACGGATAACCGGAAAAATTGCAGTTCATGAAAATACAATTTTCAAAATTACCAGATGAAAAACCGTTCATTCCGCTTCCATAATTAATTTCAAAGTAACAGTTCAAAAAGACTGTATTAATTGTTTTAGAATAAACACCTTCAAAATCTTTGAAGGATGTATTCTGAATAATAGATTTATTGAATTCCAAGCGTTGCATTGTGCAAGATTCAAATGTGCTTTGTGAAAATCTTGAATTGTGAAATTTCCCCTTAATGAGACTTATCCCTGAAAAATTACTTTTTTCAAATTTGCATTTATTAAATCGGGAATTGATCATACTTGAACGATGAAAATTGCATTCGCAAAATGAAGAAATGTTAAAAACACTATCGTTACAATTTGAATCTTTTATATCGATTTTTTTCCAGAAGACATTATTACTTCTTAATGAATCTAGGTCAGAATTCATAATGCATGAATCGTCAAAGTTTCCGGAAATTAAATCAATTTCAACTAAATCTTTATTTGAATAATTGTAAGTTGCCATTTTATTTTATTCTTGATGTATCCGAATATAATTCAGAAAGAATAATAGGAAAGTCAGAATTACAGTTTGGACATTTTGTTGAGACTGGTCCTGATTCTCCATTCAACTGATTATATAAAAGCTGCAGGTAAAGAAAATCAGCTTCATACAATTCCATAATGGTTTCTTTTGTAATGTTTGTGATTTCTCCGATTTCATCAATAACACTTGCTAATAATAAAATGTCCCTATAACGGGTATTTAATCCGGTTTCTTCAATTTCCTGAACAGCAAGTTCATCAATCGTTGTAGTGAGGTGCATTTTACCTGTCTTGTATAATTTTCCCTCGTATTCTAATCCTAAAGGAAGATGAAATGTTATCTGTTCACTCATGTTTAATTTAATCCTGTGTTTATGTAGTTTGAGTTTTCGATATCCTGTTCATAAAACTGAGGTTTAGTTTCACGTTCAGCAACAATTCCTAAAACTTCTTCCAGATCTTTAGTAAGGTCCAGACATTTTTTTCCTTTTGCTCCAATAACATTGATTGAAACATCTCCTTCAGCTGTAATTGAAATTTCGAGTTCATCTTTTTTTGCCATATAAAAATCCTTTTTTTAGTTCAAGGCAATTCCAGAGCCTTTAATGGTAATATCTTTGTCTGCGTTGATATCTAGACCTTTTGAAACTTTTGTCTGGAATTGTTCTGTAGAAATATTCATCTGTTTTGATGAAGTAATATCAATTTCTTCTGCATTTATTGAAAGGTTTGCTTTAGCAGTAATCTGAATGTCATTTTCTGTTTCAAGATTAATCATTTCGTCTTCTGCAGAAAATTCAAATCTCGATTTTCCATCAGATGAAATTAACTGAATTTTTTCTTTTGAATCAGTGTCATCCAGAATAATCATATTGCCTGAACGCGACTTTATAAAATGAAGACTGTTCTTTCCGTCTTGATTTAAATCTGCATCTCCATTTTCCCCAGACTCTGGAGGTTTGACTTCGTTTGACCAAACTGAACCAATTACACAGTAAGATTTTGTGGAATCATCAAGGCATACAACAAGAACTTGTTCATCTATATCGGGAAGGGAATAGATTCCGTTATCGTTACCTGCTGAAAAAGAAAGAACAGGAATCCAGTCCGATACAACTTCATCTTCATTAGAGAATGTTACCTTAACTCTATGCAGATTATCAGGATCCTGATTATCGCTAATTTTAGCCATAAATACTTTTTTAATCATATTTTTGTTTTAACACGAAAGTAAAAAAAAATCAAATTATCAAAAGTAAAAAAATAAGAAAATAAATAACTTGATTTTTATAAAATGATGGTTTAAAGTTTTTATAAATAAAAAGTTTGGATATATAAAAGTATGAATAGGAATATCCTTGGAAGAGGTTGGGGATTTCCTGTATGTGTAGATGTACATGGTAATATCGCGACCTCTAGTTATGAAAAAAGTATTGAAGAGTCTATCAGAATTATTCTCAACACCACACCCGGTGAGCGTGTTATGCATCCTGACTTTGGATGCAAGATAAACGAAATCATCTTCTTTCCTAATTCTTCCAAAACAGTTTCACTTGCTATTCATTACATCGAAGAAGCTATTGTAAAATGGGAACCTCGTGTAATTTTAAAGTCTGTTACAGGAACCCCCGATCCAGATAATCCCGTAAAAATCAATATTAATATTGATTATGAGATTCGATCGGTAAACACCTTCTTTAACATGGTATATCCATTCTATTTGGAAAGAGGTGAAAGTGATTCCCAAAATCAATTTGGACGATAGAACGTTCGATGACATATTTAATGATGCTTTAAAATTAATTCCTCGTTATTGCCCGGAATGGACAAATCATAATACTTCTGATCCGGGTATCACGTTGTTGGAGCTCTTTTCCTGGATGACGGAAATGACGATATACCGTCTAAATAAAGTTCCAGCAAAAACCTACTTATCACTTCTTGAATTAATGGGATTATCCCTAGTTACCCCCCAAAGTGCAAAAACCATTGTTCAATTCTTTCCAGTAGAAGGAATCAAACGAAACATAGATATAAAAGCTGGAACACAAATTGCAGCCGCAGTAAGTGATGCAGCAGATATAATTTTTGAGACTGAAAAAAATATTACAGTTAATAATTCAAAGCTTGTAAGTTGTGTAAACAGATATAAAGAAAGCCTGACTGAAAATATCGAAAATGAAAAAATAAATGAGTTCTCTTTATTTGAATCTAAGAATTCTGTTGAGCATGTATTATATATAGCATCAGATAGTTTTAAGTATCTGGTAAATGATCATTATGTACAAGTTGAAATAACACCTGTTCAAGATATTGTTAAAGAAAGTGATCAGTTTGTTCGTCATGTATTCTGGGAATTTTGGGATGGCGAAAAATGGAGTGTTTTAAAAACTTCATCTTCGGTAAATAATATCAGAGAAAAAGATAACGTTGTTTATATCCATGGAAATATTCCGATTGCTGAAACTGAAGTTCAAGGAAAGAATGGTTATTGGATTAGAGCCGTACTTTCTGATGTTCCTGAAAATAAATCAGCCCTTTCTACAAAAGCAATTAAGTTGAAAACTATTTTTGGTGGAAAGGGATTTGCACCGGATACTTGTGTTACAAATAATAACAGTAAGTATTCTATGGTTGATATGAATACATCATTCAGAATGTTTTCGGACACACCTGAATACAATGAAAGTTTTTATATTTGTGCCGATGATATATTCAAAAATAAAAAAGTAAATGTTCAATTAGATTTTGCATTTAGTGAGACCCATGTAAAAACTGATGATAATAAAAATGCTATTTTTGCCTATGAGTATTGGAACGGTTTTGATTGGACAAGAATTTCTAAAGATGCAAATTTTATAGATGGCACGTTTAATTTGAAACAGTCGGGAACTGTTTCGTTTGTAGTTCCAGATGATTTGTCTTTAGTTGATGTAAACAATGAAGAGCATTATTGGATTCGAGTTCGTCTTGTAACAAAAGACTTTGCTACAGGGGGTGCTTATGTTAAAGATGAAAATGACAATTGGATCTGGAAATTTACATCTAAGGTTCAAACTCCTGAGATTGCAAAAATCAGAATAAAATATGAATCCCTTTGTTTACCTCCAGAAATTTGTTATACATCTAGTAATTTCCAATGGAAAAAGCAAGAAAATTTATTAAAAGTAGATTCTGAAAAAGATGTTACTTTATTTAATTTAGATAAAAATGATTTTCCATCTTTATATATGGGTTTCAGTGAAAAATTTCCAGATGGCGAAGCATCACTTTATTTTAGAATGCGCGAAAGTGTTGGACAGCCTGTTAGAAATGTATTTGAAGATTTTAAACAGCCAGCACTTTTTTATACAAAATCAAATAGAGGTATAAATCTTCTTTGGGAATATTTTGACGGTAAAGAATGGAGAACTCTTTCAATTAGCGATAAAACAGACTCATTTCATCAGTCAGGCTTTGTTGATTTCGTGGTTCCTGATGATATGAACCTTTCGCAAAATTTTGGAAAAGAATTATATTGGATACGAGTCTCACTCATTTCTGGAAGTTTTGAAAAAATACCCCAGGTACAGGATATTCTTCTAAACTCTGTTTATGTAAAAAATGAAAAAACATATCAAAATGAAATTTTAGGTTCTGGTACTGGAGCTCCAGGGCAGTCGGTTTTTGTTTCACATAAAGATATATTAAAAGGTTCTGAATTATATGTGGATGAAGGATCTGTTCCGTCCGCAAATGAACTTGAAAAAATAAAAGCAGATGTTTCTGGTGAACCATATTTTATTGAAGGTGAAAAAGTTTGGATTCGTTATACAGAAGTAGAAAATTTTTATGCATCAAATGCTTTTTCAAGACATTATGTAATTGATTATTCGACTGGAAAAATTCAATTTGGTGATGGAGCAAAAGGTGTAAATCCTCCTAAAGGTAAATTCAACATTATGATGAAGAGTTATCATACTGGTGGGGGTACCATAGGAAATGTTGCTAAAAATACAATTCAAGGACTTTTACAGGGAATTCCATTTATTTCTGGTTGTACGAATCCATTCCCTGCAGAAGGTGGTTCTGATATGGAATCTGTGGAGAGTTTAAAATCTCGTGCTGCAGGAGCATTTAAAAGTTTACAGCGTGCAGTAACAACAGAAGATTTTCAATGGCTTGCAATGGAAGCATCTTCAAGTGTTAGCAGAGCTTATTGTCTTAAAAATAGAAATGATAAAAACGAAATTGTTACAGTGATTATTCCTGTAAGGCCTTCGGGAATAGATTATACAACAAAATTGTTGCCTTCCAGAGAACTTGTCCGTAGAGTAAAAGAGTTCCTTGATGACAGAAAAATAGTGGGTACTCCTATATGTGTTCAAGGACCTATTTATAAAGATTTTAATGTGACTCTTTCTTTGACATTCAAAAGTGATGTATTCGATGAAGGAAAGATAAAGCAGAAAATTGAACATACATTAAGGGTTTATTTTGACAGTCTTGAGGGAGAAAATGGAAAAGGCTGGTCATTTGGGAAAGAAATAACAGTTGGATCTGTTTTGAAGCAGCTTGAAAAAATAAATGAAATTCTTTCTGTAAATGCTGTAGAAGTTTTTGATATGGATGCAAATGTTCAGGTAGAAAAGATTCTTCTGAAAGAGCAAGAACTTCCATTTCTAAATAAAGTAGTTATCGAGAAGAGGTAATTTAATTGCAGTCCGATTTATTCAAATACGCAATAGAAACAATTAAAAACGCTCTCAAAGAAAATGCTGGTGGCAAATATGATGTGGTTGAAGGATTTTCGGATCAAGGAAAAAATCAGATTCGGTTATCGGTAGCAGATATTTTCCAGAGCACGAATGATAAAACTGGGCAGAGAATTATTGTCGATGAGATTCGTTATGAAGTTCCTGCGGAGTTTGTTATGGTCTTAAGAATATCATTTGCCGGAAAATCTTTAGAAGATGTTCTTTCCAATCTTGGTTTTGTGGCGGTTTATTTCAAAGACCATAATTTTTTCGAATGTGGTGAATATAACTGGCATGGAAATGAAATAAATAAATTTTTTCTTGAACCAATCGTTCGAAGAGAAATTGTGAACAACAATAATGGATATTTATATCTCGATTATAGATTAGAACTTCATCTCAACTCTGTCAAAGAAGAGAAATTCGTTAGAGTTGAAAAGAAGGTTCTTAGTAGTAATCAGATAAAATAAATAAAAAAGTCATTTTTTAATGATAAAAAAGATAAGGAGTGATGAATGCCTAATTATCAAACACCTGGCGTTTACGTCGAAGAAATTGAAAGTGGTTCAAAGCCAATTGAAGCTGGAGCCACAAACATTGTTGGTTTTCTTGGAATTGCTGAGAAAGGACCTGTAAATCAGGCTACTCTTGTAACAAACTGGACTCAGTATACTAAGATTTTTGGAGGCCTTCACGAAGGTGGATGGTTAGGTCATGGTGTATACCAGTTCTTCCAGAATGGTGGAACAAAATGTTACATTAATAACCTTGCCGAACCAAAAGCTAAAAAAGCCGAAGCACCTGCTGCCGATAAAGCACCTGCAAAAGAAGGTGATAAAGCACCTGCAAAAGATGCAGCTCAGGAAAAGGCTCCTTTTGAAGTAAAGAATCCTGAAAATATTGCTAAGCTTATTATTGGAAAAGATGAAGGAATCGGAAAGAAGAGTGGATTATTCCTTTTTGATGAAATTCAGGATATTTCTCTTATCTGTGCTCCTGGTGTAACTGACCCTGCAGCTCAGGATGCTATTTTAACTCATTGTGAAAAAAACAGATTCCGTTTTGCAGTATTGGATTCACCAGAAACACTGGAAGGTGGAATTGATACAATGCCAATGCCTCGTGACTCAATCATGGGTGCTTACTACTTCCCATGGGTACAGATGTACGACATGGTTGCTGATCAGAATATTTATGCTCCTCCAAGTGGTGGTGTTTGTGGTATTTATGGACGTGTTGATGGTACTCGTGGTGTTCATAAAGCTCCTGCAAATGAATTGTTTAAAACAGCTCTTGGTCTTAAATATAATCTTACAGATGCTGAACAGGAACTTCTTAATCCAAAAGGAATTAACTGTATTCGTGATTTCCCAGGACGTGGAATTCGTGTATGGGGAGCTCGTACAATCAGTTCAAATCCTGAATGGCGTTATGTAAACGTAAGACGTCTGTTCTGTATGGTAGAACAGGCTCTTCAGAATGGTACAAACTGGGTTGTTTTTGAACCTAACACAAGAGATCTTTGGAAGAAGATCACTCGTAACATTACATCATTCCTTCTGAACGTATGGAAGTCTGGTGCTCTTTTTGGAGATTCTCCAGAAGAAGCATTCTATGTTCGTTGTGATGATGAATTGAACCCACCAGAATCAATTGATGCTGGCTATGTTGTTATCGAATTGGGTCTTGCACCAGCAAAACCTGCTGAATTTGTAGTATTCAGAGTTTCTCAGAAAACTCTTGGAGACGAATAAAAATTATAGGGGGATAAGATGGCTGATTATTTACCAACAACCAAAGCTTATTTCAAAGTTGAAGTAGACGGAATCGATTACGGTAACTTCGTATCTATTTCTGGTCTTGGAGCTACTGCCGAAGTATCTGATGATATGGGTGGTATGGACAAAAACCCACGTAAGGTAGTAGGAAAAGTAAAGTACGATACAGTAAAACTCGTTCGTAACGCTGACCCACGTGATAAGGTTCTTAAAGAATGGTGGAAAACTGTAGAACGCGGAAACCCAGAACAGAAATCTGTTTCTATCGTATTTATGGATCGCGATGGTGTTTCAGAAATTCAGAGACGTAACCTTTACAATTGCGTTCCATGTGGTTGGACAATGTCTGATTTAGGTAGTTCAGAAACAGGTGTAATTCAGGAAACTATTTCACTCGTTTACGAAAACGCTGATTGGGCTTAATCAATAAGGGGTACTGTATGAAATTATGTAAAAAACTTATATCTTCATTTTTGTTTGCATTATGTTTATGCAGTACTTCTTTTTCTGCAGATTTGGGAGGTTTGTCAATTCCTGAATCTGCAGATACGGTTCCTATCCAGGAAAGATATGATGCTCTTTCTGAAGTTGTACCTTCATATATAATGCTTCAATCAGATGGAACAGGAAATATTTCTCAGGAAGTATTGGAAGCAATTTCAGATAAATTGAATAGAGAAATGGTTTATACAGAGAAACTTAAGCCGGTTTCTTTGGATAAATGGCTTATAGGAAAGTATGGCTTAGAAAAAGAAGTTAGCATAGATAATTTTATTGCAGCTCTTGCAGATGAACGATACCCGATAAATGTAACAGGTGTTTGTAAACCATATGTTTTTCAAAACAGTGAGGGATATGCAATAACCCTGTCGTTTTATCGTTTCTCAGATGGTGGATACCCGATTATCGTATTTAGAAATTTAAAAACATTAAGTGAGTGTTCTTATGCCTTACGAGCAATGCTTAATGAATATATAAGCATTATTGAAGAGAAAACATATACTCTATACCAGAAGAAAAAAGTAATTGTAAAACCTTTTTTGTTGGAAAGTAGAAAATATATAGGACAGACAGGCGGAGATTTTGATTACATTCCTTCAACATTTATTGAACAGGATGGAGTAACAATTCGTACAACAGATGATTATTTTAGCAAAATGCTGGCATATTCTTTATATTCTACGGAAATGGTAAATGCCATGGCTGCAAATAATATTACTGAATATGTTAATCAAGATTTTAATAATTATAATTCTGCAGATTTTTATATCGAAGGACGAGTTCAATTAACTGATCAGATTAATATTTTTCATATTTCATTATTTGATGCAAAAACAAAATCTTTTATTCAGGAAGTTAAATTTTTCAGTTCTGATTTCTCTTTGTCAGGTTTGATTAATGTATATCACAATATTATTTATTCGCTGGCAGAAAATATATTTGGAAAAGGAAATTACGGTGTCGCTCCTGATATTTCAGCCCCTGGACAGGGTTTTTATTTGAATCACATTTTCTTAGGATGGGATTCACTTTCTAAAGTTGTTTTACCAAGAGGAAAACATATTGTATACACCGGTAGTTATTACCGACAAGATTCAAATTATGAAGTTAGTAATAAAAATAAAGCAACAGATATAAATGGAAATCTTTATAGAAGTTTCTTTTTGTTTTTGGATGAAAGAAACTGGCTGTTCAGAGGAAAAGATGGAGAACGTGTATGGAATTTGTTAGAAAAATAATAAGACTGCTTTGTCTTTCGCTGTTTATATTTTGTATGTACGGCTGTAAATCGGCAGATGTTCAGGCTGCCGATGATTTACTTGTTATTGCAGAATTAACACCTTTACCAAAATCGGTTCAGTTAAAAAAACAGGTTCTTTATGAACCTATATATGGTTCAATGCGTGTTCTTGAAATTAATATGCAAAATGGAGTTCAGACTGAACTTACAGCCAGAATTGGGGATTTAAAAACTGGGGTAGAAAAGGGCGTAATCGGAGATATTGCTCCTGATGCAAGTTTTGGTGAAATAATTGGAACATTTAAAATTACCGCAATCGCAAATGGTTTTGTAGTTTGTAGTATTGAAAATGTAACAAGAAAGATTCCATCTAATGCATATATTCGAGTCGTGGTTGGACAAAAGATTAAAGAGGATTAAATATGTCGCACATTTCAAAAATAGATACAAAAATAAAAAATCTGCAAATGCTGAAAAAGGCTCTTGAAGCATTAGAGATGAAATATGTTGAAGCTGAAGAAGGACAAAAACTTACCTTACAGGGATATGGTAAAGATGAACAGATTGAGGACTGTATTTTCGAAATAAAAACTGGTTCAAAATATAGTATTGGAATTCGTAAAGTTGAAAATGATTATGAAGTTGTTGCTGACTGGTGGGCAATAGAAACATTCACTGGTCAGAAGCAGGATGAAATTATGAATAAGATAACAAGACAATATGCCTATGAAACTATTATAGATAAAGTAAAAGATATGGGCTATTCAGTTGTGCAAGAAGATGAAGATACAAAAAATAATATTCATCTGACAGTACGAAGGTGGAGTTAATTGGATTTTGAAAATATCAGGCATTCATGCGTAGGACTGGATGTCTATAGTGCAAAAAATAAAATTCTTTCTCTTTGTCCGGAACTTTCTGAAGAAGATATTGATATTACATATCAGGAGTCAGAGTATAAACGTTTCATTGTTTTTGACTGCAAACAAGTTAAAAACAAGATTATGCTTTATGCAACTTCAAAAAATCCAATCAGAAATCTGCCATCGATTTATCAGGAAAATGATTTCTTACGAAACTTTCTGATGATCTTCCAGCATATCAATAATGATATCGCTATAAAAATCGATAACATGAATGAAATGTTCAGACCAATGCATTGTCCTGCAGATTTCTTAGATGTTCTTGCTAACTGGTTTGGAATTGATGTAGATCTGTTGGGATCGGAAAATGAAAAACGTCTTCTATTGCAATACGCAATTCCTTTATTCAAATTAAGAGGAACCGCTTTAGGGTTAAAAATATATATTTATATTCTTACGGGAATAGTTCCAAAAATTTTGGAAAATTATATTCCATATTCTTCACTTGAAATAATTGATGGAACAAGTGTTTCAAGCAGTATATTTGAACAAGAGAAAAAAAATGCAGTCTTTACAGTAGCGTTTCCAATTTACCGTGAAGAAATGGATGAAAATTTGTTAAAGAGGTTAACACTTCTTTTGCAGCAGGAAAAACCTGTAAACACAGATTGTTATATAAGCTTTAAACGAAAAAAAGTAAAACCAAGAAAGAAAACTGTTATTACAGATAAAACCACTGTAAATACAACATTTGAGTTTTAATGAGAGGGTAAATAGAAATGGACGAATTGATTAAATTTAAAAGAGCAAATTTTTTTCCAGGGCTTCAAGTTGGACCTAATTATTGGAACAAAATCGAAGATTATCATTTTGAAAAGGAAAAGCTTTATAATAAATTATTCCATGGATTCGGAATTGTCCCTGGTTTTTTAGATTCCCTTCATGTTCAGGCTGAAAAAACAAAAGGTGGATTAATTACTTTTATTGTAGGTCGTGGTATTTGTTTTGACGGTTTGGGAAATCCATTGTTCTTGAATGAACCACAGGTTTTGGTTTTTGACTCAAAGAAATACACTTATCCTACAACTATTTACATAGTCGTTAAGTACAACGAAATAATGCAGGATTTTTTCCAGAACAGTGAAAATATTGATTTGCAGGGGTACCAGTATAAACTGGAGACCGCAAAAGTAGAAATTGTTCAGGAAATAACAGAGCCAGAGATTACAGTAGAGTTAGCAAGAGTTCGTCTTGATGATGCAGAGGGAACTGGAATAACTGCCATAAAAAATTGTGATGATTTCTGTGATCCTGGAATTAACGCTTTGGATTATAGATTCGTTCCATGGGCAATTAAAACTAAAAAAGGTGTTTCTGTTTACCTTGAGAATTTCTTAATCGAACTTTTTGAATTGACATGTAGTGTATCAAATTCTTGTTATGAACTTTTCCCTCTTCATTCTTTGAGAAATATGCATACAGTTGCTATGACTTCAAAAATGATCATTCAGACTGCCGGGGTATATTTTGATGATGTTATTCATTTGCTTTCTCCATTGTTTGATATCGATCATGAAGTTTTATTTGAACTTGCAGAGTATGAAAAAAACAATGAGGATAAAAATTATAAATTCACTACAAAAGAAGCTTATGAAATTGCAAGAACTTCGATGTATGCTCTTGGCGATTTAATAAAAAAATACAGCGGTAAATATGAAGAAGTAGATGCAATCTTAAAGGCTCATAAAGCTGTTGTTGAAGGACTTAAGAATACAATCATTGAAAAAGAAGTTAATAGTTCTGATATTCAGTTTATTAGTTACGAATTCCCTAGAGTTCTCCTTTTCGAAGACGAAAAATATACACTTGTTGATACAGTTAATATGGCTTCTCAGGAATCTCTTGAAGCTCACAGACTTTCATTTGTTAATACTCAGCATCCATCAACAGTTAAAGATTCATTCTATTATCCGGATGGAACTTTGGTTTATGACACACTTAAGAGATGGATTGGTGGCAGTATGAAGTTCCATATGAAGAATATTATAAAGGGAAGAAAAACATTAATTGTTCGCCGTACAGATATTTATCAGGGAAATTATGCTGTAGAAGTAATTCTTCAAGGAAAAAATAAATTCACAATGAATATTGATGGTCAGGATTCAAAGAATCGCTGGCGAAATATTTACTTGAAGATTAATGAAGGTGAAATTACTGAATATACACCGGAAATTGAATTTAGTATTGGTGAAAAAGGACGAGATAATTCTGGTTCAATTTGGATTTATCAGGTTTTGTAAAAGAGGTTACATATGAAATATTGTAAAGAAGGACATTTAATGGATACCTCATGGAAGGTTTGTCCAATTTGTATTGCTCCTTTAGCAGGATGGCTTGTGTTGTTGAAGCCGGACGGAAATGTAGAAAAATATTATACACTTCATGAAGGAAAGTCTTTTATCGGAAGTGCCGCTGATTGTGAGATTCGTATTTTAAAAGCAGGTTTGCCAAGACAACAGGCGTATCTTTCAATATTTAATGGGGAATGTTCTTTAGTCGATTTAGGAAACGGAAGTCCAATAAAGGTTAATAATATTAACAGTGTAAAATCCATGCTTATTGATGGTGATGTTATCGAAATGGGGGACAAACAGTTTAAAATCAAACTTTTGTAAAGATTATGAAAAAAAGATTTTTAAGTATTTTATTATTACTTTCAGTTGTTTCACTTTTTGCGGATGCAAATAAAAATAAGTTGAATATTAAAGTTGATCAGATTGTCACAGATGATTATCCAAATATGACCGCTTATGTTTCTGTAAAAAATGAAAAAGAAGAAATTGTAACAGGTCTTGCAGCGGGCTTATTTATGACCCGTATTGATAGCGAAGAATTAAAAGGTAAACAAAGTGTTTATCCTTTTACAATGAAATCAGAACCAATAGATTATTCTATTTTGATTTCAAATAACGGTATCATGGAAGGCGAACCATTAGATTTTCAAAAGACTGCCGTTATTCAGTTTCTTGACCTTATGCAGAAAGATGAAACTTTATCTCTTTATGCAATCGGAGATGATGCGGTTCCTGTTTTTGAAAATTTAAAGAAAGACGAAATTGATACTGCTTTAATTAACGAGATACAGACTTCAGAAACACAAGCTAGAGTTTATGACTCTTTGATGAATGTAATCAGAAAAGTTGAGAATAAAAAAACACGTCGAAAGGTAATTATTGTTATTTCTGATGGCCGTGATCAGAACAGTCGTTTTACAAAAGAACAGCTTGATACAGTTTTAACAGAAAAATCTATTCCTGTTTATGCTGTCGGAATCAAAGTTTTAAGTTCTGCTGGATTAAGTGCATTAAACCAGATTTCAGAAGTATCATCGGGATCTTACTTGTATTCATCTACATTCGATAAAGTTCCGGATAAACTTAGAACTGTACGTGATATTATCAATAAATGTTATGTAATTAATTATAAAGTTAAGAATGTAAAACCAGATAATAATTATCACCTTATGGAAGTTTCGGTAATTGAACGTGACTCAGAAGGTAAAGGTCAAAAAACTTTCTATGCATTGAAACTTCCTGTTCCAAAATGGGTAATTATTTTATTAATTGTTCTTGCAGGTGTTACTTTAGCAGTATTAATTCTTTTGTTAATTCTTTCAAAAATTAAAAAGCGAAAGGCATTGGGGATTTCAAAACGTAAATGTCCGGATTGTAGAAACAGAATGAAGGATTCCTGGGATTATTGTCCATTCTGTCGTTACATACCGGAATTGAAAAAGAAAAATAAATCAAAGAAGAATGCAGATAAATAAATGAATAAGTTTTCAGTACCAGGTGTATATGTTTTTGAACAAAAATATACACTTAACCCATTACAAATAGATACTCGTTGTTTAAGCGCCTTTGCAGGAATAAGTGAAAAAGGACCTGTTGGGACACCTGTGCTTATTAACAGTTTTGACGAATATTTAAAAGTATTTGGAGGTTTTGATACTGAAGGTGTTTTACCACTTTCCATTTATTCTTATTTTAAGTGTGGTGGTAAGGAATGTATTGTTACAAGAGTTGCTCATAAAGAGAGTGTTAGTTGTGCTGAGTATGAACTTAAAGCGCAAAAGGGTAGCGCCAAGTTACAGGCTCTCACACCTGGAACTTGGGGAAATTACCTTTGCACAAAACTATGGTATGAATATGAAAAAATAAAAACTCCTGTTGTTGATCTTAGTCACGAAGGTGATTTTATACAGCTCGAAAAGGTTGAAAATCTCTTACCTGGCGACATTTTGGAAATTAACTTTGGACAAGGAAAACTCATTTCACGACAGGTTAGTCTGGTTCAGGATAATAAAATATATTTTACTTATCCAATTCATAATTTAAAAAAATATTCAGATGTAAAAGATACTCTTATTTTGAATAAACAGTTTGTCTCTATACTTATTTCAACAAGAAATAAAAAAAATGAGACTTATCTTCATCTTTCAATGAATAAAAATGATGAAAGATATTATGAGAAATACATTAATGAACGTTCTGCTGTTTGTCGCATTGTTTCTGACGGAGTAGAAGGTATTTTTAAAAATGTATATTCCGAATATGCAAGAGGCGGTTGTGATGGAATTGCAGATCTTACCGCTGCAGATTTTATAGGTCATTATAAGGGAATGACTGATTATTCTGGTATTGGGACTTTTGAGTCTAGAGATGATATTTCATTAATTTCTTGTCCGGATTTGTGCTGGCTTTTGAATATGAGTGGTAAATCTCAGGATGAAAAACTTCAGAATTATAAAGCTGTTCAACAGGCAATGTCTGTTCAAGCCGAAAGATTTGCCGGTCGCTTTGCTGTTTTTGATATACCAGATTTTTTTGATACGTCAGATGTAATTGAATACGCAAGAAAAATGGATTCTGATTTTTCTGCCTGTTATTACCCGTATATAAATGTAATAGATCCTTTGGATGCAACAGGGTGCAAGACATTAAAAATACCACCTTCAGGGGCGGTATGTGGTTGTATAGCTTTGACTGATGGAGAGAAAGGAATATTTCATGCTCCTGCAAACTGTATTCTTCATGGAAGTGTGGGACTTTCAAAGCGTATAACACAAGGGGAAATGGGAGAACTTTATGATCATAATATAAATGTTTTAAAGTATTTCCCTGGAAGTGGAGTAAAAATATGGGGGGCAAAAACTCTTTCATCAAATTCTGACTGGCGTTACATCAGTGTACGCAGAACTTTTTCAAGAATTTGCACATCCATTAAACGTGGAACCCAGTGGGCTGTTTTTGAAGTGAATGATAAAAATTTAAGAAAAAGACTTGTTCGTCAAGTTTCAGGTTTTCTTCTTGATTTATGGATGAAAGGTTATCTGGCTGGGAGTACAGCAGAGCAGGGATTTTATGTTAGGTGTGATGAAGAATTAAATCCACCTGAAAACATAGATAATGGAATTCTTACATTTGAAGTAGGGCTTGCTATTGTGAAACCTGCAGAATTTTTCCAAATAAAAATTACTGCAGAAAAAGATGGAGCAAGTGTTTATATAGATGAAGAGTAAAAGGAGATAGATATGGCTGATGATGGAAAAATTAGTGCTTACTTATTTACAGTAGAAATTGATGGTATTGAAACTGCCAGATTCCAGAAATGTGAAGGACTTGAAGCAGAAACCTACGTTTATGAAATTGAAGAAGGCGGCTTAAACACTTCAACTCATAAATTTTATGGGAGAACCCGTTATCCAAACCTGATTCTTGAAAAAGGAATAACAGATAATGAAGCTCTTTTTAACTGGTATAAAGAAACAGTTTTAGAGGATAAAAAAATCGAAAGAAAAAATGGATCTATTGTATTAAAAGATACAGAAGGAAATGAAATAAAAAGATGGAACTTTTTCCGTGCATTCCCTTGCCGCTGGATAGGTCCTCGTCTTGAAACAAATATGGGCAGTGACTTTGCATTGGAACGCATTGAAATTACTCATGAAGGTTTATCAGTTGATGGCGACTAGTCATTAAGGAGAAGAAAAAATGGCATTGGAAAAAGCAGTAATCACAAATATGGATACAAATGACGAAATCGAAGTCATGTTTAATCCAAAAGAATACGTTGTTGAGAAGAAAACTCCTTGGTCAGAAATAAATGTATTTGGTTTGGACTCTCCTCCAGTTCAGTTTACTATGGGTGAACGTAAAAGACTTTCTATGGAATTGTTCTTTGATACATCAGAGGAAAAAACTGATGTACGTGATTTTACAAATAAAGTTGAAACATTAATGCTCGTAAATGCTCAGGAACATAGACCTCCAATTTTACGTTTTAGCTGGGGTAGCTTAAGCTTTGATTGTGTTCTTGAAGATTTAGTTCAGCGTTTTACTTTGTTTGCAAACGATGGAACTCCTCTTAGAGCAATATGTAAAGTTGTGTTTAAAGAATATGCAACTGCAGCAACTCAGCTTTCGAATACAAGACGTGAATCTGCAGACCATACAAAGCGGATGGCGTTACGAGAAGGAGAAACTCTTTCTGCACTTTCGGCACGTGAATATAACGACAGCAGAAAGTGGCGTGTAATTGCAGATGCAAATAATATTGATGATCCTGAAAACCTTGAAGCAGGAACAATTGTAGAACTGCCACCACTTTATTAGTTTTTGCGTTTGTCTCGAGAAAGGATTTATTAAGTGAATTACAAACTAGAACAAAAGCTGAAAGAGCTTCTCAAAAAATATCCAGATCCTCGAAATAAAGACTTGTACGGATTTAATCAGACGAAGTTTCATGAAGAAAATGCGTTTGTATTTGGAATCGTAGTTGATAACAAGGACCCTGACTGTTTGGGCAGAGTACGTGTTCAGATGGATCTACTGGCACCTGGATGTGTTGGCCCCTGGTATCATATGTCAAATATGTGGACTGGGAATCAGCAGGGATTCTGGACATTGCCAGATTTAGGAACACAGGTTCTGGTTTGCTTTCCTAATGGGAACCTTTCTCAAGGTATAGTACTTGGTTGTATTTATGATGAAAAACATCTGCCACCAGAAGTAGGTGCTGAAAAACCGACACAGAGTTATTTGTGGCAGACAAAAGCTCATCGCATTGAAATAGTAGATGACAGCGGTAAAGAAGGAATTCATATAGAAACAGCCCAGGGAAAAATGCGTTGTGTTATAAGTTCTGATAAAGGAATTGAAATAACCAATGAACTTGGGGACATTGCCATTAAGTGTAAAAAATTGACTGTAAAGACAGACAAGAATATTGAACTTAACGGCGAAAAAACTGTAAGTCTTACCTGCGAAGATGCTATGTCTATGAAGAGCAGTAAAGACACAATCATCACCTGTGATAAAGATGTAACCATAAAAGGAAAAAATGTAAAACTGTCAGGTTCGAAAGGTGTTGCAACAGAAGGAAAGCAGATTGCCACTGAAGATGACAAAGTTATGGGTTTAGATACTCATATGATGGTTATTCCTGCAGGTATGTCTACAGCAACAGTTCCTCTTCCTCATCCTTTTATTGGGAAAATTAATGATAAAGTAAGTAAAGATGTAAAGATAAAAGATAAAGGAGTTGCAGTAAAGGGAAGTAAAGCAAAGCATGATGATAGTATGCACATGCAGTTACCTGGAACAATTAAGTTTCAGAACAATCCTAAAAAAGAAGGTGAAGTAACAGGCGGAACCGGATCAAAAGTAAAGGTAAACGGAAAAGAAGTTGCTGTTATTGGTTCTCAGGTTACAACCTGTAACGATATGGGAATGCAGAACAACTCCACAATTATTGCAGTGGGCATGAGCATTCCCATGCCTGCTATTATTAATCCTGCAAATACAGAAGAATTTGAAAGAGAACGAAAAGAACAGGAAGATAAAGAACCAAAATTCAGTGATGTAAAATGGGCTTCTTCCAGTGTAGATGAAGGTGCTGAAGCTGAACTTTCAGCCAGTGTTCAGGATATTGCAGACGGAAATATGGTAACCTTGCTTGTTTTCCCAGAAGGAAAAGGACCTGAAGACAGTATTCCTATAGCAACTTTCCCTTGTACTGTAAAAAGTGGTAGCGTCTCTGCAAAGTGGAGTTATAGGGCAAATCCTAAAGAGATGCCTCCGGATAGTGATCCTAAGTTTACGTTTACTGCCCACTGTGCATGGTGCAACTTTGAAAAATCAAGCAACAGTCTTGAAGTAAAGTTGGTTCGTCCTGAAATCAAGAAAGTTGAATGGCAGGATAAGGATGGAAACTCTACAAGCAAGGGTCTTGTTGGTGAAGTTCTTAAACTTCATGCAGAGACAAAAGATATGGAAGGTGGAGTAACTTTCTTTATTTATGATAGTTCTACAGGTAAACAGGTAACCAGCATTGGTGCCAAGATTGAAGGTGATAAAGCAGATGCCGAGTGGACTTATCATTACAATGGGGAAAAACTGGATGCAAAACCGAAGTTCAAGATTGAAGCTACTGGGAACAGGTGCAAGAAGGTTGAAAGCGGGGATGTAGAGATAAGTGCGAAGATAAAAGTAAAAATTAAAAATAAAATTGAAGAAGCTGTATCTGAGCAACCATATTCGTTATATCTAGATGGAGAAGTTTATGAAAGTGGAGAATCAGATTCTGAAGGACTGATAGAATATGAAAACCTTGTACCTGGAAATTATCAGATATTAATAAAATCAAGTAGCGGAGAATAATATGTCTGAAAATAATGATGAAAAAGAAGATAAAAACATAATTAATATTTCATATAGAGAAATTGATTCGAAATTGATTAATTTAAGTATGGAAAAAGATAATGAGATCATAATTAAATTATTAGAACATATTGATTCGGAGTAAGCATGAATTATTGGTTTGATCTTAGCAGTAAAGAGTTATATAACAATTCAGAAAGATTAAATTCAGATGTTTGTTTTTTTATTTCTAAATCATCGAATGAAGTCCATTCAGGAATTCATATATATTCAGAAAATTTACGAGATAACAATTTAAGAAATATTTTATTAGATGGGGAAATTATTTCCGCAAATATTACAGATGATTACTACAAATTAGAAAAAATTAATGAATTAGATACTGATAATTATCTTTTGTTAAAACATAAAATTAAAGATCAAAATGATAAGGAATTTGATTTTTATTTATTGTATACGCATTTATTGCCTGCAAATTATTATAAATTTAAAAAGGTGAAAGGAAATGATGAATACGAATTTAAAGATAAAGTAAATAAAGATTTAATAGATAAATACATGGTCTTTGAACATTCCTATCCATTTTATGTAATTCCAAAAATAAAACTCCTAAAAGGAATTGATATTGATATTTTAGGTACTAATCTAGTAAAGGGTTATGTTGGGAAGGTAAAGATAACTAATTCAAAAAATGTTCTTGATTACGTTGTTAATAACATCAAAGAAAAGACTTTTAATCCTGCAATTGTAGAATGTCTAATGAAGGAACAGAAAATAAAACTATCTGACATTCAATGCAATGGAAAGCCTGAAAATATTAGAATCAAGAAAAATGCTTCTATTTATAATCTGAATCATCATAAATTTGCAAAATTAGATAAAGATTATACTTTTGAATTTATTGATTATGATTCTTCAAAAAAACGAGCAAAAGTAAAAATTCAAGGAAAAATAATAACAGAAATAGAGGAAGGATATATCCTTGCTAAGGAAAAAGAACAAAATGTCGTGTTATGTCGAAAAGCAACTAACGAAATATATGCAACAATAGCAGAAACTGAAAAAGAAAAAACTAATCCTCCTCAGGATAAGTTAAGATTGTTTTTACAAAATTATTATCCACTTGCTGAGATTTCAAGTGAAGATAAAACAATAAAAGAAAATATTATTGAAATAGATTATGAAGTAATTTCTAAGCTTGATGAAACGAAACAAAGCAAAATAAAAGATGTTTTAAGAAATTACTCTATAGAAGCTAAAGAAAATAAATATGTTCTAATCAATAAAAAAAACATTACAAATATAATGGATAGATTAAAAACAACAAATAAAGATTGTAGTTTATTCTATTATGATAAAGATTCAAAAGTAAAAAAAATTGAAAGGGAAGATGATTTTATTCAGATAAAAGATAAACTGAATGATATAGAAAAAGATATATGTAAATTAACTACCAAAGATATTAAGTTTTATGTTTCTCATTTTGTAGAAAATGAAGGAACAGGAACATTATTAAATTACAAGGTAATATGTTTAGAAAAAAAAGATAAAAATAATATTTGTAAAGCAAAGTTATATATTTCTAATGACATTGAAGAAGAAGTTTATATTGATGAAGATGATATAATTGAAATATCATCAAATGCTACCGTAATAGGTTCAAATTCAAAAAAGAAAGGTTTGGTTTGTTATAAAAATGATATACCTGATTCAATTTTAAATGAAAATGAAGTAATTAATTTAGTTAATACAGAATCATTCAATACTTTTTATAATTCATATAAAAAATTATTAAAAAATGATAATATTGAAGAAATCGAAATACGAAAAGATGGTAATTTTTATTCAGTAAATATCGATAAAAACTTAGACTTAGAGTTTTCTGTACAGATTGATAAAAATAATCTTCTAACAAATGTGCAGACAGATACAATATTAGGGCATTTGGCAAATCAAAGTGATAGAAAATATGTTGATATTTCTCTTTTTACTTTTGAAAAAGCAGATTTCAAATGGTTTCAGTGGAAAGTTCCTGGGGGAACACAATTATTCAGAACAGTTTTACAGCACGATGTTGGTAAAAAACGATTTCTTTCGAATTCTTCAGTAATAAACCTAACGCCTTCTGCTGATTATTCTGGCTTCTCACAAATTGAGTCTGTTGTAATGCGTGTTTGTATTTATATGAATATTGAATCTGAAGATAAAACTGTAAATAAATTACTTGATACATCAGTAAAAGAATTTACTTGTTATCTTGGCTTTGCTGAATTCGAATATAAAAATGGAACAACAACATGTAAAAAACCGGAAAAGGTCGGTGGTGCAGAAACATCTTTAGTGTGTGATTTGCTAACTACATTTTTCTCAGGGAAAGAAAGAAAAATTTATAACATAAGAAAAACTAAAGACAATGCGGGAGATGATTATTGGATATTTAGTTTTACAAATTCTGATTATTTTAAAAGAAATAAATTATTTATAAAAAATGTCAAAGACACAGAAATAACTATTGCAAATAATAAGTATCCGGAGATATATGAAAAATTATCTTATAAAGATGAATTATATTGTAATCTAAAGAATGATTTGTATTTGGAAGAAGAACCTCAAAAAAAGAATGGAAAATATTATTTAAAGTACAATAATATTGATTGTTTTTTGAAATCTAAAAATTTCAATAAAGTAGATAGATTAAAAATGTCTGAATTATTTCATACAGTGAAAATTGACGATAAGGGACAATTGTATACATCAAATTATGAGATATTTGATATTATTGAAAATACTGTAAAAATTTTTAAAACTAATATACTTTTACAACTCACATATTCATGTAGCAAAGAATTACTAAAATCTATTAGATATGCTACCGTTCAAAAACCTTTGGAATTTGATAAAGAAAAGAAAAACGATGAATTTGTAAAAGCGTTAAAACATGCAGGTTTTACAGCAATAAAAGATGATAAAAAAGACTATTGGAGTAAAATAAAAGAACAAGCAGCAAATTATTTTACAGGTGAAAACTGTTTCTGGTTTTATCACCCCGTTACATTTTTAGATGCATTGGATTCAATGGGCATTTTGAATATTCATGCGAAAGAGTTATTTGAAATTCAACAATTAGTAGTGCATTTAAATAATTTAAGACCAAATAATAATGATAAAGGTGGGTTATGGGAAAACCAATCTGGAACTTTTTGTAATCATGCAGTTTATCTTACAATTCGAGCTTTAGATGCAGATTATACGAAATTTACTGGAGGTCAAGCAAAAATACCTGATTCAATAAATGATTTACTTGATAATACATATAAAAAAGATTATCAAGATGGATTATGGTCTTCAAATGTTTGGTGCGATATTTTAGAGTATCAGTCAAAACCCAAGAATGGAACAACTATTAAAGAGATTAATAAAGAAGAAGCAAAAAAACTTGCTAATATGGGGTATGTAGTTATTGCAGCTTGGAAGAATACAGATCAACCATACCAAGGGGTATGTCATCCTCATTTTGTTACACTTGCACCTTATAGTTTCTTACCAGAAATTAATGGTATTCCAGTTGCTCATATAGGAGAAACTTGTAGATTTTGTGATCTTTTCACAGCATTTTATAATGTACCAGAAGAACAGATTAGATATTTCTATAATAAAAAACAGAATTTTATTTATAGAAAGGATTTTTCAGATGGTTATTGTAAAAGTTTGTTAGATATGATTGAAAAATATAAATTATGGAGTAATTCAAATGATATATGGAAAGGACGTGTATAAAAACAAAAGATTATTTTTAGTATTTTTTATATTTCTTTTTTTTACAAAATTATATGCATTAGAAGAAAATGATGTATATCGACTAATGAAAGAACGGGGAATAAAAAATTATCAAAATTTATCAAAAATATTTTCAATAAATGATGAACTGAGTTTGGTTTTATTTGAATATAATGATGAAAATGAGAAGAGTTTCAGAATATTTCTTATTTCTGAAAAAGCATTCGATAACATTGATGTATTTTCATCTAGTTTAAAAGAATATTTGTATATTACAAAATGTAATGAAGCTGATATTTGTTATGGAGATTTTAATTTTGACGGAGATGCAGAAATTTTTTTTATAAGAGGAGCCGATGGTCCTGTCATTGAACTTGATTCATTAAATTTGGAAAGTCAGGAAAATTATTTTTCAATGTATTTTCCTCCATATTCATATTATTTAAATATTAATAAAAGAATATCAAAAATTGATTATATCTCTTTTGATGATTTTGATTTTTGTATTGTAAATAACCGGCGGGGTATTAGAGTATATTCAATGGGCGAAATACAAAATAAGACTTTGACAAGAAATAAAACTAAATATGACATTTATAATGTTAATCTTGAAAATTCAGCAGAATCTTATTATGTATTCTTTTATTGGGATCCAATCGAACACAAGTATATCCTGGACGAATCCGTAACTCAAGAGCAACTTGCAAATGCTTATTGCCCAAGAGATTACTTTGCCTACAATGGCTTAAAGTTTTCCAAATTAGATTCAAAACTAACAGCAAAAGATTTATTAGATTTGGACAAAGCCCAACTTAGGCTTATGCGAAATGCAGTATACGCCCGTCATGGTCGAACATTTAAAAGCGTAGATTTACAGTCTCTTTGGAACTGTTATACCTGGTATAAACAAAATGATGAGTATAGTGATGAATTACTTAATGAGGTTGATAAATATAATATTGAATTAATCCAAAAGTATGAAAGTAATTAATGTGATTATTTACCGCAAGCAATTGCGAAAAAATAAAGCAGATTCAGTTGTTAATTGAACCTGCGGCTTTATCAAAACAAACCAGCATAACGGTTTGATAAAGTGTTCTTTGAAAAGCAGCTGCCTATAAAATTGCAGAGCAGTAACGATGACGGTTACAAAGCCTGAATTTTTATAGCACCTTAGGTAAAGAAGGAATAATCGACGGTATAAAATCAAACTGGGTAAAAGTAGAAGTCCAGCGCGGAGCAAAAGATCGTGATGGCAAGGAAATAATGAAAGGTACTGTCGGCTGGTGTTACGGCGGTTATTTGAAATAGATAAAAAAGTTTTGAACTGAAATAAAAAAAGAGGTAAAAAAGTATGGCAGATGAGAACAAAACTTTAACTCCTGTGTGGATATGTTATGTAGATGGTAAACGTCTTGATACAACACATGAGGGAGCTCTTAAAAAAATAATAGTAAAAGATACATTGAACGGTATAGGAAAATGTAGTCTTTTGTTTGACACTTCGGCAGAAAAACTGCTGGAACTAGGTACTTTCTCTCTGCAGAGTACAATCTCTGTTCATCTTGGTTATAAAGATGACGTTGAAGAAGTGTTTGATGGGGAAATAACCGGCTTTTCTCCTTTGTTCAAAGAGTATGGTCATGAAATGGTAGAAGTTCATTGCTGTAATGCCATGTATAAATTTGCCCATGGAAAACATTTTAAATCTTATGAAAATAAAACCTGCAGCGAAATCATTAAGGATGTAATAAGTGCTTATTCTCTTTCTGCAGATGTAGATGATTTCGGACCGACTATTGTATTCGATACAGTTCAGTGTCTTACAGATCTTGAGTTTATTACTGAATGTTCTGAAAAATACGGAAAAGATTTCTATGCTTATTCAGACAAGGTATATGTTAAAGATAATATTGAAGTTCGAAGTGACGATGTTATTTTTGAATGGGGAAAAAGTTTGATAGATTTTTATCCTGTTCAGAGTATCGAAAATCTTTATTCGGAAGTAAATTGTGTTGGATGGGATTCCCAGAAATGTGAAGGAATAACAGGTAATGCAAAGATTGCTGATGTTCCCGTAAAAGTGGGAGGTTCTAAGGATTGGACTTCTTTGTCAAAGGGAGGGGATGGACTTTGGGTTCATAATATTATAGATAAATCTTTTTTTGATAATGATGATGCAAAAAATGTTGCTTTAGGCGCTATGCAGAAAAATTCATTCAATTTTATGACTGCTATGGGAACGGCTGAAGGAACTTATAAACTTGTACCTGGAATGCGCGTAAATATAAAATATGTTGGAAAGACCTTTGAAGGTGAATATATTGCAGAAAGTGTAACGCATGAATTTGATACATTAAATGGTTATAAAACTAAATTTAACCTTAAAAGGAACATGTGTTCATGAGAATAAATTCTATTCTTGAATTTTCTGAGGCAAACGGACCTGGAAAACGTGGCGTTGTCTGGGTCCAGGGATGCTCAAGACAATGCGAAGGGTGTTTTAATCCGCAGACACAGGACTTTGAGGGAGGGGTAGAAAAAAATCCCGAATCGGTTTTGCAACAGTTTGACCTTTCGAAGATCCAGGGATTAACTGTAAGTGGAGGAGAGCCGTTCAGCCAGAAAGAAGAATTATTAAGTCTTCTTAAACAAGCAAAAAGTAAAGGATTAAATACGCTTGTTTATTCTGGCTTTACTTATGAAGAGTTATTTGATTTTGCATCTGATGCTTTAGAGTATTGTGACTATTTGATAGATGGTCCATACAAAAAAAATATACCATCAAAATGCAGATGGGCTGGTTCTGGAAATCAAAGATTTCTGGAACTTAAGAATGGAAAAATAGTAAATGACCTGACAGAAAGTGATGCTTTTTCACAGACTGCAGAGATTATAATAGAAGAAAATGGTAATGTGGTTATTACCGGATTTATAAAAGAGGATAATTAAAAATGTTGAATAATTCAGGAACTACAATCGAAACATTAATTCGCGCACGCTATCCATTAATTTATGTTGTTTCATTTGAAGAAGCTAGAGTTGATGAAGAACTTTCTAAAATCACACAAAATAGAAAAAAAAAGATTTTTCGTTGGAGCATAACAAGCGGTCTTGAAACTCCGGATGGTTCTTTCCTTGCAGATTTCAAAGATCCTATTAAAGTCCTGGAATACATTTTACAGGCAGATGTGAATGGTATCTTTGTTATGAAAGATTTTCACCCATATTTAAATGAACCTGTTGTTGTTCGTAAGCTTCGTGATGTTGCTCATTCTTTGAAAACTTCAATGAAAAATGTAATCTTCCTTTCACCAGTTCTGAAAGTTCCTGTTGAACTTGAAAAAGAAATTTCGGTAATTGATTATAATCTTCCGGGAAAAGAAGAAATTGCTTCTATTGTAAAAAATATTGCGTCCAGCATTGGTGATATTAATAATCTGGAAATTTCAAAAAATCCACTTTTATTCCAGAAAGTAGTTGAAGCTGCTCTTGGACTTACAGCTGAAGAAGCCGAAAACGTATTTGCAAAATCATTGGTACAAACAGGCGATTTTGATTTAAAAATCATTCTTTCAGAAAAGGAACAGATAATCCGCAAATCCGGTGTTCTTGAATACTGCCATGTGAATGAGAATATGAAAGGCGTTGGTGGTCTTGATGAATTAAAAAAATGGCTTAATAAACGTGGTAAAGCCTTCACTCCTGAAGCAAGAGATTTTGGTCTTCCAGAACCAAGAGGAATTCTTCTTCTTGGTATTCCGGGATGTGGTAAATCTCTTACTGCAAAAGCAATCAGTTCCATGTGGCAGCTTCCATTACTTAAGCTTGATGTTGGTAAAGTTTTCTCAAGCCTTGTTGGTAGTTCAGAAGAAAATGTTAGACGTGCCATTCAGACTGCAGAAAGTATTGCACCTTCTATTTTATGGCTCGATGAAATGGAAAAAGGTTTTAGCGGACTTGGTTCTTCAGGACAAACAGATGGCGGAACAACTGCTCGCGTCTTTGGTACATTCCTGACTTGGCTTCAGGAAAAAAAGACTCCGGTTTTTGTCGTTGCTACTTGTAATAATGTAAGTCAGCTTCCTCCTGAACTTCTTCGTAAAGGTCGTTTTGATGAAATCTTCTTTGTGGATCTTCCTTCTAAAGAAGAACGAAAAGAAATATTCAAAATTCATCTGGAAAAACGTCACCGTGATGTAAATAATTTTAATCTTGAAAAACTTTCAGATGCTGCAATCGGTTTCAGTGGTTCAGAAATCGAAGAAATAATAGTGTCTTCCTTATACGATGCTTTTGATGATAATAAAGAAATTGACCAGCAGTATATTGAAAATACAATAAAATCTATGGTTCCACTTAGTCAGACTATGGAAGAACAGATCAAGGGAACCAGGGAATGGGCAAAAATCCGTGCGAAAAAAGCCAGCAGCATTGAATGGGAAACTGAAAGTGCCGCTGTAAGAAAACTTGAAATGTAAAATCTTTATAAAAAAGGAATGGAAAAAGTATGAAAAAAAAGTGTCTGAGTTTATTTGTTTTCTCCTTTTTATTTTTAATTGTATCTTGCAATTTCGGCTTACAGGAAATTAAACGTAATGTTGAATTAACAAGAATTGAAGTTGATACTACTAATGCAAGAACTGTTTTTGATATAAATACAGAATTTTCTTCAGAAGGATTAATTATTTATGGTTATAACTCTGATGGTTCTAAATTTGCAATTGAAAATGATTATTGCAAGATAGATAGTGGAGAATATAATCAAGCAGAAACATATGAAGGATACGAAATAAAAGTTTCATATTCAGGTTTTTCAACTTCCTATTTTGTCGATGTTATTGATACAAGAGTTATTGAAATTGAATTAAGTAATGCACCGGATAATACATTATATAGAGAATTAAACAGTCTGGAGCAGCTTAATTTAACAGGGATGGAAATCAAAGTAAAATTCTCTAATGGTAAAATTGATTTTTACTCGGGTGAAATGGAAATTAATGGATATAAAGTTTGTGAACCTAGTAACGTAGTTGGAATTAATAATGAAGGTCATTATTATACTCAGACTATTGATCTTGTATTATTCTATGGAGAATTAAGTATTAATCTGCCTGTAATGGTTGCAACCAGTGAAGTTGAAAAAATTGTAGTGTATGGAAAATTGGAAAAAACCCATTATACAAAAGACGATATTATTGAACTTAACGGATTAACTGTTGAAGTACATTTTGTAGATAATAAATTTATTTATATAAACGATTTAAAAATATTATCAATTAATTATCTTCCTGTTGATCCAGAAAATACAAAAGAAATGGTTTATGAGCAGCCATTCGAAATATGTTTTGGTGGTAAATCTGTTTCATATATAACAAATAAACTCACTGGTGAAAAAGAATCAGATTTATTTGTTTTAATAGTAACAGATTATATAGTTGGTTTTAAAATTGAAGAGAAAATAAATTGTCCTCATTATTATTATAAAAATGAAGAATTTGATTACGACAAATATGAGCTTATTTACATTTTTCATAACGAAGAAAATAAAAAAAGAACAGTAATGGAAGTTTGTGAAAGAACTGCTAACGTAATATTTGAAGAGTTTAGTACAGCTGAAATAGGGGTATATCCATTAAAAGCTACTTATACATTTACTAATGCTTTAGGAGAGCAAATTAAAGCTAAAGCGTCATATAATATCATGGTAACAGATTCTATATTAAGTGAAATATCAGAAGCAATTCATAATCGTCTGAATAATGAACTTGATGTTGATTTCCCAGCTGGAGTTATTCCTGATAATAGCGGGTTATATGGAAAATGGACAGTTAAAGCTTTATTTAGCGACGGGGTATCAGAACTTAGTGATATTTCAGATTACTGTTCTTTCCAGAAAATTACGGAAGATGCTGAAGGAAATAATTTGTTAATAAAATATTATGATTCAAGAACTCCCAGAGGAAATGAATCTGAATCGGAAGGGCATTATATTGAAAAGAAAGTAAAAGTCGTTTATGGATTACCTAGACTTTTGGAACTTGATGTTATAGATAAACCTTTAAATTTTGTAGCGGGTGATACCATAGATGTGGATACAATTAAGGAAAAATTAATAGGAAAATATACTGACTCCAATGATTCTAAAGGATTGATAGATGAAGATTCTTCCATTATACAAATAAGTATTGATAATAAAGACTTTATAGATTCAACAGCTAGAAACAAAATAACATTAAATGCAGAATATACAAATATTTATGTTAAGATTAAAGACAGGTATTTTAAAGATTCATATATTTTCTGTAGTATTCCTATTTCAGTAGCACCAATTGTAAATACAGGAATTGAAATATTTAATAAAAATGATTCTGATTTATATATAATTAAAGGAGAAGAAGAAAACTGGAATGAAAACATTAGTGTTTCTTTATTAAAAAACAACCAAACTGAACAAGTAATTACAGAAACAGAATTATTATCATTGAATTTAATCCCTTTAAAAGAAACAGATTATAAAAATGCTGTGGCTTGTAAAGTTACCGCTGATTATAAAGATGAAAACAAGGAATTATTCACAGATACTTATTATGGGGATGAAGGCAAAATGATTTATATGCTTCCCCCTAAGATTAATTATATTAAAGTTAATTATAGTTCTGAACATACCTATATTACAAAAAATAATTTGGATGAAGTAATCGAGAATGCATCTTATGATATATATTTTGGTGACGGTTCAAACTTATTGTCTATACCATTCAACGAATTAAAAAACTATAATATTTCAGTAAATAAAAGCGACGATAAAAGTTTTTTAATTAATTTTTCCGCTATAGAAGAATTTGAAGTTCAATATGGAGATTATACAAAAACTTTTGGTCCATATTATGTTTTAGAAGATACATTTAATAAGTTTGAAGTAAAATTAAAAGAAAAATTTAATTCCAATAATAAATTAAAATTACATAAGGGAAAGTCGTATAATTGGTCAGATTATTTTCAAGTAAAAGGTTATTTAGCTTCAAATACAAATAATCCACAAGATATAACTGAAGAGTGTTCGTTTATTTTTGATTATAACACAGAAATATTATATGCCACCTATAATGACATTACTATAAAATACTCTGATTCTGAAAGTATACAAATCTTAAAGCCAAATATTATTGGTGTAGCATGCTATACAAACGGAATTGTTTATACTGGATATGAAGATATAGAATCATACGCCTATACTGTTTATTTTGAAGATGGAACAAATTTACAAAATCTAACCTATGAGAAATTGAATGAAAACGATCTTCAATTAAAAAAAGAAAATAATTCGAATTATATTTTAAAGTATAAAGATGAAATAACGAATACAAATGATGTGATAGCTTCAGTTTGGAAAACTGCGACTTTTAAATTAACGACTCAAGATCCTATAATAAAAAGTGTTTCAATTAGTTTAAAAGAATCTATTAATGATAGTTTAAGTTATGGAATTAAAGTAGATAATTCTGATAATAAATTCGAAAAAAATATTGATAATTTATTTGATATATATGTCTATGGTATTGATGGAAAGCAATATGTAGTAAATTACTCTGAAAAAAAATTCTGGCGTAAAAATGATGAAGATCAAAAATATGAAAGGAATGCTAAAGATATTACAATAAATTATACAAAAAACGATAATTCAATTTATATTGATTCTATTTCTTTCAAAGATGACTATGAAAATACATGTTTCTGTAAACTTACAGAAAGTATAAAAATTCCAATATATCAAGAAATAAATGGTGATACGATTAAGTTTGCTTCAACTATAAATTGGGGCGACATTAATTTAAATGAAGACTTGAAAACTTTTGCAAATAATAATCCAAATTTTGTAACTGCATTACTAAACAATCCTTATGTATTTTACAATATAAGTAATCCGAGTATAGATATCCCCAAAATAAAAATAAATGAAAATACTTATATAGGAACATATAATTCAGAAAATTACATATATACTTCAGAAGATGCATCATTTTGTCTTATAGGTAAATATAATTCTGACACTAATACTTTTAATCTTTATCAAAAAGATATTTTGAACAACGAGACTTTTGTAAAAACATTTTATGTAATTCCAACAACTTATGCTTATAGGTTAGAGGTAATAAACCGACCTACGAGTTATAAAGACTGCACAGGTGAATATTTAGCAGCTTTTTATTATTTATCTAATATCACTCATCAGGACAAAATAGAGGACAAATTGTCTGAAAACGGAATTATACACAACAGTGAATCTAATACATTTTCTTTCACTAACACTAATATAACAATTGGTAATAATCCTCAGGGAAGTTATTTTAGCGGAAGCATAACAATTCAAACTACTGTTACAAGTAATAATTAAACAACACAGGAATAACATAATATGAAAACATTAAAAAAAGTTTGGATACTATATTTTTTTATAATACTCTTTGTAATGCCTTTGCACTCTATTGGCTATAGTGTGAACTTTGAGTTTTCTCCAGCAATTTCTGAAACACTCTGGGGAAGTACTGTTGAGAAAAATATCAATTTTTGGAATAAGGACTCAAAATTTAATCAAAGTTTTAGTTTAGGTGGATTAATCTCTTGTGATGTTATTTTTTCAGAAAGAATTTCTTTAGAGTCTGGTATAACATTTAGGAATACTAATCTGAATTATTCTACGATAAATGGAGATGAATTTGGAAATGGAAATATTTATTTGAAATATTCATTGCTTCAAATTCCGGTTTTATTCAAATATTCAATTCCTCTAAAAAAAACGACTTCAGTAATTGATAGCTTAAACATTGCTGGAGGACTGGTTTTGGATTATATCGCTCCCAATCAGTCATACAGAGATGAAACAACAACTTTTGTTGGATTTTTCTTGAATCCATTTGTCAATTGTGATATTGAAATGGATGTTAGTTATACACATAAAATTGGAACAGGAAAAGCAATTATAGGCTTAAGAACTGATTTAAGCTTTATTCCTAGTAAGTATAAAATAAGCGGAAGAGAAGTCAAAATAGGAAATCTATTTTCAATTTCACCATTTATTGGATATTCATTTATATTGAAAGAAGATTTAATTCAAGCAAAGAAAACTGAAAAAAATAAACGTATCAGAGATATTTCTGTTGAATAATTTTCAAATAGTTTTTATATGAGAGTTTTATAATGATAAAAGAGTTAAACTATTACATCACAACAAACAGATTTTCAACAATTGCAGAAGATATTGAAAATTCTATTCGAGAATATTCAGAATCTTTTTATTCAAATTCTCTAGGTGATTCTGATTTAAGAGAGAAAGCACGTTTGCTATGCCAGGAGCATCTTGTAAAAAGTGGACTTAGGTCAATTGAAAATTCTTTTATTAATATTGATACCGAGTTTTTTATAGATGGGGAATTGGCTGAAGAAAATTTAAATAGATTTATTAAAGATGTTTTAAAGGCTCACTGTTATCAGAAAATTCTTTGGGAATATATGGGAACCACAGGATTAATGACCGATATTTCAAAGGAAAAAATGATAGAGGATGGATTCCACTATGTAAATTATCTACCCGTTCAAATTAAAGAAAAGGAGCTAGAAAAAACAAAAAATAAAATCACTAGAAATTTTAATAAACTTAAAGACGAATCTGGTTTCAACTGGAAAAAAGGTTATGATCCAAATGATACGATTAAAAAAAACGGATGGTTTGGAGCTTTTGATGAAAATAATGTATGGACCTATTACAAGACAAACGATGTAAGAAATATCAACAGAAATAGAAATTCAAAAGTTGTTTATCGCATTAAACTTATAAAAACAGAAAAGGGTTGTATGCTTTACGACCTTAACGGCATTTTGCTTAATCCAATCATCCTTTGGTATCTTACTCAAAACGAAGAAGTTTATGGCGGCGAGCAGAGCGATACTGTAAAAATTGTTGAAGATATTCGCCAGCAAATGAAAGTTCTTGGTGTTGAAAAAATTACCGAAATTGCATGTTCTAATCAGGATGAGAAAATCGCCAGAAATTACGCAGAGGTTCTTGGAGATCTTGTTTCTAATGAAGTTAGTTTGCTTTCTAGTTCGGTTGCCGATGAAGAACTTGTTCGCTGCAAAAATATTGAACGTTCATCGATTGTAGAAAAAGAATGTGCTGGACTTCAGAAAAAGATTGATTCAATTGTGCATGCCAAAAATAATGTTTCTTCTGCTGAATTAAACAAGGCCTTAGAAAGCGGTAAGCTTTTGGTGGATCTTAATATTCTTGATTATGATGATGCTGTTCTTGCAGGTCTTGATGATGCTGATTACAGACTGTTTAAGGACCTTTACAAAAAGTGTGAGGCTAACACCAGTAACGCAGAAAAGCTTAAAAAAGCTGTTTTGGTTTTAAGTTCAAATTGGGACTCTTATAAATCCTGCGGAATTTCTAAATCAGATTGTATTCAGAATATTTATTGTTTTATAGAAGAAAATAAAGAAAATTCATTCTCTTACGAAACAACATTAAATCAAATCATCAATCATAATGGGCAAGTGGAAGTAACTGGCAGTGGAATTGAATCTCTTGATATTCGTGGTGAACTTGAAGCTTTGGTAAAAAATGTTTTACCAGCAGAAAATCAGGGGGCAGGGCTTGAATATCTGGCACAGCTTCCTGAACAAAAAGTGGAAGTTCGTGGAAAGGTTTTTGCTGCTCTTGCAAATGCAATTCAGAATTATCTTGTAATACGTTCTAGTACTGGAATGAGTATTAAAGAGCTTTTTGATTACGCTATAAAATCTAACCGTGGGGCTCTTCCTAAATCCAGCTTTGAACCTCCTGTGGTTGGTTATGTAACTCCTGGAATGCAGCAGAAGAGTGGAGATGGCGAAAAGCGTATTTTTATTGATAAACAGTTTAGTGAATTTGTTTCTGAACTTTATGAAAAAGATTCTGCACAAAAAGAAGTTCTTGTTAGCGAACTTGAAGCTGATTATGAAAAAATCATTCAGAAAAAGCCTGTTTTGATGATTGGTAAAAAGGCCGCTTTTGATGAAGGCATGGTTTATGATTTTGGGGAAGGTGATTTTGCTAGTCCTGTAATCTACCAGCTTTTGAATAAAATGCGCTTTGATGGCTCAGAGGGCTCGGCTCAGGGCGGTTCTGATGCTTTTGCTACCCGTGAAGTTAATGTTTCTCAATTTAATAAAATAAAAGAAATGGCTGTAAAGGCTGAATCGACAGAGTCGTTTGTTAAGGCTCTTAAAGATGAATTTGCTGTTCAGTTTGATTTTAGTGACAGAGATGCCCGCAGTATTTTTGCTGCTGTTCATGAGAATGTTATTGGAGAAGTGGTTCTTGCTGAATATGCAGAAGGCTTTGAAAGTGCGGCAAATGCGGTTGTTTCTAAAAATGATTATGTTTCTGCAAATGTGGGCAATATTGTTCCTGCATTCAGACAGGTAAATGTTGCTGATGATTCGGCAAAAAATGCTTTGGGAGGCAATGATTTTGTTCAGCTTCCAAAAGGCTTAAAGATGATGCAGGGTAAGACCAGTCCTATGGGTGTGGTTGAACAGGTTTCTATTGTGGAATCAAGAAAAAATCCTGTTGCTGCTGTTGTTGCTAAAGCCGACAGTCTTGAAAAGGCTGTAACTTTGAGCACAGAAGAAAAAAATGAAGTTTCGGTTTTAATCAAAAACCTATCAGATAAAGAAAAGGTGCAGCTGGTACACGCATGTGGAGACGACTGGAACCTGATTACGCCATTGCTGGTAAAAGAATACCTGTGGCGAAAGGATAACGGACAGAGTGTAGAGGGGATTTATTCGGAGGTGAGTGGCGTTCAGCAGCTTGCAAGTCTTCCTCAAAAGGATTTACAGACTCTGCTTACAAGCACAGCGGTAAACGGTGATGTAAAGAGCGTTGTGTTTAGCGGTGGAAGTTTTGCTTCAAGTGAAAATCTTAATGGAGCTGGAAGTTCAATCGGTGGTGGAAAAGTAACTTCTACGGGAACTTCTCTTTCTGATGATGCTGTTGCGCTTGCTGGTGGAAGTTCAGTTTCTGGCCTCAATACTTCTGGAATTAGTGGTGATGTTGCTGGTAACAGCAATGCAATTTATTCTGCAGAAAGCACTGTTCCAGTGGTAAAGCTTTCTACTGCACAGAGAGAATATTTTAAGCAGAACTATGGAATTGAAACATCGGGCTTGAGCCCTGTTATGCAGGCTTATATTCAAAGCGGGGCCTGGAAGAACAACGCGAAATCTGCTTTTTCTGGAAGCGGCGTACAAACTGCGGGTGGCAGTTTTAATTCTCATACATCAGCCTTTGCAGATGGCTTTAGCACTGGTGCTCACACCGCCAGTGCCGGTTCTGCCGCTGGTTCACAAAGTTCATCTGTTTCAGGCACAGTAAAAATTGCCACAGCTACTCAGAGTGCCCAGCACGTAAACCTAAACGAAGCTTACCAGATGAGCGACGACCTGCGCCAGAGTCTTCAGAATGCCGCCGCCCACCGCTCTCAAAAGACCTCCGAAATGTCCAAAATGAGCCGCCTCAACGCCAACTACGAACACGACAAAGCCGTGCTAGCCAAAAGCGACCCCGTTTTTGCCAAGAACCAGTTCTGGGATGTTGGACACGCGGAAGGGGTGGAAGAAACTGTGGATGAATCGGAAGTAAAGAAGAATACCCGTTGGTTTGAAGAACAGGTAAATACAAAAATACAGAATAATCTGGAGTTGTAAATATGGGTACTACTAATACTAACATGGATAGACAATATACATACTCAGAATTGTCAGCAGCAAAAGATTTTTACATAAAAAAAATAGATAATTTTATTGGTAAGGCTGTCCTTTTTGCAAAAAAGCATGAAGGGAAGAATCCTTTAACTCCAAATAAGAAAACAAAAGCAACAAAATTAGATGATGAATTTATTGATTATCAGAATGTTGAAAGTTTCATTTATAGAAATTGGAAGAATAGTAGAGAACATAAACTTGATAGTGTAATAATCAATGAATTTAATAGAAAGAATGGAACCGATATTGATGATGTAAAGGTAAGTTACGGACTTTCATCGGATGAATTCGCAAGACAGAATCATGCCTTGGCATTGACTGTAGGAAATGTAATCTATTTTAGAAATGGGGCCTATAAACCCGAAACTGAAGATGGTCGTAAGTTGCTTATGCATGAATTAACTCATGTAGCACAGAATAAGGATAGTGAACGTAATTATAATAAGTCCGAACAGGAAAAAGAAAGCGAAGCTGAGCAGAATGAAGTGCTTGGAGAACATAATCCTGACCCTGATGTAATAATTAAAGTAAAAAATAAATATGTTAAAATTCGCCGTTCTAAGTTGAATAAAGAGGCGGATAAATATGCAGATAAAATCATTAAACAGATACAAGATGAATATGAAAGATTAAATACAGATGAAGAGAGACTTAATTTTATTGTAGATCTTGAAAATCAGATTCAACGGGGTGAACGAAAATGGATACAATAACAAGATTTGATGCAGAAAATTATATTACACAAGTATTTAAAGAATATTTGGAAGCATTAAAGATAGCAAAGAAGAATAAGAAGTATATACAACCTGAAGCTTATGAACTTTTTGAAGGCATGGATGATTTTAAGCAGTTTGTAAATTCTGTAGATTTACAGCAGAAGGTTTACAATAGACTTAGCGATGAAGGTATAACAGAGTTATTTAATGGTTGTGTAAGTTTATCAAAATATTATGAACTTTCAGTTTATAACAGTATTAAAGATACAAGTATTTCAAAAGATAGTCAGTTATTTAAGATAACAAACGCAGTAACAACATTTTCTGTTGGCGGAACATATACATTTAAGGCTACTCCTGTACAGGAACAGGATAAAGGATGGGCAGAGTTTTATTCTTATTCATGGAACTGTTATAAACTCAATAAAACTTCTCAAAAATATGAGCCATATACTGCAGGCCTAAATGAAGCAAGAATGCTGGTGGATACAGATTCTACAGACCGTGCTTTTATTTTTAAGGATGAAGGTCAATATAAGATAACTGCATCTTTGTTTAAACAGAGTTGGATACCAACTGCTCAAAAAATTCCTGAACTTCAGAGTGTAGAAGTTATTGAGTTTAATGTAAAAAATGATACTGACAATGAAATTGTAAATTTAGGAATTGGTGAAAAGATAAAAAAAGCTGTAGCCTATGCGGATTATGGTGATACCTTCAAGAACTTGGGATATGATATAGCAGCAATTGCCGCATCAATAGTTGCATTTATAGGTATAGGTTTATTTCTAAAGAAAATTCCAGCTGGCAAATTAAAGCCTGTTTTGATGAAAGTTGCAAAAAAACTTACAATACCTGAATTGTTGGCTATTTTTGGAGAGGCAGGAGATGCATTTGATGTTTCATTATTCATAGCATCAGTCTGTGATTTTTATGAACAGGTATTAAATGCGAGAAACGAAGAACATTTAAAATCAGCAGGAAAAACCTTTGAAAAGGTAGTAGAAACTTTTGGCCTTGTGCTTGTTATGACATTCATGAATATAGCAGGCAATAAACTGAAGAAAGATGATATAGAAGAAGAACTTTCTAAGCTTGAAAACGAACGAAAACCTGTCTTTAACAATGTAGATGAAGATAAAGTTGTTCAGAAATACTTAGATACTCTGAATGACAAATCAATAAATAAACTTACCAAACGTAAAGATGGATATGAAATTCTCAAAAAATACGAAGCATATTATGGCGATAATGTTGAGCTTGTAAACGAATTGATTGAAAATACTCCGAAAAAGGAGATTTATGTTGAGCCTGAAAAACTGTTACAAAATTATGTGAATAAATATAGTTTTAATAAAAAAGTTAATGTATCTAAACTTAAAATATCACAAAATAATTTGAATGAATATATTGAAAGTATTAAATTAGTAAATGAAAATGTCGGAGTCGTTAGTTCTGCACAAAAATATGGAACTCTATTAGATGCTCCTGTAGATAAACGATCAGTTTATATGGAAAAACTTGAATCTGTTGCAAACAAATATGGTATGAGTTTGGATGAATATAAGCAGATTGTTTTAAGAAATATAGAGGATAAAAATAATTTACCATCCCCAGAGCAGGTTAAGACTGCAAAATTGATAAGGGATGAGATTCTCGGAGAACTAGATAAAAATATTGAATTTAGAAAAATAATTGATCAAGCATCGTTGCTAGAGTATCTTAGTGGAGAAAGAAATACTGTGGGAGGTTTCATTGCTAGAAACATGGATTCTGGGGTTTTAACAGAATACAATGAGATGTTTAATTCGATGAGATTGGATTATCCAGGAACAACATATTTACCAGAAGAAGATAATTTTATTGCATATATAGTATTTAAGGTTAAAAATAAAGAGCAACTAAGTAAGATTGAAATTCCATATTCTCCATTATTTGAAGGAACAGATGTTTTTGATAAAAATCCTTGCTCAGGAACAGGGATTTTAAATGCAAAAAATGGTATGATAATTCCAGAATTCAAAGGGAAATATCAACAGCCAATAGAATTTGCTGATGGCGCAGAAATTCATATTCTTTCAAGAAATGGATGCGATACTGTGATTGCGGAATATTCAAGTAGGAAGAAGAAATTTGTTAGAAAGGAAAAGTAAAAATGAAATATAATAACAATGAAATTGCCATATTTAATGACGCTGATTTTGATACATATGTAACATCGGATGGAAAAATAGGGTTATTAACAAATGACTTGGATCTTGCTAATAAATATGGTTTTTATAAAGATGATGATATTTTCTATAGAGAAGTCTCTCCATATGAAGTAACAGCATATTATGAGCAACATTATGAGGCAAAATATAAGGGAAGACATGTTGCTATATGGGAAGGAACTGATGAAAAAGTAACAATAGTTCCAGATCCGGAAGACATGAAATATGAGGAATTAGAAGTATTTGGTTTTGAAATGGTAGAAAAAGGTGTATGGCAGAAGAAAGTCCCTGTGTCAGAATTAACAGATATTCTTTGCATAAAGAAAGATATATTAGAATCTGCAAAGGAAGACTACGACTCAGAACATAAATAAAACTTAGAAATATCCACCCACCGCGGTGGATATTTTTTTTGCGCAAAGGATTGTAGCCCCCGCGGGAGCGGTCCCGGAACGGAAGTGGAGGGATGAGCCGCGGAAGACGGCGAAGGGCGAAAAGCCTGGTTTTTTTCTTGCAAAAAATGCGCCCTCATTATTTATAAAATCAAAAACCTATCAGACAAAGTATATCTTCTTGACAGATATATCTGAACAACAGATAATGTAATTATGATAAAGTCTTTTGCGGATTCAGAAACAGAAAAAATCTGGATTGAAAAAAAAACACCTAAAATTCCTCCTGAAATTCATAAAAGAACTTTTGCAAAATTATTAATTATCAATTCAGCAGAGAACGAAGATGATTTAAGAATTACACCGGGAAATAAATTTGAACATCTTCTTGGAGATCTAAAGGATTATTGTTCAATAAGAATAAATGACCAATTGCGGATACAGTTTAAGTTTCTTAATGATGAAGCTTATGAAGTTCAGATTGTTGATTATCACTAGAATAGAGGTCTATTATGGATGAAAGATTTAAATTACCAACAGTAGGAGAAATTTTAATTGAAGAATTCCTTGAACCATTAAATATTACTCCTTACAGACTTTCAAAGGATTTGGGAGTTTCTTCAAGTTCAATATTGGATTTGGTTCATGGAAAAAGAAAAATAACAGTTGAAATGTCGCTTAGACTTGCAAAATATTTTGGAACAACTTCTAAATTCTGGCTTAATATGCAGAACGAATTGGACTTGAGAGAAGCCGAAATAAAACTTGAAAAAGATTTAGAAAAGATTCCTAATTGTAAACAAATAGCATAATATGAAAAAGTTAACATCAACTTTATAATATCAACTTTATATGGAGTAAATATGAAAGAAATTAGTGCAGAAAATTTGAATGAAAATCCATTTAAATTAATTGGAAAAGACTGGATGCTTATTACAGCTGAAAAAGAAAATAAAGTTAACATGATGACAGCTTCCTGGGGCGGTGTTGGAGTTATCTGGGGAAAAAATGCAGCAACAATTTATATCCGTCAGTCCAGATTTACAAAACCTTTTATTGATGAAGGGGAAACTTTTTCACTTTGTGTCTTACCGGAAAACATGCGTGATGTTCTTAATTTCTGCGGTTCAAAATCTGGCCGTGATTTTGATAAAGTTTCTGAAACAGGACTGTCTGTAGAACATGTTGATTCTGTTCCATATTTTAAGGAAAGCCGTCTGGTCCTGGTTTGTAAAAAATTATTCCAGCAACGTCTTGATATGGAAAATGCCGTTGATAAATCTCTTACAGAAAAATTTTACGGATCAGGCGATTTCCACGACATGTATATTGCCGAAATTACAAAAGTATTGATTGAAGAATAATAAAAAAAGAGGTTAGTATGAAAAAAATTACAGCGGTTCTTATCTGTCTTTTATTTTCAAGTTTTATTTTTTCAAACGGAATTAATAACAGTCCTGCAGAAACTTTAGTTCCAGATGATGCACAGCTTACATTTACTCCTAATGCCTGGCAAAATTAGGATTAAGATTTAATTCCGATTACAGTTTGTTTTTGCCTCACAAGCAGTATTCAGAATCTGTTTCGGAAACTATAGTAAATGGTGTTACTACAGACAAAATAACTGTTACTGCAGATACAAATGATTCATGGGGTGAAAAACTTTTTTCATTTGACAGCGTTTTGAATTTAATTTTTGGAGACCATTTTGGAATTTATCTTCATCCAAATACTTATGGTAAAGCAGTTTATACAGTCCCTTGGACAATAATTGAAACAAAAGACAAAGATGGTAATGTTGTAAACTCAGATTACATATTTTCAGAATACGCAGAAGAACAAAGTGAAAATTCTTTTTATGGACTCAGTTTAAATTTCAATATTAATGATGTATTTGTAAAGACTCTTGGTGGTATAAGTTCTTATCAGAATTTATATTCATACACAAGTGAAAATACTGATGTAAAAAAATTAAATCCTTGCTACATTGGCGGACGTTTTGACTTAGGATTTGAAATTCCAGAGGAAAATAAAAATCATGAAGTTGATTTATCTTTTGTTTTTTATCCTGAAGAAGATTCATCAGATAGAAGTGACCATAAGGATGCATCTTCTTTAGCTTATAGATATTCTGGCAAAAATCTAAAAGGGGAATATATTTTTAATTATAACTTAGAAAACTCTGGAAAATTTGCTTTTAGTTTTGGCCTGGATTATTATTCAAATTCCTTTGCCGTTATTAATAAAAAATTTAATCTGAGTTTTTCAATTGATGAATTTACATCTATAACTGAACAATCTAAACTCTCTTATTTAATGCCACAAATTAGTGTTGCATTAAGATATCCTTTAGTTCAGGAAAAATTATCTGGTGTTTTTGGAGCCTCTGCAAATGTATTAGGTTTTTATAAAAATATTCAGACAACAACTGAAGAATATCTTAATTATGATCATCCAGATGTTCTTTATAAAACAACAAACACAGCTGTAACTATGGATAAACTTCCAATGTCTACAAAATTTTATGGTGGCATTGTTACAGATATTACAGATGAATTTACTCTTAAATCTACAATTGATTTAGGTGTTAAAGATGTAACAAATGGAAAACTTGATTATTCATTTACAGTTCAGGGAACCTATAAATTATAATTAAGTTTATAAATAAATGATGAAATCTGCTGTGGAAATGTTCCATACGGCAGGTTTCATCAAATTTTATTATCTCACATCACTTACAATAATGTATGTTCTGTCTACCAATATTAATACTTATATAATTCTACCCTTTGGAGGTGTAAGCGTCAATTTTTCGCCCTATTAGGCTATTAGAACCGTTGAAACATCAGATTTCTTAATCAATTTGATATTCCAAGGAAGAAGTTCAGACCATTTTGAATCTGTCCAGTCAGTTGTGTCTGCGGCCAGTTCAAAGATTGAAGAAAGAAGTTTATAAGATGAGGCCAGGCTTTAATTGCGTAATCAAGAGCTTTTCCAAATTTTAAACTTTCTGGAACTGTCGGTTTTATTTCAGTCATCCATTTAATGTCATGATAGATTGGTACGCGTTCAAGATTGTCGGCAATCTTTTTACGTCCGCATTTTCGTCGTTTATAGGCTTTTACAGCAAGTGTATTTTCTTCAAGGACTTCTTTTAATTCTTCACTGGTAAGCATTTCTGCTTCAGGGAAATCATCATCCAGGTCATCAAATAATGAAAGCTGTTCGAAAGATTTTTCAGAATGGGTTCCGAATCGATAGTTTATCTGAGTACTTAACCTTTCTTCCAGACTAAGAATTTTAAGCTGTTGGTTTTCATTTTCAGTTTTTAACTGCTGAATTTCGTTTTCTTTCTGATTAATTACTTTTTCTTTTTCTTTAATAGTGAAAATCTGGAAATTTATCTGTTCATCTTTAGAGGAAAGCAACTGTTCCTTTAAAACCAAAAGCTGCTGCATAGATTCAAGTTTCATCTTTGCAGCAGCCAGTTCTGTCAGAGCTTCTTGTGTCGTTACTTCCCTTTTCATGCTTTAAATGTTAACAGATTTGGAAACATTTAAAAAGTGTTTTTGGGAAGTTTTTTATTTAAATCAATCCTATGTTTAAATCAACCCAAAACCGTTTTCTTTGCCCGGAT
>JAKSTN010000090.1 GCA_024402535.1 Treponema sp.
TTGATGCGTGTGATTCTGAAATTGCCTATGCACTTACAGCCCAGAGCCTTACAACAAATCAGGCTCAGTACGGAACAAAGGCACAGGGAACAGAACATTCCAAGACTTATGACAACATAATCAAAGGTGATGCCTACTCTCTGCAGATGGCAGACCAGCAGTTGGTCAACGCTTTTGTTGAGCTTAATTTCCCTGGCGAAAAGGCTCCACAGTATGACATTGACTCTTCTGACTTTGCTCCGTGGGAAATCATCCGTGATGCAATTGACAGAAACATTCCTGTATCACTCTCTGCAATCTACAAGAAAGTTCATATTCCACAGCCAAAAGACGAAAAGGATTCTTTCGTAAAACCTCAGACCGGAGGCTTCGGTTTTGGTGATGATGGAAGAGACGATTTTTTTTTCAAGAAATAAATTCACAGGGACCGGCAAAATATAAAGAAGAGCGGTCCCAGCTCAAAAGACTCAACAGAATATCCACTAAAGCATGGCTTTTGATTTCCGAAAGCTATGCTGAGCGTATACGTAAGTATATCCAGGAAGCAGAGCGCAATTCTGACATTCTGAACACACAGAAAATTCTTCCTGCAGACTATCGCGCAATGGGAACTGCAGCTCAGCTGTTCACGGAGTCCATGCTCATTGGCCTTGATTCCGCCCTGCAGAAAAAACAGTTTGCGGAAATCGACATTGAAGATATTGAAAACCTGCCTTATGAAGAGGCCGTTGAATATCTTTCCAAACGTTCCGTTCTAAAAAAAGCTGACTATTACAAACTTTCTGACAAGCTCCGATTCCGGGCTTTCACTGTTGGAAGAATCAATGACGGAAGACTTCTGGAGAAGCTCAATTCCGAAATGATTAAGAACGTGAACGACGGAAAAGGACTGAAGGATTTCTTGTCTTTAACCAAAACTGACATTCTGAACAAAATCGGCATGGGACCGAATCAGGGCTGGTACTGGGAGACGGTCTACAGAACAAACGTTCAGACAGCTTACAACGTTGGCCGTGCCATGGGCTTTGAGGAAGATCATCCAATTGCTCTGGAGTTTGTGGGAATTGATGATGCACGACAGACAGAAACCTGTTCTTCTCTTTCGGGAACAATCAGGCCTTATGATGATCCGTTCTGGGAGACTCACACACCACCAATGCACTTCAACTGCCGTTCAACTTTACGCGGTATTTATGACGAAGCTGAACTTCCGGGAAAGTGGTCACCAGTAGCAGATGCAGAAGAAGCTGCAAAAGGTTTCGGAAGCTGGCCTACAGAAAACAATTCCTGGTGGGAAGAACTGGCAAGCCAGACAAAGGCGGCTAAGTATTATGGTGTGCAGGGAGAGATTGAAGCGGCAAGAGAGATACTAATTAAGAATCTGGAAAGTAAAACCGAAAAGAAAGAAGTAGTTCTTGGAATTAATTTGTTTGATGAGTCGACATCAATTTATACTGATGCATTCAGAATCGAAGAAGAAGAAGGTTTCGTTGATGTTTATATTCATGGATCTTCAACAAATGTTCAGGCAGTTATTGACGGTAAAATTAAAAATCTTGATGTAAATCAATTTGTGAAGTATCTTAAAGAAAAGGGATATAAGGGTGGCGATATTAGACTTGCTGCCTGTTCAGCTGGTTATGGTGATGATTCTTTTGCTCAAAGGCTTTCCAAGAAATTAGGAGTAAAAGTAAAAGCTTCACCTTTGGATGTTTATTTTATTCCTGAAGACGGAATTTTAAGAATTGGGTCTCCATACACAAATCTGGCTGATTGGAGATTATTTGATAATGGAGTTGAAGTGAAATGAAGAACCTATGTTTTTTTTCAGAAATGAAACTGTTCCAGGATCAGGGACCCGTAAACTCTTTTATACAAAAAGAAACAGAATACAACAAAGCAAAAGTAATTAATTACTTGAAATCCGGAAAGAAAATTGCTTCATGTCCTCGTAAAGCTATAGACTGTGTTACTGGAACCCAAATTTCAGATTCCTTTTCTCTCCACACTGACGGAGAATATTGTTGGGGGGATTTTCTAGTTTATCACCTGGAGAAATACAATATTGGTCTTCCAAGAGATTTTTTGAAAAAAATTAATGCATGATACATGCCCCGGAAAAGTCCGGGGCTTTTTTATTGCCTATACAATTTCAGTCATGAAATATGTTTGTAAAATATGTGGGAAGTCTGTGGGTGCTCTCGGACTTGTCTTAGACTCTTCAGATAATATTCCAGAAGTTACAAAAACTGTCTGCTTCTGCAGTTCCAGATGCGCAAATATCTTTTTAGGCAGAATAAGAGCTGAACGTACCAAGAAAAAAAAGACAGCTTATAAAGAGCAATTACTCAAGAATCCAGAAAGGAAAGCTTCAAATGATGATCTTGTAGCTATCTTGCGAACACTTACAAAAGAGCAGAAGGACGAAATGATTCTGCACATGATGGGTATCTGTTATGCAAGGTCTGACAAAACAGTGAAAGGAATTCTTCAGGTAATAGACGGCTTGAAAGACGACAGAAAAGAACAGAGAAAATTCGATGTATCGGATAGACCGTAAACAGGCAACGATGAAAAATCGCATGAAGTCAGCATAAAAAAATAAACAAGCTGAAAAACTGTGCAAATCGCTCTTCAAGAATCCTTATAGAAAACCCGTAACACGCAAAAAAAGGCGGTGAATATCGGTGAATTTAAATTAGCCGAATAACTTTCCATTTTTTGTTAAAACCCCCTAAATTTTCGCATTTTTTAAATTTCCCTACAGAGTCAGTTTGACCGATTTTCCAGGTGGTTTAATCAATCTGGTGGAGGATTAAAAAATGAACGAAGAAGACTTCAAAAAGCTCTTTTCAAAAATCAAAGAAGTCAGCTACAAGACTGCAGGAGATTCTGTAGATTACAGAATCCACATCAACTTCAACGAAAAGACAATCAGACTTTTGTTCCAGGAAAGCGTAGGAAAACGGGACTGGCTCAATAACTTTAATTTCCCGGTCAAGATTTACAAAAACCAGAAGTCATGTCTGCTGGCTCACCGCGGTTTCGGAAATGCTTATAAATCGGCAAACGATGAAATCATGACAGAGCTTCAGGACTATATGCAGAAGTATCTGGATTTTGAGGTGGTAATTGCCGGATGGTCACACGGCGGTGCGCTGGCAGTTCTTGCTGCAGAAGACTTTTATTTCAGGTTCAAGAAACAGGCAATGTTAATAACTTACGGAGCTCCGAAAACTCTTTGGGGTAAAAAATCGCAGGAGTATCTGAGGGCATGCGTAAAAGATGCGGTTCAGTTTGGAAACAATAACGATATTGTGCCATACCTTCCGCCGTTCCCTGGATATCACCATGTAAACATCCACCGATGCGGAGAGAAGTTTTCACTGAAGAAGATCTTCAGAGCTGATGTTTACCACTGCAATTATGGGGAGATTGACCTTATATGAAAATTTACATTGCCGGAAAGATTACAGGAAATCCTGACTACAAAGAACAGTTTGCAGAAGCAGAACGCGGGCTGAAAGAAAAAGGTCATTCCGTTATGAATCCCGCCTGGATTCAGGAAGGTGCCGAATTTACCTGGTCAGATTACATGACGGTTACAAGCGAAATGCAGATGGTCTGCGAAGCGGTTCTGTTCCTGGATAACTGGAAAGATTCCAAAGGGGCTCAATGGGAACATCAGTTTGCAATCAAGGTTAATCAGCAGCAGTTCTTCAGCCTTGATGATGTTCCACTGAACAAGCCGTGAAAAATAATCAGGGTGATAAATTGACTGTATGAAAAAGATTCGTACATGGCAACTGTGCAGAACGGGAACGTTCGGA
>JAKSTN010000091.1 GCA_024402535.1 Treponema sp.
AAAATCACATTGACTGTATGGGAATCAAATCTTGGTCCTGATGAATTTATCAAACAGGCTGGAGCTGCTTACACAAAAGCAAATCCAAATGTAGAAATTAAATTCGTAAATGTTGAACTTGGTGATGCCTGTGGGCAGATCGCCCTTGACGGACCTGCAGGAGTAGGTCCTGATCTTTTTGCTGCCCCTCATGACAAACTTGGTGAACTTGTAACTGCCGGTCACGTTCTTGAAACAGTAAATGCAGAAGCCGTAAAGAAAAACGTTCTTGGTGCCTGTTCACAGGCTCTTACATATGAAGGCAAAATGTACGGTTATCCTGTATCTGCAGAAACATATGCACTTTTCTACAATGAAGATTTGATTTCAAAAGATGAAGTTCCTGCAACATGGCTTGATCTTGAAAAATGGACACTTCAGTTCAATCAGAAAAACCCTGGTAAATACGGATTCCTTATGGACGTAGGAAATGGTTACTACACAATTCTTTTCACAACAATGAAAGGAAACCGTCTGTTTGGACCAGCCGGAACAGATCAGACAAAAACATATCTGAATACAGCCGAAGCTGCTGAAGGAATGAAATATTTCCAGGACCTTCGTTCTGTTCTTGAAGTTCCTGCAGCTGACCTTGGAACTTCTGTTTGTGACGCTGCCTTTCAGGCAGGCAATGCTGCAATGCACATTACAGGTCTTTGGAACGTTAAGAACTTTGAAGATGCAGGAATCAAATTCAATGTTGCTCCAATTCCTGCTCTTCCTGGAGAATCAACTCCTGCATCAACATTCTCTGGAACACGTGCAATGTTCGTTTCAGCTTACACAGACTACCCTGAAGAAGCAGCCAAGTTCGCTGAATTCCTTACAACTCCTGAAATGCAGAAACTCCGTTTCGATCTGACAGGTGCTATGCCTTCAGTTTCTGTAGAAGTTTCAAGCAAATATATGCCAGGCTTCCTGAAGCAGCTGGACTACGCTTTCCCAATGCCTTCAATTCCAACAATGGCAGGATTCTGGGAAGCAATGAACAATGCTTCAAAAAATATCTGGGACGGAGCTGCTGTAGTTGATGAACTTAATGCATGTGACAAGACAATTCTTGGACTGTAATTAAAATCAAATCCGGTATACACGGGTGTTTTGAAAAATGAATGCCCGCGTGTACACCTTTGCAGAGAGAGTGTTTTAAGAGGACTATATGGCTGTTAATCCAAATGGAAGTGATGAAAAAAAAGTCAGAACAGCAGCATGCTGTTTTATGGGACTTTCACACATCCTTTTTCTTAAAGAATATGTAAAAGGCATTTTGTTCACACTCATTGAACTTTTGTTTATAGGATGCCTTCCTTTAGTTGTAAAAAAACTGATTGACCTTGTAACACTTGGTTACCCTCAGCCCAACGTGGCTGTAAAATTCAGAAGCAATTCTGTGTTCATGTTGATTGATGGAATTCTTATTCTGGCACTGATTGCTTTCTTTATTATCCTTTATGTAATTTCTGTGCGCAGTGCAAATTCTGCTTACAAAAATTATTGCCGTACAGGAAAATTTCCGACACAAAAAGTTTCACTTGGAAAAATCGGGTCAAACGCATTTCCGATTGCAGGTCTTGCTCCTTGTGTTGTTATGCTTATTGTTTTTGTTGTTGTTCCGTTGATTTTCAGTATCTGTGTTGCCTTTACAAACTATTCGGCACCGGAACATATCCCGCCTAAAAATACAGTGGACTGGGTTGGATTCCAGAATTTCAAGGAACTGATGTTCGGCGGAACAACCTGGTCAAAAGGTTTTGTCCGTGTTGCAGTCTGGACTCTGGTCTGGGCAGTGCTTTCAACTTTCACCTGTTATTTCGGAGGCCTTCTGGTTGCTGTTGAGCTGCAGGAAAGCAAAATCAAATTTGCAGGTTTATTCAGATTCATCTTCATTCTGCCTTACGCTGTTCCTTCTGTAATCACAATGCTGGTTTGGAAAAATCTTTTGAACGGTACTTTCGGTACTGTAAACAGAACGCTTCAGGCTTTAGGGCTGGACGGCAGAATTCCGTGGCTTGGAAATCCGACACTGGCTCAGGTTATGTGTATCGTAATCAACCTTTGGGCAGGTTTTGGTTACTTCATGATGCTTTCAATGGGAACTATGACAGCAATTCCAAAAGACATGTATGAAGCAGCACGTATTGACGGCGCTTCAAGTCTTCAGTGTCTGCGTCATATTACAATGCCACTTGTTCTTTATCAGACAATGCCGCTTATCATCATGAGCTTCACACATAACATCAATAACTTCGGAATTATTTACTTCCTTACCGGAGGTTCTCCAACTGTTGCTGATTCAACTATTACTAATGCAGGTGGAACAGATATCCTGGTTACATGGATTTACAAACTTACAATCACACTGCAGAAGTATAATTATGCTTCTGTAATTGCAGTTCTGATTTTCGTTGTGCTTGCTCCGTTTGCAATTTATCAGTTCAGAAGTACAAAAGCTTTCAAAGAAGGGGAGGTATAAAATGAGTAAGTCTTCCAGTTTTAATCTTTCTGTAGTCATCAATAAGATTTTTGTATACATAATTTTTATTCTGATTTCTCTTTGTGTTTTTTATCCTCTGGTTTATTGTGTGTCGGCAGCATTCAGCCCTGGAAACGGTATTGCCGCTTTGAATATTATTCCTTTTGGTGACGGCTTTACTTTGAAACATTTCAAGTATCTTTTCACACAGACTCAGTACGGGCTCTGGTTCAAAAATACTCTGATTATTTCTTTATGGACTGCTGCTCTTACAGTTGTGATTTCTTCTTTGAGTGCTTACGTATTTTCCCGTTTCCACTTTACCTTCAAGAAAACACTTTTGATGAGCCTTCTGATTCTTCAGATTTTCCCATCATTTGTTGGAATGATTGCCATTTATGTAATCCTGCTTCGCATTGGCGGACTGGATACTTTGTGGGGCCTTGTTCTGGTTTATGTTGCCGGAAATATTCCTTATAACACATGGATGGTAAAAAGCTACATGGATACTGTTTCAAAGAATCTTGATGAAGCTGCACGCATTGACGGAGCAAGTCATTTCAGAATCTACAGTACAATCATTCTTCCAATTACAAAGCCGATTATCACTTTCCTGGGCATTACAAGTTTTACTGGTCCATGGATGGATTTCATTTTTCCGAAAATGGTTCTTCGTTCTCCGGAAAAAATGACTCTTGCTTTAGGGCTTTTCAACTTTGTAACAGACAAGAAAAACGAGTTTACAAACTTTGCAGCAGGATCACTTATTATTGCAATTCCATTTGTAATTTTCTTCCTGTTTACCCAGAAGGCAATGATGCTTTCTATGGGAACTGCAGCAGTAAAGGAATAACAGAAAATGACAGAATATAGTTTTGATAATCAGAGTCTGTTCAGAGACGGGAAACGCTGGTTCCCTGTAATGGGCGAGATGCATTATTCGCGCGTTCCGGAAGCTGAATGGAAAGATGAACTTTTAAAAATGAAAGAAGGCGGAATTGATATTGTCAGTTCTTACGTTATCTGGATTCATCATGAAGAAATTGAAAATGAGTTCGACTGGAACGGACAGAGAAATCTTCGCGCCTTTGTAGAAGAAATAAAAAATGCCGGACTGGCAATGGTGCTTCGTATCGGACCTTGGAGTCATGCTGAAGCCAGAAACGGCGGTTTCCCTGACTGGCTTATTTCAAAGTGTCCGAAGTACCGTTCAAATGATGAAGCATATTTTTCTGAAGTTGAAAAATTTTATTCGCAGATTTTTGAACA
>JAKSTN010000092.1 GCA_024402535.1 Treponema sp.
TGGTGATAAATCTTTTGAAATAAGATATAATGAAGTTAAAGCAATGAAAAAAGGAGGTGCTGTAACTATGTGCGATGTTGTTAAAAGAATTGAAGATTCTAAAAGAGACGAAATTATTCTAAAGATGTTAGATGCTAAATTAGCAACTGTAGAACAAATTGCAGAAGTATTGCAACTTCCTGTAGATGTTGTTAGACAGGTAGCTGAGAAAGTTCCTGTTCTTAAATAAAAACTGATTTAGTTAATTCCAAGCCGGTTCAAAAGTGAATCGGCTTTTTTTATGTCTATGTAATTTTCCCATTTCCCAAAGGTTGAACTTTCTTAACCTTTGGGAAATGTACTTTCCCCTTAAACTTGAATCATGATGATTCAAGGAAAGAGCTGCACACTGACTGTAGCAAAAGACGGTTACTATTATCCATTACCATATAGCGAGGAAACTATACGACAGGCGTCCAAAGGCTACGCTCTTCCTGGCGTCATTGGTGAAAGGAACAGAGAAAAACTCGTAATTACTGGAAAAACGATTCAGGGGTGCTTTGTCACAAGGCTTGAATACCAGAATGTTTTGGCTCTGTTCCTTTTGCTATTTTCTCCTGATGATAAGTTTGATGTCCTTACTGACAGAGTTGCTTCTAAGCTTGTTTATAAAAACTTAAGCACAGATAAGTTTGAACTTAGAGCAGACAACGCAAAACCATTCTATTTAAAACTTGAAGTAAAAGAAAATGATGATTCCTATGTTACTGACTGGAATATAACAACTCCCTCTCTTCCATGGGATGAAGACAGAACTTTTTATTTTGACGGTCACAATGTTCTTGCTGACTTAAAGAAACTTCCTCTTGTTTACCGTTTTGAATTGAACGGCATTTTTACTGAAAAATCAAAATATCAGATTACACTTTATTTTCCTTTAAGCACTGAATATTTTCCTTCACAGAATAAAATTGAAAAGCTTACAATCCAGCTGGATCCTCGTTCCGGCGTTAGCCTTGATTTATACGACTTACAGCCAGTTGGTGATATGACTGACATTAACTGTGCTGATACAGTTCTTTGTTTTCAGAAGTTCAACATTTTAAGCAATGTTGTTCTGAACATAAGAAACGAAGAACAGAATACAACGGTGGTGCTCTGATGAAGTTTTACGAATTACCACAGGCCGTTGAAGCTGCCATTAAAAATACTGATGTACGTCCTTTTGTAAGAGTTCTTTTTGAACTTGCTGACGGTGATGTTTTTATTCCTGATTCTGACATTCTGGAATTTGTTTCTACTTCCTACAAATCCAGTGACGGCGGAATTGTAAACTGTGGCGAACTTACACTTAATAATAAAAATGCTCTTTATTCTTCAGAAGTAAATGCTGAATATACAACAGGTCTTGGAGTTCAAATCTGGTATTGCTTTGGAGACAAGGCAAACACTTTTTTCCGCTTTCATCTTTTTGTAGATGATAACGGATTCCAGAACCAGGAAACAGGATTTCTTAATAAGAGTACAAAAATAAAACTCATTGATTTAAGCCAGAAACTGAACGATTCAAAACTGCAGAAAAACTGGACCGATGCACAGACTGTTATTCATTCAGTTGTTTGTGATAAAGAACATCCTGAAAAATCTCTTGTTCATCTGATTGCTTCAAGAGGCGGCATTAATGCAAATGAAATAAACTGCGGAAAACTTCCTTTTGATATTCCTTACGTATTAATAGAAGGAACTGCATGGAAAGAGCTTTGTGCTTTAGCCAGAGCTTATAACGCCGTTGTGGAATGCGGTAAGGATTTGACTTTAAGTTTTATTGAGTCTCCTTATGATTCTGAAAATGAATATTCTGATGATTCAGATTTTACATTGAATGAAAAGGAAATTACTCATTTCAGATTCTTCAATAATAATGAACTTTACGCAAACAACATCCGCCTTAAATATACAAGATACATTCAGACAGAAAGACAGGAACTCTGGAGTTATTCTGATGCTCCTGTATGGTATGACGAAAACATGGATGCCTATTATCCGTTTACTGATGATACAAGAAAGATTGTAAAAGATTCGGATTATGAAGCCATTTATACAGCAAAGAACTTTGACGGCAAAACAAGAAACGTTGTTTTTGCTGATTCCCTTGATTCTGAAGAAGACTTTCTAAACTCAATGGAAGTAACAGGAACTGAAAAGCCTGTGATTATCCAGTATGACACTACAACTCATAAAGACCGGGCAATTATACAGCTTGGCCGTGACGGAAAATTAATCGGTTTAAGAAAAGCTTCCATTACTGGAAGAGCCATTATTTCTGAAAACAATTTCAGCGTGTTTGTAAAGAATGATTCTGAAATAAAGAAACATGGCCAGATTGTCCGCAATGTTACTTCCAAATATTTGAGCGATGACCTTTTTGAAGATAAGCCTTTTTGTGAACGCCGTGCAAATGATCTTCTTGATGAATGCGTGAACACTAAAGGCGGCTACTACCTTACAACTTATATTCCTCTTATTCATGCCCGTGTGGGTGCTTTTATGGATATAAGACTTTCTGAAGACGGTGCAATTAAAAAAGTGAAAATTGAAGAACTCACTTTTAGATATAAACACAATGAAGCTTTTAGTTCTGAAATCTGGGTAAAACAGGTCTAGGCTTTGGGGAGGATGTAGCTATAGATAAAAATGATGAGTCATTGATTCAGGCCATGAACGGCTTGAAGGTTGAACTTTCTGGATTCCGCTCTGAAATGAAAGAGTTTAAGAAAACTGTGGAAAAGCGGATTGATACTCTGGATAACAGACAGATGCAGTGTCAGGTAAATCCTGCCAGCTGTGCCAATGCCAGGAAGTTAGAGGAACATGTAAAAACTGATGCAGGAAAACAAGGCCGTATTACTGGGATTATTGCCTGTGTTATTTCCTGTTTCAATTTTGCAGTGATGATTATAACACTTGTAATTAAGGGGATTTAATGAGTGCTAATCGTGATTTGAAAATGCGGTTAATGCTGGAAGCTGAAAAAGAACTTACTCAGGATTTGAGCGAAGTACAACGCTATCAGTATTACCTTGGAAGAATGCAGTTCTTGCATTATGTCAGCGGAAAGGAAAATCTTTTACAGGCTGACTGCTCGGGTTCTGTTTGTCTTGCTCTTTTGCTTGCGACTGGGTGCAGCATAAGAGTTACTGCAGATACTTTGCTTAAGAAATATTTTACAAAAAGACATCCTGAAAAAAGCGATATTCAGGCAGTTTTCTTCATTACTAACTATGACAGAAAACTTGGAGGACGACTCTACAAGGAAGGAGAATGTGCTCACGTTTGCGGCGTTGCCGGAACTGATGTTGTTCTGAACTGCGTAGAGCCTTATGCAGTTTTGAGAAGTATTTCTGATATGAGACCTGTTTACAATGCCATGGATTATACAGTGGTTGTTCGTGGCTTGGACAGAAAAGCTTTACAGAAAGCAAATGATGAAGGCTCTGATTTGTTTGGTGCAGATTATGAGTTTATGGAATTTAAGAAAGCAATTACAGAGGATAAAAAAGGATGATTCGTTATAGAGCTGGAAGGCTTATTGAAAAGCTTCTTTCCTTTAAGTTTGTGATTTTTGTAATTGCTACTGTTCTTAAATGCTTTGACATCATTGGTGGCGGCGAATGGCTTGCAGTAACAACTATTGTTCTTGCAGGCCACGAAGGACAGAAAGGAATATCCAAGTTTATGGATAGGAGCAAATTACAGGATGAAAA
>JAKSTN010000093.1 GCA_024402535.1 Treponema sp.
TGGGATCTGCGCCCGGCTGAAATCGAACCAAGCGGAAATTATGTTTTCACTTACGAAAGAAATGATCATGCCATCGGTTCTGACTTCGGACTTGGCGAAGGCATTACTTTTGATATGAATAAATTTCCTTACCTTACAGCCGAGCTTGGAGGCGGACTTCAGGTAACTTACCGCCGCCGCCCTGTTGCCATGCCAAAAGATATTGGCGGCATGACTCTGGTAAAAATGGGAAGCGGCTGTAATCTTCTTGGTTATTATATGTATCACGGCGGACAGAATCCTGACGCAAAACTTACAACTTTGGAAGAAAACCAGAGTACAGGTTACATCAATGATCTTCCTGTCAGAAACTATGATTTCCGTGCTCCTTTGGGCCAGTATGGTTTTACAAACGGAACTTATGACGAGATAAAACTTTTCAGTCTGTTTGTTCACGATTTTGGTGAAAGCTTCTGCGAAACAAAAGCTTATATTCCGGAATCAAATCCACTTCAGCCTGATAATGCAGAAGATCTTAGAACTTCCTGGAGATGGAATGAAAATGATATTTCTAAAACAGGATATGTTTTTGTAAACAATTATGTTCGTCATCAGAAAATGGTAGACCATAATGATGTTGTTCTTGAAACTTCTGTCTGTGACAAAAACGGAAAAAAAGAAAAAATCACTTTCCCAAAAATGAATATTAAAAACGGGGAATATTTCTTCCTGCCGTTTAATATGAAGGTTGGGGAAAATCTTTTAAAGACTGCAACTGTTTCGCCTCTTTGTGTTCTGAACGGAAAAACTTATGTTTTTTACGGAGAAAATATTCAGGAAAAATCCTGCGTAAAAGCAAAGGACGCAGATAAAAATATTTATCAGTTTGAAACTGTTGTAGATGATTCTGTTGAAATAATGACTTTGCCTCGCAGCATGGCTCTTAAAGCTCATAAGATTTCAGGAAGTGACGGAATTGAAAGACTTGTAATTTCTGAAGACACAGTTTTCGCGAGCGGAAAAGAAATTATCACAGAGAAAAAAGCTTTCCTTAATGAACTTGCTTTTGAGAAAGTTTCGGAATCTGAAAATGTAAAAACTTTTTCTTTTACAGTTCCTGAAACTTCGTCAGAAGATGCAGTTGTGGAAATCAGTTACCGTGGAAACTGCGCAAAACTTTTTGATGCAACAGCCGAAAGAAAAGGTCCTGAAAAAGGACTCCTTGATGATTCCATCTACATGGGAAAAGATTTTCCGTGGGAAATTGGGCTTAAGCGTTACGGAAAAGGCGAGCATAAATTTATTATCGAAGTTGAAAAACTTAAAACTGGTGACAAGGTTTACCTGGAAGAAGGTCTTTCAGAAGATTTGTGTGAACTGTCTGGAATAAAGCTTTATAAAATTGAAAGAAGCCGGGAATCCCTCTAATGGGGAAACCCTTCCTTTTTTTAGTCTAAAATCAACACGTGTGAATTACACGATGTAAATATAATGGAGGAAATATGAAAAAAGCTGGATTTGTGGTTCTGCTTTGTGCATTATGTGCATCACTTTTTGCGTGGGACACAAAAGCGGAAGACGCAGTTAAGGAAAAGATTTTTGTGGAAAAAGTTCCGGGACTTAGCGAAGATTTTATTCGCGGTGTCGACATCAGCTCTCTTGGCGACATTGAAAAAGCCGGCGGGAAATATTTTAATGCCGAAGGCAAGGAAGAAGATCTTTTCAAAATCCTTAAAGATAACGGCGTGAACTGGGTTCGCCTGCGCGTATGGCATAATCCTGTAATTGCCGGAAAGCCTTATGGCGGCGGAAATAACAGCGTAGAAAACGATCTGCCTCTTGCAAAGCGCGCAAAGGATGCAGGATTCAAACTTCTTGTAGACTTCCATTATTCCGACACATGGGCAGACCCAGGAAAACAGCATACTCCAAAAGCCTGGCGCAAAATGGACGCAAAGGAACTTAATGCAGCCGTGGAAGATTACACAAGAGAATCTCTGCTTGCTTTTGAAAAAGCAGGCGCCCGCGCAGACATGGTTCAGATTGGTAATGAATTGAATAACGGGTTCTGCTGGCCTCTTGGAAAGATCTGGGGAAATGACGGCGAAACTGTTGGCGGATTCAAAGGCTTCACAAATCTTTTGAAGAGTGCCGCAAAGGGGGTCCGCTCGGCTCAGGGAAAAGGCGAAAAAATGAAGATTGTCATTCACCTGGCAGACGGTGGAGACAACAGCCTTTACCGAACTGTGTTTGATGAAATTAAAAAAGCAAAAGTTGATTACGATGTAATTGGTCTTTCGTTCTATTGTTACTGGCACGGAACTTATGACGACCTTAAAAGAAACATGAGTGATGTTGCAAAACGTTACGGAAAAGAAACTATGGTTATGGAAGCTGCTTACGGATTCACTCCGGACGACGGCGATGACCAGGGTAACGTTTTCAAAACTTTCAGTGAAGATACAACGGGTTACAGACCTTCTGTTCAGGGACAGGCAACCTGTATCCGCGATTGTATTGCAGCTGTAAACGAAGCAGGCGGAACAGGTGTGTTCTATTGGGAACCTGCATGGATTCCTGTGGCAGGAGCTGGACTTTCTTCAAAAGAAGGCGACACCTGGGAAAATCAGGCTATGTTTGATTTTAATGGAAAAGTGCTTCCTTCAATGGCTGTATGGAATCTTGTTTACGGAAAAGGTCAGGTAAAAAATGTGTGGGGCGGCGAAGCTGTAAGCGGTGGAAACTCTGTTCCTTACGCTATGGCAGATAAAGTTGAAACTATTACAAAACCGACACAAACTCCAAAACTTCCTGAAACTGTAAAAGTAGTTTTCACAGATGACAGCGAAGGGCTTGTAAAAGTAACATGGGATTCTTACGACTGGAAGAATCAGACAAAGACAGGCGTTGTAGTTCTTAAGGGAAAAATTTCTGAAAGTGATTTCTGTCCTGAAATTCATGTTGAAGTTTCAAACAAAGTAAACCTTATGACTGACTCTTCATGGGAAAGCGGAAAATTTGGTGAATGGAAACTGAACGGAAGCAGCACAGCTTGTTTTGTTGAAAACAATAAAGGAAATGCTCATACAGGAAAATGGACTTACAAATACTGGCTCGGTCAGGGCTTTAAATCTTCTCTTACCCGCGAGTTCAAAGGAATAGAAAACGGTAACTATATTTGTTCCATCTGGGCAATGGGTGGCGGCGGAGAAAACCAGATCCGTCTTCTCGCTTCAGATTTTGGCCAGGATAAAAAACAGATTTCAGCAAAAATCGAAAACTCGGGATGGCTCAACTGGAAGAAATATCAGATTGAAATTCCTGTAACAAACAATTCGATAAAAATCACAATTTATCTGGATACCAATGGCGGTAACTGGGGAAATTTTGATGATGTAGAACTTTACAAGGTGGAGGAATA
>JAKSTN010000094.1 GCA_024402535.1 Treponema sp.
GAAAGAATATAATTGAACTGAAACTTATTTTATGGCCTCGTAAAGGTCTCGTCCCATTAGTTTTTCAAAATATGTTTTAAGCTCAAAATTCTTATCCCATTTTCCCTGTGGATAATAGCCGTAGCGGGACTTTACGTCGTTCATTCGTGCTTCAAGATTCTGTGTGCCATCGGCACCGCAGGTAGAATCCAGTAATTGGATGAGACGGTCATAATCATCGTATTCATAGGAAGCCAGAAGATTCTGGATCTTCTTTAACTGAGTCTCAGAAATGTCTACCTTACCGATATAATCTTCTGTAGTCTGAAGATTATAGGAATGGGTTATACAGATGCGGGCGGCATTTTCAAATCCCATGTTATTAAGATATTCGTAGCCGTCAATTACATGAGCCATATAAGTATAACCCTCCCGGCGCCCAATATCGTGAAGCAGGCCGTAAATATAGGCTTTGTCTGGATCCATGTTACCACCATTACTGGTTACCGCTTTTGCAATTTTTTCTGCAGCCTTTGCAACAGCTTTGCTGTGCAGTTCCCAGGGGCCGGGATTCAAAGCCACACTTTCACTTAAAAGATATTCAGCAATTGCTCTGGACGGTTCTATTTTTTTTCCAAGTAAAAGATGCAGTACGCTTGTATCACGAACAATCATTGCCAGTTCAAAAGGATCATTACTTTTAAAGTTCATGTTTCTTATAAGTGCTTCCTTGATTGTTGTTACATGAAGTTCAAATCCTGCTTCTGCTTCATAAGGATCAAGGTTCTGTCCATGGCCGTTGCTATCAACATCACAAAAATAATAAAAAGATTCCTGATCAAAAACAGTTTCTGCAAGTTGCGAAGATTTTTGAAAACGGGGAACTACGCCAAATTCCCGTATAGAATCGGGAATAACAGAAAGTCCTACCTCTTCGGAAACTTCTCTTATAAGGGCTTCGGATTTATTTTCATCAGCATGAATTCCACCCCCAGGAAACTTGTAGTATCCGCGATTTTTTGCATAAACAAGGGCAATTTTATCATCTTCCTTAAAGGGTAAATCTTTTTTTTCACTAAAAATAATAATTCCTCTGGCTGAATCCCGCTTGGAGTATGGCCAGTCAGATTTATAATTTTTAATATCCAATGTAAATAAACTTTTCATTTCTCTTTATTATAATCGAAACTGCGGTAAAAAAAAGGTGGTAATATTGAAGTGCGCTTCACTTTATAACTGCCGACTTTTTTTTTATTTCTTAGTATAATTTATGAAAAGGGAGGCGGTCTTTATGGATCTTTTTGAATCATCTCGTATTTCTGAACTTGAAGGTTTAATCAAAAAATATCAGGCATCTTATTACAACGGCGAAGCAGAAATTTCAGATGCTGAATTCGATAAGCTCTGGGATGAGCTGAAAAGTCTGGATCCTAAAAATCCTATTCTTCATAAAGTTGGTGCCGATTCCGGAAACTTTGCCAAAGCGTCACATGTTATGCCTATGGGAAGCCAGGAAAAGGCCGCAAATCCTGAAGAATTCCTTGAATGGACGCTGAAACATAAATACGATCAGTATCTTGTTGAATATAAACTGGACGGTGCCTCCCTGGAACTACAATATGAAAACGGAAACCTTATTCGTGCTGTAACCCGTGGTGACGGGGAAATCGGGGATGATATTACTGCCAATGCAAAAAAAATGAGCGGAGTTCAGGCTGCCATTTATATTGACGGTGTGAAGCAGGATTTCACAGGCGGTATCCGTGGTGAAGTTATTATGACTCATCAAGTTCATAAAGAACACTTTTCAGATAAAGCAAACTGCCGTAACGCTGCCAACGGACTTATGAAACGTAAGGATGGTAACGGCAGTGAGTATCTTAAACTTATTACTTACGATGCTCTGGCTACTAGAGGAAAATCACCTTTTGAAAATGAAGAAGGAAAAATCCGTTGGCTCCGTTCTGCAGGTTTTGAAACTTCTCCATTATGTTTTTGTAAAAGTCCTGAGGAAGTAATTAAATACCGGGAATATGTAATGGAACAGAGAAAAACTCTGGATTACGATATTGACGGTCTTGTTATTAAAGAACAGAAAATCGACCTTGATGATGCTTTCCGTGCACGTCCTGACCGCCAGATTGCTTTTAAGTTCAGCCTTGAAGAAGCCGTTTCTGTTTTGCGTGAAGTTGAATGGAGTATTTCCGGCGGCACTTATACACCGGTTGCAATTTTCGATGAAGTTGAATTAAACGGTACAAAAGTTCAGAGAGCTTCCCTTGCAAATCCTGATACCATGAGAAAACTTGGAGTTCAGATTGGAAGTCATGTGGTGGTAGTAAAGCGCGGGGAAATTATTCCAAAGATTATGAGCGTGGTTCCAGCTGTGGACGCCGTGACAAGTCCTGTTCCTTTTCCCGAGAAATGTGAATGCTGCGGAACAAAACTTGTGGATGAAGGAAGCCGTCTTTTCTGTCCTAATAAGCTTTGTGAAAAACGGGTTCTGCACCAGCTTCTGAAATGGCAGCAGGTTGTAGATATCCGTGATTTTGGTGTAACCCTGATAGAAAATCTTTTTAAGGACAAACGGCTTAAATGCATTTCTGACATTTATACATTAAGTGAAGAAGAACTGGTTCCTTATTTCTTGAAGGACGAAGCCATTGATAAAGGAAAAGAAAGTCTTGGAGCTGGAAAAGTTTTTGCTTCAATACAGAATCACAGAACAATGAATCTTTCAACTTTCCTTGCCGGCTTTGATATTGAAGGCTTTGGTGAAACCATGGCTGAAAACTTAATCAATTGCGGTTTTGAAACTCTTGAAAAAATACTTTCGGCAACAGAAAGTCAGATTGCAGCCTGCTATGGTTTTGCAGAAATTACCGCCCATACAATCTGTGAAGGTTTGGAAGAATATGGTGAAGAAATGCGTACTCTTGTAGAAGGCGGAACTATAAATCTTAAAGAAGTTGGCGGGGGAAAACTTGCCGGTAAATCTTTCTGTTTTACAGGTGAACTTAAAACTATGAAACGCCAGGATGCCGAAAAGCTTGTAAAAGATGCGGGCGGCTCTGCAAAATCAAGTGTTACAAAAGATCTTAGTTACCTTGTTACAAATGATACTGAGAGCGGCAGTTCTAAAAATGTAAAAGCACAGAAGTTTGGAATCCCTATAATCAACGAAGAAGAATTTCTGGCACTTTTGAAATAAAGTGTACATATAAATCAAATATATTTTATTTGATTAGTTATGATCTTAAAAAAAACTTACTCCCGGTCACAATCACGACCGTCTGGAACGCTAGCTAGCGTCG
>JAKSTN010000095.1 GCA_024402535.1 Treponema sp.
ACCTAGCCTTATAGGCTAAGTGCAAACCACCCCTTTGAGGGGTGGTTATGATTTTTCGCAGGCGTTCAGGACACCCCAGAAGGCGTCTTTTGTCTTGTAGTTACTGAAAAGAAGAGGAGTAGCGGCGCCGCGCCATGAAACTTCGTCGTTGATTCCCCAGAAAGTGATTCCAGTTACGCCGTGAGAAGTTTCTGTCTTGCGCAGTTTCTGATAGATATTGAAGTAAGCTGTATAAGTTTTTGCCTGAACTGCTGGATCTGGACGGTCAAAGTTGTTTCCGCCTTTCCATGATCCGGTAATATCAAGTTCTGTAATCTGAACATCAAGACCTTTGTTAATGAAGTTACGGATACAGTTTTCGTATTCTGCAGGTGAAGGCCATCCTGCCTGGTTGTGACTCTGCATACCGGCTACATCGATGCGGGCTGGAAGTTCAGCGTCATCTCTTGCGGCTATAACGGCATCAAGAATCTTAAGGTAGCCAAGATGTTTGTCTCCCTGGAATTCATTGTAGTCGTTGTAACAGAGAAGAACGTCAGAAGGAGCATATTTGTTTGCGTAACGGAATGCGTTTACAATGTATTCATCATTTTTGAAGATTTTGAACCAGTTTGAAGTTCCGCCGTCACGGAGGTAATTTACTGAGTTTGCACTGTCAGAAAGGGCTTCGTTTACAACGTCCCAGGCATAAATAATATGTTCTCCTTTATTTACACTGTTTTCCCACTGCTGAACATGTTCGAAAACCGATTTTATATACCATTCCTGGCGGGCTTCCATAACATCTGCATTTACCAGTGGTTTTGAAGATGAGAAATCTTCGCAGAAGAATGCTTTTGGTGTCTGTGAGTGCCATACAAGAACGTGTCCGCGCATTTTAATGCCCATGTCCATGCAGTCAAAAAAGGCTTTGTCTACTGTATCAAAATTCAGTTTATTCTGTTTTGGAACATCGATTGTAATGCCTTTTGATGATGTAAAAGGTTCCATTGCTGCAGCTCCGATACCGTTTGAAAAATTTCTCATAATGGAATCGGGTTTGAATTCGTTTTCAAGAGTTACTGAAGTTGCGTGGTGCTTGAGTCCATTCTGGATGTTAGCTTTGCTGAGATTCATTGCAGGAACTGCAAAACCGATGTGTTCAAAAAGACCTGTATCTACGTAAGCTTCCTTTAATGATGGTGCTTCTGTCCAGCTTATGTTTTTGTTGACTGGTTCCGGCTTTTTGTCTGTTCCGCAGGATACTAATCCCAGTAATGCGGCTGAAACAAGACTGAAAGTGATAAGTAGTTTTTTCATAGTTCTTCCTTAAAAAAAATTATTGTCTCCTATTTCATTATATTGAAGGAAAAAAAGAAAAGATATAATCGGAGATTTTTTGTATGGTGAAAAGCGGGTTTTAGGGCGGCAGCCCTAGGAGAGGGGGTAGCGGAAGACGCTGGCGGCTGCAGCGAGGGGGAGACTTCCCCCCATCAACTATATTCTCACAACTTGTTTTTTCTATTATAATGCTTTCCGATATTCGAATAATTCTTTTTTTGGGAGATTTACAATGGCAGAAAACGAAGTACGCGTACGTTACGCTCCGTCACCAACTGGTATGCAGCATATCGGTGGTGTAAGAACTGCACTTTTCAACTATCTTTATGCACGTTCAAAGGGCGGAAAATTTATTCTGCGTCTGGAAGATACAGACCGCACACGTTATGACGAAAAATATGTTCAGAACCTTTACGATACAATGAGCTGGCTCGGAATCGACTGGGATGAAGGCGGTTCAAAGGGCGGTGAATACGGTCCTTATGTTCAGTCTGAACGTTTTGAACTTTACAAAAAATATGCATACGAACTGGTAGAAAAGGGTGAAGCCTACTACTGTTTCTGTGATGCAGAACGCCTGGACCGCATCAGAAAAATCCAGACAGAAAACAAAATGGCTCCTGGTTATGACCGCAACTGCCGTCACCTGACTCCGGAAGAAGTAAAGGCAAACCTGGACGCTGGAAAACCATACGTTATCCGTCTTAAGGTTCCAATGGAAGGGGAAACAAAATTTGCTGACCATCTTCTTGGCGACATTGTATGGAAGAATGAAGACATTTCTCCGGATCCTGTTCTGCTTAAGTCAGACGGATTCCCAACATATCACCTGGCAAACATTGTTGATGACCACTTCATGAAAGTAAGCCACGTTATGCGTGCTCAGGAATGGATTCCTTCAACTCCGCTTCACGTTCAGATGTACCGCTCATTCGGATGGGAACATCCTGAATTCTGCCATCTTCCAATGGTAAACGGTTCTGACGGAAAGAAACTTTCAAAACGCCACGGTTCAACTTCTTTGAACGAATTCCGTGCCCGCGGTTACCTGCCACAGGCAATCGTAAATTATGTTGCACTTCTTGGTTGTTCATACATTGACGGTCAGGATATGTACACTCTGGATGAACTGGCACAGAACTTCAAGCTGGAACACCTGAACAAAGCTCCTGCAGTTTTTGACTACAAGAAACTTGAATGGTACAACGGAAACTATATCCGCCAGCTTTCTGCAGAAGAACTTTACAAATGGACTCTTCCATTTATTACAGGAACAGGGGATGCAACTCTTGAAATCAACCCTGAAAACCCACAGCCAAAACCAAAGGTAGGACCAGAATTCTCTGGTGTTGCTATGGGTGAAGACGGTGAACCATACTGTGTAGACGAAAGCATGGGACTTTCCAAGGCTGATGTTAAACAGCGCCTTATGGATCTTATGCCTCTGATCCAGGAACGCCTTAAGTTCCTGTGTGACGCTGCAGAAATGGTACGCTTCATGTTCGTTCCACTTACAGTTCCACCTGTAGAAGAAATCGTTCCAAAACGCATTGATGCTGCAAAAACCAAGGAAGTTCTTGAAAGTGCAAAGGAATTCGTAAAAATGATTCCTACAAGCGACCACGAAACTGCTGAAAACTTTGCAAAAGCAGAAAGCGAAAGACTTGGAATTAAACTTGGTGACTACATGATGCCTGTTCGCATGGCCGTAACAGGAA
>JAKSTN010000096.1 GCA_024402535.1 Treponema sp.
GCTCCAAGTTCCTGTGTAAGTTCCAAAGGATAACCGTATGTTTCATAAAGATTATAAGCAACTTTACCACTGATAATCTTTTTAGGATTCTTCATAAGATTTGGAAGCATTTTCTGGAATTCTGCTTCACCTTTTTTAAGAGTTGTACGGAATTTTGCTTCTTCGGCAGTAAGTTCTTTAAGAACTTTTGCTTTATTTTCTTCCAATTCTGGATAAGCATTTTTGAAGTTTGCAATTACAACTTCTGCAATTTCTGCCATAAAGTCTTTTTCAATTCCAAGCTTCATTCCGTGGCGAACTGCACGTCTGATTAAACGGCGAAGAACATAACCAGCACCTACACGGTCTGGAGTAACACCTTTCTGGTCGCCAAGAATAAATGTTGCAGAACGAGAATGGTCAGCAATAATACGTACAGATTTATCTTTTTCTTCATTTGAGCCGTAAACATAACCGCCAGCAAGTTCACCAATTTTTGTAATGATTGGCTGGAAAACTTCTGTAAGGTAAACGCTTGTTTTTCCCTGCAAAACACAGTTAGCTCTTTCAAGTCCCATACCTGTATCTACATTCTTTTTTGGAAGAGGAAGCAATGTTTTTTCATCTACGCGGTTATACTGCATAAATACGTTGTTCCAGATTTCCATCCAGTTTGCAGAGTCTGTACCTTTATTTGAACCTACAGGTGGAAGACCTTCTCCAACCCAGTAGAAAATTTCTGTATCAGGACCACAAGGACCAGTTGGACCAGCTGCCCACCAGTTATCCGAAGCTGGAAGATATGCAATTTTATCTTCTGGCATACCGTTTTCTTTCCAGATTGATGCAGCTTCTTCATCGCGAGGAGCATTTTCATCACCGGCAAATACAGTTACAGAGATTTTGCGTGGATCAAGCGCAAGCCAGTCTTTTGAAGTAAGGAATTCGTAAGAATAAGAAATAGATTCCTTTTTGAAGTAGTCGCCTAAAGACCAGTTACCAAGCATTTCAAAACAAGTTAAGTGAGATGGGTCACCTACTTCATCAATATCGCCAGTACGTACACATTTCTGGTAATCTGTTAAACGAGTTCCGGCTGGATGTTTTTCACCAAGCAAATATGGAACTAAAGGGTGCATTCCGGCAGTTGTAAACAAAACTGAAGGATCATTTTCTGGAATTAAAGACTGTCCAGAAATTACAGCATGATTTTTTGATTTAAAAAACTCAATATATTTTGAGCGTAATTCGTTTGCATTCATAAAGAATTATTATATAGAATAAAACATAAATTGTAAATTATTGACTACCCTTTGACCCTTTGAAAAACACGATTTAATCAACAATAAATAAAATTTATTCTGCTGGCTGCTGTCTTTGGAAAGTATATGCTTTTCCTTCTGCAATAAAACAGTCATCAGGATTTATTTTTACAGGTGTAAAGATGATTGTATCATAATCTGTTACAACTTTTTCAACATTTTTTTTCTTTACAGTTTCTGTAATTGTTTTTGTTCCGAATTCCATTGCATAATACTGATTCAAAATAGAATCAAAAGAAGTAGATCTGACTTCAAGAACATCATATTCGCCAATTTTCATTACTGAATAAACGCCGCGTTCTACAGAATCATTGAAATTGAATTCATAAAGATTATCTTTTAAAGAAATTGTATCAACTCCATCAACTGTTGCCCATAAATCAGATTTTTCCAATTCAGCAAGGAAAATATTTTTTTCTTCAACAACAGTTTCTTCAAAAGAACTCTGTAAACTCAGTTTTTTATACTGACCATCCCACTCTGAACTGGCCGTAATTGCAAGACCTATTGAATCATAAAGAGTGATTTTGATTTCATCAACTGAAATAAGTAAAATATCAAAACGGCGCTGGAAATTGGTTATGTCGGAATTTACAGTATAGAGATAAATACCATTGTGACGAAGTTTGCTGTCATCCCATTCATATATTTCTTGAGTATCAGAATAAAGAAGAATTATTTCTTTGTTTTCATAATCATAATAAACATAGCGGATTTCGTTGTCGCTGTTAGAAGTTTTATACCATAATCCATCAAGGAAAGCTGCAAAAGTTTCTACAGTTCCATCCTGAATACGAGACAATTCATTAGCAGCAAGTTTTCCGGCAGTAACTTTAATTTTATTTGAAAGTTCGTAAACCTGAGCAACAGGATTCCATTTATATTCACTTTGAATCTGATTTTGACCGGCTACTTCTTTACCATTTTCATCTATAATTTTTTCAGACTCATAAACCCAGACAGAATAACATTCACCTTTTGAAAGCGAAAGTTCATATGAATCAGAACGTTCAACCTGCTGAATAAAAATAGTACCGTCTGAAATGAAGTCTCCAATATTGAATAATTCGCCCGTTGTTTCATTTGGTTTCCATAACAACAGACTCATTACATAGTTATCATCATCATCCACACCCTGATAAACAAGAGCATTTTGATGTTCACCTGTAACATCCATTCCCGAAACAGAAAAAGTTCTTATTTTTGAAATTGAAGTTGGAATATCTTCAAGACGGTCGTAATCACCAGTAACATCATTATAAATGCCAGGAACGATGGTAAAATCTTCTGTTCCTGTTTTGCGAACTGTAATAATTTCATCATCATAACCGTCGTTGTTAATGTCAAAAGTTATAGAGTTGATTAATGTTTCAGAAGGTAAAAGCGTAATAAAGGTATCGAAATTTTCTGAATCGAAATTTACATTCTGCTTTTCGGAGTCTGTACCGCTTTCATTTTTATTATTTCCCTTAGGGGTGACAACCTTGGCATGAGTACCAGAAACTTCGTCTTTTTTACCGTAATTTTTTGTTAAATAAAAAACTCCGCCAAGAATCAGCGCAACTAAAACAAATATGAACACAACGTATTTCGATTTCATAATTAATTAAACTTTATCGTATTTTGGTATAAAAGAAAAGAGTTTTGTGACAGGGGACAGACCC
>JAKSTN010000097.1 GCA_024402535.1 Treponema sp.
AATATACGCGCGAAGGAAACCTTGCAAAGGCTGCCGAAATCAAATATTCAGTTATCCCGAATCTTGAAAAAGAACTTGAAGCGGCTCTTGCTGCCGAGGCAAACGGTGAAGGTGCTGGTGAAAGTGGAGCGGGAAATACTGAAAAACTTCTGCGTCAGGCTGTAACTGAAGAAGATATTGCAAAGGTTGTAAGCTCATGGACCGGTATTCCTGTGGCAAAAATGATGAGTGGTGAAAAGCAGAAATATCTGGAACTGGAAAATGTTCTTCATAACCGGGTGGTAGGTCAGGATGAAGCAGTACAGGTTGTAAGTGATGCAATTCGCCGTAACAGATCCGGGCTTTCAGATCCTAACAGACCTCTTGGAAGTTTTATGTTTATCGGGCCTACAGGGGTTGGAAAAACTGAACTTGCTAAGACTCTGGCTGATTTCCTCTTTAATGATGAAAAAGCTCTGACCCGCATCGATATGAGCGAGTATATGGAAAAGTTCAGTGTTACCCGCCTTATCGGGGCACCTCCAGGATACGTTGGCTACGATGAAGGCGGTCAGCTTACAGAAGCCGTCCGCCGTCGTCCATATTCTGTAATTCTCTTCGACGAAGTTGAAAAAGCTCACCCGGATGTTTTCAATGTTCTCCTTCAGGTACTGGACGACGGACGGCTTACAGACGGGCAGGGCCGGGTAGTGGACTTTAAGAACACAATCATCATTATGACCAGTAACCTGGGAAGTGATCTTATTCTTGAAGCAGAAAACGAGGAACAGGTACAGGCTTTGAAGCCTGCTGTGTCTGAACTTTTGTTCAAGCATTTCAGACCTGAGTTTCTGAACCGCATTGATGAAATTGTTATGTTCCAGAGACTTGGGAAAGACCACATCAGGAAAATTGTTCGCCAGCAGCTGGAACGTGTATGTCACCGTCTTGAAGACCGCCGTATCTCAGTTCAGTATGATGATGAAGTTGTTGACTTCCTCTGCAATAAAGGTTATGAACCTGCAATGGGTGCTCGTCCTGTAAAACGGGCAGTCCAGAATTATGTGGAAAACACAATGGCGAAAGCCCTTCTTTCAGGAAATTACGTGGAAGGCAGTACAATTGTTCTTAGCGTAGAGAATGGAATGATTAATGTGAGGTAAAAAAAAGGGCTGTCCTAAAAGAATAAAGACCTTGTCATTCTGAACTTGATTCAGAATCTTAAGCACTATATAAAGTGCAGATGCTGAAATAAATTCAGCATGACAGGACTTATTGGACAACCCTTTTTTGCTAGCGCTTTGTTACCTTGCTTCGTAAATCATACAGGTAACGCTTGATTTTCTGACTGGCCGTTTTTTCAAACTGCTTGATTGTTTCAATGCGGTCAATCTTTGAAGATTTGTTTACCTGTTTATTTACGAAGAACTTGATCTCGTTTAAGATTACTTCTTTCTGATATGCTATTGCATCGGAAATGTCATCTTTCTTCTGTGTAGCTTTTTCAGAAATATCTTCTTTCAGATCTGAAAGTCCTTCCTTGATTTTTGAAAGCGAAATATCTGAAAGTGAAACACGTTTACGTGCTTCTTCTTCAAGTTTTTCTTCATCAATCTGAAGAAGGGCTACAAGACCGTTGTCATCTTCAACTACAAGGGATTCTGAAACTACAGGGTGCTGGTTCAGAATGAATTCAATGTCTTCCGGGTAAATGTTTTCACCGCTGGCGGAAAGAATCATATTCTTTGAACGGCCTTTGAGAGAAAGGCGGGGTTCTCCGTGCCACTTCTGAATGATTCCAAGATCTCCCGTCTTGAAATAGCCAGGCCCGCAGGAATCATCTTCTGTTGTGAAAGCTGCCTTCGTTAATGCATCATCTTTATAGTAGCCCACCATAACATTAGGAGCTTTTGCTACAACTTCTCCAACACCTTCTTCGTTCGGGTTTGCAATCTGAAGGTCTACGCCCGGAACAATTACACCGATAGTTCCCGGTTTTGTAATACGAACTCCTGAACTTGCCAGAAGAGGTGAGGTTTCTGTAAGTCCGTATCCGATGGCATAAGGGAATTTTGCTTCCTTCATGAAGCGTTCAACTTTAGGATCAACCTTAGCTCCCCCGATTCCAAAGAACTGGAGGTGGCCGCCGAAAGTCTTTTTCAGAGATTTACCCGCAATGCTGTTCAGAATACGGCGGAACATTGGAATTGAGTAAAGGAATTTTACGAATCCGTTTTTTTCGAAAGTCGGAAGAACTTTGTTTTTGTAGATCTTTTCCATTACTAGGGGAACGGAAAGAATGATTGTTGGTTTGACTTTCGAAAAGGCTGGAAGCAGGGAACTTACAACCGGAGGTTTTGCAAGATAATAGATACATGCTCCGTTCAGAATCTGCATCAAAAAACCGATTGTGAATTCATATACATGACTGATTGGCAGGAATGAAAGGACACGGTCTAGTTTGTTGATGCGGTGAGTGTACTGTCCCTGAATGGCGGTCCAAACAAGATTCTTGTGGGTAAGAACAACTCCTTTACTGCGGCCTGTTGTTCCGGAAGTATAAATGATTGATGCAATGTCATCATCTTTGATTTCGATTTCAGGAAGCTGAATTTTTGAAATCTCTTCAAGGGAAGGGTATTCTCCGGGAGCCTTGATTACGGAAAAATCCTTAAGTGAAATGATAACTTGGGGAAGATTTTCCTGAATATCGGAAAGTTTTTTATAGAGAGTTTCGTCAACGATTAAGGCATCGCACTGACAGTGGTCAAGAATGCTTTTTACTTCTGCTGACGAAAAGTCCGGGAGTAAAGGAACAGAAATCATTTTTCTGTTTACAATTCCAAAATATGC
>JAKSTN010000098.1 GCA_024402535.1 Treponema sp.
TGTAAGCGTCAATTTTTAACCTCCTACGCGTCTGTTTTCCAGGTTCCCTCTTCATTGAATTCAGTTATTTTGATGTTCCATGGGAGTAATTTTTCAAAATCTTTTTCGGATTCACAGAATGGTGCCTGGTCAAAAACGCAACGCAAGTATTCATATGGATCCAGCTTATAAAGTTTTGCATTTTCAATAAGTGTAAATAAAAAACAGGAACTTTCAGCGCCAGTTTCAGAACCTGAGAAAAGCCAGTTCTTGCGACCGATTACAAACGGTTTTATGGATCGTTCCGAAATGGAATTATCAACAAAAAGTTCAGGACAATCCAGATAATTGAGAAGATGATTCCATGCAGAAAGTGCATAATTTATGGCGCGGCCAAACATAAGTGTCGGAGGAACTTTAGGTTTCATTTCCAAAAGCCATTCATGAAATTCATCGAATACAGGCTTAATAATTTCTTTACGCTTTGAGACAAGCTCTTCTGGAGAAAGGTTCATGGCAATTAACTCTTCTTCCAGCCTGTATATCTGCTGAATATATTTAACAGCTTTACTCGCTCCAGGAGTTTTACCGTTTAATGAGGCATCAAAGAACTTACGGCGGACATGAGCCAGACATGCTACATGAATAATTTTATCATCAGGATATAAAAGTGCATGCTCATTTATGGCGGTTTCGTATCCGGGATATTCATCGGTCTGCAGATAGCCTTTAAATCCGTTTATGAAAGGTTTTATGTATTTATGATGCCGGCTTTCATAATATCTATAGATTACAGCCTTGTTGTCCTTTGGACCTCCGATTCCAAGCCAGATATATGATTTCTTTCTTGAATCATTTTCGCTCTGATTTTTATATTTCAGAACTTTTACGGTAGTCTCATCCATATTCATGGTATTGCCGGACTTAATATGATTCATAATTAGCTTATCCATTGGCTTAAGCCGCTTATAAATCTGTTCCTGCCAGTTAGACATGTCTGCTCTAGTTACTGTAATGCACCGGCGTTCAAATGCTTTTTCCTGTCGATAAAAAGGAAGGTGTTCGCAGAACTTATTTGTCATTGTATATGCAAGAAGTTCTGATGTTGCAATTGATTTTGGAATTAAGTATTTTACTGCAGGCGCCTGACGGAAAACAGGTTTATCTTCATCTCCGCTTCCTTCACAGGCTGGACATGCATATTTTGGATAGATATCTTCAATGGCGTACATTTTGGCAGGGATAATTCGTAGACGTTTTGTAGAGTTTTCCCCTACTTTTTTGAGTTTACAGCCACATGCACATAATTTCTCTTCTTCTGGAATATCATGATAGATCTGTTTTGTTGGAGTTGAGTCATCTATCGGCTTGCGGCCACATTTACGCCGGATATACTCTCTGACCTTTACTTCTTTATAAGGCCCCTCACCTGTTACTGTTTCTGCAATTTCTTCTTCAGATGGGGTAAATTCTTCATCTTCAAAATCAAAAAGGCTTGGCTGGTTATCTGACTTTTCGGAATGTGCACAGAATCTATGTGCTAATTGAGATGATAATTCTTCCTGAACCTTAATTAATTCAAGTTTTATCTGTTCTTTTTCGAATTTTTCAGCTTCAAGCTGCTTATCTTTCTGGTTTATTACTGCAATCTGGGCATTGATTTTAAGGTCTCTTTCAGCTATTTCATCGTCTTTTTTCTGTAAAGACTGCTGCTGTTCTTCAATCTGAAGTTTTGCAGCAGCAAGCATTTTGAGAGCCTCTTCTAATGTAATCTCGTTTTCCACACCCACGATTTAAAGGTTAACATAAATTGAAAAATGTTAAAAGATGGGTATGGAATATTTCTTTAATTTATTTCTGAGAAAAACTGCTCTTCGTGTCCCTTAAAGAAATCAACGCCCTTTAGTAGCATTTCTACCTGGTCCATATTCAGTTGCCTGACTTGTTCCTGCGTATCTGGCCATGGCCAGTGTCCTTTCTCAAGCTTCTTCTGTGCTACCCAGAAACCGGTTCTGTCCCACCATATCATTTTCAGAATGTTTCGTTTACGATTGCAGAACAGAAACACAGCTCCACTGAACGGATCGTCTTTCATTATGTTCTTGATGATTTCCAGAAGCTGGTCTTTGGAAGCGAGCATATTTGTTGTTCCTGGTCTGATGATTATTCTTGTATGTGAAAAATCTAATCTCATATGCTTGCCGCCGTCTGTAGGATTTTGAATAAGTTTGTTTCGCAGGTCTCGATTGGAACATCAATTTCAATTCCTGCAGCCCTTACAGTGATTAAGTCTTTTCTGTTTTTTGAAAGTGTTATCCCCTGCTTTGATACTTTAGGAATATCTAGTTCTACAAAATCTGTTGTTGAAAATACATCAAAATCGCCTTTTGCTGCTGGTGCTGGATGCATTACTTCATCAATCCAGCTTTTTAAGGCTTCCGGTGTAATACTATGAGCTTCTGCAAAATCGTCAATTCTCATTGTTGATGCAGCAAACTCTTTTACCAATTCTTCTTTTACTCGTTTTACTGGAAAAATCATAAAAAAATCTCCTCGCTATGAGGAGATTCTATTTCATGTTTATTTTTATTCGTAGGGGGTGTTAATTATACGCTTA
>JAKSTN010000099.1 GCA_024402535.1 Treponema sp.
CACCACCTAAAAATCAACAAAAACATATACTAAAATGGTCTCCAAGAAGGAGGCCATTTTGAATTTATTCGAAACAAAAGGCAGTAGAGAAGTCTGGCTTGAACGGTTCGCTGCATCAAACATGCCGATAGACACTTTCTGCGAAATGAATCAAATCAAAAAAGAAACAATTACAAAAGCTCTGGATGAGAAAATGTCATCTTACAGAGAAAAGAATCCCAAAAAATCCTCAGCTGTAAATATATCAGATTTTGTTGAAGTTGAAGCTGCTACAGAACCTGTAATTCAAAAGTTTCAGATTATTGATGATGAACCATGTTATGAAAAAGAACCTGAAAAAATCACTGTAAAATTAGGAAAAGCAACAATAGAGGTTCCTGCATCAGTAGGGAAGCTTCAGTTACAAACTATATTAAGGGCGGTGGTAGAATTATGAAATTTGATGTAACAAATACAAGAGTTTTCCTGAGACCAGGAGTTACGGATCTTCGCATCTCAACAGATGAACTATTAAATTTAATTAAAAACATTATGGGACAAGATCCATTAAGCGGGGCAGTTTTTCTTTTCTGTAATAAACGAAAAAATATTCTGCGGGCAATCTGGTGGGATAAAACAGGATTCTGGACAGCACAGAAGAAACTCGAAAAACATAGATGGCCCTGGCCTGAAAATAAAGAAGCTGTAAATGAAATCAATTCACGGCAGATGATAATGCTGCTTACAGGAATTGATTTTACAACAATGCACGAGGAACTTCATTATGAGAAGTTTGCTTAAAAAATTTTTTTAAACCCCTTTTTAAAAGTTTTTAAATATGTTAACATTTAAATCGTGGGAAAAAACAAGGGGATTATATTAGAAGAAGCTCTCAAAATGCTGGAAGCTGCTAACTCAATAATTCAGAGTCAGCAGAAAGAAATATCTGACCAGCAGTTGAAAATAGATGCTCAGGCTAATGTAATCGTTTCAAAAGATTCCCTGCTCCAGAAAAAAGATCTTGAAATTAAGGCAAAACAGAAAGAAATCGAACTTAGAGAATCTGAAATAGAACAGAAGAACCTGGAAATAATTCAGCTTCAGGAAAAACTTGCAACACAGTTACGTTACCGCTTCTGTGCCAGAACAGAAAAATCTGATAACCAGCCGAGTCTTTTTGATTTCGAAGATGAAGCATTCATTCCATCTGAAGAAGAAATTGAAGCAAGTGTAGCGGGTGAGGGGCCTTTCAAAGAGGAACTTGTCAAAAGCTATAAAAGACGAAAGTGTGGCCGTAAAAAGCTTTCAGAAGATCTTCCGCGACGTGAAATATATCTTGATATTCCCGAAGAAGAAAAGCATTGTGCATGTGGTGCCGAACTTGTAAAAGTAGGGGAAGACCGCTCTGAAAGACTCCAGGTAATTCCAGCTCAGATTTATGTTGAAGTTACTGTACGTCCGAAATACGCCTGCAGAACCTGCGAAGGAAGTGGAGATGAAGAACATCCTGTATTCCGTCAGATGCCGGCTCCAAAGCATATTATTCCAAAATCAATTTCTACACCAAATCTTCTTGCCTTTATCTTTACACAGAAGTTCTGTGAACATAATCCATACTACAGACAGTCAAAAGCTTTCGAAAGACGTCTGATTGATATTTCAAGAGCTGACATGGATAACTGGCAGCTTAAAGTTTATGAAAAACTGAAGCCTATGGAACAGATTCTTATGAATCATATAAAATCCGGTCCAGTTATGAACATGGATGAGACTACGGTTAAGGTTCTGAAATATGAAAATGTTGAAGCCAATAAAAACCGGCAGAAATCATATATGTGGCTGGCATGCGGCGGACCGGTCGAACAAAAAGCCGTAATTTACAGATATTATGAAAGCCGGAATCCAAAGTTCATAAAGCCTTTTATAAACGGTTTTCAAGGCTGGCTCCAAACGGATGAATATGGCGGTTATGAAGCTGCCCTGGAAGAACATTCAAAACTGTATCCTGATGATCTCATAATTCATGTAGCCTGTATGGCTCATGTCAGACGCAAATTCTTTGATGCCGTAAAATGTGGACATGGCTTTGCTGAAAATGCCCAGAAAGCTGTAGATTATATTCAAAAGATATATTTCCTCGAAAACAGACTTAGAGAAAAGAATCTGAACAATGATGAAATAGTGGAAGAAAGAAAAAAGAAGATTCTCCCGATTTTAAATGACTTCCATGATTGGCTGGTTGCTATTCAGCCATCCGTAGTTCCTGAAGTAAAATTCGGAAAAGCTATCAGTTATGCACTTAATTCATGGCAGCATATTTTGAATTATATTGAATGTCCGTATATTTATCTTGATAATTCAATCGCAGAACGATCTATCAAACCATTTGTTCTTGGACGCAAAAACTGGCTGTTTGCAGGTTCAGAAGATGGGGCTCGTTCAAGTTGTCTCTTGTTCAGCCTGATAGAATGTGCTAAAATACATAATATAAATCCAGAAGATTATCTTCGTTGTATTTTTGAACAAGCTGCAGATACTGATGGCTGGACTGAAGATGACTGGAAACAACTCTTACCTTGGAACATAAAAATCACGTCTTTTGAA